>NZ_CP048410.1:2692500-3292500 GCF_019357415.1 Gramella sp. MT6
TTTAATTCTTTGAACAGGTAATTTATCACGGTGGTTCCTGATTCGTTGATGAATCCTTTTCTCCAGAATTCAGGAAGCAGCCAAAAGCCTATTTCAGCTTTATTGTGTTCCTTTTGATAATCATTAATTCCAATTGCGCCACAGAAATCTCCTGATGCTTTTAGCCGTATTGCCCACCACATTCCTGAATTAGATTTTTCAAGATTGGAATACCAGTTCATTTGTTCTTGCGTGCTCTCATAGCTGGAATATTGAACTCCATAGTATTTGATTACTTCTGGATGAGAAAGCCCTATAAATATATTTTTATGATCATGGGCTTCAATCTTATTCATTAATAAGCGATCTGATTCTAGACTTGGAATTTTTATACTCTTCAAATTGATGTTAAATACTTTAATCCTTACAAATTTATATTATTGTTTCTAGCTATTCCAGATTGAAGATAGAAAAAAGCCGACCTAATACAGATCGGCTTTTAATTCAAACTAAAAAACTCATACATCAATCAATAAATTGTTCTCCATATTTAATGGGTTCAAGATCTTCTAATTCCTCGGGTTTAAACATCCTTGATTTAATTACAAATCTTAATCCCATCGGGATTTCCAAAGAGAAACTTGAGCCTCTTCCTTTCGTAATATCTACTAATAGATGGGTGTGTTTCCAGTATTCAAACTGATCTTTGCTCATAAAGAATTCACAACCATGGACCGTGCCCAGCCAAACGTCGTTCTCATTGAGCAATAGATCGCCTTTTTCAAGGCACATTGGAGATGACCCGTCACAGCAACCACCGCTTTGATGAAACATAAGTTCGCCGTGGCGTTCCCTTAGCTGATCTATTATTTCTGCAGCTTCTTCTGTTATTTCTACTCTTTTAGTCATAGACATTTTTAAAAGAATCCCATTGGTTTCTTATCATAAGAAACCAGCATATTCTTGGTATGACGATAGTGGCTCAACATCATTTTATGGTTTTCACGTCCGATACCTGATTTTTTATAACCTCCAAATGGTGCATGTGCAGGATAATTATGATAATTATTCACCCAAACACGACCAGCTTTTATAGCCCTTGCGATCTGATAAGCCTGGTGAGTGTCTCTGGTCCAGACTCCCGCACCAAGACCATATAAAGTGTCATTGGCAATTTCAATTGCTTCTGCTTCATCTTTAAAGGTGGTTACGCAAACTACAGGCCCAAAGATTTCTTCCTGGAATACGCGCATTTTATTATTTCCTTTAAGGATAGTTGGTTTTATATAATATCCACCTTCTAATCCTTCATTAAAAGCAGCTTCGCCACCTGTTAATACTTCACAGCCTTCTTCTTTTCCAATATTAATATAATTTAAGATCTTTTCATATTGATCATTAGATGCCTGTGCACCCATCATGGTGTCTGGATCTAGCGGATGTCCCAGTTTGATCGCTTCGGTCCTTTTAATAACCCTTTCAATGAATTTGTCATAAATACTTTCCTGTATTAAGAGTCTAGAAGGGCAGGTACAAACTTCACCTTGGTTTAAAGCAAACATTACTGCTCCTTCTATACATTTATCAAAATAGTCATCATCTGCATCCATAATACTTTCAAAAAATACGTTTGGAGATTTACCTCCGAGTTCCAGGGTTACCGGAGTAATATTTTTTGAAGCATATTGCATAATCAACTGTCCGGTAGTTGTTTCACCGGTAAAAGCGATCTTATTGATACGTGAACTTGAAGCCAAGGGTTTACCAGCTTCAGCACCAAAACCGTTCACGATGTTCAATACTCCGGCAGGGAGAATATCTTCGATAAGTTCCATGAGAATCATGATACCAACGGGAGTTTGTTCTGCTGGTTTCAATACCACGCAATTTCCTGCAGCTAGGGCTGGCGCCAATTTCCAGGTGGCCATAAGAATAGGAAAGTTCCATGGGATTATTTGCCCAACAACACCAAGTGGTTCAGTTACGTTTATGCAAACTGTATTAGAATCAAGTTCAGCAACAGAACCTTCTTCAGCCCTGATCACTCCAGCAAAATATCTAAAATGATCTACAGCTAATGGAAGGTCGGCAGCAAGAGTTTCTCTAACCGCTTTCCCATTATCCCATGTTTCGGCCCTGGCGAGATCTTCCAGATTTTTCTCCATGACATCTGCGATCTTCAGTAATAAATTACTTCTATATGCCGCTGAAGAATTATTCCATTCAGGAGCTGCTTTCCAGGCAGCATCGATCGCTTTATTTATATCATCTTCAGTAGATCGGGCAACTTTAGTAAATGAATTTCCATCAACTGGAGAAATGTTGTCGAAATATTCACCTTTTACAGGAGCGGTCCATTTTCCGCCTATAAAATTGTCATATTTATCCTTGAATTTAGGCTTTTCGATCTTCTGCTTTTCTGTGGTTTGTACATTGCTCATAATAATTAAAAGTTTAAGTTATCTTAATAATGAAATCACCCGGTGGTTAATCCGGAATTCTATTAAAGTTAATTGATAATTCACAAAAACATCTGACGTATTCTCTCAATACCATGAACAAATCATTTAATTATTGTTATATCGTTAAAAAATAGGGTCTTAAATTGTATATTTAGGAATGTGCTTTCAGCGGTATTAATTCGTAAACGATAATGAATATGGATCTGTCTAGTGATTTCTATGAGAACAGGAAACTTGAAAATCTGGTGGAAAATCAAACTTCCTATACTCTCAATAATGCGGCGTTACATATTTTCGAAACACATGAAAAGGCGGAAAGGGTCCTACTGAAATTTGATCAGCCGGTCCTGGCAAGTATGATCAAAGGAAAAAAGATCATGCATTTAAGGGACCTGCAATCATTCAATTTTCTGCCGGGAGAATCTCTGATCCTGCCTTCAAATGAAATGATGTGTATAGATTTTCCAGAGGCTCAAATTAATAATCCTACGCGTTGTCTCGCCATGGCAATTTCCGAGGATAAAATATCCAAAGTCCTGGAGCATATGAATGAGTATATGCCCAAAGCAGAAAAAACGGAGTGGAGTCTAATGGATTATAATTTCCATTTCACCAATGATGTGGGAATCTATCAAATTTTACAGCGGCTTCTTTTTTTATTCACTGAAGATCATCCCTCTAAAGACCTTTTTGTAGATAATATGCTGGAAGAACTTATTATCAGGATCCTCCAGACCAATTCCAGGAGGATCTATACCGATGAAAGCTTTAAACTGAGCTCAAATAACAGGCTAGCTTTTATTGTAGAATATATTCGGAGTAACCTTCACAATCCTTTATCGGTAAAAAAACTGAGCAAAAAAGCCTGTATGAGCGAATCTAATTTTTACAGGGTTTTTAAAAATGAACTGGGAATTTCACCTACCGACTTTATAAATAACGAACGGATCAAACTGGCGGTAAGCCTACTGCAGAATCCTGAAAAGAGCATCAAAGAGATCTACCAGGAGTGCGGATTTGAAAGCAGGTCATATTTCAATCGCGTATTTAAGAGTCGAAAGAAGGTCGCTCCGGGAGATTATCAATCAAGGCTTAACGTTAGAGTATAAAAATACTCAGATGGTTTATAGTGTATTATCAGTCTTTTATGAAATCACTGAAATCTTTAAAAAACTCTTCCAGAAGCACCATATTGGTAGAAAGAAAAGTTTTTACCTCAGGCCAATCTTTCTTATTATGAATACTCACATTCTCTTTTTGAACATAAATCCTGGATATCAATTTTCCTTCAGGTAATTCATAATTTTCTTCGAAGATAACTTCTGGTAGATATTCGGTTCTCAGAACTTTCTGCAAGGATTGCATTTTTTCATAATAATAAGCTCTTATCATTTCATCTTCATCTGCAATGTCCAGTGAAACCTGTGCAACTTTTCTGTCGAAGGTGAATTTTAACTGGATCTCCTTCATTTTGGTATTATATAGTAACCATTTATGAGGAAATTCCTTGCCGAAGCTTGTCCAGAATTCCTGCCTAATTTTCTTTGATTCCTCCCTGCTGAACATTTAAATAAAATAAGCGAGTAATATTCCTAATATGATCACTCCTAATTTTGAGGCATTAAAGGAATGATTCTTTGAAGATTCAAAAAGTATAGTGGTAGAAACATGTAGAAAAATACCAATTACCACCGCATTTATATAATCTGAATACTGTGAAATCACAGGGACACTATTTTTCAACCAGCTACCTAGCGGAGTCATAAGTGCAAAGAAAGCAAGGAATAAAAACACTTTTGCTTTGCTAAGCTTACTTTGAACCAGGAAGACAGAAAGTATCGCTGCCACCGGGATCTTATGCACTACAACGCCATGTAATAGATGATTATCCTTATCTAGCGGAAAACCTTCAAGGAGAGAATGAAGGCTTAAACTTATAAGAAGGAGTATTGGAAAAGCAGTAGATTTCTGATTAAAATGAAGGTGACCGTGTTCAACTCCCTTAGAAAGAAACTCAAGGACAATTTGCAACAATAATCCAAGCATTATAAAAACACCGATTCCCGAATCTGGTTCGCGGTAAACATCTGGTAATAATTCCAGTACGGTTACTGCCAGTAGGTAGGCGCCACTAAAGGCGAGTAGAAGTTTAAAACCTGAAGAACTACCGGGTTTCAAAAAAATTGAAATTACATAACCGATGATCACGGCAAGTACCGGTAGAAAATAAATATATAGATCTGTTAGCAAATTACTTATGGTTGGTGGTTGCCGGAAAGCACAGAACTATATCCCGAACTATCCTGTAATAATTATACTTTCGGACAAAATTAACTTATTTTTGTCGTTCTATAAAGAAGGAATATGGCTAATAACTTTAGAATGATCGCAAAGACCTTATATGGCTTTGAATCGATCCTCGCAAAAGAATTACTTGACTTGGGTGCAATGGAAATCAAAGAGGGTAACCGCATGGTGAGCTTCATTGGTGATAAAGGCTTTATGTATAAGGCAAACCTTTGTTTGAGAACAGCCATTAAGATCCTGAAGCCTTATGAAAGTTTCAAGGCAAATTCTGAACAGGAACTATACGATAATATCAAAAGATTACCCTGGGAGAAATTCCTGGACGTTAAAGGTAGTCTGGCGATAGATTCTGCTGTTCATTCAGATATATTTACGCATTCTCAATATGTGGCCCTGAAGACCAAGGATGCAATTGTAGACAGGTTCAGGGAGAAGTTTGGGGAAAGACCAGATGTGGATCTTGATTTTCCAGATCTACGCATCAATATTCATATTGAGAATAATTTCTGTAATGTTTCTTTTGATAGCTCTGGAGATTCCCTGCATAAAAGGGGTTATCGTACTGCAACCAATATCGCGCCTATAAATGAAGTTCTGGCAGCAGGAATGTTGTTAATGTCTGGATGGGATGGCCAGTGCGATTTCCTGGATCCAATGTGTGGTAGTGGAACTATCCCGATTGAAGCCGCAATGATCGCTTGTAATATTCCGCCTAACCTGAATAGGAAGGAATTTGCTTTTGAAAAATGGAGTGACTGGGATGAAGATCTTTATGAAAAGATCGAGGAATCTGCACTTAAGAAAGTGAGAGATTTCCACTTTAAGATCAAAGGTTATGATAAGGCTCCTTCAGCAGTGATGAAAGCTAAGGATAACGTAAAAAATGCTAATCTTTCAGACTTTATAGAAATTCAGCAGAAAAGTTTTTTCGAAAGTGAAAAGGAAAATGAGGGTTATTTGCATATGCTTTTCAATCCACCTTACGGGGAACGGCTGGAAATAGATATTGAAGAATTCTACGGAAAGATAGGGGATACGCTAAAACAAAATTATCCTGGTACCCATGCCTGGTTCATCGCCACCAATTTCGACGCCATTAAAAGCGTTGGTCTTAGAGCTTCACGTAAGATCAAATTATATAACGGGCCGCTCGAAGGAAGACTGCTTAAATACGTACTTTACGAAGGTTCTAAAAAGAAAAGCAAGCAGGAAAATAGCTAGTCCCTTGCTTTTTTATAGAAGGGTATAAGGTAAGAGATGGAATATCCGAAACCGGCTCCAAACTCGCTGCTATCGTAAGTTCTTCCAAATCCCGGAATTGCAAGATTATCAAAATTAGTCGGAGTTTTTTGGCCGATCCTTCTTTTTAACTGAACATTCGCGGAAAGGAAAAGATTATTGAGAACTTCTACTTTAACTCCTACCATGACTTCAGCCCAACTGGCAGTGAGACCTGTAGTTTCTACATTGTCTTCACGAAAATCCGGTCCAAAATAATCTGAAGAGGTGTAGATCCTGTAACTCTCAAGAGTTTGGGAAAAGGTTGCAAAACCATAACGAAGGCCAACAAAGATAGCATTCTGCATATCCAGCCAGTTCTCGTAGGCATTGTAATCACCACCTACTTTTATGTAGCTTCCGGTAGTAAAAGTCTGAATATTATCACCTTCGAATGTTCTTTCTTCGGTTCCTAGTTCTGCTGCGATATAATAATTCTTATAGACCCTGTAATCACCAACTAATTCTATTCCGCTGTAAGTGTCATCTAAAACCGAGCGCAATGGTTTACTCAGGTCTATTCCTGCTCTAATACCATATTTCTCTTTGTACTGAATAGAATCCTGGCCTTGTGCATTTTGCTGAGCAGAAGCTGAGCCTATGAGAAAAAGAAAAAATATCAGGCTAGAAAAATATCGATACATGGGCTTGATTTTCGTCTTCAATATCTGTTTGTTCAATTTCTATGTCCTGTATCCATCCACTGTTTTCTCCAGAGTTTTGCAGTGATGTTTTTAGGCCCACGTAATTAATTTTATAGGCGCAGGCACGGTTAATATATTCATCATTACGACTGTAGGTGAAACTGATGGTATCTCTAATTCCGCTATTTCTTGCGGTGGTATCATTTGCTGCAGTATTCAAGGTGAATACATAGCTTGTTTGATTAGCATTGGTTTTAAGTGGGATCGCAATACTATCACCGCTAAATCTAAAATATGAAACAGGTGTCTCTCCCCCGGTGTTGATAACAAAATTAGTGCTGTCGCTATCTATTGATCTTATACTCAGATTTTGAGGTGATTGAAGATCATTGGGTTCTTCATTTTCATAAAACCGAATAATAAGAAGGGGAGTGGTGTCTGTAGTTTCGGGGCAAATGTCATCTCTTTGACAGGCAATGCCAGAAAAGAACAATGCTATAAAGAGTAGCTTATAAAATTTATTTTTCATCAATTTTAACTAGCGTTTTTCTAGACATACCACGTTCTCCACGTGATGAGTTTGAGGGAACATATCTACCGCTCTTACTTTAGTTACCTTATAATACTCGTCAAGTAAAGCCAGGTCCCTTGCCTGAGTAGCAGAATTACAACTTACATAAACTATTCGTTCTGGCAATATACCAATTATTTGAGCGACTACATCTTTGTGCATTCCGTCTCTTGGTGGATCGGTTATGATAACATCTGGATGGCCGTGCTCATCGATAAAACTCTGGGTAAAGACCTTACGCATATCTCCAACATAGAACTCCACATTGTCTATATTATTTCTTTCAGCGTTCTCTTTCGCATCTTTAATGGCTTCAGGTACAGCTTCAACTCCAACTACTTTTTTAGCATTTTTAGCCACAAACTGAGCGATGGTGCCGGTTCCGGTGTAAAGGTCATAAACCAGTTCATCTCCCTTGAGATCTGCATATTCCCTGGCGATCTTATAAAGATTATACGCCTGGTCTGAATTTGTTTGATAGAAAGATTTAGCGTTGATCTTGAATTTAAGACCTTCCATTTCTTCAAAAATATGATCACGTCCTTTAAAACAGATCACTTCCTGATCGTAAATGGTATCGTTCGCTTTATTATTAACTACATATTGTAGCGAGGTGATCTCCGGGAATTTCTCGTCTATAGCGTTTAGAAGCAATTCCCTTTGTTCTTTATTGTCCTCATAGAACTGTACCAGGATCATGATCTCTCCGGTAGAAGTAGTCCTTATCATCAAAGTACGCAATAAACCTTCCTGCTTCCTGGTATTGAAAAAAGCCAGATCGTTTTCTGTAGCGAAATTCTTTACAAAATTCCTGATCGCATTACTAGGGTCTGCCTGTAGATGGCATTTCTTGATATCAAGGATCTTATCCCACATTCCCGGGATGTGAAAACCAAGGGCGTTTCTTTCTTCAATATCTTCCCCGCTTTGGATCTCTTCCTGGGTTAACCATCGGCTATCGCTAAAAGAAAACTCCATTTTATTCCTGTAAAAATAAATCTCTTCGCTTCCTAGAATAGGAGTGATCTCGGGAAGTTCAATTTTGCCTAACCTGCGCAGGTTATTTTCAACTTCATTCTGTTTATGTTCCAGCTGAAATTTATATTCCATATTCTGCCATTTGCAACCACCACAGGTTCCAAAATGCTGGCAAACAGGTTCGGTTCTTTTATCTGAAAGTTTATGAAATTCTACTGCGGTTCCCTGATAAAATGATTTCTTTTTTCGGGTGGTCTGCACATCTACAATATCACCGGGAACGGCATTATCTATAAAGATGACTCTGCCATCTGGTGATTTGGCAATCGCCTTACCTTTGGCACCGGCATCTATAACTTCAATTTCTGTAAAAAGCTTGTTTTTATTTCTTCTCGCCATAGCGCAAAAATAGGATAATTAACAAGATTTAAAGAGAGCCCGCTTGAAATTTTCAGCAAACATTTAGTAATTTGCAGGAATTCAAATTTCAGGGGTGATTTCTCTCCCATTTCGTTACTTTTCAACCGAAGAAAGAAGGAATTGTAAAACAATAATTCTAAAACGAAAACTAACATGCCATTACCTAAAATCAACTCTTCAGAAGAAGCGATTAAACTTGAAGACCAACATGGAGCACATAATTACCATCCACTTCCTGCTGTATTGAGCAGAGGTGAAGGTGTTCACGTATGGGATGTAGAGGGTAATAAATATTACGATTTTCTTTCTGCATATTCCGCGGTTAATCAAGGGCATTGTCATCCAAAAATTGTTGGAGCCATGCATGAGCAGGCTTCAAAATTAGCACTTACCTCTAGAGCATTCCATAATGATATACTGGGAGCTTATGAAAAATATGCGACCGAGTATTTTGGTTTCGATAAACTCTTACCAATGAACACCGGAGCTGAAGCTGTTGAAACGGCTATAAAAATAGCACGTAAATGGGCTTACGAACGTAAAGGTGTCAAAGAAACAGAAGCTGAGATCGTAGTATGTGCTAATAACTTCCACGGAAGAACTACCACGGTGATTTCTTTTTCTAATGATGAAGATGCCAGAAGAAATTTTGGTCCTTATACACCTGGATTTACCAAGATACCATACAATGATATAGATGCTCTGGAAGCCGCTCTTGAAAAGAATCCAAATGTAGCTGGATTTTTAGTGGAGCCTATTCAGGGAGAAGCTGGTGTTTTTACACCTTCAGATGACTATATGATGAGAGCTAAAGAGGTTTGTAATAAGCATAATGTTCTTTTTATGGCAGATGAGATCCAAACTGGTATCGCCAGAACGGGTGGTTTACTTGCCGTTTGTGGACATTGTACTTGTGAAGGTCACTGTGAAAGACAGGAAACTTATAGTAAACCAGATATCCTGATCTTAGGAAAAGCCCTTTCCGGAGGTAATTATCCGGTATCTGCTGTGTTGGCAGATAATGGGGTTATGGATGTGATTCAGCCTGGACAACATGGTTCTACGTTTGGAGGGAATCCTGTAGCGGCGGCAGTAGCTGTTGCGGCACTTGATGTAGTAAAAGATGAGCATCTTATTCAGAATGCCCGGAAACTAGGTAAACTTTTCAGAAGATTGATGGATGATTATATCAAGGATTCTAATATCGTGAACCTGGTAAGAGGACGCGGACTATTGAATGCTATCGTTATAAACGATTCTGAAGATAGTTCTACAGCCTGGGATATCTGTATGGCTTTGAAAGAAAATGGACTTTTAGCTAAGCCAACCCATGGTAATATCATTCGATTTGCTCCACCTCTTGTGATGAATGAAGAGCAGTTGAGAGATTGTGTTGATATCATTATCAAGACGCTTAAGCAATTCGAAAAATAAGATTGAACTAGATATAAATAAAAAAATCCCGCCTGTGTGGTGGGATTTTTTATTTTATGAATTATTATCATTAACCTCCGTATTCTCTCAAAATCTCTTCTTGCATTTGTTGAATTCCATCAAGTCCGCCCATAGTGAAAATTGCGAAGATGGTACCAATTAAGCTAAGTGCGCTTAATACTAAACCTATTATTGCCAGGATGCGTCCAGTTTTTACATTTTGATATCCTGTATAAAGTTCCGGGTCGGCATTATAAATTTCTATGGCACGGTTAGACATCACCAGGGCAATGATCCCAAAGATAATTCCGGCAAAACCGTAACAGCAACAGCTGATTATAGATAGTATTCCGAAAACTAAAATAAGGGTTGAATTAGGTAATTCTCTTTTTTCCATAAGTTTTGTGATTGGTTAGTTTAAGATTTGAATCATTTTAAAAACGTAGGCGCCACCAATAATGACCGCGTTAAAAATTATGAGTCCAATCTTAATATTGTAGTCGAATTTAAATTTATAAAAAAGATTAAATCCTAGAAATAGGAAGAGTAAAACAAGGCTATACACAGCAGGATACATATAGAAAGCCTGCATAAATTCTCCTTTGAAAAGAAAAATAACAGCCCTTTGAGCTCCACAGCCAGTGCATTCCACCCCGAAAAGTGATCTATTCAGGCATGGTAACATGTATTCTTCAATACTACTCAATTTCTAATGCTTATTTTTTTTGTCAATTCCCTGTTATCGGTGGTGTTTACCTTCACAATATAGACAGCATTGCTCAAATTTCCAGTGGGAAAATTAAATTCTTTTTCCAGGTTTTTGAAATTTTCAAAATGAAATAACTTTCCATTAAGGTCATGCAGGCTTAGATTTTTAATGCCGGCCTCATAAAGAACTCTAACCTCAAGCTGGTTTTCTGCATTGTTCTGGAAAATTTCTATAGAGTTCAATAAGATATTCAGCGGTTTAACTTCAAGGGATGGTTTCTCATTTTCTACCTCTGAGTCCATCGGTAGCTTTTCTATAAAGCTAAGAAAGAAACGATCGTTATATTCTCCCTGAAGAAGATTGATTTTCAGATAACCGGTCTTAATGCTGAAATAAAGATCATCTTTCGCATCATAAATGAAGATGCGGTCTGGATTAAAATTGCTCAAATCACTTATCGAAAATTTTAAATCTGAATCTTTATCAAGAAGGATTCTAAGTGGAATTAATTCTTCATTTAACTTGGGCCTAACGTTAATAACAAAAGCTTTATTTGAGATCGACCAGCTAATATCTATCGGGTTCTCATTCATTTTCCTGGCGTCTAAAGCATGGTCTTCATCTGGGCTTGAATCATCTTTGAGTACAAGAGCCAGTTTTTGCATATAAACCGAATCTATTTCGATATCCAGATTCAGAGAAATATTTTCGATTTCATGAGACTTGAAAACAGAAATAGCTGGATCTTCTTTTTGAAAGACCCGGTATGAATTCCTGAAGCCTAGCGTCCCATCTTTTTGTCCTATCACCATGAAACCCTGGCCAATTGGTGAGATCTTTCTTTCATAATATTTTCCCGTTTCCCCTGTCTCACTACCGTTGGAATATCTTTTGAACATCGGTGGAATGTAAACACCTACACCGGGAGAGTAAGTCCCATATCCTCCTTCATAATCAGTTAGTAAATGAGAATTCCCATTTTCCTTTGAATCCCAGAAATAGGCGATACCTGTGGTAGAGGTATTTTCTATTAAGAACTTATTGAGATCAAGAGCTGAAGGATACGGGTTCCCAACGAGGAGTACCTGGTCTTTTTTAATTGGTAAACCTATTATTCCGTCGTTAGGCAATCCTCGAAAATCATAGGTCTGGGCATTTCCATTGTTTATAGGAACACCTTCAATCTCATTTAAATTTGTACCATTTACACCCTTCATGGTAAAACCTTCTCCGGGCAAAAGATCGAAATGATCCCCTAAAAATGCCCAATTAGAATAGTTGGAACCTGAAAAAGTATAAATCCAACGATTGGAAATACTTAGTGGATTGCTCTGCCCATCAAGAGCTGAGATCAATTTCGCATTTTTACTGTAGGTGGAGTTTACAGGATCGAAAATGTAATCATTTACTAAACTACCGCTAAGGGCTGCTAAAACTGGTAATGACCAATAATTATAATCATACGCATTAGAAGTTCCTTCCTGAAAAATTGATATTTTCCCGTTTCCTTTATTATTGTTATTTTCCTTTTCTCCCTGGAGCATTTGGGAGTCTTTGCGAAGATAGATGCTGGCTGCAGGTTCCACTTTGCGATTCTCAGATAATTCGATTTCCTTTTCAACATAAACCAGCCGATCTTTTGCATAGATATAGCTATCAGATTTAACTGAAGGACCAATAAATAGCTGCGCGTATAAACCAGATGCGCTAAAAATCATCAAAAAAAGGAGTGGAAGCTTCATTAAAGCCATAAATTTGCATAAATGTAATCAATAAATCATTCAAAATAACCAGTTTGAATATTTTAACCTACTGAAAATGAACAACTCACAGGTGATTAATACAACTCTTATAGTACTTGGCGGCGCTTTATTGTTATATAGCATTTCTGCAGACGATGTAAGTCCTTATTTTAAAATTGTGGGGCTGGTAATAATCATGCTAGGCCTTTATCGCGCTACTAATTACTGGGTGGCTACCAAGGATGATCATAAAGAGGATAATGAAAACGACAGGCAATAATGGATTTTAGACCGGGTGACAGAGTAGAACTTTTGGATGATGACCTAAGTGGGATTGTACAGAAAGCGAATGGAGATGAAGTTGAAATAAAGACTGAGGATGGTTTTATTATGAGTTTTCCGGCAGACCACCTTGTCAAGATCAAAGATGATATAAATGCAATTGATGTAGAGGAATTTGATTTTGAAGAGGTATTAGAAGAAAAGACACCGCCCAAGAAAAAACAGTCTTCCAGAAGTAAACCGAAAGATAAAGGCGCTCCGCCAATGGAAGTAGACCTTCATATCAACCAGCTGGTAAAGTCTTCCCGAGGGATGGCGAATCATGAAATACTCAACCTGCAGCTAGATACCGCGAGACATAAACTGGAATTTGCTATGCAAAAGCGAATCCAGAAAGTGGTATTTATCCACGGAGTAGGGGAAGGAGTTTTGAAAATGGAACTGGAATACCTCTTAGGACGTTATTCCAATATTAAATTTTATGATGCCGATTACCAGAAATATGGTTTAGGCGCGACCGAAGTCTATATTTTGCAGAATCCTTAGTTAGTATCTTCATCTGTTTCATCAGGTGCATCCGGGTTATCATCGCCGCAATCTGTATCCTGTGATGGGCAAAGAGGAATCGTGATTCCACCTTGTGCATATGTTCCAAGATTATAATTCTGGAATCTTATAGTTTCACCATTGTCTGGATTACCCATGCTTAGATCATCTATTCTAAGAACATACCTGTAATTTCTGGTTATATTATGGGGTATATATTCATCATGAATAAATTCAGCGGTTTGCTCATCATTCAGATAATTAGCCGTGCCGTCTCCAACGCTGGAAAAACCGGAAGGATTGTCTGGATCTTCGGAAGAAACCTCAAACCGTGTTAATACTCTATCGTTATCATCATCTTCATCTAAATAATTTGGAATTCCGTCTTCATCTGTATCTAATTCACCATCCTCGTTAACGTTATCACCTACATTTACAATTCTTTCATCTTCAGTAGGAACATTATCACCATCATCATCTATATCCAGGTAGTCTGGAATTCCGTCTCCATCGGTGTCCTGTTCTTCGAGAAAGTTTTCTTCAAGATTAGAAAGGTCATCACCATCTATGTCACTATCACCTGCAAGATCGTTATATTCAGGATAAAGAACAACCTTTCCGCCAGTGCTTACCCACTCTTCAATAACCGTAGGAGAACTTGGGGGAACAACACTGCAAAAATAAGTGTCGTTTCCAGAAGGCAAATCTGTATCATAGATCCTGTAAACCGCACGGTTGCTATTATTCAGATCGAAACTTATTGTGTCACCTATTCCGGGCTCTCTGATAGATCCATTTTCATTCAAAGAAAAATCACTGTTAGAAAATTCAACTGAAAAACTTTCAAAAACGTCATTGTCGTTAACAGCGTAAAATACGTTCTTACTGGTACCGTCACAAAATTGAAGGTTGCTGTTCTCAAAATCGAAAGTGGTAACAATAATATCACCGTCATCGCAAGCGCTAAGCAGACCTAAAAGGAAAAAACCGGATAATAAACGTCTCATGAAGATGCTTTTTGAACAAAAATAATGGAATCAAACTTATATGGAAGAGAAGTAGGAAATTATTTTATTTCCGTTAATTTTGCGCCCTATGGAAAATGTGTATTTTGATTCAGCAGCTACTACCCAGTTAAGGGAGGAAGTGGTCGAAAAAATGACCAGCGTTTTAAAAGAAAATTATGGTAACCCGTCTTCTACCCATAGCTTCGGGAGATCTTCAAAATCTCTAATAGAAAGGGCCAGAAAAACTGTCGCAGGTATATTGAACGTTAAGGCGTCTGAGATCGTTTTCACTTCTGGTGGGACTGAAGCAGATAACCTTACTCTAAATTCAGCCGTTCGTGATCTTGGAGTTAAGAGGATCATTACTTCTAAAATTGAGCATCACGCCGTGCTGTACACGGTAAATCAACTTCAGGAATGTTTTGATGTTGAAGTGGAATATGTGAACATAAAAAGTAATGGAGATGTAGATCTTGAAGATCTTGAAAACAGACTGAAAAGTTCAGATAAAAAGACCCTGGTTAGCTTAATGCATGTGAACAATGAAATAGGCAATATGCTGGATCTTAAAAAGACGGCTGAGCTTATAAAATCATACAAAGCGCTTTTCCATTCAGATACCGTACAATCCATAGGCCATTTTAATTTAGATCTTAATGATATCCCTGTAGATTTTACCGCAGTTAGCGCGCATAAATTTCATGGACCAAAAGGAGTTGGTTTCGCTTTTGTGCGACGTAATTCTGGACTGAAACCTTTGATCTTCGGAGGAGAGCAGGAGCGAGGTCACCGTGCCGGAACCGAAGGGGTTCATAATATTGTAGGTTTGGAGGAATCTTTAAAACTTGCTTATGAGAATCTGGAGGAGGAGAAAGAATATGTTAGCTCGCTGAAAAAGCATTTTATAGATAGTCTTAAAAAGGAAATCCCGGGAGTTAAATTTAACGGGGCCTGTGAAGATTTCGAAAAAAGCACTTATACTTTGATCAACGTTTGTTTGCCTGTAAGTCAGGAAAAAGCATTGATGTTATTGTTCCAGCTGGATCTTAAAGGAATTGCCTGTTCTAAAGGTAGTGCCTGCCAGAGTGGAAGCGAGCAGGGTTCTCATGTGCTTAACGCGTTCCTTTCTGAAGAAGACCGTAAGAAACCATCGCTTAGATTTTCCTTCTCGCGATTTAATACTAAAGAAGAGATCGATTACGTGGTTAAAACTTTGAAAGAGTTTATTGAGGATTAATTCTGAATATATAATACATGAAAAAAGCTGAACCAGATGGTTCAGCTTTTTTTATTCTTTTAAGCATCCCTCTAAACTTGTTTCAGGGTCTCAGCGATTTTTTTTATTCTGAAATAAATTCAGAACGACGTTGAGCGTAATAAGGTTTGATGTTATTTTCTAAAGAATCTAGAAGTGTAAGTGGTAGTATTCCCAACATTGTCTGTCACAATCACTTTCAGGTCGTTCTCAGTTTCGGTAAGTACATCATCAGAAAAATAATGCGTGAGGGTATTATTCTTATACTCATACTCCATTAAGATGAATTTTCCATTCACGGTCGCCCTGTAATCATTGATGCCTGAAAGATCATCAGAAATTTTGACCTTCAGGGTTTCGTTGTTGGAGATCCACTGGCCGTCGTAGAAATTAACCGGGTTAACTTTTGGGGCGATAGTGTCCTTGGATAAAAAGTACTTTCCAAAAGTTCTGGTGCCGGTCGTGAATCTGTTTCCCTTTTTATAGGTAGTTGAGTAAATAGGCCTGCCATAATCTGACAACCTGGCGATGAATAGTTGTTCTCTATCATCAGCAGGATATTCACTTACATCGAAACCTATGGTAAAATTCTTATGCAGAGGAATTTCATCGCGATGCACTTCAACCATATCTTCAGAAAAATTAATATCTAAATAAGCGTCTTCATAAAGGCTGCCTTCAGGAATATAAACATCCATGGTATGCCCTTTTGCTGAAAGTCCACTGGAAGCGCTTGCCAGGTAATCGGTTTCCTGTACTTCCCTCTTTTTGATCTGGTCACTGATTTGTCCCTTGATAGGAATTCTAACCACTTTTTCGTTTCCTTTGAAGTCGGTAACCTTGATGGTGTATTGATAGTCCAGGCTGTCTTTAATATTTAGTTTGCCTTCCTCTTCCAAATCTCCATAAATACTTAAAGGATTGCCCTGGTTTTTAAATAGCTTCTGAACCCTGCTTTTGTTATTAGCATAATATTCATAATCTATAAGCTGGTTCAAATGCCTGGTTTCAGCAAATGAGAATTTATCAAAGTCTATTTCAAAAACCTTGTCGCCATTTAAATTAGCTTCTATCTTGAAAACTCCGTTATGATTATAAGCCATATCCTGCTGATCTACAGTAGATATACCAAAGCCTATTTCACCACAAGCTTCAACTTCACTGGTTGTGTAAGTTCCGTCATTTTGAGGGATCAATCTCAATTTCTGGCGTGCCTGTGAGTTGTTTACATGGGCGTCATCGCCAAGCGGATAGGCGAACAAACCTTGAATGAGAGGCTCGCGTGAATCGGCAACATCAAGACCGAACATTTGTGCATTCATTGGGCGCTGACTTCCATCGCGAATTTCAAAATGTAGATGAGGTCCGCCGCTTCCTCCGGTATTACCACTATAGGCGATCAATTCACCTTTTTCAACTTTTAGTTCTCCCGGCTCGGGAAAAAGCTCAATTTCATAAGACTCCTTTTGATATTGATGCTTTCTTAAATATTCTTTGAATTTTGGCGCTAATTTCTGTAAATGCCCGTAAACGGTGGTGTATCCGTTAGGATGTTGAACGTATAAAGCTTTTCCGTAGCCATAATGCTGAATATTGATCCTGCTAATATAACCTTCGGCCGCTGCTTTTACTTCCAAGCCTTCTCGTTGCTGAGTTTTAATATCCAGCCCACTGTGAAAATGATTGGACCTTAACTCTCCAAAAGTCCCGGCTAGGACAATAGGAATATCGAGGGGGTTTTGAAAATAATCCTGCGGGAGGTCGTTCTGTGCTTGTAACGTAGAAAATAATACTAAAAATAGCAGGCTTGTTGCTCTCTTCATAAATCTGGGGGTAAATTCAATTAAAACCTGGGGTAAAGTTAATCAAAGTTATCACAAAATTAAACAGCTTGATAACAGAGAATTATCGGCATTGTTAATTATTATTTTAAAACAGCTGAAAAAGTATTGGGATATTTCAAAGCGTATGTTAACTTTGTAGGGGTTCACATCGGTTTTAGCGCTTATGAGTGAAATTACAGAAATAGTTGATAACCTTGAGAATAGAATCAGCAAGCTCCTTCATAAATATGATGTTATGAAGCAGGCGAACGAATCTCTTCAGCAGGAATTGGCCTCTGTAAAAGCTGAATATGGAAAACTGGAAGGAGATTTAGAAACTTCTAAAGAACAGATTCAGTCCTTAAAAGCTGCGAATGCGATGCTTGGCAGTACCGACCATAAAAGAGAAACAAAGCTCAAAATAAACAGTCTGATCAGAGAGATCGATCAGTGTATAGTTCAGTTGTCAGAATAATGGAAAGTGATGGAAGATAAACTGAAGATCAAAATATCGATTGCAGACCGCGTATATCCGCTTACTATTCAGCCTAGTCAGGAGGAAGGTTTGCGAAAAGCGGCAAAGAAGATCGAGGCTATGATCAAACAATTTGAGCAAAGCTATGCTGTAAGGGATAAACAGGATGTTCTGGCAATGTGTGCATTGCAGTTCGCCGCCCAGACCGAGCAGAAAAATATTGATAATTCGAGCGAAATGATTGAAGCAGAAGAGAAGTTAAGGTCACTTAACGAACTGCTGCAGCAACATTTAACCTCTTAAGTTCTTTAAATAAAATAAGGTTACTGCCTGTATTAGTGCTTTTTTGATAAACTCAACACGATTCTTTTAAAAAGGGTGAGTCTAAGTTGTAAAAGCGTGCCGTGTCCCTTTTGGGAGAGCGGATTCTTGATCAACTTGTTAACCCTAAACTTGATTTAAAGGAGTTTAAACAAAACCCATCTAATACAGGCTTTTTTTATATATATCTAAATAGAAACGAATGGACATACTAATTATAATCATAGCCGCAGTCATTGGTCTGGCACTGGGCTTTGCGATAGCAAAAACGCTCGAGAAGAAGCAGGCCTCTAATACCATAGCCAGTGCGAAAAAAGAAGCTGCAGGTATCATTAAAGAAGCTAAGGCTGAAGGCGAAAGTATTAAAAAGGATAAGATCCTGCAGGCTAAAGAAAAGTTCATTGAACTTAAGTCTGAACATGAGAAAGTAATTCTTTCGAGAGATAAGAAGATAAGCGATGCTGAAAAAAGAATCAAGGATAAAGAATCTCATGTATCTAATGAACTTGGTAAGAACAAAAAATTAAACAAGGAACTTGAAGATAAAGTAGCCGATTATAATCACAGGTTGGATTATCTTGAAAAGAAACAGGAGGAGATAGACAAGCTGCATAACAGTAAAGTACAGCAGCTGGAGGTAATCTCTGGTCTTTCTGCTGAAGATGCGAAAGCACAGCTTGTAGAGTCTTTAAAGGATACTGCCAAGGCAGATGCCATGTCCATTATTCAGGATACGGTAGAAGAAGCTAAGCTAACTGCACAACAGGAAGCGCGAAAGATCATCATCAATACCATTCAGCGAATTGGAACAGAGGAGGCAATAGAGAATTGCGTTTCTGTATTCAACCTGGAAAGTGATGATGTAAAAGGTAGAATTATTGGTCGTGAAGGTAGAAACATTCGTGCGCTGGAAGCAGCTACGGGTGTTGAGATCATCGTAGATGATACTCCTGAAGCAATTATTCTAAGCTGTTTCGACTCGGTAAGAAGAGAGGTTGCGAGATTATCCCTGCATAAACTGGTAACCGATGGTCGTATTCACCCTGCCCGTATCGAGGAAGTAGTGAAAAAGACCAGAAAGCAGATCGAAGAAGAGATCATAGATATAGGTAAAAGAACTGTAATAGATCTTGGGATCCATGGTTTACAACCAGAATTGATCAAGATGGTAGGTAGAATGAAATATCGTTCTTCTTATGGTCAGAATCTTCTGCAACACTCGAGAGAAGTTGCAAAACTTTGTGGTGTAATGGCTGCAGAACTTGGCCTGAACCCTAAACTTGCCAAACGTGCCGGATTACTGCATGATATTGGTAAAGTGCCGGAAACAGAAACAGAAGTGCCTCACGCGATCCTTGGTATGCAATGGGCAGAGAAGCATGGTGAAAAACCAGAAGTTTGCAACGCCATTGGAGCTCACCACGATGAGATCGAAATGAACTCTTTATTGTCTCCTATCGTTCAGGTTTGTGATGCGATTAGTGGGGCAAGACCAGGAGCCAGAAGACAGGTACTCGATTCTTATATCCAGAGATTAAAAGATCTTGAAGATATCGCCTTCGGTTTTGGAGGTGTTAAAAAAGCCTATGCTATTCAGGCGGGTAGAGAATTGAGAGTGATCGTTGAAAGCGAAAAGGTTTCAGATGAGAAGGCAGCGAACCTTTCATTTGAGATCTCTCAGAAGATACAAACAGATATGACCTACCCAGGTCAGGTTAAGATCACGGTAATTCGTGAGACCAGAGCGGTGAATGTCGCTAAATAGAAATTGTTAGATTTAATGAGAAAGGCCGTTCAATTTGAACGGCCTTTTTTAATTTATTAATCTGTGGTTTTTGTCAGGCTATTCCCAAGTTTCGGGAATAGCTTCAATTACATTTAAATTAATCATTATAAATATTCTCATAAGAATTTCCTTCCATCTCGAAGAATTTCCCGGTCACATATCTAAAATGATAATCCAGGTCTGCGATCTCTTTCATATCTTCTTCATCCAGTTGATATCCAGCACTCATGAGGTTTTCTTTGATTCTTTTCTCGTTGGTCGATTTTGGGATCACTGCCGTTCCTCTTTGCTCGCTCCATTTAATAAGGATCTGCCCTGGGGAAGCTCCGTGTTTCTTGGCGATCTTATTGATGACGGGATTTTCAAGCAATGACGGTTCATCTGCCGCTTTCATGGCTTCAGGGCGGTCTCCACTACCTAATGGCGAGTATCCGGTCACATTAATACCATGCTTACTACAGAACTCTAATAATTTATTTTGTTGCAAATAGGGGTGAAGCTCTACCTGGTTCATTTCAGGAGTATGATCTGTATCTGCCATTAATTCCTCCAGTTTTTCAATACTGAAATTAGAAACACCAATATGCTTAACAAGCCCCTGTTCCTTGGCTTTTATCATTTCCTTCCAGGTCTCAATTAACGGTACTTCATCCAGTGAAAGAAAATCTTCGGCTTTTTCCGGAAATCCAACATCAGGTTTAAAAGCCACTGGCCAGTGAATAAGGTATAGATCAAGATAATCCAACTGAAGATCTTTTAGGGTTTGTTTTAAGGCGGGAATCACATCTTCTTTTTTATGAGCATTGTTCCATAATTTGGACGTAACCCAAACATCTTCTCTTTTAATCTCTCCCTTACTAAAGACTTCATTGAATGCTTCGCCAACTTCTGCTTCATTACCATAAGTTGCAGCGCAGTCTATATGCTTATACCCGTTATTGAGGGCTATTTTTACTGCTTTGGTGACTTCTCCTTTTTCAGACTTCCAGGTTCCTAGACCTATGGCGTCCATTGTGTCACCATTCTTGAATTTAAGTTTCTTCATAATTTGATTTTTTTTGAAGTTAAGGATATTGCTTCTCTGCTGAAAGCAATGAGAATGGTTTAGCAGAATTTTAATATCTACTTTCTGGGGTGGAAGGTTTCCATAACATCCCTTAAATGCGATCTGTCTACGTGTACATAGACTTCGGTGGTAGTAATGCTCTCGTGGCCCAGCATTTGCTGGATCGCTCTTAGATCGGCTCCATTCTCCAATAAGTGGGTAGCAAAAGAATGCCGAAAAGTATGAGGACTCACTTTCTTTTTGATTCCCGCAGCTTCAGTTAACCTTCTTACAATAGTAAAGATCATTGCTCTGGTAAGCCTATTTCCGCGCCGATTTAAAAATAAGGTATCGGTGGCTTCAGGTTTTATATCCTGATGTACTCTCACCTCGTCCTTATAGATATTTATAAATTTCACGGTATATTCTGAAATCGGAACAAAACGCTGTTTGTCTCCTTTTCCGGTTACTTTGATAAAACCCTCTTCAAAGAAAAGATCAGATAGTTTGAGATCAATTAGTTCAGAAACTCTAAGTCCGCAGCCATAAAGAGTTTCAATAATTGCCCGGTTACGTTCCCCTTCATTTTTACTAAGATCTACTGCAGCGATAATTCGGTCTACCTCCTCTATGGAGATTGTATCTGGAAGCTTTCTGCCTATTTTAGGAGATTCCATAAGGTCAAGGGGATTGTCTTTCCGGTAATCTTCAAATACCAGGTAACTGAAGAAACTACGTAAACCTGAAATCAATCTGGATTGGGACCTTGCGTTAAGATTTTTTGAGGCGCTATAAATGAATTCCTGGATGGTTTTATCGGTAATTTTTACCGGACTTATCTGGATCTCATTAACATCAAGATAATTGATAAGTTTAACCAGGTCCAGGCTGTAATTTTCAATGGAATTTGCTGAAAGCCTGCGTTCAAGCTTTAAATAGTGCCGATAGTCCTGTAACGCATTCTGCCATTTCATGTGTTAAAGATAAAAGTTTTCGTCTTTCAGTCTTAATAATACTTTAGGCTAGACTAACATTTTGTTAACAGGATGAAACCTACTTTTGGTCTCAGAAATATAAAAATAAAGAAGATGAAAAAGACGTTTTTATTATTAGTAATTGCAATCGTTGGAGTGAGTACTTCATCAAATGCACAGGAGTATTGGAATTTTGGAGTTAAAGGTGGAGTGAATTTCACGAACATGACTTCAGACGGATTCGAGGATAATAAGAGCAGAACCGGTTTCCATCTGGGTGTTTTAGCCGAGATCCCGGTAAGCGATCGTTTTTCGGTACAACCAGAGGTGCTATATTCTACCCAGGGAACCGAGGATGAAAGATCTAATTTCACCAATGAGTATAAACTGGATTATATTCAGGTACCTCTTATCGCGAAATTTTACTTGATCGATGGATTGGCCCTTGAAGCGGGACCATCTTTTAACTTTCTGGTAAATGAAGAGTATAAATTCGATAATGGTGCTCTGGATCTTGAAGCAGACTCTGAATTGGCTAGTACCTTTGAATTTGCAGGAGCATTTGGTGCTTCCTATAAATTCAATAACGGGTTCTTCGTAAACGGAAGATATGTACAGGGATTTACCGATGCCTTTGATAGCGACAGTTTTGATGATGATGCTATCAATAATAACGGATTTCAACTAGGAGTTGGTTTCCAGTTCTAGAAATCCATAATACCTATGAAAAGGAAAAGCGAAGACGTGTTCTTCGCTTTTTTTATTCCTGCTTCTAAAGCAAACGGAATATTACATATTATAAAGTTAATACAGCAGAGTGTAACTAATGATTTTAAGATTTTTTTGGTTCATTGCATGGTTTTATTGTAAACAACTGTAAATCAATAAACTAAAATTTATATATTTACTTAACAACTAAAAATCTTAATTATGAAAAAAGCGATTTTTTTCTTGGCGTTTATGATGCTAAGTTCAGGATTAATAGCGCAAAAACATTGGACATTTGGATTAAACGGGGGTATTCCGATAGGCGATGTTGAGGATACTCATACTTTTCATGCAAGTGCTGATGTAGCTTATAGAATTGATATCATAAATCTTCTGGATATTGGGGGGATGATAGGGTATTCACGCTATTTTGGCGACTCGATCACCGAAGGAGCTATCGATATAGATTATGATGATCTGCAATTTCTCCCCATCGCAGCTAATGGCAGGCTTAGAATACTGGCCATTTTATTCGCGGGAACAGATATTGGTTATGCCATTGGTATTAGCGATGATAATGATGGAGGCTTTTATATACGGCCCCAGGTAGGGATAAATCTTGGTATTGCTAATGTACTGGCCTCTTATGAAAATATTTCTGTAGATGGAGGCAATGTTTCTTCTATAAACGCAGGATTGGAATTAAAGTTCTAAGATTACTTACCTGAAGTTTTATAAAGCGAAGATTAAATCTTCGCTTTTTTTATGCCTGCACGTTAAGTACTAAAAATTTCAGCAATAATGTCAAATACATTATGTTTGCTGGCAAATCGACAAATTTACTTTCATGTTCAAAAGATTATTCTTTACTAGTCTATTTATGATCCTATCTTATTACGCCCATGCGCAACAATTTTCTTACGGTCCTAAAATAGGTTTGAGTCTCTCTACAATAAGTGCCGAAGACAACGGGACCTTTACCAGCCGCGTAGGGTTTACTGCAGGTTTAATGGCCGAGATCAAATTATCGGAAAAATTTTCGTTACAGCCAGAGGCACTTTACTCCATGCAGGGTGCTAAAGCATCGAATGATTATTTTATTTATGATAATGGGCTGGAATTTGAAAATGTGATCGTTAAATTAGATTACATAAATTTTCCCATCCTTGCAGAATATTATATCACACCAAAGTTAAGTGCGCAATTCGGACCACAGTTAAGCTTACTGGTGAATTCAAAACTGGAACTTGATTTTACTTATGAGGGGGGTACCCAGTTTCGATCAAACAGTATCGATGAGCAAATAAGGGATATGGACTTCGGTCTGTCTGGAGGATTCGAATATATTCTAGACAATGGGATATTATTTAATTTAAGATACAATCTAGGTCTTAGAGATTTTGTTTTAGCTGCAGATGGAGGATTGCAGGGAGATAATAAAAATAACGTAATCCAATTATCTGTAGGCTATAAGTTTTAAATAGATATTTAAACAAACATCAAGGTTTACCTATTCGCTTTTTATATAAGCGTATGAGTTAAATTTTAAATCAGAAAGCGGGAGAATTCCCGATTTTTTATATCTAAAAGTTAGTTGTAAGATTTTTTTTACAATTTAAACTTTCCTTTATATTTACCGCTCATTTCATATAAATTCATCTAATTATGTTTAAAAAACAAATTCTAATTGCGGCATTCGCAATTTTATCTATTTCTGCATTCGCACAGGAAACTACTTTTGGAGTTAAGGCCGGTGTCAATTTTTCATCGATTGGTGGAGATGATACTGAAGAAATCGATGGAAGAACTGGATTTCATGTTGGAGGTTTAGCCGAAATCATGTTTACAGATCAATTCGGTATTCAGCCAGAATTGCTGTATTCAATGCAAGGTGCAACAAGTGAAGATACTCCAGCCGGTATTAGTATCAAGGAAGAACTAAAACTTGACTACCTTACGTTACCTGTACTTGCAAAGTATAAATTCGCTCCTGGGTGGAATCTACACCTTGGTCCTCAAATTGGTTTTTTATTAAATGCAAAGAATGAATCTGAGGTTTTTTATGAGGGAGAAACGGAATCTGAATCAGAAGATTTAAAAGACTATGTGTCCAGTATTGATTTTGGATTATCAGGAGGCTTTGGTTATGAGTTGGATATGGGCGTTTTTTTTGATGCAAGATACTATCTCGGTTTATCAGATATCAACGATGATAATGAAGAATTAGATTCGGATTATAGTGTTCACAATAACGTAATCCAATTATCTGTAGGCTATAAGTTTTAGATAGACCTTTAATTAAACATCAACATTTAACTATTCGCATTTTATATAAGCAAATAGTTCAAATTCTAAATCAGAAAGCGGGTGAAATTCCCGTTTTTTTCATTCAGCTTTTTCATGTTTTTTAATCATAACCGTTAATTTAATTTAAAATAATAAGCTGAAAAACAGATTGTTTTATACCTTAACTAAAAACAGGGTATATGAGATTTAAGCTCACTCTTCTTCTTTTTATTTCTGCAGTTGCAATTGGGTTTTCCCAGGAAACAGAATTTAATAATAGCATCCTGTATGCACATGGTAAATTTTTGAAATATGATGGCTCTACTCTTCGGTTCACAAAAGAGATGCTGCCTAAAGATGAGTTAAAAATAAATGGTGAATATGATCTTGATAACATAATCCCGGGATTATTTCTGCGACCGGAGTCCATTACTTTTGATTCACCAATTTTACAGGCTTACGGTGCAGGTTATACCTTAAAATATTATATCGGCGAGTCAGATGCTTATGTTATTGGTGGAATGTAATCTACCATGTACACAGATTTCAGCGGAGCAAGATCATTCGAGTTTGGACTGAATGCAGGCCTTGGTTATGATCTAACTAAGAGCACACAAATAGAGGGAAGAACATTCCAGACCCTGAATAATTATTCTACAGATAATGCTTTTCAACCTGTACAATTAACTCCAATGCAACCAATAAGTTTAGGCTTTAAAACCAAAATCTAGATTATCATTTCTATATAATTTCCGCTTAATATTTTCAATTTGCTACTTTTACAATATGAAGCTACTAATATTAAACGGCCCAAATCTTAATCTCCTTGGTACTCGTGAACCGGAGAAATACGGTAATCGAAGTTTTGAAGATCACTTTTCAGACCTGCAATTCAAATTCAGGAATGTGGAATTGTCCTATGATCAAACCAATATAGAAGGGGAATTGATAGATAAGATACAGAATGCCCGAGAGGATTTTGATGGTATCATTTTGAATGCTGCGGCATATACTCATACTTCTGTTGGTATAGGGGACGCGGTTGCCGCGATAGATATTCCGGTAGTAGAGGTTCATATCTCCAATACTTTTTCCAGGGAAGACTTCAGGCACAAATCCTATATTTCGCCGAATGCCAAGGGAATTATTGTTGGTTTTGGCTTACAAAGCTATGACCTGGCAATACAGAGTTTTTTAAAGGATAAGGATGAATAAAGCATATCTCAACTGGAGTAGTGGTAAAGATTCTGCGCTGGCTCTTTATTATGCAGGCAGGCAAAATGAATTCAGAGTAGAGAAATTGCTTACCACTATAAATAAAGATCTAGAAAGGGTCACCATGCATGGAGTTCGAAATGAACTTCTTTTTAAGCAGGCTGAAAATTTAGGATTACCCTTACAAGTTGCTGAATTAAGTGCCGAAACCAGTATGGAGGATTATAACCTTAAAATGAAAGAGGCTACAAATGCTTTGATCGCCGAAGGATATACCCATAGTGTGTTCGGAGATATCTTTCTTGAAGACCTCAAAAAATACCGTGAAGAGCAACTCGATGCAGTAGGTATCAAAGCTGTGTTTCCTTTATGGAAGAAGGACACAAAAAAATTGATCACTGATTTTATTGATCTTGGTTTCAAGGCCATCGTGGTCTGTACCAATTCAAAATACCTGGATGATTCTTTCTGTGGAAGGATCATTGATCATAATTTTGTTAAAGACTTACCTGAAAATGTAGATCCCTGTGGTGAGAATGGCGAATTTCACACATTTGTTTTTGACGGACCAGTATTTAAAGCTCCGGTTAAATTCGAAGTAGGAGAGAAGGTGAACAGGTCTTATCAGTCTTCCAAGAATGCCGATGATAATTGCTTTCAGGATGATGCCGGTTCCTGGGATACCGAATTCTGTTTTTGCGATCTCCTTCCGGAGTAACATGCTATATTTCAATTAAATACACTATAATTTTTCATAAAAAATAAATCTATCTTGTTGATAATTAATATTTTAGATGGTGTAATCATCTAAATATTAATCGATATGAAAAAGATTCTATTACTGGCATTACTAATAAGCTGCAACCTGCATGTATTATCCCAGGTTTCTTCTGATGAAGTGGAATATATTCAGTCCATTTTTGGTATGGAGAAAAGAGCGGCTATAGAAGAAATGATTAGCCTGGATGCTAACTCAGAAACATTCTGGAAACTGTATGACGAATATGAGGTAGAGAGAAAGGACCTTGGAAAAAAAAGAATTGCTCTCCTGGAGAAATATGCTAATAATTATGAAAGCATGAGTGGAGAAGATGTAGATGATCTTATTTCTGAGTCTATGGATCTTTCAATGAAAACAGATAAGCTAATCAATAAATATTACAAAAAGCTAAAAAATGAAGCCGGCACAGTGCCCGCTGCACAATTCTATCAGATCGAGCATTATTTACTCAGTGAAATTAGAGCAGCCATCCTTGGAGAAATGGATCTAATTGAGGCGGTAAAGCAGTGATAGGAATAACACGACAAGTAAAAAAATCCTGAAGTGAAGATTTCAGGATTTTAATTTTTTACAATGTCTTATAGTCTTATAAGTGGATCACTTCGTCGTAAGCCGCAGCAACAGCTTCCATCACAGCCTCACTCATAGTTGGGTGAGGGTGAACAGCTTTAAGTACTTCATGACCTGTAGTCTCTAATTTTCTACCAAGAACCGCTTCTGCAATCATATCGGTAACTCCGGCACCAATCATATGGCAACCTAGCCACTCACCGTATTTGGCGTCGAAGATCACTTTCACGAAACCGTCAGATTTTCCGGCAGCCTTCGCTTTTCCAGATGCAGAGAATGGGAATTTTCCAACCTTAAGTTCGTAACCTGCTTCCTTAGCTTGCTTTTCAGTCATACCAACAGATGCGATCTCTGGAGTTGCATAGGTACATCCAGGGATATTACCATAATCTAATGGCTGAACATCCATTCCCTTGATCTTTTCAACACAAAGGATCCCTTCAGCTGAAGCAACGTGAGCCAGGGCAGGACCATGAACCACGTCACCAATTGCGTATATACCAGAAACATTGGTCTGGTAAAAGTCGTTTACAACAATCTTATCTTTTTCAGTCTTAATATTAAGATCTTCAAGACCAATATTCTCAATATTCGTTTTAATACCTACTGCGGAAAGAACAATATCAGCTTCCAGTTTTTCTTCACCTTTTTTGGTCTTTACCGTCGCAATAACTTTTCCATTTTTCTTTTCAACACTTTCTACGGAAGAATTGGTCATTACCTTAATACCGGCTTTTTTGATGCTTCTTTCAAATTGTTTTGAAACCTCTTCATCCTCTAGCGGCACCACATTCGGTAGAAATTCCACTACGGTTACATCTGTACCCATAGCATTATAGAAGTGAGCAAACTCAACTCCAATCGCTCCTGAACCAACCACGATCATAGATTTTGGTTGCTTTTCAAGGGTCATCGCTTCACGGTAACCGATCACGGTTTTACCATCCTGTTTCAGGTTTGGCAATTCTCTAGAACGCGCTCCGGTAGCGATAATGATATTATCTGCCTGGTATTCTGTTTTCTTATCTTTTGAATCTGTAACTTCTACTTTCTTTCCAGATTTCAATTTTCCGAATCCTTCCAGAACATCGATCTTGTTCTTTTTCATCAGGAATTGAACACCCTTACTCATTCCGTTAGCTACATCACGACTTCTCTTGACTACAGCTCCAAAATCTTTGTCTGCTTTTTCAAGCTTTAAGCCATAGTCTTCAGCATGTTTCAGGTAATCAAAAACCTCGGCACTTTTTAAAAGTGCTTTGGTTGGGATACATCCCCAGTTAAGGCAAACACCTCCAAGGCTTTCCTTTTCTACAATAGCGGTTTTAAAACCTAATTGTGAAGCGCGGATCGCGGTTACATAACCTCCCGGGCCACTACCTAAAACTATAATATCATATTTACTCATATTCGGAATATTTTGAATCTGTTATAGAGTTTGCGAATTTAAGGAATTAAACCCTAAACTGAAAGTGCCAGGGATGGGATATAATCAATAAAAAAGCCCTTCATAAAAATGATGGGCTTTTCAATAAATGTTATAAAGGTTTACTTATTTGATCTTACTCGAAAGATAAATTAAATCTGTCTTTTACCTGGTTGAAATTTGAGAAATCTACGTCTGCATTTGCCTCAAAAGTAGCTGATGGTAAGACAACGATCCTGAAAGTCTGGTCATCTGTAAATTGAGTGCTTAGTCCGCTAAGGTCAAAGTTTCCATCAATGATAATTTCAACATCTGCTACGGTATGATTATACACATACTGGATAGTACCTTCTTCTAAAAAGAAGTTCTGTGGAATAAGGCTCCATGAATCAACGGTTCCTCCACCTTCAGCATCTAGTAGCTCCAAACGATAAACAAGAACGGCATCAGATTCAGGTTCAAAGGTATCTACCTCTGCAGGAATATCGATTAATTGTGAATAGTAATTCACATCAGATAAATATTCAAGATCTATGGTACGTTCAAAAGTATATCCCAATCCATCCAAACCATCTTCACCTGGAGGTCCCTGTGGTCCCTGAGGCCCTGGATCTCCATCTGAACATGCAACAAAGAAAAGGCTGGTCAATACTATAAGTGATAAAAATTTTTTCATGTCTAATCGGTTTAAGTTATTTATTAAATTCTATACTGGCGGAATTCACGCAGTAGCGCTGACCAGTCTCTGTAGGACCATCATCAAAAACGTGGCCAAGATGACTTCCGCAAGTGGCACAAAGGATTTCTGTACGTATCATTCCAAATGTGCGGTCCTGGATATATTCTACTTTACCCTCTATGGCGTCATCAAAACTGGGCCATCCACAGCCACTTTCAAATTTTGAATTGCTTTCAAAAAGCTTCTCGCCACAAGCGGCACATTTATATTCCCCTTTATCGAAATGAAGATTGTACTTTCCAGTATGCGGAGCTTCAGTACCTTTTTCTCTAAGTACTCTATATTGCTCCGGGGAAAGTTCTTTCTTCCATTCCTCTTCGGTCTTTTCTATTTTATATTTTTTCATCTTATTCTGAATCTGGTTTAAAGTCCATAGCGACACCATTGATACAATGACGCTTTCCGGTAGTTTCTCTTGGACCATCATTAAATACGTGACCTAAGTGCCCTCCGCATCTCGCACAGTGAACTTCGTCCCTTTGATAACCAAGTTTGGTATCGCTTCCATAACCTACAGCTCCATCAATTGCTCTGTCGAAACTGGGCCAGCCGGTTCCACTTTCAAATTTATGTTTGGTTTTGTAAAGTTCATTCCCGCAGGCTGCACATACGAAAGTACCAGGTTCCTCGATATCCAATAGGTCGCTGGTAAAAGCTCTTTCGGTAGCTGCATTTCTTAAAACTGCAAATTCTTGCTGAGTAAGTTCTTTTTTCCACTCGGCCTCAGATTTCGAAATTTCATATTTTTTTGAAGATTTTTCATCTGAATTTTTCTGGGCATTTCCGTTGCAACTTATTAGGAAAGAAGCGAGCAGGCTAAATATTAGTATCTTTTTCATGGCAATCTTTTTCATAAAAATACAAAGATTGTGCCGCGATAAAAGTTGTTATTTTGTTAATTACTTTTTGATTCCCTAAAATACGACGATGCCCTAGTCCAGAGGTGATCATTAACTTACTGTTCTCCAGTTCTTCATGGATCTCGTAAGCTGAATTAACTTTAACATCCACGTCATTTTCATCGTGTATCACCAGCGTTGGAACCTTTACATATTTAGCAGATTCGCCACCGGAGAGGATGTCCATATCTTCATTGAACCTTTCGTCCAGGTAGGCCTTCATTTTTTTAGCCACCTTATCGTTCATTTTCATGGTTTCTGCAAAATGGCGGGTGATCTCTGAAATTTTATTCGCTGTACCTATTATAACCAGCTTATCTGTTTTTAGTCCCTGTCTTATTGCTCTTAATGAAGACATACCTCCCAGGGAATGCCCAATAACAGCATCAAACGGACCGTAATTCTCATCCATATAATGTATGGCCTTAATAAAGAATGGCATCATACTCATTTTTCCTTCAAGTTTTCCATGGGCCGGGGCATCGAAGCTCACGCACTTATAGCCTTCTTCCTGTAGTGCTTCTGCGATCTTTGCAAGTTGAGTACCACGACCACTCCAGCCATGAGCCAAAAGCACTTTTTTATCGCCCTCCCCATATTCATAGGTTCTTATTTCCCTATTCATGGACGGCACCAGAACAGTTTTCTGAATAGAGTTTTTGTCCATTTCTTTTTCCCTTGCCGGCAATTTGTATCTGAAGGGACTCAAAAATAATTTAGCTGCAAATCTACTTGCTAAAAATGGTGAAATTTTAGTCAGTATTCTGGCAATTACCAATATATAGGATGGGATAAGTAGCCTTTGTACCGGTGTGTTATCCTTCTTTTTTTTAGTCATATTTTAAGATTCCTTCAATTAATTATAAAAACAATAACATAATCACTAATTGTCTTGTGAAGCCTTGTTAACACTGCAAATATCAATAATGGTATTGTTTTTGAAACTGTAATTATTGTTAAATCATACTTAAACCATCACAGGCCATATAACGGCTTTTGTACTTTTAAGCACCTAAAAACCAAAAATCATGAAATTTAAAAATACCTTTTTATGGTTAAGCGTACTACTATTAGTAGTATCGTGTAAAACTAATCCGTTTACCGGAGAAAGCAACCTTAATTTTGTTTCTAACGATCAGCTTTTCCCAGCTTCCTTTGAACAATATAATCAGTTTCTGGATGAGGCAGATGTAGTAAGAGGGACCGAAGAAGCAAGGATGGTACAAAATCTAGGTCAGGATATTGTAAATGCAGCAGAAAGATATCTTAATGCTAATGGTTACCAGGGTTTTATGAATGATTTTAGATGGGAGTTCAACCTGGTACAGGATGATCAAGCCAATGCATTTGCCATGCCTGGCGGAAAAGTGGTTATATATACCGGTATCCTTGATGAGGCTCAAAATAAAAACGGTTTAGCCACGGTAATGGCTCACGAGATCGCCCATGCCCTGGCAGATCACGGGGCTCAAAGAATGAGTGCGGCCCAATTACAACAATTAGGGGCTGTTGCAGGAGCTGTTGCGGTGAGTGGTGAAAGCCAAAGTACTCAACAAATATTTGCACAGGCATATGGTCTAGGTACCACCGTTGGGGTAATGCTGCCATTTAGCAGAAGTCATGAGGCTGAAGCAGATAGGATTGGTCTAACCTTAATGGCAATTGCCGGGTACGATCCCAGAGAAGCTCCAGAGCTTTGGCAAAGAATGCAGGCTAATAGTAGTGGACAGGCTCCACCGGAGTTCTTAAGTACTCACCCGTCTACCCAGTCTAGAATTAACAATTTGACACAGTGGGCTCCTGAAGCTATCGAAGAAGCGCGTAAATATGGAGTTACCAGTTTTAAATAAGATAATCTAAAAATAAAAATGAAAAGCCACCAGTTTCGGTGGCTTTTTCTATTTTTAGTGCATGAAGCAACTACCAAAAGGAAGTAAAAAGCTTATTCATGCCTGGGCTTTTTATGATTGGGCCAACTCTGTCTATAGTCTGGTTATCTCTTCGGCGATATTTCCAATTTTTTATGGGGCTCTTACAATCGTTAAAGACAGTGATGGGAATAAATTAAACGATACCGTGAGATTTCTGGGGTTAGATTTCAATAATGACTCCCTTATAAGTTATGTAACCGCTGCAGCGTTTCTGGTGGTTAGTTTCCTGAGCCCTTTCTTATCTGGCATTGCAGATTATATTGGTAACAAAAAGAATTTTTTAAAGTTCTTTTGTAATCTCGGTGCTATTTCCTGTATCGGGTTATTCTGGTTCGATCTTGATTCCCTTTGGTTTGGTTTATTGTGTTATTTCCTCGCTCTTATAGGGTTTTGGTCCAGCCTAGTTTTCTATAATTCCTACTTACCAGATATAGCTTTCCCTGAACAACAGGATAAAGCCAGTGCTAAGGGATTTTCTCTGGGGTACATTGGTAGTGTTATTCTCCTGGTTCTTTGCCTTATAATGATACTGAAATTCGAGTGGTTCGGCTTTGAAGATGAAGGCCTGCCTACAAGGTTGTCTTTTGTGCTTACAGGAATCTGGTGGATAGGCTTCAGTCAGTATACCTATTACTATCTACCTAAAGGAAATAAGAAAGCAACATTAACACGTCATGTATTATTAAATGGTTTCAGGGAATTGAATGGGATCTGGAAATCCATAAAACATAATAAATCTCTGAAACGATATTTACTAGCATTTTTCGTGTATAGCATGGCCGTGCAAACCATTATGCTCATCGCGACTTATTTCGGGATCGAGGAACTTGAATGGGGAGATCAGGACCCTACAACCGGGTTAATTGTAAGTATATTATTGATCCAGCTGGTAGCTGTGGCAGGCGCCACTTTAACTTCCAGGCTGGCAATAAAATATGGTGACATTAGGATTCTTATTTTTATAAACCTAATCTGGATCTCTATTTGTGGGTATGCATATTTCATTACCACTCCCTTACAATTCTATGTTGCGGCAGCTTCGGTTGGCCTTGTAATGGGGGGTATACAGTCCCTTTCAAGATCTACCTATTCTAAGATGCTACCAGAGAATGCCCTGGATACCGCAAGTTATTTCAGTTTTTATGATGTATCTGAAAAAATTGGAATTGTAATAGGGATGTCTTTGTATGGTTTAGTGGCTCAGCATACTGGAAGCGTTAGAAATGCGATCCTCTTCCTGGTTGTCTTTTTTATAGCAGGGGTAATTCTTCTTATGCGAGTGCCAAAGCGAATAGTTAAAGCATAAAAAAACCTGCCGAGCGGCAGGTTTTAAAATTCAATTGGATTTTTCTATTAATGGGAAGAAATACTTCCTGATCCATGGGTGTTGAAATCCTCTTTTTCCGGATTTCCTTTGTAAACTATATCTCCAGACCCAGAAACTGAAGCTTTCAGGGAATTCGAGGCATAGACCATAATATCTCCAGAACCGGAAACCCTGGCTTCTACATTTTCAGCCGTTAATTCATAGGCATCAAAATCACCACTTCCTGTGACCATACATTCAAAATTCTGACTACTACCTTTAAGTTTTACATCTCCAGATCCGGTAATTTTCCCTTCAACGTTTTTTACGGCCAGTTCTAATTTCATATCTCCTGAACCGGTCACCTGGAGCTGAAGAGCATCACCTTTGATAACATCCTGAGTCCAGATATCTCCCGAACCTGTTACAGAAATATTATCAAGCTCTTCAAAAGGCACAGTAATAAGGATTTCTTTCTTTGGAGAAAGATTATAACCATCCTCGGTGGAAATTTTCAGAGTTCCATTATTTACTTCTGTAACTATGTATTCCTGTAGGTTGCTTTCCGCTTCAACCTTTATGTTGCCTTCATTACCGGCTACCAGTCTTACATTCATTGAGCCTACAAGCTTAATTTCGTCATAAGAATCTGTAGACCTTGTATCGGTCACCATATCTCCGTTTCCTTTTACTTTTTTACCATTCCATTGAGCATTAACACAGGATAATGATAAGAGACAAATACCGAATAATAAAAATACTTTTTTCATGATTTTGGTTGTTTTACGTTTTTTGATGATTAATTTTTATTGAATTTTACACTACCGTAACTGGTACTGATATTTACCTGAGCTCCGCTTCCTGAACCGTAGTTTCCAGAGGCAGAATTACCGGTATTTTTATTTTCTTTCTTCTTTACATTTAGCCCGTCTAATCCACTAATAGAACCATAGGAAGTGTTCACGTCAAAATTGAAATTCATTTCCCTATCGTATCCTAGGTTGACACCGGCATAGTCTGTATCGATATTTATGTTTTTAGCTCCTTTGATCACTTTTTCTATAGATAGCGATCCATAATCCAGATTTATATCTGCAGAGGTAAAGATCCTGTTGATCCTGGTGGTAAGGTAATCGCCATTTCCAATAAGCACTTTTACCTTATCAATTTCAACATTCCCGTAATCGCAATTGAATTCCACCTTAGATGCTTTTCCAATTTTAGATTTAGAGTAATCTGCCGTAATAATCAGGTGCTCTGCCTCCATGATCTCATAATCTGAATAATCTGCATTTATGGTCGCATTGGTAACGTAGTCTATCTTACTGTTACGTGTATAGTCAAAAGTAAAGGCATTGGAGTTTCCTCGTAACTCCCCAAGATCCAGTTTTCCGTAGTCACAATTGATGTTGGTATTTCCCGTAGTTTTATCTATATAGATTCCTCCATAGTCATTGCTGATACCAAGGTTATTTCCTTCAGGTGCTCTAACCACATAGTTTACCTCCATATTCACATTGTTTGAACCGTCAAAAATCTGTTTCCACCATGATTTTTCATTTTTAGAAAAATGGGTTTTAACGGAAACTCCCGAAGAATTCTGGTTAAATTCAACATTGATTTCTTCAAGTTTCTTCATGACCACTTCTTCGTCGTTTCCGTTGGTTTTTATGGTTACCTCGATTACAACACGGTTCTGGTCCCAGGTAGTAATATCGATATTTCCGTAACTGTTGTCGATATTCAGATTTGAACTGGCACTCACCTTGAATTCCTTTTTGATCTTTTTTTCCTTGGTGTGCTTGCCTGTAAGTTCAGTGACCTCTGTATAGTCCTTTCCTTCAAAAGATTCTAAATGAGGAAGGCCAGGGGCCAGCACTACTAAGAATAAGATACTAGATAATATTGTTTTCATGATTCTGGTTCTTTAGTTTTTTTATGTTTTCAATTTGGGTCAAAACGTTGTTTAAAAGATCTATTCTTTGCTGGAAATTCTGGATCATGGCATAGATAACCCTGTTATCCTTACCGCTCTTTACAAGATCTTCTTTCAGGCTCTCGTAATTTTTCTCCAGTTTTTCCATTTGTATAAGGGCATCATTAATAATGGCTTCGGTTTCAGGAGACTTTTCAGCGTTCAAAGCATTTAATTCCTTCCTGATGACACTGGTATAAAACTCCTGGGTCTGTTTCATTTCAGGAGAGATACTGGCCAGGTCTGAATTATTAGCAGTGCTGTTAGGTATCACAAATTCTCCGAGAAGGAAAAAAGCTAATAGAAAGCTAGCCGCGATTCCCATGACCGGACCCCATAAACTGCGTACTTTACCTTTCTTCTTAGGAGCCTCAAATCGATTATCCAACTTTTTAAAAAAGCGTTCTTTATGGCCGGTATGTGGCTCTTCGATATCGAAGTTCAGGTCCTCAAAAAGGCTGTCAAAGTCATTATTTTTCATGATCCTCTAATTTTTTTCTTAAGCTTTCTTTTGCCCTGGAAATCATCGTTCGGCAATTGGCATAAGAAATATTCATTATTTCACAGATTTCTTCATAGTCGTATCCTTCAATAAGATGCAAAGTCAAACCAAGCCTGTAATTCTCTTTAAGAGACTTGATCTTATTCAGGATCAAACGAACTTTTTTATTGTTTTTATCATCGTCATCCAAAGCAACACCACCACTATCCGCTTCATTTTTTAACTCATCATTGTAGCTAACTTCTCCCAGTTTAGCGATTTTGTTATATGCAGTGATGCTTTCGTTCACTACAATTCGCTTTAACCAGGCCCCGAAGGTGGAAGTTTCCTTAAAACTGTCGATCTTAGTGAAGGCACTTAAAAAAGCTTCCTGCATAATATCTTCAGCTTCCGCCGAATGACCAGTTATACGATAAGCGGTGTTATACATCGCTTTGTAGTAACGATCATAAATTTCCATTTGAGCGCGCTGGTCGCCTAGACGACAACGCTCTACCAGGTCTTTAATATGTGTGATGGTTGGTGTCAATTAAAACTTGGTTTCTGTAATAAAGATGGAGTTATAATTCATTTGTTACACTTTTGAAATAAAAATTTTCAGGAAAGCGTGGCATAAGAATTGAATAATTGAATTAGAAAATCTAAAATAATTCTGAAAGCCTTATTTATCAGGGCTTTTAAATAGCTTCTCAAAATTAATGATTATTAGTTTTGATGACAGTTTGACTTAAATATAATTATGGCGAAAACAAAGTTTGGTAATATTGACAGTTTGTCACTGCAGGGTATTGATGAAGATGCAGAATTAATCCCTCTAATGACACCTGAAGATGAAGAGGAAATAAATAAAGAAAACCTGCCCGAAACACTACCAATACTTCCACTTAGGAATACCGTATTGTTTCCGGGGGTGGTGATCCCTATCACCGCGGGACGTGATGCTTCTATTAAGCTAATAAACGAAGCCAACAATGGTAGTAAGATCATTGGAGTTGTTTCTCAAAAGGATGAGGAAGTAGAGAATCCTACCACAAAGGACATTAATAAAGTGGGGGTTGTGGCAAGGATCTTAAGGGTTCTGAAAATGCCCGATGGGAACACTACCGTGATCATTCAGGGTAAAAAACGTTTTCAGATCACCGAAGTGGTAACAGAGCAGCCGTATATGAATGCTACCATCACTGAGGTTCCAGACAACAGACCTGAGAAAGATAATGCGGAGTTTTCTGCGATCATAGACTCTATTAAAGATCTCGCACTGCAGATCATTAAGGGAAGTCCTAATATCCCTTCGGAAGCGTCTTTCGCGATCAAGAATATCGAGAGTGATTCATTCCTGATCAATTTCGTTTCTTCTAACATGAACCTTACAGTGGAGGAGAAGCAGAAATTGTTGGAAATGAACGATCTTAAAGAGCGCGCACTTGCAACCCTGAAGCATATGAATACAGAGAACCAGAAACTGGAACTCAAGAATGATATTCAGAGCAAGGTGCAGAGCGATATGAGCCAGCAACAGCGTGAGTATTTCCTTCATCAGCAAATGAAGACCATCCAGGAAGAGCTTGGTGGGGTTTCTCATGAAGGCGAGATCGTTGAGATGCGTGAGCGCGCAAAAGATAAAAAATGGGGTGAAGCTGTACAGGAGCATTTTGAAAAAGAACTTGCCAAGATGCAGCGAATGAATCCCCAGGTGGCGGAGTATTCTATACAAAGAAATTACCTGGACCTCTTCTTGGATCTTCCATGGAACGAGTTCAGTAAAGATAAATTCGATCTAAAAAGAGCTAAGCGAATTTTAGATCGTGATCACTACGGTCTGGATGATGTTAAGAAAAGGATCATAGAGTATCTGGCGGTTCTTAAGCTTAGAAATGATATGAAATCACCGATCCTTTGTTTATATGGACCTCCGGGAGTTGGTAAAACTTCTCTTGGGAAATCTGTAGCTGAAGCATTAGGAAGGGAATATGTGAGAATTTCGCTTGGTGGTCTTCGCGACGAAGCAGAGATCAGAGGTCACAGAAAGACATATATTGGAGCAATGCCGGGTAGGATCATTCAGAGTTTGAAAAAAGCCGGTACCAGTAATCCTGTTTTCGTTCTTGATGAGATCGATAAATTAAGCATTGGTAATGCCGGGGATCCATCTTCAGCATTATTGGAAGTGCTGGATCCTGAACAGAATTCAGAATTCCATGATAACTTCCTGGAAATGGGATTCGACCTTTCCAAGGTGATGTTTATCGCTACCTGTAACTCTTTGAGTACCATTCAGCCTGCATTGAGAGATCGTATGGAGATCATTAATGTGACCGGGTATACGATCGAAGAGAAAGTACAGATCGCAAAAAGGCATTTATTGCCAAAACAACTTAAGGAACATGGTCTTAATACAGATCATCTTAAGATCGGTAAAAAACAACTTGAAAAGATCGTTGAGGGGTATACCCGTGAATCTGGTGTGAGAGCATTGGAGAAACAGATCGCAAAAGTTGTAAGATATGCGGCTAAGAATATCGCGATGGAGGAGGAGTATAATGTAAAAGTTACCGATGAAGATACCATCGAGATCCTGGGTAGCCCGAGAATGGAAAGGGATAAATATGAGAATAATGATGTTGCCGGGGTAGTTACAGGTCTTGCGTGGACCAGCGTAGGAGGCGATATACTTTTTATTGAATCGATCCTTTCAAAAGGTAAGGGTAATCTAAATATTACAGGTAACCTGGGGAAAGTAATGAAGGAGTCGGCTACGATCGCGATGGAATACATAAAATCTAATGCGGCCGAGCTTGGCCTGGATCCGGGAGTATTCGAAAAATATAATGTACATATTCACGTGCCTGAAGGTGCAACTCCTAAAGACGGTCCAAGTGCGGGTATTACCATGCTTACTTCGCTGGTATCGCTTTTCACTCAGAAGAAGGTGAAGAAAAGTATCGCCATGACCGGGGAGATCACTTTAAGAGGTAAAGTACTTCCTGTTGGAGGAATCAAGGAAAAAATCCTTGCCGCGAAAAGAGCAAGGATCAAAGAGATCATTCTTTGCGAAGATAACAAGCGTGATATAGAAGAGATCAAAGAAGAGTACGTTAAGGGCTTAACTTTTCATTATGTGAAGGAGATGAGCGAAGTAATAGATATTGCTTTGACCGACGAAAAGGTTAAGAACGCTAAGAAGTTATAAAAAGAAAACCCCGAATCAGGGGCTTTTTTTATGAATTTACAGATTAACTTTCATAAAAAATTACCTTTGCAAAAGAAATAAGGATACATGGAAAAAAAGATTACGATTGCGATAGATGGATTTTCTTCAACCGGTAAAAGCACAGTTGCTAAGCGCCTTGCCAAAGAGCTGGGATATATTTACGTAGATACCGGGGCAATGTACAGGGCGGTGACTCTTTATATGATGAGAAAAGTCTTCGTGTCTAAGGGTAATTTTGATAAGGAAGCTATTATAAGACATTTACCATTTGTTAGTTTAAAATTTGAATTCAATGATGACTTGGGCCATGGAGAAATTTATCTGAATGAGGAAAATGTAGAGAAGGAGATAAGGTATATGGAAGTTTCTGAGCAGGTAAGTAAGGTTTCAGCCATACCTGAGGTTAGAAAGAAACTTGTTGAGCAGCAACAGGAAATGGGTAAAAACAAAGGAGTAGTAATGGATGGTCGTGATATAGGTACCGTTGTTTTTCCCGATGCAGAACTTAAAATTTTCATGACCGCTTCTACAGAGACCAGAGCCCAGAGAAGATATGATGAATTGAAGGAAAGGGGAGATGAGGTAGAATTCGATGATGTTTTAAAAAATGTAAAGGACAGGGATTTTATGGACTCCACTAGGGATGATTCTCCATTGATCATGGCAGACGATGCCATAGAATTTGATAATTCAAAGCTAGGCTTAGAAGAACAATTTGATAAGATTCTAAAGATCGCAAAAGATAAAATTACTGAGGTAAATTCTTAGCTAGAAATTATAATCAAACCCTATCCGCAATTAATTTCAATATTAGTTGCGGATTTTTGTTTAGTTATGTATTTTTGCACTCCTTTTTGGCAGAATATCGGGAATCCAAAAAGGGTTGAAAATCAAAACTATAAACAACTTCTGTAGTTTCTGTTTTGCTGAAAGATTTCCGAAGAAACTCAGAATACAAATTAAAAGTCAGTAATGGCTGAAGAAAACAAAAACAAAGAAACTCAGGACCTTGAAGTACAGGAAGTAGCGGGAATCGCCAACGATTCTCAACCTGAAGCTGAAGTTCAGCACACAAATCCTGAAAAATTCCTAGAAGAATTCAACTGGCACAATTACGAAGAAGGAATCGATCCTATCGACGATGAGAAGCTAGAAGAATTTGAAAAGCTGGTTGAAGAAAATTTCGTTGACACTTTAGATGATGAAGTTGTAACAGGAAAAGTAATTAATATTACAGATCGTGATGCAATTATCGATATTAACGCGAAGAGTGAAGGGGTTATTTCTCTTAACGAATTCCGTTACAATCCAGATCTTAAAGAAGGAGATGATGTTGAGGTATTAATCGATGTTCGTGAAGACGCAACTGGACAGCTTATTCTTTCTCACCGTAAGGCGAGAGTGATCAAAGCTTGGGAGCGTGTGAACAAAGCTCACGATGAGAGCCTAGTAGTAAACGGGTTTATTAAATGCCGTACTAAAGGAGGTATGATCGTGGACGTATTTGGTATCGAAGCTTTCTTACCAGGTTCACAAATTGATGTGAAGCCAATTAGAGATTACGATGCTTACGTAGGTAAGAACATGGAATTCAAAGTTGTTAAGATCAACCATGAATTTAAGAACGTTGTAGTTTCTCACAAAGCTCTTATCGAAGCAGATATCGAAGAGCAGAAGAAAGAAATAATCGGTCAGCTTGAAAAAGGTCAGGTACTTGAAGGTACTGTTAAGAACATTACTTCTTACGGTGTATTCGTTGACCTTGGAGGTGTTGACGGACTTGTACACATTACAGATCTTAGCTGGTCTAGAATCAACCATCCAAATGAGATTGTTGAACTTGATCAGAAACTTAACGTAGTAATCCTTGACTTTGATGAGTCTAAGTCTAGAATTCAGTTAGGTCTTAAGCAACTTAGCCAGCACCCATGGGATGCACTAAGTGAAGATCTTAAAGTTGGTGACAATGTAAAAGGTAAAGTAGTTGTGATCGCAGATTACGGTGCATTTATCGAAGTTGCTGAAGGTGTTGAAGGTCTTATCCACGTTTCTGAAATGTCTTGGAGCACGCACTTGCGTTCAGCTCAGGATTTCGTAAATGTTGGAGATGAGGTAGAAGCACAGATCCTTACTTTAGATAGAGATGACAGAAAAATGTCTCTTGGTATCAAGCAATTGACTCAAGATCCATGGACAGATATCACATCTAAGTATCCTGTAGGTTCTAAGCATAAAGGTATCGTTCGTAACTTCACTAACTTTGGTGTATTCGTAGAGTTAGAAGAAGGTATCGACGGTCTTATCTATATCTCAGATCTTTCCTGGACTAAGAAGATCAAGCACCCATCAGAATTTACTAACGTAGGTGATGAGCTTGAAGTTGTAGTTCTTGAACTAGATGTTGAAGGTAGAAAACTTTCTCTTGGACACAAGCAGATTGAGGATAACCCTTGGGATAAATATGAAAAAGACTTTGGAGTTGGAACCAAGCACACTGCCGAGATCACTGAGATCGTAGACAAAGGTGCAACTATCGACTTTAACGAGGATATCACTGCATTTGTACCGCAAAGACATCTTGAAAAAGAAGACGGAAGCAAATTGAAGAAAGGTGAAGAAGCAGAATTCCAGATCATTGAATTCAACAAAGAATTCAAGAGAGTGGTAGCTTCTCACATGGTAATTCACAAAGAAGAAGAGCAAAAAATTGTTAAGCAGGCTGCTAAGAAATCAGCTGCTCAAAACAAGGATAACACTACCACAATTGGTGATGTTAATGCTGATCTTCAAGCGTTGAAAGACAAAATGGAAGGTAAAGGATAATCTTACCGGATATTTATAAAGTAAAAACCTCCTTAGGCAACTAAGGAGGTTTTTTTATTTTTCAGGATATTTATTAAGCCTGAAAGTGGTATTTGTTCATGTAGGTTAGAATTGCTCTTTTAAGGTCTTCAGTGTTTTCCTGAAAAGGGATATGTCCTACCTCGCTTTCCCAGGATAACATTTCGGGAAACTCAATATTTTTATAATGTAAAGGCCCTACCATAAAATCTTTGCTCCCATAAAAGAATAATACAGGAATTTTAATATCCTTAGCCATAGGTTTATAATCCCTCCAATATTCTTCATAATCCCAGGCCGCATTTCCAAAATCATAGTTCCAGTTTTCAACTTCGCTCCAAGTTGAATCCATTATCGCCTGATTTTCTTTTTTTGAATAGGCCATTTTCCAGAACAGATCCTTTTCTCTTAGCTCATTTCCCAGAGCTCCCATTCTTTGTAACAATGGAATTGAATCATTTTCACAACCCCCGTAATCCTTGCCTAAAAATTCAAAAGCTTTAGGAGCCCAGCTATCACAAAAACTTTCATTTAAATGTAATGTGGTATTTATCATCATCATTCCTTTTTGAGCCCTCGGATAATTTTCAGCATATTCCATTTGAAGCAGGCCGCCAAATGAATGCCCAAGCGTTAACCAGTCTTTATAACCCAGCGCATTTCTAACTTCCTCGAAATCCCTGGTCATCCTTTCTATACTAAAATCTTTGTTTTCAGGACTTCCAGACCGTCCTACACCACGCTGGTCTAGGTAGATCATTGTAAAATGTTCCTCCATAAAATCCCCGAAAAATTTCTCGAACCAGTAACTTCCTGAACCAGGACCGCCATGTAAGTAAAGGCAAGGGATACCCTTTCCTTCAACTTTTACATAAAGTTCCACTCCATCTGAAGTGATGATCTTTTTCTCTTCGGCAATTGCTGAAAAACTTAAACCGATAAACAATGTTGCAAGTATGATTTTTTTCATTGTTAAAAAATGATTAGTGATTCAACAATGACGGATTTGAGTAAATTTTGTTACACCTGGCAGCTAAGGATTTTATGAACTAAATTAATTTTGTTGCTTTATAATTAATTCGGAAGAAGAGGAAACAATCCTAATTTGATTATTTAATGATTCTGTTTTTCCTGAGGTTTCATATTTCTGAATAGGTAAAAGCACTTCAATTTGCCAATCTTCATTATCCTGCTGAATTTCTAAATTGAATTTCCCGTCTATCTTTTTATAATGTATAGAGATATTATTATCACCAACGCTCACATTTTCTAACGAGGCATAATCCCATTCCGAAGGGAATTGAGGCTTAATAGTAACCTTCCTTTCAGAGGCCATAGGTTGTATTCCAAAAAACTGCTGAATGATAGGGATCGCACAACTGTAAATATTCCAGGCCTGTGTGATCATCCCATAATCTGGTGAAACTTCATACATACTCCCTGGAAGTGCATAACTAAAGGTTTTGCTCATTCTTTTTAAATAATCCAGCGCCTTAGCGGGATTACCATAATTATTTTCAGCAATGGCCAAAACCCCGGTGGGAAGGGTCATAACTGCTCCTGTATATGAAAACACTTCGCTTCCCTTAAATGAGGTTTCTTCCCTTCCTGCCGTTTCATCTCTGTCTATTCCCGTAACAAAAACACCGAAAGGATTTGTGAATTTCTCTGCTGTTCTCAAAGCGATTTTAGCTTTTTCAGGATCTGCGATGTTCATTTCCATAGGAGTGTTCACAACCCAATTATGATGAAGTACAAAAGGGCGGGATTTCTCCGAAGGATTTTTAATAATATGTTCTTTTAGTGTTTTCAATTCTTTCACGGACCAGGGCTTGTCCAGAGTGTCTGCGCGAATGATCGCATCTTCAACTAATCTCAGTGCCTGCTCATCTGTCCCGATAAAATCTGCATAAGAACCGAACTCTTCAGACCAGAATTCTGTATTGATCTTTTCTTTTAGCTCTGCAGCAATTTTAGAATATTCTGTACTTAATTCATTCTTTCCCAATTCTGAGGCAATTTTCGAAGCATCGGCGAAAGCCTTTTGGGTATATACTGCCACGTCTATCATTTCACTATCAAGGCCATGAATTTCCATCATTCCAAAACCGTCTGGGAACAGATTTTTATTAGCATCATTTTCTGTCATTAGCCAGTTCAGGCCTTTCTCAATAGTGGGGAGGTATTTCTTTAAAAATTCTTTATCGCCATTCCATTTATAGACCTCCCATATCAAAGAGGCAAATTGAGGAGTTTCATTAATGTTTCCTTTGTTGAATACCGCACCATTTGTCGACATTTCATGGATGATCCTACCGTTTCCATTTACGGCCATGGAAACACTTTCTAGAAGCTTTATCGTCTGGTAAACAGGATCTGTTTGCCCAATGGCCATGTATCCTTTCAAGGCATATTCACTATCCACGCCAAACCACCAGGGATAATCTGGTATCCCCGCGGTGATTCCCGTACCAATTTCCGGAACTTCCTGTACCAGCCATGCCGAATTGTATTTAAGCCACTCAAAAGTTTCCTGTAATTTTTTATCCGGAATTGATAATTTGGACCTGGATGCTAACGCATTATACCGGTCCCTTTTTCCTTTAATCTCTTTTTCAAGGTTTTTATTCAGATAGTGAAAACTCTTTAAGTTTTCAGATACCGAATTATAAGATCCGGCGATAAAAAAAGTGATTATTTCTGAAGTTCCAGCCTGTATAGTTAAATTGAAAGTTAGAGAAGTTCCCTTGCCCAGGCCTTGATATTTTGAAGGAAAGCTATCAAATGAATCAGCTCTTCTATCTGCCCTGAAAATTGCACTCCAGGGATTTAGGCTGTCTTTGTATATCCAATAACCTTCATTAGTGTTGAATGCGGCTTTATCTGCCGCATCTTTCATTCCTGTTCTATCTCCCAGCCAGGTAGGCCTAAGATCTGAAAAGGCTTTAAAGGTAAATTGTAGATCTTTTATTTCATCCCCCTTATTTTCAATTTTGTATTGAATTATAGCTCCCTGTACGTCATCAGGTATAAATTGCCAACGCTCGATTTCTAATCCAAGGCCTTCCAGTTTGAAATCCTGTTTTCCAGCCACTGGATAATTGGTAAAAGAGATTGCCTTATCCAGAGTTATGGTGTCACTTTCAGAAATAATTTCAGCTTCAAATCCATCTAATAGTTTTATGGGATGGTTCCAAAGTCCGCCCATTTCACCTTCTATATGCCAGCCTATTTCCGGAAAACTTCCATCCTGGTGGCCAACCAGATATGATCTGTTCCCAGCAGTGACAAAAGGGGATTCCAGGTATTCTGCTTTGCCTTTTATCGCCGGACTATCCTTAAGAATTTCTGATATTACAGGAGTTTCCTGCGAAAAAACAGAAATATTTAAGAGCAGGCAGAGGTAGAGTAAATTGATTTTCATACTGTTAATTAATGAGATATAGTAAATCTAATGATTTTTAAGTTTTAATTATTAGACGTCTGGGAAAGCTGGTTTTATTGCTAATGCGGAAGATTGCGGATTTCTTTTAATTGTGCCTACTGCCATTGTTTTTCACATTAGTTTGGCTTTTTGTGCTTCAAATAATTCTTATCATTGAGCATGAAAAAAAGATACTGGTTTCTTCTGATTTTTATTCTGGCGTTGGCAATTACCTATTTTTCCGGCCCCGTACCTTCTAAACCCGATTATTCTACTTCTTTACCTGAGCTACCTTCAAACCTTAAAGAGCTTGAAGCCTATGTGAATAATGGAGAAGACTCTCTGCCCGTAAGAAAGGATAATCAGGCCAGGATACGCTGGCAAGATGGACCTGAAAAAACAGAATACAGTATTGTTTACTTACATGGTTTTGCTGGTAGTTACCGCGATGGTTATCCGGTAAATAAAAATATTGCAGACTCTCTTAATGCAAATCTTTATTTGGCGAGATGGGCTGGTCACGGATTAAAACCACCGGCATCTCTGAACACTTTTGATGGCAAAAATGCATGGAAATCTGCAAAAGAAGCTCTGGTAATAGGGAATAGAATAGGTAGAAAAGTTATAATAATGAGTACATCTACGGGAGGAACCCTTGCTTTGAAACTTGCCGCAAAATTTCCCGATAAAATATATGCCCTGGTTAATTTATCTCCCAACATGGAGGACGATCAGCCGGGTACTTTTGTGCTCAACTCTCCGTGGGGCTATGAAATTGCTAATCTAATTTCTTTTGGAAAGAATAAAAAGATCGAGCACGAACAGGAAATTGCCAGACAATACTGGGACACAATTTATCCATCCCGAGCACTGGTAGACCTGCAGGTTCTGGTGGAAACCACCATGAAACCGGAAATATTTAAGGAAATTAATGTGCCCGTGCTAACGCTTTATTATCATAAGAATTTTATTGAAGAAGATCAGCATGTGGAAGTAAGTATATACGAAGATGCTCATAAATTATTTTCAACGCCAGATTCGCTAAAATCATTGGTGCCATTGAAAACTCCCGGTACCCATTTTATTGGGAGCGATATAAAATCTAAGGATACCAGGATTGTAGAAAAGGAGATCCTTGAATTTTTGCAAAAGGTGAAAAACTATAATTAGAATGATCAAAATTTGTTCAGAAATTCTGCATATCCCATAGAATCTGAAGCTTTTAGTTTATTATCCCCAACGATCTCATCGAGAAGAGAATAATTGAATTTCAATTCCTGGTCTCCGAACCATTCTAACGCAAAAGTATACCAGATTTCCTCGTTAACTTTCACCCTGGTATATTCTATCTGGCAACCATAATCAGGATATTCTTCAATGGGTACGCGAATAATATTTGAGTTATTATCCTTTTTTAGCTTAAAACCAATTCGTTCCTTTTTTACATCTAACCAGCTAAATTTTTCTCCTTCTGTAATTTCATGGAAGAGTGAATCGTCTTCTGCTGAAGAGAAGCTCCATTTTGTATAACTCTCCAGATAGCCTTTAACCTGCGAGGTTAATTTTTCCTTATCAGATTTGCTTATGCGTTGTTTGACCTCGATATTTTTTTCCCTTAGCTTGATACTGATATCTTCTTTTTCCTTTAGCGGTAAATAAAAATCGGTGCGGGCTTCTGTATTTTCAAATATATATCCGTTCTCTTCGAACCAGTTTCGGATACTTTCAACTTCAGTTCTATAAAACCATCTTATTTCTTTACTGTTATACATTATCCAAAAATTTAAGTTATTAATTTAAAGCATATCCAGCCCTAAGTTTTCCGGGTAAAACAGAATTTACGAAAAAGCTGGGAAATTGAAACAGGATTATTAATTTATAAGATAGGTGAGAGTATATTATTCAATCCAAAAAAAACATTACTTTTGTTCCAATCTACAAATAGTCTTATGAGCCGGAAAGTACTACTAGACTCTAACCAACTCAATATCATTCTACATCGTTTGGCCTGTCAATTAGTAGAAAAGCATACAGACTTTAAAGACACAGTATTAGTTGGAATTCAGCCAAGAGGAATTTATGTAGCCAACAGGATCGAAAAGATCCTAAAAGAGGAATATGGTCTCGATTCTATTAAGATGGGGCAACTGGATATAACTTTTTACAGGGATGATTTTAGAAGGGGAGAGAAACCTCTGGAAGCCAATAAGACCAGAATAGATTTTATAGTTGAAGATAAATGCGTGGTGTTCATCGATGATGTTTTATATACCGGGCGAAGTATTCGTGCTGCTTTAACCGCTATTCAGTCTTTTGGGAGACCTAAGGAGATCGAACTACTAAGTTTGATCGACAGGAGGTTCAGCAGGCATTTGCCTATCCAGCCAGATTATAACGGCAGGCAGGTAGATGCGATAAATGAAGAAAAAGTCAAGGTAAGCTGGCAGGAGAATGATGGTGAGGATGCGGTTTATCTAATATCAAAATAGCTAAGAAATGAGTAGCGAATTAAGTGTAGATCACTTACTGGGTATCAAATATCTTAAACCTGAAGATATAGAGCTTATCTTCAAAACAGCCGATCATTTTAAAGAAGTAATTAACAGGCCCATAAAGAAGGTACCTTCTTTAAGAGATATTACCATTGCTAATCTTTTCTTTGAAAACAGTACAAGAACCAGGTTATCTTTCGAGCTTGCTGAAAAACGCCTTAGCGCCGATGTAATAAATTTTTCAGCCGCTTCCTCTTCGGTTAAAAAAGGTGAAACCCTTATAGATACTGTAAATAATATTCTATCGATGAAGGTCGATATGGTGGTGATGCGTCATCCTAATCCTGGTGCAGGCATTTTTCTTTCTAAACATGTAAAAGCAAGTATAATTAATGCAGGAGATGGAGCCCATGAACATCCTACACAGGCCTTGCTGGATTCCTATTCAATTAGGGAGAGACTGGGCGGAGTAGAAGGGAAAAAAGTGGTCATCGTAGGGGATATTCTGCATAGCCGCGTGGCTTTGTCCAATATTTTCGCATTGAAATTACAAGGAGCCCAGGTCAAGGTTTGTGGCCCGAAAACCCTTCTTCCAAAACATATTGAATCTTTAGGGGTAGAAGTAGAGACCAATCTTAAGGCCGCGCTGGAATGGTGTGATGTGGCAAATATGCTAAGAGTACAGAATGAACGTATGGATATCAGCTATTTCCCAAGTACCCGCGAATATGTAAAACAGTTCGGGCTTAATAAGAAATTACTGGATAGCTTAAATAAAGAAATAGTCATTATGCACCCAGGCCCAATAAACAGGGGAGTGGAAATCACTAGTGATATAGCAGATTCAGAACATGCGATCATACTTGATCAGGTTCAGAATGGCGTTGCTATAAGGATGGCTGTTATCTATCTTTTAGCTTCCAAGATCAAGCAGTAGATGGTTGATAAATATATACTGTTTTTTTAACTTGGAATGAATTTAGAATTTGAATATGAAAACTACCGAAAAAGAAAACTTTTTACTGATAGAGAATGAAGGAGAGGATCTAACTAATTTCGCTTCAGATCTTACCAGGCATCATTCAGATTTTAAGGATCAGAATATCGTAGTAAATTTAAAAAGCGCAAGTAACGTAGCTTCAAAAGAGTTACTGTCTTTTCTAGAGCTATCTAATGTTCACAGAAATGATAATAAAAGCTTTGTACTGGTAACCGATGCTGTAGGTATCGATGAATTACCTGAAGAGCTGGTAGTGGTTCCTACACTTCAGGAAGCTGAAGATATGATCCAGATGGATGAGATCCAGAGAGATCTAGGATTTTAATACTGCCCCGCATAAATCGAAAAATAAGATCGAATGAAGATCAACATTCTTGGTTGCTATGCTGCAACTCCACGTAGTTTTACCAATCCTACCTCACAGGTTCTTGAAATACAAAACAATCACTTTCTTATAGATTGCGGAGAAGGGACGCAGGTTCAATTACGAAGGAATAAGATCAAATTTTCAAAGATCAAGCATATCTTTATTTCTCATCTTCACGGAGACCACTTTTATGGACTTGTAGGACTTGTAAGTACCTTTAGGTTATTGAACCGGGAATCTGAATTACATATTTACGGTCCAAAGGGCATCAAGGAGATTATTACCCTGCAATTAAAACTTGCCAATTCCTGGACGAATTTCCCGCTCATTTTTCATGAACTTACCTCTAAAGAACCTGAACTCATTTACGAGAATTCAAAAGTGAGTGTAAGCACAATTCCTTTGAAACACAGGGTTTATACGAATGGATTTCTTTTTAAGGAAAAAGAAGGTGATCGCAAATTGCTTATTGATAAAGCAGAAACTTATAATATCGATTTCAGCCTTTTTAAAAGCCTTAAAAAAGGCAAAGATGTGGTTTCAGAGGATGGAAAATTGATTGCAAATCACCTGGTAACGGCAGATCCTCTACCGCCGAAATCATATGCTTATTGCAGTGATACTATGTTTGATACAGATATAGTTCCTTTGATCAAAAATGCCACAGTTCTGTATCATGAATCTACTTTCCTGGAAGATAAAGCAGATCTTGCATTGCCTACTAAACACTCCACCGCCAAGCAGGCAGCAACAATAGCAAAATTGGCAGAAGTTCAAAAGCTTATTTTAGGACATTATTCCACCAGGTATCCAAATATCGAATTATTCCGCACAGAAGCATCTACAATTTTTCCTGAGATTATTTTAGCCGACGACGGCAAGGAAATTATCGTTGAATAGCACTATGCCAATTAACGTTTTAAAAGCTCTTAATCGATTGACATTCAGTTATTCGACTGTAAATTCCTACAAAAAATGTTAAAATTCACTCAAATTTAGTATTATTTTAAGTCGAAAGTGCATTTAGTCGATTAATAATGTACATTTATCTTCCTTGAGTCTAATAAGTGAACTTATGAAGAAAATTACATTAACAGGATTGACTTTATTTTTTTGTGCGCTGTTTCTTACGTCGTGTTCAAAAGATAGTTTACAAGATGATGTGAATGCATATGATCAGGTTGTTACTGAGAAAGCAGAATACAGTTATAACACTATTGAGGTTGAAATTTTAGACGAATTAAATCTTTATAGAAAAGCACTTGGATTAAGTCAGCTTAAACCACTTGCAGAACTTTCTGTTGAGTCTGAAAACCACAATGAATATATGATCGAAGAAGGCGTGGTAAGTCACGATAATTTCTCGTTACGTGCATCTCAGTTAATGAATAAGGTTGGAGCTAAGGCCGTGGCTGAAAATGTTGGTTTTGGTTACAGAAACTCAGAAGCCGTTGTTAATGCCTGGCTTAAGAGTAAAGGTCACAGAGAGAATGTTGAAGGAGGTTTTACTCACTTCGGGATCTCTGTGAGACAGGATGAAAATGGTAAAAATTATTTCACGAATATTTTTATAAAGAAATAGAACGATAAAGTTTGTTTTCCCCCCAAATCGAAAAAGGGTTCAGGCTAGAGGCTGACCCTTTTTTTTATGCCTAATATTTACTTATCAAAATTAAGTTCAAATTGCCCTTAACCTTAAATAATGCTTTGATTCCTAATCGAATTAAAATCTACTCTTTTAAGAAAATTTAGTAGGATTTATATCTTTTTAAGATCAGAAAACATTCTTCCGAAATAAAAAAGCTCAGATCTCTCTGAGCTTTTTTATTAGATTCAATATAAATTATTTATTGTTTGATACCTGGTATTTTCTCAATGTACATTCTTTGGTAATTTGGAGAATTCATTTCGCTTTCGCCGAGTACTTCGAAATCTAATCGTTCAACCTGAGATTTGTTGATATGGGATCGTCCCAGGATATCATTAATTGCTTTGTTCAGTAATGGCTCGTTTTCATTTCCCAGGATTCCGAAATCATTCAGATTCTCAATATATGCAATGTCTGGTTCCAGACCATTTATATAATCTGTATTGCCAACTGAATTCAGGGATTTGAAGACCAATGGCTGTATGGCATATGTGTGATTCTCGTTGATACCATCTTTGCTGAAATCCTCACTGTCATAAAGGGTCACCGAAGCCTGGAATTTCCCAACAGTATAGTCACCAACCTGTACCACATTAATATAAGGGTCAAGACCGTTAATGATCAATTCGCTGGCTGAGGCACTTGATGCAGAGGTTAAAATATAGACTTCTGATAAATTAAGACTATTGATCTGCTCGCCGTTTCTAATACGATCATCAAACCTGTTGACTAGCGCTTCCGGATTTTGAGTTTCGTAGAAATTCTGGTATTTAGCATTCCATTGTTCTTTAATGAATACCTTGTTTTTGAACTGCCCTGTAATCATACTGGAAAGGTCTTTGGCAGATTCTACAGATCCACCACCATTATATCGAAGATCAAGAATAAGGTCTGTAACTCCCTTTGCTTTAAAATCGGCGAAGGCATTATTTAGTTCGTCATCAAAATCTGCGATGAAACTGTTGTACATCAGGTAAGCGACCTTTCTTCCGCCTACTTCCAAAACTTTAGATATATAAACTGGATTCTCGGTATAATTGTCATCTGTTAAGTTAACCTCCTTATCGGTTAAAATGATCTGTCCGTTCTCTACGGTACCCACATTAATACTATAACTAGACTGTTCAATAAGACTTGAAAAGTTGCCGGAAGTCAGTTTTTCTCCATTTATTTCTGTAAAAACATTACCTCTTTCCAATCCCGCTCGTTCAGCAGAGGTACCAGGAAGTACATATCTAATTATTCCAAATACATTATTAGTACCGGAGATCTGGCCAATACCAAACTTGATCCCAGTTGCACCGCTAACTCCATCGAACCTGTCTTCCAGATCATTATAGTCATCTGTAATAAAGCTGAACCGGTCTATAGAAGCGGTAAGGTTATCAAAAAGATCTTCCGGGGTAGAGGCTCTGGCTAGAAACTCCCTTTTAGCATTAGTGTTCTGGAAATAATCATCTGCCAATTCTGGTACATTGTCTTTGTAGAGGTAAATCTCATTAAGTCCATTATAGATGAAACTTTCCACTTCAATTTCTAATTCTGATATAGCACTTTCAGAATTTCCTGTTTCAGTACCTGAATTTCCATTTTCCATTATATCCTCATCTTTGGTACAGGATGAAAGGATAAGTATGGCTAAATTCAGGAACATTAATATTCTAAACTTCATTTTTTCTTTTTCAATCAGCTATTAACTGCAGAGTTGTTAGTTTTTACAATATAGTTCAGGAACTATGCCACAATTTGTTAAAATGCTGATGGTTTGAAAAAACAGGTTATGATGGGGGAGTGGTTTGTATAAAAGCGAAAAAGGTTCAGGCTAGAGGCTGAACCTTTTTCTATTCAATCGATCTGTTGGGGTCGATCAAAATTGATCTATTTTACTTTTCGACTTTCTTATTTTACCCCAAAACTCGATCAGGATATAATTTTACCTGTTTTAATAGAAAGAGGCCGTCTGAGAGTTTTCTGTTTATATTCCTTTGTGGAATATATTAGGGGGAACAGTTACGACTTCAGAAAGCCTCTTTCGTTCAGGTTAGTTAGCAGTTTATTCCATTTTTACAACGCTAAACATGGATCTTCTGTTTAGCTGGTGATCATCTTCAGAACAGCGTTCGCAGTCGATCGCCGGTTTGGTTTCACCATAACTTTTATATTCAACGATTCTTTCAGGAGCAATTCCGTTCTCGATTAGATATTCGTAAGTAGCTTTCGCCCTTCTTTCGGCTAATTTTTCATTATAAGCATTGCTTCCGCGGCGGTCTGTATGCGCTCCAATTTCGATCACCAGTTCAGGATATTCCTCTTGCATCAAAGTGATAAGTTTGTCAAGTTCCTGAGCCGCATCTGGCCTGATCACAGATTTATCAAAATCAAAATAGATATTATCTATCTCAGCTAAATATTCAACATCCTTCACAGGTTCCAATGCAATGTTATAAGTGATCTCTTCTTTTTCATCTGAATCCATGGTGCTTATTTCGCCCGCAAAAGTTTCATATTCTATCTCCTTTGCTTCAACCGGGAATTTCATATCCCTGTCTATTTCGGTAATATAGTTCCCTTCAGCATCGGTTTCTAAAAATGCGATCTGGTTATTTTCTCCATCCAGTAATCTCACTGTGGCCTGCGGAATAGGATTCCCGTTAACAGCATCGGTCACCTGTCCTTTAAGAATAAGTGGATTAAGTTTATTGAAAACGTAGATGTTGTCACTTCCGCCATCGCGGTTGGTAGAAATAAAACCTTCTTTAGAATCTGCGACCTGGAAATAAGCAAAATCGTCCATGCTACTATTCACCGGTTCTCCTAAGTTATCTACTTTTCCATCTTCAAATTTGAAAATATCGAATAAGCCTAATCCCGCATGGCCATTAGAAGAAAAATACAGCGTTCCGTCGGTATCCATAAAAGGAAATGTTTCATCATATTCAGTATTTATCGGTTCACCTAAATTCTCAGGCTGCCCGAAATTACCATTTTCATCTATTGCAACTTTATAAAGGTCTGTTCCTCCAAAGCCGTTTGGCATATCTGAAGTAAAGTACAATGTCTTGCCATCTGGTGATAGGGAAGGATGACCTACAGAATATTCGTTACTGTTAAAGCCTAGTTCCTTTACCTCTGCCCAGCCATTTTCAGAATTTGTAGCTGAATATAATTTCAGGTGGTTGGTCTTTTCCTTATCCCGTTTCCCTTCTTTATTATTCAGGTAATTATTTCTTGTAAAATAGATCATATTACCATCAGGGCTTATAGCCACTGGACCATCGTGTAATTTAGTATTGATGTCTCCATCTATAGGACTCACAGTTCCTGAATTCTTATCAAGAACATAAATGTCCAGAAATGGTTCTCCATTCCAGCTATAGGTTTTGTCTTTTACATCTGTATCCTGGGCACGAGCAGAAACGAAATAAATGTTGTCGTCTTTAACGAAAACCCCAAAATCACTTACTTCAGAATTAAATTCAGAAGATTTTAATTTATAGGTTGCCTTACTTTTATATTCACTTTTATTAAGCATGGCCTGGATCTCTTCAGACTCCCTTCCGCTTTCGAGATATTTTCTTAGCCATTCTCTGGATTCATCATATCTTTTAACTCCGCGTAGAGTCTGGGCATATTTGTAAAAATATTCCGGAGAAACCGCAGTATCCTCAATAATGTCGCCATAATAATGCACGGCATTCTCAGGACTTCTTAGCATCATATAGGTATCCCCTAATTTTCTGGAATTGTAAGAAACCTTATAATCCCTTTCTATAAGTTCCTTATAGACCTCAGTAGCCTCCAGGTATGCGAAATCATTATAGAGTCTATCGGCCTTTTTCTGTTTTCCACTTTGAGCCTGAACGGCTACAGTGCAGGAAAGCGCTATCAGCAATAAAAAGTATATTTTTTTCATATCAACAGGACTTTAGGTTAAAAGAAACGGGGGGATTTATATCTGGTATTTTTAAATCTGAATTCATAAATAAGCAGAACTTCGTGAGTACCGGAGGTATACGGGCTTATATTTGAAATTGGATATTCATAAGCATAACCCGCGCGGAAACCTTCAAATAATTGAATGTCCAGGAATCCACCTATCGCATCATCAATTCTGTAGTTCGCCCCCACATAAAATTTCTCGTTGAAAATTGTGGTAGCTGAAATATCTATAGATAGCGGTACACCCTGTGTTGCTTTGAATAGGGTGGAGGGTCTGAATTTGATCATATCCGTAAGGTCAAAAACATAACCACCTGTTAGATAATAATGAACCTGTTCCAGGGCCATGTATTCACTGGATTCGTTATTGTCATTATTGATAAGCTTAGGAGCAGATCCACCTATGTACCAATTCTGGGAAGATAAATAGAAACCAACTCCGAAGTTCGGGGACCACCGGTTAAAGGTGTCCTGAAAAAATGGATCATCTGCCACTGCAGGATCATTCAACAGTTCTTCATCCAGGTTGTAATAACTCATCCCTGCTTTAAGCCCCAGGCGTAAAGTAACATCAGCACTCAGGTCCAGGCGGTATGAGAAATCCCCATAGGCATAGGTGTAATTTTCATACCCCGCATTATCGTTTATTACCGAAAGTCCTAAACCAACCTTATCATTCCGTAAAGGAGAATGTAAAGAGAGGGTTTGGGTAGTAGGAGCGCCTTCCAGGTCTGCCCACTGACTACGGTGAAGTCCTATGGTTGAAAATCCGTCTCTACTTCCTGCGTAAGCTGGGTTGATAGAGATCGTGTTATACATGTATTGCGTAAACTGAGGGAGCTGTTGTGAAAAGCCTGAAAAGCTTACAAACAAGATCACTATGATTAAAGATATTTTTTTCATGGTTTCCCTTTTTTATTTAGTTCCTAAGTAGATATATCCCTGTATAGGTTGAAACTCACTATTTCTGATTTCCAGAACGTAGTAGTAAGTACCTGAAGGCAATTGGTTCGAATTTGTAAATGAGCTCTTTGAAAATCCATCCCAGTTATTCTGGTAATTTTGCGCAGTGTAAACTTCAGCACCCCATCTGTTGAAAATTCTAAGGTCATAAGTGAAGCCACATTCTGTGTCCAGGTCTACTTCAAAGAAATCGTTCCTGTTATCACCGTTAGGTGTCACAGCTTTTGAAATACCGTTTTTAATATCTTCAATACTACAATTCAGAACTATACCATCGAAAATAGTAACACTTACTTGTGTGCTGGATGGGCAGAACCCGTCAAGTTCGTATGTGAAAATATAAGTGCCGGCTTCCATCATAGAAGGATCGATAAATCCATTATCTAGCGCGCCTGTATTATCATTATCTATCCAGGTACCCGACTCATCTACATCTCCAACAAGAAGATCGAAAAGGTCGAATGCGGTCGTGGTCCCATCATTATAAAGTTCTGGTGCCTGGGTCACCTCAATTTCTTCAGCAACAGGTTCTTCAATAACTACAGTAATTACTTCAGATTCCTGTCCAAATTCGTCTTTTACACTTATCTGATAGGTTCCAGCTTCAATATTTTCGAATACTCCACTGTTCTGGAAGTTTACTCCATCTATAGTGAAGCTAACTCCATTTTCTGTGCTTACAGTTATCGATCCGAATGGATTCTCACATGTCGGAGCAATTACCGTTGGTTCTGGTGCAGCCGGTGGTGCAGGAGCAGGATCTTCTTCTACTGTGATCGTAAACGAACAACTTGATTCATTTCCATTTGCATCTACTACAGTATATTCTATTAGCGTTTCTCCTACAGGAAATTCTTCTCCGGAAGCGATACCACTGGTCATGGTCACCGTGGTTTCACCACAGTTATCAGAAGCGGTAACCTCCTCATAGTTTACTACCGTAGAAGTAACTCCATATTCTACGTTTACAGTGAAGCTTTCAGGACATTCAATAGTTGGAGCTTCATTATCAGTAATATTTACGTCGAAGCTTACGGTTGAAGTGTTTCCTGAGGCATCTGTCGCGGTATAAGTAACGGTGGTTGTTCCTATTGGGAATTCTTCTCCAGAGGCAAGCCCTTCCGTAAGAGTTAAACTCTCGACACCACAATTGTCTGTTACTACCGGAAGTTCATAGGTAAATGTTGCGCCACATATTCCGGCATCGTTATTCAGATTGATATCTGATACAGCTTCGAAAACTGGTGCCTGAGTATCGATCACGTTTATGATCTGCTCACAGGTAGTTGAGTTTCCTGCGGCATCTGTCACAGTCCAGGTTACTGTTGTTTCTCCAAGAGCAAACACAGCAGGAGCATCGTTAGTGATAGTCAGATCTTCGGTAGCCGTACAGTTATCAGAAACTGCTGGCATTCCAAGATCCACCTGAGATGCTTCACAAACTCCGTTATCAGCTTCAACGGTCATCATATCTAACCCACAAGCAGTGATAACTGGTGCCTGAGTATCGATCACATTTACGATCTGCTCGCAAGTTGTTGAGTTCCCGGCAGCATCGGTGATGGTCCAGGTTACTGTAGTTTCTCCAAGAGCGAATACAGTTGGAGCATCGTTGGTGATTGTCAGATCTTCAGTAGCCGTACAGTTATCAGAAACTGTTGGCATTCCAAGATCAACCTGAGAAGCTTCACAAACTCCGTTATCAGCTTCAACGGTCATCATATCTAACCCACAAGCAGTGATAACTGGTGCCTGAGTATCGATCACATTTACGATCTGCTCGCAAGTTGTTGAGTTCCCGGCAGCATCGGTGATGGTCCAGGTTACTGTAGTTTCTCCAAGAGCGAATACAGTTGGAGCATCGTTGGTGATTGTCAGATCTTCAGTAGCCGTACAGTTATCAGAAACTGTTGGCATTCCAAGATCAACCTGAGAAGCTTCACAAACTCCGTTATCAGCTTCAACGGTCATCATATCAGACGCACAAGTAGTGATAACTGGTGCTTGAGTATCGATCACATTTATGATCTGCTCACAAGTTGTTGAGTTTCCTGCAGCATCGGTCACGGTCCAGGTTACTGTAGTTTCTCCAAGAGGAAATACTTCAGGAGCATTGTTAGTAATAGTCAGATCTTCAGTTGCAGTACAGTTATCAGAAACTGCTGGCATACCAAGATCCACCTGGGATGCTTCACAAACTCCATTATCTGCTTCAACATTCATCATATCTGAAGCACAAGCCGTAATTACTGGCGCCTGAGTATCGATCACATTTACGATCTGCTCACAAGTTGTTGAGTTTCCAGCAGCATCGGTAATGGTCCAGGTTACTGTAGTTTCTCCCAGAGCAAATACAGAAGGAGCATCGTTAGTGATTGTCAGATCTTCGGTAGCAGTACAGTTATCGGAAACCGTTGGCATTCCAAGATCAACCTGAGATGCTTCACAAACTCCATTATCAGCTTCAACGTTCATCATATCTGAAGCACAAGCAGTGATAACTGGTGCCTGAGTATCGATCACATTTACGATCTGCTCACAAGTAGTTGAATTTCCTGCAGCATCGGTCACGGTCCAGGTTACAGTAGTTTCTCCTAGAGGAAATACAGCCGGAGCGTTGTTAGTAATAGTTAGATCTTCAGTAGCCGTACAGTAATCAGAAACTGCAGGCATTCCAAGATCAACCTGAGATGCTTCACAAACTCCGTTATCAGCTTCAACATTCATCATATCTGAAGCACAAGCAGTAATAACTGGTGCCTGATTATCGATCACATTTACGATCTGCTCACAGGTAGTTGAATTTCCTGCAGCATCAGTTACTGTCCAGGTTACTGTAGTTTCTCCTAGTGGAAATACAGCCGGAGCGTTGTTAATGATATTCAATTCGGCTGGGCAATTATCAGTTGCAACAGGCATTCCCAGTTCAACTTCAGAAGCAGTACAAACTCCTTCATCAGCCATTGTATTTATTATAGCAGCACATTCGGTAATAACCGGAGGCTCTGTATCTTCAATAAAATTAATAGTTACTGAAGTTTCATCAGAACAGCCATTGGCGCTATCGGTAACAGTTACAGAATAATCTCCTGCTTCGGTTACTTCGATAGAAGCTGAAGTTGCTCCTGTATTCCATAAGTAAGTAGCAGTTCCCTGAACTGTAGAAGTACTAGCGTCCAGATTAACTGAAGTATTGTTACAATCAAGATCTTCATTTCCGGTTATAATAGCTTCTGCAGTGATCGTATTCTGTTCTACAGTTACGGTAGCCTCAGCAAAACATCCGTTATCACTATCAGTTACAGTTACGCTATAATCTCCCGGCTCAGTAACTTCGATAGAAGAAGTGGTCGCTCCAGTGCTCCATAAATAAGAAGCATCAGCCTGAACGGTAGATCCTGAAGCATTTAAAGTGATCTCTGTAGTAGAGCAAGTTAGTTCCTCATTTCCTGTAATATCAGCAACTACCGGAGTAATATCCTGAGTTACGGTAACTGTAGTTTGAGCAATACATCCATTATCACTGTCGGTCACAGTTACGGTGTAATCACCAGGCTCGCTTACCACAATAGTAGCGGAAGTTGCTCCGTTGCTCCATAAGTAAGAAGCATTTCCCTGCACAGTAGATCCAGAAGCATCTAAAGTAACTTCGGTAGTAGCACAGGTCAATTCTTCGTTTCCAGTAATTTCGGAAGTTACCGGAGTAATATCCTGAGTAACGATTACTGAATCTGTAGTTGAACATCCATTTTCAGCATCAGTTACGGTTACAAAATAAGTTCCCGGTTCAGATACTAATAGTGTAGAATCAGTACCAACCACAGGTCCTTCTAAAGTGTTTTTAGTCCAGGAATAAGTAGCAGTACCCTGCACTGTTGAACCTGAAGCGTCTAAAGTAATTTCAGTAGTAATACAGGTTAATTCTTCATTTCCTGATATTGTAGCAGTTGGAAGGTTGGCGTCCTGGGTCACTTCAACAAAAGCAGTATCAGAACATCCATTATCGCTATCTGTTACTGTTACGGAATACATTCCGGTTTCAGAAACAGTTAGTGTTTCGTCAGTTGATATTATAGTAGCATCACCATCTTTGGTCCATTCATAGGATGCTGTTCCCTGAACAGTAGAAGTCGATGCGTCTAAAGTGATCTCTGTAGTAGAGTAGGTGAGTTCTTCGTTTCCATTGATATCGGCAACCACAGGAGTAATATCCTGAGTCACGGTAACAGTAGTTTCAGAAGAACATCCATTGTCACTGTCGGTTACGGTAACGGAATATTCTCCCGGTTCGGTCACGGTAATAGTAGCGGTAGTCGCTCCGGTATTCCATTCATAAGAAGCAGGTCCCTGTACGGTAGATCCAGAAGCATCTAAAGTAACTTCGGTAGTAGCACAGGTTAATTCTTCATTTCCTGTAATATCAGCAACCACTGGAGTGATATCCTGAGCTACAGTTACAGTAGTTTCAGCGGAACATCCATTGTCACTATCGGTAACAGTTACGCTATAATCTCCCGGTTCAGTTACGGTAATAGTAGCGGTAGTCGCCCCGTTACTCCACTCATAAGAAGCAGTTCCCTGAACTGTAGAAGTTGAAGCATCTAAAGTGATCTCTGAAGTAGCACAGGTTAATTCTTCGTTTCCAGTGATATCAGCAGTTACCGGAGTAATATCCTGAGTAACGTTTACTGAGTCTGTAGTTGAACATCCATTTTCAACATCGGTTACAGTCACAAAATAAGTTCCAGGTTCAGATACTAATAGTGTAGCGTTAGTACCAACCACAGTTCCTTCTAAAGTATTTTTTGTCCAGGAATAAGTAGCAGTACCCTGCACAGTTGAACCTGAAGCGTCTAAAGTAATTTCGGTAGTAGTACAAGTTAATTCTTCATTTCCTGTTATAGTAGCGACTGGAAGGTTAGCATCCTGGGTCACTTCAACTGAAGCAGAATCAGAACATCCGTTATCGCTGTCGGTTACTGTTACATAATACATTCCGGTTTCAGAAACAGTTAGTGTTTCGTTAGTTCCAAGTACAGTAGCATCACCATCTTTGGTCCATGCATAAGAAGCTGTTCCCTGAACAGTAGAAGCCGAAGCATCTAAAGTGATCTCGGTGGTTGAACAGGTTAGTTCTTCATTTCCGGTGATATTAGCAACAACCGGAGTAATATCCTGGGTTACGATTACAGTAGTTTCATCAGAACATCCATTATCACTATCAGTTACAGTAACGGAATATTCTCCTGGTTCAGTAACTTCAATAGAAGAAGTAGTTGCTCCGGTGCTCCATAAATAAGAAGCATCAGCCTGAACAGTTGATACATTAGCATCCAGTGTAATACTGGTAGTAACACAAGTTAGTTCTTCATTTCCTGTGATGTCAGCAACCACTGGAGTGATATCCTGAGTTACGGTAACTGTAGTCTGAGCAGAACATCCATTGTCACTGTCGGTCACCGTTACGGTATAATCACCAGGCTCGGTTACCGATATAGTAGCCGAAGTTGCCTCGTTGCTCCACTCATAAGAAGCATTGCCCTGAACTGTAGACCCCGAAGCATCTAAAGTGATTTCGGTAACAGCGCAGGTTAGTTCTTCATTACCGGTAATGTCAGCAACGACTGGAGTAATATCCTGAGTTACAGTTACGGTAGTTTCATCAGAACATCCGTTATCACTATCAGTCACCGTAACGGTATAATCTCCAGGCTCAGTAACTTCAATTGAAGCGGAAGTAGCTCCCGTATTCCATACATAAGAAGCAGTACCCTGAACTTTTGAGGTGCTCGCATCAAGAGTGATGCTGGTAGTGTTACAATTTAATTCTTCGTTTCCGGTAATTATAGCCTCCGCTGAAAGATCATCCTGAGTAACGGTTACAGAAGTTTGATCGGAACAACCATTGTCACTATCGGTTACAGTCACTGTATAATCTCCAGGCTGAGTAACTTCGATAGTAGCTGAAGTAGCTCCAGTGCTCCATAAATAGGAAGCAGATCCTTGAACTGTTGATCCAGAAGCGTCTAAAGTTATATTTGTTGTAGTACAATTAAGTTCTTCAACCCCAGTAATATCAGCAACAACCGGAGTAATATCCTGAGTTACGGTAACTGTAGTCTGAGCGGAACAACCATTATCACTATCAGTAACAGTAACTGTATAATCGCCAGGCTGGGTAACTTCGATAGAAGCTGAAGTAGCTCCGGTGCTCCAAAAATAGGAAGCATTCCCCTGAACTGTTGAGCCTGCTGCGTCTAATGTAATTTCGGTATTGGCACAGGTCAATTCTTCATTTCCGGAGATATCTGCTGTAACAGGTGTAATATCCTGAGTAACTAACACAGAGGTAGAATTTGAACATCCATTATCGCCATCGGTTACAGTTACATAATAAGTTCCAGGAGTGCTAACATTTAACGTAGCTGAAGTTCCTACTTGAGGGCCATCTACGCTATTGGTATTCCATGAATACGAGGGTGTTCCCTGGAAGGTTGATCCTGAAGCGTCCAAAGTTATTTCGGTATTGGCACAGGTCAATTCTTCGTTTCCAGAGATATCTGCAGTTACCGGAGTAATGTCCTGAGTAACTACCACAGAGGCAGAATCTGAACATCCATTCTCAGCATCAGTTACAGTCACAAAATAAGTCCCTGGTTCAGATACCAGTAAGCTAGACTCTGTACCAACCACAGTCCCTTCTAAGGTAACCCTGGTCCAGGAATATGTAGCAGGACCCTCCACTGTTGAACCTGAAGCGTCCAAAGTGATTTCAGTATTCGTACAGGTTAATTCTTCGTTTCCAGAGATTTCTGCGGTTACTGGAGTAATGTTCTGAGTAACTACCACAGAAGTAGAGTCAGAACACCCATTATCCTCATCTGTTACGGTTAAATAATAAGTTCCAGGATCGCTAACAGTTAAAGTTGCTGAAGTTCCTACCTGGGTTCCATCAGCACTATTAGTATTCCATGAATAAGAAGCTGGTCCTTGCACAGTTGAACCTGAAGCGTCTAAAGTAATTTCGGTATTGGCACATGTCAATTCTTCGTTTCCTGAGATATCTGCAGTAACAGGGGTAATGTCCTGAGTAACTACAACAGAAGTGGAAGCGGAACATCCATTATCGGCATCGGTTACAGTTACATAATAGGTGCCAGGAGAGCTAACAGCTAAAGTTGCTGAAGTACCTACCTGTGTTCCATCAGCGCTATTGGTATTCCATGAATAGGAAGCTGTTCCCTGGAAAGTTGAACCTGAAGCGTCTAAAGTAATTTCGGTATTGGCACAGGTTAATTCTTCATTTCCTGAGATATCGGCAGTTACTGGAGTAATGTCTTGAGTAACTTCTACAGAGGTCGAATCTGAACAACCATTATCAGTGTCAGTCACAGTAACATAAAAGGTTCCAGGGGAGCTGACATTCAATGTTGAAGAAGTTCCAACCTGTGTTCCATCCGCGCTAGTTGTATTCCATGAGTATGATACATTACCCTGGGCAGTTGAAGTTGAAGCGTCTAAAGTTATTTCGGTATTGGCACAGGTAAGTTCTGCATTCCCTGTGATACTGGCTGTTACAGGAGATATATCCTGAGTTACCTCCACCGAAGTAGAAGCAGAACATCCATTGTCACTATCGGTCACCGTTACAAAGTAGGTTCCCGGGGAAGTTACCTGTAAAGTAGAAGAAGTTCCAACCTGGGCTCCGGTAGCAGAATCGGTATTCCAGGAATAAGAAGCGGTGCCTTGCACTGTAGATGCACCTGCGTCCAGAGTAATGCTTGAAGTAGTACAATTAAGCTCTTCATTTCCTGAAATTTGTGCGTTAACAGCTGTTTTATCCTGAAGAACCGTTACAGTTTCTGAATTTGAACATCCTGTTTCCTCATCTGTAATGGTTACCGTGTAATCTCCGGGAGAACTAACATCTATCGATGCAGTTGAAGCACCGGTATTCCATGAATAGGAAGGAGTTCCTTGTAAACCAGTTGCCTGTCCGGTTAATGTAATACTTTCATTGTTGCAATTTATTTCTTCATTTCCGGTGATTTCAGCTTCAATGCCAACTACCGTAATATTAAATGAACAGATCTTTTGTTTTATTGTACCGTCTGGATCTGTATAGGTTGCAACATATTGTAGATCATAAGATCCAACCGGATAAAAGCCTTTTGTAGGACCGGAAACTGTAAAATCTACACCACCGCTACAGCCATCATCATATAAAATTCCGTCTACAGCAATTATAGTATCACCGGTATTAGCTTTTGGTGGTCGGTTTCCTCTATATGTAAAAACATATTGTAATCTATATACTCCTGTTGAAGAAATCGTGAAATCATATGTTGTTTGTGCGGCAGTTACACTTGTGTAAGATCCACTTGGAATGGCTGAACCGCTTTCAGGGATAAGGAATAATTCAATTCCATAATCTCCTTCATTATAGGTTAAATCGATAGAAGTGGTTGAACCTTGTTCAAGAACAAGGTAAGGAGTTGTAATAACTGATTTTTTACTACCATCTGCGTTATTATTGTTACTGGAAAATAGTTTTACATAACCCCCGTCGGTTCCAACCCTTTGGATGTAAGTAAAATCCCAGCAATCCTTGCCAAGTAAAGCTTCGTTCAGCTCAAAAAGCATTTGGAAATTCCCAGTACTACCCGTATTGGTACAGGTCTGTGAAATTCTCGGAGTGGTCCAGGTTACCTGTGCGCCATACTCTCCCAATTCATTGGCAGTATCGGCACATAATACCTGATCATCAGGACAGCTGTCAAAAGTAATACATGGATCCCCATCTATGGTACTTGAGCTAGTCTGGCCATAAGAATTTGAGAATATAAAAAAGAGCCCTAACAGAATTAACTGGCCATAAGAGGACACTTTATCCCGGAAATCAAAGCCCTGTAATGGACTATTCAATTTTCCGTAATTACTTTTAGTAGTAGTTTTCCAAATCATATCAATAATGTTTAGAATTATCAAATTTGTTTATATCGGTGTTAGCGATAGTGTTTAATAATTTCAATAGCTTGACTTTCAGAGAAAATCAATTACATCTGATTTGGGGCGTTCAGTATGAAAAAACAAGGGTTAAAAAACACCTGGTAATCTTGAGGAATTACCTATAGAAGTGTGGGGGTGACTCTATTATGGTGTAATTATGGTGTAAAACTATTACAACTAATTCGTTAAAGAAGAGGATTTAAAAACTTTTAGATATAACGGGGAATAAATTCGGTAAAATGCATAATTTTTCTTTTTGTCCCCCTTCAAAATGGTGATATTTTCCCGATTAATTGTAGGAATTTTGTAGGAAGAGTTTGAAAATGATAGGGGAAAACCCTAATAAATTGACCAAAAAAGCGGAATTAAAGCTCTGAAATTAGGTGATTTACATAGATTTATTTTGTAGTCTTTTCCAGTTCAATTGAGAGTTAATTCTGTAAAAATATAATTGGCAATCTTACCCTTTAACGGTGATATGTGTTATAAAACAGAAGACGGCTTTAATTCAAATAAAAACATTTCAGCCTTGTTTAATAATCTTGTAAATTGCATGAAACTTTCCAAAGAAATGCAGAAGGACCTTAAAGACTATCGAAAATCATACGAAAAAGGAGAATTAAAGGAGTCTGATATTCCCAGAGAGCCTTTAGAATTATTTCAATCCTGGTTTCAGCTTGCAGACGAGTCTGAAAATGTGGAAGAAGCCAATGCCATGAATATTTCTACGGTTGGAAAAGACATGATCCCTTTATCCAGAATTGTTCTCCTTAAAAGCTTTAGTAAAGAGGGATTTACTTTTTTTACTAATTATGACTCACAGAAAGGGAAAGCAATAAGTGAAAATCCGCAATGTTGTATATCATTTTTCTGGCCATCTTTAGAAAAGCAAATTATAATTCAGGGAAAAGTTTCTAAAATTCCGGAGAAAGAATCTGAAGAGTATTTTCAAAGCCGTCCCCGCGGCAGTCAGCTTGGCGCTAAGGCTTCAGATCAAAGCTCATCAATTCCTTCGAGAGAACATCTGGAATCAAAGCTTAATGATCTTGAAGAGAAATATAAGGAAGGAGAAATCCCAAAACCAGAGAATTGGGGTGGATATATTGTAAAGCCTTTTAAATTTGAATTCTGGCAGGGCCGTAAAAGCAGGTTGCATGACAGGATCCTCTTCTCTTATATTTCTGAAAATAACTGGAAAATTGAACGACTAGCACCTTAAAATATGAAAAGATTAATCTTAGTTAGACATGGAAAATCCTCATGGGATAATGATCTGCCAGACCATAAAAGACCTTTAAAAAAAAGAGCATATAATGATGCGAAAGTAGTTTTAAATGCTTTTCAGAATTTCTATGAGCCAGGAGCGCTTTTTTGGACCAGTTATGCGGTGAGAGCACATGAAACTGCCAAATTATTTAAGGAAAGGCTGAATGTTCCCGATAAAGATTTTGTAGTGAAAGAGGATCTATATACCTTCAACCAAAATGAACTTTTGTCGGTAATAAGATCATGTGAAGATGATATCCCACGTTTAATTGTTTTTGGCCATAATCCAGCTATGACCATACTCGTGAACTCTCTTGGTGACAAGAAAATAGACAATCTTCCTACAACCGGTTTGTGTGTTATAGACTTTGAGGTGGATTCCTGGAAAGAAGTTCGAAAAGGCAAAACAATTCTAACCTTACTGCCTAAAAACCTACGATAGATCTTTATGGCCGAAAAACGTTATATAAACAGAGAATTAAGCTGGTTATCTTTTAATGCCAGAGTTTTACAGGAAGCCGCAGATGAAACGGTACCATTAATTGAAAGACTTAGATTTTTAGGGATCTTTTCCAATAATCTTGATGAATTTTTTAAGGTAAGATATGCAACCGTAAAGCGTATTGACCTTGCCGGGAAAGCGGGGAAAAAAGTTCTCGGTGGAATAAAGGCGAACAAGTTACTTGAAGAGATCACCAAAATTGTTATAGATCAACAATCTGAAAGTTTGAAGATCCTTGATGATATTCAAACGAAGTTGAAATCTCATAACATCCATATAATAAACGAGGACCAGGTAACCCGCAATCAAAAGGAATTCATCAAGAATTTCTTCCTGAGCAAGGTTAGTCCGGCCCTTGTTACCATCATTTTGAATGACCTGCCTGAAATGCCTTCTCTTAAGGATAGCGCAGCTTATTTAGCGGTTAAGATGGTGATGGCTGAAGAAGCTGAAGGTTCACAGGGAATTTCAGGCAATATTAAACGTCAAACCAAGGAGAAGCGATTTGTACTTATCGAGATACCAAGGAACATTGAAAGGTTTGTTGTATTACCTGAAGAGGATGGAAAGCAATATGTTATTCTTCTTGATGATCTTATAAGATATAATCTCAACACGATATTCAATATTTTTAAATATGAAAGCCTTTCGGCTCATATGATCAAGATCACCCGGGATGCTGAGCTAGATCTGGACAGTGATCTTAGTAAAAGCTTTATAGAAAAAATTTCAGATAGCGTTAAGGACAGGATCAAAGGTGATCCCGTTAGGTTCGTTTATGATAAAAATATTGATAGTGATACCCTTACTTATCTTATGAATAAGATGGGGATCGATGCCACAGATAGTATTATCCCAGGTGGGCGCTACCACAATAGAAGGGATTATATGGATTTCCCGAGCCTGGGAGGGCCAGAACTACAATATGAAGTAAGAGAACCCTTGCCTATACCAGGATTAATTCTTCAAACAAGTGTCTTAAAAGGTATTGCAGACAAAGATTACTTACTTTATACTCCTTACCAGAGTTTTGCCTATGTGGTTAAATTTTTACGAGAAGCCGCACTGGATCCAAAGGTTAAGACCATAAAGATCACAATTTACAGGCTTGCTAAGATCTCGCACATTGCCAGCTCTTTGATCAATGCTGTGAAGAATGGTAAAAAAGTGACTGTACAGATCGAACTCAGGGCAAGATTTGATGAGGTAGCGAACATTAGATATGCAGAGCAAATGCAGGAGGAAGGCGTCAATCTAATTTTTGGTGTCCCTGGACTTAAGGTCCATTGTAAAACCTGTGTAATAGAAAGGGAAGAGGACGGAAAGCTAAGAAGATATGGATTTATAAGCACTGGGAACTTCAACGAAAGTACTTCCAGGGTATATACAGATTACACTTTGTTTACTGCAGATCCTGAAATTCTGAAGGAGGTGAACATGGTATTTGATTTCTTTGAGACCAATTATAAAGTGAACAAATACAAGCATCTCATCGTTTCTCCACATTATACCCGTCACGTTATCTATAATTTGATCCAGAATGAGATAGACAATGCCAGGAATGGGAAACCTTCAGGAATTAGACTGAAGTTGAACAGCCTTTCTGATAATGGGGTGATCGATAAGTTATATAACGCCAGCAAAGCCGGGGTAAAGATCAAGCTAATTGTTAGAGGTATTTGCTGCCTGGTGCCGGGAGTTCCAGGTCTAAGTGAAAATATCGAAGCAATAAGTATCGTAGATAAGTTTCTGGAGCACCCGCGTGTATTCATTTTTGAGAATAATACAGACAATAAAGTTTACATATCTTCTGCAGATTTTATGACAAGAAACCTTGATCAGCGAGTTGAAATTTCCTGTCCTGTTTATGATAAGGATATCAAGCAGGAGCTTATAGAGACCTTCGATATCAGCTGGAATGACAATGTGAAAGCCAGGAATCACTGCAGGGGAATGGAAAACCCATATAGAGAAAGCAAAGGAACTAAAATAAGGTCTCAGTTTGCCTTATATGACTATTATTTAAGAAAAACAGATATTCAGGAATAATGATAAAGCAAAGAACTTACGCAGCGATAGATATTGGATCAAATGCAGTCAGGCTTCTGGTTTCAACGATCACCGAGAAGGAAGGTATGGAAACTAACTTCAGAAAAACATCGCTGGTGCGTGTACCTATTAGGCTTGGTGCAGATGTTTTCTTAAAGCAAAAGGTTTCTGATAAAAATAGAGCCCGGGTTATTGACACTATGCAGGCTTTTAATTTATTAATGAAGTCTCATGGAGTTGAGAAATATAAGGCGTATGCGACTTCGGCAATGAGGGAAGCAAAGAATGCCGTTGAAATTGCCAGAACGGTAAAAGAAAAAACAGGTATTGAAATTGAAGTTATAGATGGTAGCCATGAAGCGGCGATCATTGCAGTGACAGATCTTCACGCGTTGATCCAGAACGATTGCAATTACCTTTATGTTGATGTAGGAGGGGGAAGTACAGAATATACAATGTACAGCAATGGCAAAACGATTGCTTCAAGATCTTTTAAGGTTGGAACGGTAAGAATGATGGAGGACCTGGTGGAACATAAAACCTGGGAAGAAATGCAGGACTGGGTAAAACAAACTACAAAGGATTATGATGATATAGACCTGATAGGATCTGGAGGAAACATCAATAATATTTTTAAGACCAGTGGTAAAAAGGAAGGTAAACCCTTAAGTCTTAAGTATCTTAAAGATTACGACGAAAAACTGAATTCATATACTTATGAAGAAAGGATCACAGAACTGGATCTTAAAAATGACCGGGCAGATGTGATTATCCCTGCGTCGAAGATCTATGTCAATTCTATGAAGTGGGCCAAAGCTAACTGGATCTACGTTCCAAAAATCGGACTTGCAGATGGGATCATTAAATCACTTTATAATGAATCTAAAAGGAAGAAATCCTAACCGTGGATACTTTCTTTAGTTCCAAGATCCTTCATGACCTGCGCCTCATATTCTAAAAGGTCCTGCCATTTCTGATCTACTGTTTCTCTATCGCCATACTTTCTGGCGAATTTAAGGAACATCGTGTAATGATTTGCTTCGCTTACCATTAGGTCGCGGTAGAATTTGGCAAGCTCTTTATCTTCAAGTTCTTCTGAAAGCAGCCTGAACCTTTCACAACTCCTTGCTTCAATAAGGCCTGCTATAAGTAAGCGGTGAACTAACTGCGTAGCCCTGCTGCCGCCTTTTGGAAAAAACTCTCTTAATTTAATTACGTATTCATCTTTTCGATCCCATCCCATGGTGAAGCCCATTTTCAGAATACGATCGTGCACCATTTTAAAATGACCCATTTCTTCCCTGGCTAAAGCGGTCATCGCGGTTACCAATTCAGAATATTCCGGGTAGGTAACTATCAGTGAGATAGCGGTAGATGCGGCTTTTTGCTCGCAATAAGCGTGGTCTACAAGAATTTCTTCAATATTCTTTTCGGCGATACCTGCCCATCTCGGGTCTGTGGGTAATTTAAGTCCTAACATACTATACGTCTAGATCAAAAGTGGCTCTTAACTTATCTAATAAGGGATTCGCTTCTTTTAATTTCTCATATTTCTCCTGGGGGGTGAAAGCATACTTTTTAGAAGTAGCTTCATCAACATGAATATTTAGAGTTATATGAGTATTTCTGAGCTTTGCCTTTAGGTAGCTCATTAACCTGTTTTCTTCTCTTTCCAGGTCGATCTTCATGGTTTCGTTTGGAAAGGTTAGATGAATTTCCCTATCCTGAAGTGTTGGCGTTTGGGATTCGAAGATCGAAGCCAGGATCTTTTCACCTTTTCTTTTTAGTTTCTCGGTGTAATTCTTCCATTCGGTTACAAGATCTTCCTCGGTGAAATCATCGTCCATGACCTTTTCTGTAGGCATCATGGCCTTTTGCTGTTCTTCCAGCTCTTTTTTCTTTCCGATACTTTTTAAAGAAAGACCTGATACCTTTTCCCTTTTGATCTCCGGGAATGATTTTTTAGCCGGTTCGATCTCCTTTATAGCTTCACTTACCGGTTCTTCGATCTCAACCTTTTGCTCAGATTCTGCGATCCTGGCTGTTTCAATCTCAGAAGTAATCTCAGATACCGGTTGCTCTGCTTTGATTTCAGTTTTGGGTTCCTCCTTGGAATCTTCAACTGATTCTTCCTTCTCCTGTGAAATTTCAGACTGAGGGATTTCAGGTTGAGGAGAAGATTCTGCCGGGCTTTCTTCAGAGTAATATTGTTCTTCCTCTTCCTTGGCGCAAGATTGGGTTGCTACTTTTGGTTCGGGTAAATTACTTTCTTCAGAAGGGGAGGAGTTGTCATGTTCATTTTCTCTTACCAGTTCCTTTTTTTCTGAAGAAATGCTTACCGCTTCCTGTTCAAAATTATCGGCGGGAACTATTTTTCGTTCAACCTTTTTTTTTTCTGAACCAAAAGTTACTGAGGCGAGTTGCATCAAGCACAACTCAACTAAAAGTCGTTGGTTATGGCTGGTCTTGTATTTAAGATCACAAGAATTCGCCAGTTCTATAGCTTCTAGTAAAAATTGATGCGAAGTCTTTTGAGACTGTTCAAAATATTTGGCTTTAGTTTGCTCACCAACTTCTAATAGGCTGATGGTTCTCTGGTCTTTACAAACCATAAGGTCTCTAAAATGAGAAGCCAGTCCTGCAATGAAGTGATGCCCATCAAAACCGCTGGCTAGTATGTCATTGTATTTAACAAGTAACTGCGGAATATTGTTATCCAGGATTAGATCTGTAACCTGCATGTAGGTATCGTAATCGAGAACATTAAGGTTCTCTGTTACAGCCTGCCTGGTGAGATCATTACCACTAAAGCTCACTACCCGGTCATAGATAGATAAAGCATCTCTCATCGCGCCGTCTGCTTTCTGGGCTATGATATGTAATGCATCATCTTCTGCATTTACACCTTCCTGCTCTGCAATATAACCAAGATAATTCTTAGCATCGGTTACCGTGATCCTTTTGAAGTCAAAAATCTGGCATCTGGAAAGGATCGTAGGTATGATCTTGTGTTTTTCTGTGGTAGCCAGGATAAAGATCGCGTGTTTTGGCGGCTCTTCAAGAGTCTTCAGAAATGCATTAAAAGCAGATTGAGATAACATGTGCACCTCATCTATGATATAGACCTTGTAATTTCCTACCTGGGGTGGTATTCTAACCTGGTCTATAAGGTTTCTAATATCGTCTACCGAGTTATTAGAAGCCGCATCCAGCTCAAAAATATTGAAGGCAAAATCCTCATCTGGATCCTGGGTTTCTCTTTGATTGATCATTTTGGCAAGAATACGGGCACAGGTAGTTTTTCCTACCCCACGAGGACCTGTGAACAATAAAGCCTGAGCCAGGTGATTATTGTTTATGGCGTTCGCCAGGGTATTGGTGATCGCCTGCTGGCCAACCACATCTTTAAACGTTTGCGGCCTGTATTTTCTTGCCGATACTACAAAATGCTCCATCAAAAAGTATTGAACTACAAATATAAAAATCACAGCCCTAAAGTCCAGTGAGAGGAGCCTTATTTATGAACAAATACGGGAAGAAATCAACATAAATTAACTTACATTTGCCCTGAAGCAGGCCGCCTTATCGTTCCGACATTATTTCGGGGAGGAAAGTCCGGACACCACAGGGTAGCATAGTGGGTAACGCCCACCGGTCGTGAGATCAGGACCAGTGCAACAGAAAGGATGTACAGGTTAAGCTGTAGTGAAATCAGGTAAACTCTATGCGGTGCAATGCCATGTATACCGGCATTCAAGGATTACCCGTCCGTTGCCGGAGGGTAGGCAGCTAAAAATTAGTGGTAACGCTAATTTCAGACAAATGATAAGGAGCCCGATCAATTATCGGGTGACAGAATCCGGCTTACAGGCCTGCTTTTTTTTATTCTTCCATTCGTTGATAAACCCGAACATAGTCAATTAAGAATTTTTGAGGTAATACTTCTTCATCGACTTTTCCGGCCCATTTTCCACCAAGCGCAAGATTCAGAATTAAATAAAATGGTTTTCGAAAAGGATTGTTTTCAGAACCTGCTTCCTCAACCTCAAAGCTATGGTATACTTCATTATCAACCAGTAAATCTATCTTATCCTTAGACCAGTCTACCGAATAAACATGGAATTTTTCTGAAAGGTCTTTCAATTTTTTAATACCACCGTCAGATCTTAATTTTCTGGAATAATTTTCAGGAAAATGTACGGTTCCATGAATTTCATTCGGCTCAATTCCTACGTATTCCATAATATCAATTTCGCCGGCTTCAGGGTAGGCTACTTCATTGAAATTTGAACCCAGCATCCATATTGCCGGCCACAAGCCTTTACCCAAAGGTAATTTTGCACATACATCTATCCGACCATATTTAAACTCAAACTTTCCTTTGGTATTTATACTTCCAGAGGTGAATTCAGCATAGGGAGTGTTAAACCTATAATTCCTGATGTAAGCATCATAGCTTTTATTTTTATAATCTTCGTTTAAGGTAATTAGTTCTAAATTGCCATTTTGAATTCTAACGTTCTTCTTACGTTTGGTGTAGATCTGCTTCTCGAGGTTACGAACAAATCCGGTTTCGTAATTCCATTTTTCTGGATCTGGTTTTCCAGAATAATTAAAATCGTCCTTCCAGATAAGTTTATAATTCTGGGACTGTGCTTGCAAAGAGAATGTTGAAATAAATAATAGAGTTAGGAGGAAGGTTGATTTCATTTATCTTAGTTGGCCATCACAATACTCTGGGCCCAGGCGATAGCCTCCTCCTTATTTTGAAATAGTTCGTAAGGAACAGGGGAAAAGTTCTTTTCAAAATTGGCTGTTTTCAGTCTTTCAATATTATCACTGATAACCGCGATACCTTTTAAAGTTTCGATCTCTAAAAGGTCTATATATATAATTGGATTTACATTGTACGGATTCTTACGATGGGTGATATAGATAAAATCCCTTTCACCAAAATGGTTCACACAGGTCACCCGAAGCTTATTTATATGCTCTTTTTCTATTACCACGTCTTCTTTTACAGTGGAAATTACTACGGAATCGTAGAATACTAGATTGGTGAATGCCAGATCCAGCTTTTTATTAGATTTGGTCATAACTAAATATAGTTATTATTCGAAGAAACTAAAAACTGAGCTACCATATTTTCTACTTTCCCTGAAGTTTGCCAGGTCTGATAGATCTGTATACTTGGAATGCTCAATGATTAACTGACCATCCTCATTTAGTAAGGATCTTTCAAAGACGAGTTCAGGAATCCTGGCGAATTCCGTCTTTTCTAGATCATAAGGTGGATCTGCAAATATGATATCTGCCTTGATAGGTGCCTTTTCTAAATATTTAAAGACATCGCTCTTGATCGTATTTATTGGGAAATCCAGTTCTGCTGCAGTCTTCTTAATAAATTTAATACAATCAAAATTCGCGTCAACCGAGGTAATAGTTTCAGAACCTCTAGCTGCAAATTCGTAAGAGATATTTCCGGTTCCCGAAAAAAGATCCACTACGCTAACTGCAGGAATATGATAATGGTTATTCAGGATATTGAATAATGCTTCCTTGGCTACATCGGTAGTGGGTCTAACCGGTAGTTTAGATGGAGCGATAATTCTTCTTCCTTTATGAGTTCCTGAAATTATTCGCATTATAAAGTTTTTATTAAAAGGTATTCTGAAAGTTCTTTTTCGGGTTTAGCCTTTTCTTCGAAGTTAAATGAATGGAACGGTCCCATGAAAGATATATTCTTAATATAATCCCAGACCATTTTATATTCTTCAGAATCTTTATTTATCTCACCTATTAGTACAAGTTCAAAAATATTTGGATCGAGGTTTAACTGCTCGGCTGTGAAAAGAAGATAGTATAGAAAATCTTCTTTAGTATCATATTCAAAACTGTTGGCAAAGATAACTTTCCCGTTTTCTATAATGACGAGTTCATAATGACCAAAAAGAGTATGGAGATATACTTTTGGTCCATTAGTCTCTTTTGGCAATTCCAATAAAGAGTCTATAAGAACGCTAAGGGCATGCCGGTATTCGAATTCACCATACCTGTCAAAAAAGTAGTTGATGATATTGGTGTAGGGGATATAGACATTTACAATTTCATCCTTCAAATTATCAAAGGCGATAAAATCTGTCTTAAGGATCCTTGTATTGAATTTGAGATAACTTGCGGCCTGCTCATCGTCAAATAACTTTTCTGGAACAAGGCTGAAGAGAGCATTATTAAAAACCAGGTTTACATTATCTACCTTCTGGTTGAGCGCTTCTTCCTGCTCATATATCTCTTCAATTTTAGAAAGAACCTTTATTGGGTCCAGCTGCTTCTTGAAATCAAATTTCTTGAAATAGCTGATGGTATTCGTATCTCTTTCCAGGATACAAAAAGAAAGTCCATTCAAGCTAACCTGAATGGACAGTTTCTTATATTGATTTGTTTCTTTATTCGTTGTCACCATAAACTTTTGGCCAGTTACCGCTGGTATTGACCTCGCTCATAGAACCTACGCTAATATATCTACCGTTTACATCATCAACAGACTGGATCTCGTTCTCTTGAAGAACTAATGTTCTGTCCTGATCGGCAAGAATTCTAGCTTTGGCAACCTTTACTTCGAAAACAGGGATTTGTGATTCACCTTTAGTGATAGTTCCTGCTTCAAGGTCAAAAGTACCGTCAACACCTTCAATAGGTATATTCATCATGGTACGGTATCTTTCTTCGTTACCTTTGAATAATGAATCTTTTACTGGTACAAATCCAAGAGTATCGATAACTACACTTTCGATATACTGGTCTACACCGTATGTTTTCTTGTATTCCTCATCAAGATAGGTTGTATCTCTACGTTGAGTAATAGCAAACTCTGCAGTATCAAGGAATTTTACCAGGCTATCCCAGTCTCCCTGAAATTTTCCAGTTACCTCTTTGTGCGCTAACTCAGAAGATCTGATATCCTTAAGGTTTTTGATAACCTTAGCGTATCTTTTTTCTTTAATCTTGTTAAATTGAATTGGTTCGTAAACCGCGTTGAAAGTAAGATATGCCAGGAAGATAATCACCAACCAAAGAAGTATCTGTATTACAAATCTCATGCTCTAAAAGTTTATGTTTTAATTTGAAGGTTATTGGTTACACGCAAATCTACAACTTTTTTTTATTCGTAAAAGTTTCTGTCATAAAAATCCATTCTTATCTTTGAGATTTTATGCACTTTATATGGAAAAAACCACTCCGGATTCCTTTTTCAAACTCTTAATTGATGATCTTGGATTTGCCGCAACAGATAAACAGAATGTTGCTTTACAGATGTTATCTGAATTCATCGTTAATGGAGGTAAGGACAGGCTTTTTCTATTAAAGGGATTTGCCGGAACCGGTAAAACGACCATTATCAGTACGCTGGTGAAGAATCTATGGAAGATCAGAAAATCTGGTGTTTTGCTTGCCCCTACAGGTCGTGCGGCTAAAGTGATCTCAAATTATTCCAATAAAGAAGCTTTTACCATCCATAAAAAGATCTATTTTCCAAAGAAATCAAGTGGAGGTGGGGTTCAATTCACTTTACAACCAAATAAGCATAAAAATTCCCTTTTCATCGTGGATGAGGCTTCGATGATCTCAGATGATGGAGGAAATTCTAAATTATTCGAGAATGGATCCCTTTTGGATGACCTTATTCAATATGTTTATCAGGGCCATAACTGTCAGTTAATTCTTATTGGTGATACCGCTCAGCTTCCCCCGGTAAAAATGGAACTGAGTCCTGCTCTTGAGGAAGATAAACTTAGAATGAATTATAATAAAGAAGTATCATTTATTGAGTTGGATGAGGTGGTTAGACAAAGTGAAGGCAGTGATATTCTTCATAACGCGACACTAATCAGGGAAAGTTTACAGGAAGGCTTTTACGAAAGTTTCAAGTTTGAAATTACACAAAATGCAGATGTAGTTCGATTGGTAGATGGTTATGAGATCATGGATGCTATACAGGATTCCTATGGTATCAATGGATATGAAGACACGAGTATCATTGTACGATCCAATAAAAGAGCCAATTTATATAATCAGCAAATAAGATCAAGAATCTTATTCCAGGAAGAAGAACTTTCGGCCGGGGATTATCTTATGGTAGTGAAAAACAATTATTTCTGGGTAAAGCCAACCAGTGAAGCTGGTTTTATAGCGAATGGCGATATAGTTAAGGTGCTGGAGATCTTCGGATTTAAAGAATTATATGGTTTCCGCTTTGCAGAAGTTCAGGTGCAAATGGTAGATTATCCTAAAATGAGACCCTTTGAAACAGTTATCATGCTTGACACTCTCACCAGTAATACCCCTTCACTTACTTATGAAGAATCCAACAAGCTCTACGAAGAAGTGAAAAAAGATTATGCCGATGAACGCTCTAAGTATAAGCAGTTTATGAAGGTTAAGAATAACAAGTACTTCAATGCCTTGCAGATCAAATTCTCTTATGCCATTACCTGTCATAAATCCCAAGGTGGCCAGTGGAAAAATGTATTTATTGAGCAGCCTTATTTGCCTAACGGAGTAGGAAAGGAGTACCTGAGATGGCTTTATACAGCGGTAACCAGGGCACAGGATAAATTATATCTTATTGGTTTTGGAGATGATTTTTTCACATCTAACTAATTATTACTTTTACTGAAAAATTTATGAAAGGACCAGCGAAAAATAAGATCATAGCGATGATTCCCGCCCGTTATGAAGCTTCACGATTTCCAGGGAAATTAATGAAAGACCTTAATGGTAAAACGGTGATCACCCGAACATATGAAGCTGCTGTAAATACTGGTCTTTTTGATGAAGTTTATGTGGTTACAGATAGTCAGAAGATCTTCGATGAAATTATAAATGAAGGCGGACAGGTAATTAGAAGTGAGAAAGAACACGAATGCGGGAGCGATCGTATTGCTGAAGCTGTTGAACATATGGATGTGGATATCGTAGTAAATGTTCAGGGAGATGAACCATTTATTGATAAAAACAGTCTGGCTAAACTCCTCGAGGTCTTTGAGCAGGAAGGAGCAGAAGAGATAGATCTAGCTTCTCTGAAAACTCCACTCAAGGAGAGCGATGAGATCACTAATCCCAATAACGTGAAGGTCATCACCGGTAAGGATGATTTTGCCCTTTATTTCTCCAGGTTTCCTATCCCTTATCCCAGAGATACTTCAGCCAAGGTAACATACTACAAACACATAGGTATCTACGCCTTCAGAAAATCTGCCCTTATGGATTTCTACCGTTTACCGATGCTGCCATTGGAGGCTGCTGAAAAGATCGAGTGTATAAGATACCTCGAATACGGTAAAAAGATCAAAATGGTAGAAACAAGTGTGAAAAGTATTGGTATAGATACTCCGGAAGATCTTGAAAAAGCAAGGAAGCTGCTAAGTTAATTACTAACAGCTTCCTTGTAAGTTTTTAGTGCTCTTTCGCGGGCTTCTTTGTGATCCACCATTTTTTCAGGATAATCATCGGTTCCAAATTCTGGCACCCACTCTTTAATATATTCTTTATCGTTATCGAATTTATCTATCTGGGTGGTTGGGTTAAATATTCTGAAATACGGCGCCGCATCTACACCGCTACCGGCTGCCCATTGCCAGTTCCCAACATTGGAAGACATTTCGTAATCCAGTAGTTTTTCAGCAAAATAAGCTTCACCCCATCGCCAGTCTATAAGTAGATGTTTGCAAAGAAATGAAGCTACCAGCATCCTGATCCTGTTATGCATATAACCGGATTCATTTAGCTGACGCATTCCTGCATCTACAAGTGGATAACCCGTTTTTCCTTGTTTCCAGAGTTCAAATTCCTCCTCGTTATTACGCCAATCTATACGGTCATACTTTTTTTTGAAAGCTTCGGTTACCGTATCGGGATAATGGTAAAGGATCTGCATGAAGAATTCTCTCCAGACCAATTCATCCAGAAAGGTTTTATTTTTTTCCTTATTTGCATCTCTAACCATCTGGCGAACGCTAACAGTGCCAAATCGCAGGTGTGGTCCTAATCTTGAAGTACCTTCCACGGCCGGATAATCTCGTTTATCTTTATAATCCTGAATTAGACCGGGGGTGACTTTATAATCGGGTACTTTTATAGAAGATTTTTTAAAACCTATATCGCTCAGGCTAAGATTGGGTAACCTGCTGTTTTCAATTAGATTATCCCTGTACCTCTTCGTATAATGAAATTCAAGTTCGGTACTACTGAATTTATCACGCCAGGTATTTTTGTAAGGAGTATAAACCACATAGGGATCTCCATCTTGTTTTACCACTTCGTCCTTCTCGAATATTACCTGGTCTTTAAAATCCTGAAATTCAATATCATTATCCTCAAGCAGGCTCTTGATCTTTTTATCACGTTCTTTCGCATAGGGTTCATAATCCCTGTTGGTGAATACTTTTCCTATTTTGTGATCTTTGATGAGATCTTTAAAAACTTTTTCAGGAGTGCCGTGATACATGGCAATTGAACTTCCATTTTCTTCCTGGAGCTCATCACGCATCCTTTGAAGGGTATCATGAATAAAACTTACCCGGGCATCATCTTCCGGTAATTTATCGAGGATCTCCTTATCAAATATAAAAATGGGTAAAACTGGCAATTCATCCTGAAGTGCAGCCTTAAAGCCTGCATTATCATCAAGTCTTAGATCTCTTCTAAACCAAAAAATGTTTACTTCCTTTCCCATTAATTGTTGTTTATGGTTGATAAACCGCCATCAACTCCAAGCGTTTGACCTGTTATCCAACCACTGTTATCACTTAAAAGAAAAGCAGCAAGGTTTGCAATATCTTTAGCCTCTCCAACTCTCTTAAGAGGATGCCTTTTATTCATCTTTTCTCTTTTATCATCGTTTGATAATAATTTTTCCGCGAGAGGTGTATCTGTTAAGGATGGAGCTATAACATTTACTCTAAAATTAGGCGCATACTCTGCAGCTAGAGACTTGGCGAAACCTTCAATTGCACCTTTCGCCGCGGCCACATTCGTATGAAATGGCATTCCTACCTTTACGGCAACTGTACTAAAAAATACTAGACTTGCCTGTGGTGATTTTTTTAGTTTATCCAGAACTCCCTGAACACTTCTAACCAATCCGAAAAAGTTAAGCTGCATTTCTTTTTCAAAATTTTCGGGTTTGATCATTTTAAAAGGTTTCAATTCTATAGATCCCGGGCAGTATACAAGTCCATCGATTTGGTCTGGAAGATCAAGGTCTTCAATATTGTCTTTAAGAACGTCGAAATCAAGATGGGTTACTTTTTCCGTATCAAGATTTCCGGTATTTCTGGAGGCAACAATTATATTATGGTCACTACTAAGAAGTTCCGAAATTTGAAGTCCGATTCCAGTAGAGCCACCTATTAGTAAGATATTCTTTTTCATAATTATTAGTTTAGTATATCCTGTTTAAGGGTTTCAGTTTTTGAAATGTCTTCGTGGTATTCACCAAAAAGTTCCAGGAGCTTTTCCTGTCTATAATCAAATATTTCCTGAAGCTTAGGTTTTACGAGGAAAGGATGCGCCATTTGCCCTAATATACCCATGGGTAACTTATAATCTATTACATCTTCCATTTCTACTCCACCCGGAATTGGCTTTATAAAGTGTTTGTGGTGCCACAGAGCATATGGTCCGAAACGTTGTTCATCCACAAAATATTCACCTTCCTTTACGTGAGTGATCTCAGTAACCCATTTGGTTCTAATTCCAGCGACCGGAGTCACTATATACTGGATGATCTGTCCCGGATACATTGGCCGGTCTGCGCCGGATACGATTTCGAAGCCCATGTAATCTGGAGTTATGGTTTTTAAGTTTCTTGGATCTGAAAGAAACTCCCAGGCTTCTTCCAATGAAATTGGCAATTTCTGGGTGCTGTGTAAAGTATAAAGCTTCATTCTAAATATTTGAAGTAAAATTACATTTCATTTTGTTTAAAAAGAAATAATTAAAGTTAAACAAAATATAAACAAAACTTCTGAAAAGCCTATTTTAGTGTTCCAGAACTATAGCTTCTTACTATATTTACTTAAACTAAAACTTTAAAAGAATGAAAAAACTATTATCTCTTGTATTCATTATGTGCCTTACGTTTTCTGTTAATGCACAGATACAAACTCCCCAGCCTAGTCCAGCCATCAAGATCGAGCAAAAGGTAGGTCTTACAGATGTAACCCTGGAATATTCCAGACCGGCTATGAGGGGAAGAACCATTTTTGGTGACCTAGTTCCCTATGGTGAAGTATGGAGAACTGGTGCAAATGCCAATACGAAAATAAATTTCAGTACAGATGTTATGATCAACGGGAAGAAATTGGAAAAAGGTTCCTATGCTATTTATTCAATTCCGAATAAAGATTCCTGGGAAGTAATGTTTTATTCATCCACAGACAATTGGGGAGTACCTCAAAACTGGGATGAGTCTAAAGTAGCTTTGAAGGCTAAAGCTGAAACTACCGAATTACCAATGTCTATGGACTCTTTCGTAATAATGCTGCATGATATTACAAATGATTCTGCCAGTCTGAATTTTGCATGGGAAAATACTAAGGCGACCTTGTTATTAGAAGTTCCTACAGATGAATTAGCTACTGCAAGTATTGAAAAGATTATGAATGGACCAACTGCAAGTGATTACTTCGCAGCAGGTACTTATTATCATGAATCTGGTAAGGATCTTGAGAAAGCTTACCAGTGGGTTAGTAAAGCTACTGAAATGGCCGGAGACCAGGCTTTCTGGATGCTTAGAAGAAAATCACTGATCGAAGCTGAAATGGGTAAAAAAGATCAGGCTATTGAGACTGCGAAAAAATCTTTGGCTTCTGCTGAAAAAGCTAACAATGCCGATTATGTGAAAATGAATAAAGAATCTATTGCAGAGTGGGAGGGAAGTAAATAATTTTCACCCGCTTTCATTTTAAAGGTTTTCTGATTTTCCGTCTTCCTGAACTTGTTTTAGGACCTCAAAAGAAGCTGAAATAAATTCAGCTTGACGAAAGAAAATTAGAAAACCTTTTTTAATACTTTAACTTTATCTTCTCTCTAATTGCATCCAGAAGTTTCATAAGATCATGGGTTTTATCCAGGTTCCAGATGTTACTTTCGGTTTTTCCTTCCTGGAGCATTCTAGTCACATGTTCAGCTTCGAAATTATATCCTTTGGTTTCTACACCAAATTCAAAAGTTTCTTCTTTTCCTTCTGAAGTGATCTTAACTGAAGTTGGTTCATGGAACCTCGAGTTTAGAAAGATCGTTCCTTTTTCCAGTTCTATTTCTGCCGTAGTAGGCGTGTTTTCTAATAAGGTTGAGAATAATTCGGCCTTAACCCCATCTGGATAACTAAACCTGATATCACAGGAAGCATCCACATTGGTTTCAGTGAATTCAGCTTTAGCCTCAATTTTATCTGGTTTGCCAAGAAGGCTGTATGCCATAAAAACAGGATAGATACCAATATCCAATAGACTTCCACCACCTAATTCTTTATTAAAAAGTCGTTTGGATCTGTCATATTCTGCCATGAATCCAAAATCGGCGTTTATAGATCTTATTTTTCCTAAATCGCCAGACTCGACTTTTTCATTTATAAATAGGAAATGAGGTAAAAACCTTGTCCATAATGCTTCCATCAGGAAAACGTTCTCAGACCTTGACAGTTCTATCATTTCTTTTGCCTGAGTTATATTCATAGCAAAAGGCTTTTCGCATAAAACAGCCTTACCATTTCTGATGCATTCCATGGTGAGTTCATGATGAAATACATGGGGAGTGGCAATATAAATGACATCTACTTTTTCATCCTGCATTAGTTGCTTGTAAGATTCATAAGCTACTGTGGCATTATATTCTTTTGCGAAAGAAATGGCATTTTCCTTGCTTCTGCTGGCCACACCATAAATTTCTGCATTTTCAACATTAGTAAGCCCTTCTGCAAATTTGTTAGCGATCTTTCCAAGACCTATAATTCCCCAATTTATCTTCTTCATGATGTCTCGATTTCAGATTTATTCTGAGTAAATAATTGTATAAGAAAAGCGATGGACATTACCAGGCCACATCCAAGAACATTCAGCCATAAATAAGGCATAAGCTCAAGTTCAAAAACCAGGAATATGATTGCCTGTGTAATAATGGCAGCGATGAAAACCGCGTTGCTTTTTACAGATTTAATGAAAAATGCCAGCAGGAATATCCCCAGAACATTTCCGTAGAAAATACTACCTATGATATTAACCAGTTGGATTAGATTATCAAACAGGTCTGCTAAACTGGCAAATGCAATCGCGATGACTCCCCACATCAATGTGAACCATTTTGACGCTGCCAGGTAGTGTTCTTCAGATTTTGCCTGTTTATGATTACGCCTGTACAGGTCTATTACGGTAGTGGAAGCAAGGGCATTAAGTTCTGAAGCAGTGGAAGACATTGCTGCTGAAAGGATCACTGCGAGCAGAAGGCCTATAAATCCACGTGGCAGGTTATTTAAAATGAAGTGGATAAATACATAATCCTTATCGTTGCTTTCAGCGTCTTCATCTGAAGCGTCTATAAAAAGCTTAGCCTCTTCCCGAACATCCTTTTGCTGTTGTTCAAGTTGAAGATATTCTTTTTCAAAATCTGCTGTTTGGGCTTCGTTGTAATCTGATCTGTTTTCAGCATAATTCAGACTTATATTCTGCTTTTTCTCCTGAATTTCTTCATTTACGAGCATCAGGTCTTTGTACTGTTCGGCATAGTCAGAATTTAAAACAGTTTCTGTAGCTGCAGGATTGAAATTTAAGGGAGCCGTATTGAATTGGTAAAAAACGAAGACCATTACTCCCACCAGAAGAATAAAGAACTGCAAGGGAACTTTTAAGAGTCCGTTGAAGATCATACCCATCTGGCTTTCTCTAACCGAACCACCTGAAAGATATCTTTGAACCTGGCTTTGGTCTGTACCAAAATAGGAGAGGGCAAGAAAACTACCTCCAATTAGTCCGCTCCATAAAGTATATCTATTTTCAAAATCGAATGAATAATCGAGAATGTTCATTTTGCCGCCTTTTCCGGCAATTTCCAAAGCATTGGTAAAACTCACTGAGTCTGGCAGGTAACTTAATATTATAAAAAAGGCAACCACCATTCCTGTAAATATCACCGCCATTTGTTGCTTATGGGTTACACTTACGGCCTTGGTCCCTCCGGAAACAGTGTAGATAATTACAAGTACACCAATAATTATGGTTAACGAGGTTAGATTCCATCCAAGGACAGCTGATAGCACGATGGCCGGGGCGAAAATGGTGATTCCGGCGGCCAACCCTCGTTGTACAAGGAATAAAATAGCCGTTAAGGTCCTGGTTTTCCGGTCGAACCTTGATTCCAGATATTCATAAGCGGTATAAACCTTTAACCTGTGATATATGGGAATGAATACCATACAAATGATCACCATAGCAATTGGTAGTCCAAAATAAAACTGTACAAAACCCATCCCATCATGAAAAGCCTGTCCGGGTGTGGATAGAAATGTGATGGCACTGGCCTGGGTTGCCATAACCGAGAGACCTATGGTCCACCATTTGGCATTTTTTCCACCTCCAATGTAGTCTTCAACATTCTTGCTTCCACGCGATTTATAAACTCCATACCAAACAATAAATGCTATAGTACCACCAAGGATGATCCAATCTATTAAATTCATATCAGGCGAAATAATTCATTACTAAATAAAACGCCAGTATATATATCGCATTGGCAATAAGAACCAGGGTATAGCTTTTTTTCCAATGGTAAGTTTCGGGTTTCTCCATTATTTACCTATTGAGATTAAATTAGCAAAAAGTCTGAAGGCTCCAGGAACAGCTTCCGGAAATTGTCTGAAAAAGCTGATTCCTGAGTAGATATAATATCCATCACCATATTGAGCTACCAAAAGGCTACCATTTTTAGGTGTTTCTCCTTCATCGTGCATACTGAGCAAAGGTGTAAAGTTCTCATCCCAACGGTCTGGAAAGTACAAACCACGTTCCTGAACCCAACCTTTAAAATCGGCTTCGGTTAATTTATTCGGCGAGGAAAGTATAGGATGATCAGGTGTTAAAAATGTCACCTTTGCATTTTCATTAGTAACTCTGTCTCGCGATAAAGTTAAACTGAATGGTGATATATGATCAACAACGAGACCTCTATTGGTATTGTACTGTACGATCATGGTTCCTCCCTGCTTTACATATTCATGTAATATATCCTGTTTGAATTTAAGCGCGTCTACTACATTGAAAGCTCTTATTCCCAAAACCACCGCATCATAGTTCTTAAGCGAATTATGTGTAATATTCTCAGGAGAAATTCTTGTTACCGAATATCCAATTTGTTCCAGGCTTTCGGGAACCACATCACCGGCACCTTCAATATATGCGATACTTTCACCTTTTTTATTTATATCCAGTTTTACCAGTTTCAAACTCGCGGTTCTAATTAGGTTTTGATCTGGTATATGCTCATAATTGATCTCAATCAGGTTTTGATTATAAATATCTCCATTGATAGTAGCTTCGGGAGTGAGCCTTGTTTCATTCTGACCTTCCGGGGGAGTAATCTTAAATTTTAAGTTTTCTGTCCCACCAGATGTTTCTATGGAAAAACTGGTTTTTATAGGTTCTATTTGCCAGCCGGCTCCGGCTTTTAAATTTAAGTCACCACTTAGATCTGGTCTTTTTGAGGTAACCTGAATATTGATTTCTTTAGGCTGAGTATTATTAAAAATGAGAACATCTTCTTCGAATTTAAGATCTACTGGTGGTACGATCTCAAAATTCTTATAGGTTTCTCCAAATACATTGTCATTATATTTATAGACAACCGGTTTTTCAAAACTAATAGAGGTCCCGTTAAGCGATAGATTGAAAGTAGCTTTCGTGTGTAAAGGTGTTTCAGGCAGGCCTCTTAATTCTTGATTATTTACAGTATACATACCCATGGTACCGGTTTCTTCCAGCCAATATGGAGTAGTGTAATCGGCGGTAGATGGGATCTTGAAGGTCATATTGCTATCCCAGCCATTATTGTTTTTAAGACTTACCTGGGGTTTTAAAATCGAATTGTTCGGAGTTAATTCTACCGAATTTAAAACGATATCCTCATTACTTCTATTGATCGCTTCAAGACTTACCTGAAGTTCTTCAGTAGGAGTAATAGATGGTTTCCCAGCGACTGCTTCAAGGTATAAACCGGAGCATGCATAGATGATATCTTTAATTTCTTCAGTCTTCACCTGTTTCCAGTGCCCATCTTCCAGGTCCTGAATAAGATTATAGGCCTGTACCAATTTTGTTAAACTTTGAGCAGGATTAGCAAAATCAAAATTATTCTGAACATCTTCGAGGATCCTGCCAATTTCCTCACCGCCTTTTACGCGATTCCAGCTGGTATCTATCCCGTCAAAAACATCAGCATTCTTTGAAGGTAGTTCTCCTTTTAGCAACTCAAGATATTCCATCAGCTTGCCACGACTACCAGTACTTCCAAATCCCTGCGAACGATGCTGGCTTCTACTAATGGAAGCGATCTCTGGATTAGACATTCCGCGTAATGGGAAATAGGTGCCCGTATCGAAACTTATAAAATTAGATTTATCTGCAGCTTTAAAGGCTTCATCACCGCCGTAAAACCACGGAGAGGTATTAAAGAAAAGTCGTTTTGGCTGAAATGGTTTTACATATTCCAGCTGGTCTTTATAGGCACTTTTGGTGCCGGCAAGGTCAAAGGCTTCAACACTTAATATGGCTGAAGAGGTATGATGACCATGGGTGCTGCCGGGAGTGCGATGGTCGAATCTGTTAATGACCACATCTGGTCTGAATTTCCTGATGATCCAAACGACATCACTTAACACTTCATCTTTATTCCAGATCTCTAAAGTTTCAGAAGGAGTTTTTGAGTACCCAAAATCATTTGCCCGCGTAAAGAATTGCTTTCCGCCATCCACTCGTCTGGCAGCCAGTAATTCCTGGGTTCTGATTAATCCTAATTGTTCCCTGAGTTCGGGCCCTATTAAATTTTGCCCGCCATCTCCTCTGGTAAGTGATAAATAGGCAGTTCTTGCATTTTTCTCATTTGAAAAATAGGAGATAAGCCGTGTATTCTCATCATCGGGATGTGCGGCGATATATAGAACCGAACCTAAAAAGTTCAGTTTTTTAATATGATTATATATTTCTGAAGAACTCCATTTTTCCGGAGCCTGTGCTTTACTGAACGAAAAGCTGAGAAGGATCAGGGCAAAAACTAATTTTCGCATTAGATAAAGGGTTTTACCAAATATAAAAACTTTAAAACCTCCAATCCGAATAATTTAGTGATCTTTTAATTTAAAGGGCATCTTTGCCTTCATCATGCCTTCTGTGTGTTTCGATAAGAGAAACAGCTTTTTGAAGAATAAGGTTATTGGGATAGGTGATCAATTCTCCATCTGAGGTTCTAAGATGCAGATGAAATGCTTTAATATCTTCAATTTCGGCTTCTATAGGTAGGTCCTTATCGTGGATCTTGATGGTGTCTCCAATTTTGTATGGGAACGAAAAGAACATGATAATCCCCGAAGTAATATTGCTCAAAATAGACCAGATCGCGAATAAGGCAACTCCTATTACTGCAAAAGTTGAAGAAAATATTAATGCAAGTTCAGATAATCCTACACCCCAGGCGAACGAAAGCAAAAATGCTGCGATCAGGAAAATCAAGATATTGATGTATTTAAACATCAATCTGGTCCTGGTAATATTTATTTCACTGCGCTTTCCTACCTTATTGGCCGCCTTTCTTAGTACAAACTGAATGATCATTAAAAGGATAATAACGGCAAGCGTGTATATCAATTCGTCGCGATAATTTGTGAATACTTCGTACATTAATTTAATTCCAGTTTATCACGCAAAGGTAGATTTTTATTCGAATTTTTATTCCAGTAATCACTTTTTATACGCTGTTTTTTTACTGCTTTGGTGGTAAGCATTTTCGCATTTTCGCCAAAACCTGAAGGATAGGATTCTTCCCATTTTTCAATAGTATAGGGAAAAGTTCTGCTAAAGTAAATTTTCAGGTTTCTTTTAAGTTCAGGATACTCCAGCCTGTACACATTGAGGTGATCTATGGTGTAAAATTCTGAATTAGCCTCGTAGGCTTTTAGTTCATTATGACTTAACCTTAAATACTCCAGGGATGGTATCATTTTTAGTTTTCCTGTGGGAATCTTATCAGGGTCTATTCTTAACCGGTTCCAGATCTCATTTTCCAGTGCAACTTTTTCAAGGCTAAAGTTTTTATCAGCTTCCCCTTGAAAATAGGAGTGACTAACTACCTCGTATTTATTCCGATTATTGAGCTGCGTGTATACCTGCCCGCACCATTCCTGTATGGATGCTGAAACCTTTAGAGCATGCTCCTTCCCATTTAGAGGATAAAAGGTGCTTTGCATTATACTGTAAGGATAGATACCGGTGATAAAGTTTTTGGTTGCATTCAGTTTAAGAACTGAAATATTCTCTTTCGCCGCAGAATTAGCTTTTACCTGTTCTTCTGGCAGGAAATCTTCGGTTACAAAGATGAGTACAGCTTCTCCGTTTCTTATTTCACCATACCTCACCTGTTCCAGGTGGTAGGAAGTGATCTCGGCCTCTCCAGAATACCAATACTCCTTAAAATCATCTGAAAGATCAAGATTTTGCTTTTGTGAAGAAGTGTTTTCACAGGAAGTGAGAATGGCTAAAACAAGAAACAAGAAAGAAAATCGGACCATATTTTCTTATAAAGTTACAAATTTCAGGCTTTCAGTAATTCTTTGATCGTTTTATATACCAGATGAGTGGGTAAGCCTACGACGTTAAAATAACTGCCCTCGATCTTTTCAATCCCGATCAAGCCTATCCATTCCTGTATCGCATAACCACCTGCTTTATCCAGAGGTTTATAATTGCTAACGTAATATTCTATTTCTTCATCGCTTAGATCTGAAAAATAGACCCTGGTAGTATGATTCAGTATTTTTTGAGAATCGGCAGTGGTGAAACAAACCGAAGTGATGACCTCATGGTCTTTGCCTGAAAGAGCCTTGATCATAGCAACTGCTTCATCATGATCTTTTGGTTTGCCCATGGCTTCCCCTTCATGATATACGATAGTATCACTGGTGATCAAAACCTGGTTTTCCTTAAGGTCTTTAAATGCCATTGCTTTTAGAGCAGAGAGATAATCGGTGATCTCCTGTTCTTTTAAATGTTCTGGAAAAACTTCGTCAACCGGGCGAACATCAATTGTTACCGGAATCTCCAACTCCTGAAAGAATTTCTGTCTTCTTGGGGAACCTGAAGCCAGAATGATCTCATGATCTTTAAGTAAGTCTTTCAGCATAATCTATAGTAATATGAATTGTAGTAAGCCAATTGAAATCAATCCGAAGAAAAGTACAGCTTTTAGCACCATACTTAGTCTGCCGTATTCTGTCTTCTTTTCCGCAGTCCAGATATTTATCTGAAAAAAGAGTAGTGGGGCCACCAGTAAGAGGAGGGTATATACAACAGCGATGGTATTTTCAAATAGATACTGATATATATAATAGATGAGGAAACCTAGCGGTAACAAACCTATTACAAACAGGATCTTGTTGGTGCGCTTTTTACCAAAAACGATGGGCAGGGTGCGATAACCGGCATTATAATCTCCGTCAATATCCTGCTGATCTTTTACAATTTCTCTAAGGAAATTTATTAGAAATGCAAAAATTGAATAATCTATCAAAATTGAAAATATGGTAGATTGAGTTTGCTGATTTCCCGGAGTAATGGCAGGCAATAGATCATATAAGCCAACGCCAATTGGAATCAATCCTACAATAAGACTCACCAGGATGTTCCCTACAAGGATCGTTTGCTGAAATTGTGAATTATACAGATAGAGAATTGCAGATCCGAATATAAAGAACGCTGTGAAACCGGGTCTGCCAATCAAATTCGAAAGATAGAATCCAAGACCAACTCCAATAATGTTCAAAATAAAGAATAGTCTGTAGGCAGCCTTTTCTGAAATATCCTTATTGATAAAAGTGCGTTCGGGTTTGTTCTTTAGATCTGCCGGGACATCAAAAATATCGTTGATCACATATCCAGAAGCTGCGACGGCTATTACTGCTAAAACCAGAAGCGAAAATCCAAAAAGGTTTAGTGTTATGGCCACTCCAAAAGGTTCAAAAAGGCCATATTTAATAAGGAACATTGTAAGAGCAATAAAAAATAAGTTTCCTGCTCTTATAAGTTTAAAGTAACTAAGCATAGACCTAAGACTTATTCTCGATCCATTTGCCCTGTACCTTCATCACCTGTTCTATAACATCTCTCACACAACCGTCACCTCCAATTTTATGAGAAACATAGAGTGAAACTTCTTTAACTTCAGGAACGGCATCCTGAGGGCAACATGGAAGCCCCACTAATTTCATTGGATAATAATCTGGAATATCATCTCCCATATATAGAACCTCTTCAGGTTTAATATTATAAATATCAAAGAATTCATCCATTTGTTCCACCTTATCACTAACTCCAAGATAGATATCTGTAATTCCAAGATCTCTTAACCGTGCACGAACTCCTTCATTTTTTCCTCCGCTTATGATACACACGGTATAACCCGCCTTGTGCGCCATTTTCATGGCATATCCATCTTTCGTGTTCATCGTTCTTAGGAGTTCACCACTTGTGGATATCTGTATCCTTCCGTCAGTAAGCACTCCATCGACATCAAATACAAAGGTTTTAATTTGATTAAGGTGTTCTTTATAGCTTTTTTCCATGGAAATTCTGTATAGATTCAGTTAATATAGTATAGATTTTTTTTCTGTCTTCATCCAGCATTTCAAGATGAGCAGCAATGGTTTTATGGTCATTTCTCAATGCAGGTCCCGTTTGAGCTGAATAAGGATCTAAGGTTTCGATCTTGGAAACGGTCTCTTTTATTAAAGGCCTTAGGATCTCAAAAGGAAGTTGGTTCTGTTTACAATAATCCTCTGCAAGTGCAAATAAATGGTTGCTGAAATTATTTACAAAAACAGCTGATACATGTAAAGCTCTTCGCTGTTCTGAATTTACTTCAAAGATCTTATCGCTCACTAGAGCCGCAGTTTTCTTCAGAAACTCCAGGTTTTCTTCTGAATTAGCTTCAAGGCAAATAGGTATCTCCTTAAAATTAACGGCCTTAGTTATCGAAAATGTTTGCAAAGGATAGAATACCCCGTAATTATCAAATCCTGCCAGAGTTTGCATATCCTGACTTCCTGAAGTATGAACTACTATTCCTTTTTTGAGCTTAAGTTTTCCAGCAAGATCTTGAATTGCTTCATCTTTAATAGCAATCAGGTAGAGGTCTGCTTCAGCAATTTCGCTCAGGTCTGTAACTCTTTTTTCAGGCTCTTTAACAAAATCAAGGTGATCCTTATTTCGGTTAAAAACCTGAACTACATCCAGATCGGTTGCTTCTCTAAAGCAATGATACAGGTGAGTAGCTACATTTCCAGCGCCAATAATTACCACTTTAATCATTCGGCTAAAATACCAAAATTTTTAAGCGGGTGAAATTAACATTTGTGTACTTGAGATTGAATTGGGATTACCTGTAAAAACACATAATAAATCGTTAAATTTGCAGCCGTTAAAATGACACTTTTTCCATGCAGAAAAAAATAGCCTCAATCCTTTTTTCTACCCGAATAATGGCCGTCTTGTTTATACTTTTCGCTGTAGCCATGGCCATGGGTACTTTCATCGAAACCTGGTATAGTATCGAAACCGCAAGAATCTTAATATATAACACCTGGTGGTTTGAAGGAATCATGCTTTTCCTTTTGATCAATTTTATTGGTAACATTAAGCGTTATCAGCTCCATAAAAAGGAAAAATGGAGTACTTTATTACTTCACTTGTCCTTTATTTTGATTCTTATCGGGGCTTTTGTAACTCGTTATATAAGTTATGAGGGCATCATGCCAATTAGAGAAGGGGAGACCACCAACGTTTTCATGACCCAGGAATCCTATCTCACGTTTTTTATTGATGGTGAGATCGATGGAAATCCGCGTAGAAGGGTGCTTCAGGAAGATGTGCTTTTTGGGCCTGAAGTAGAGAATGATTATACTTTGAATACAGATTTTAACGGGCAGCCCGTAAAATTTGAAGTTACCAATTTTATCCACGGAGCTGAAGAAGCTTTGGTTCCTACCGAGGATGGAGAGAATTATTTAAAGATCGTCGAAGCCGGAGATGGTAATCGCCATGATCATTATTTACAACAGGGGCAGGTAAGTAATATCCATAATGTTCTGTTTACACTGAATAGTCCTCAAGATGGGGCGATCAATATTCAGATCACAGATGATGGAGAATATCTTATTGATTCGCCATTTGATGGTACTTATATGAGAATGGCAGATCAAAAGCAAGGAGAACTTGTTAAAGATTCTACCCAGGCATTAATGCTTAGATCGCTTTACAATATTGGTAATATGCAATTTGTGATTCCGGAACCTGTGGTTAAGGGTGAGTACGATATTGTTCCAACCAATCCCAAGACCAAGAACGACATGGATGCGGTGACTCTGAATGTATCTTCGGGTGGCAAGACTGAAACTGTCACTTTACTTGGCGGACAAGGAATTGTTGCAGATCCTGTTCAGGTGAACTTGGGCGATCTGGAAATTTTCCTTAATTACGGTTCCATAGAAAAAGAATTGCCTTTTGCTTTAAAACTTAATGATTTTATAGCAGAAAAATATCCAGGTACTGCAGACAGGCCTACTCCTGGTTATGCTTCCTTTAAAAGTAAAGTAGAGCTTATAGAAGAAGGAAAGGAACCTATGCCGTATGAGATTTATATGAACCATGTACTGGATCATGAAGGATACAGGTTTTTCCAATCCAGTTTCGATCCTGATGAGAAAGGAACTATTCTTTCTGTGAATCATGATTTCTGGGGGACGTGGATCACTTATATAGGGTACTTCCTATTATATTTTGGTTTAATGTGGATCTTATTTGATAAAGGTTCAAGATTCGGAAAGCTAAAAGTTATGCTGGATAAGGTGAAAAGTAAAAAGAAATCCATGGCCACCATTCTAGCCATTATTTCTATGGCTTTCGGAATGAATGCCCAGAATGATGATCACAACCATAGTGAGACCGCAAAATCTCAACTTGATAGCCTTATTGTGGCGAATGCGGTAAAGCAAGAGCATGCTGAAAAATTTGGACGTTTGATTATCCAGGATGCTGGAGGAAGGATGAAGCCTGCAAATACATATTCTTCAGAGTTATTAAGAAAATTAAGTAAATCAGATACTTATCAAGATCTAACCTCAGACCAGGTACTTATTTCCATTACTGAGAATCCGATGGTTTGGTATGATGTGCCACTTATTTTTGTTGAAAAGCATAATGATAGCCTGCATAAGATCCTTGGAGTGGAAGAAGGGAAGAAATATCTCGCTCTAACCGATTTCTTTGATAGAAGAGGAGCTTATAAGCTATCTCCACATCTCGAAGGGGCCTATCAGGCTGCGGTTCCAAATAAATTTCAGAAGGATTTTATTAATACCGATAAGAAGGTAAACCTTTTATATAGTGCATTAGATGGTAATATCCTGAAGATTTTCCCTATTCCAGGTGACGATAACAATAAGTGGATCTCTTATAAGGAGGTAGATGAGTCCAATCTGAAAGGGATGGACTCGGTCTATACCAAACAGATCCTTCCACTTTACATGAATGCTTTAAGAGATGCTCGTGAAACCGGAGATTATGCTAAAGCAAACCAGTATTTAGAAAGTATTAAAAGTTACCAGCAGAAATTTGGTTCTGAAGTAATGCCTTCAGAAGAGAAGATCGATACAGAGATCTTATATAACAAGTATGATGTGTTCAGAAATCTTTTCTGGATGTATATGGTTGCTGGTCTTCTAATGTTGGTGTTCGTCATCATTCAGATCTTTTACGACAATAAGGTTATTCGAAGTCTAATAAATATTAGTGCAGTAGCAATTCTTATCCTTTTTGTATTACATACGGCAGGTCTTGCTGCAAGATGGTACATTTCAGGCCATGCTCCCTGGAGTGATGCCTATGAGTCTATGATCTATGTTGGCTGGGCTACCATGTTTTTTGGTCTCGCCTTCGGAAGAAAATCGAATCTTACTATTGCATCAACTGCTTTTGTAGCATCAATGATACTTATGATCGCACACTGGAACTGGATGGATCCAGCAATTGCTAACCTGCAACCTGTACTTGATAGTTACTGGTTAATGATACATGTTTCCGTAATTGTGGGGAGTTATGGTCCTTTAACCCTTGGAATGATCCTGGGTGTGGTGGCATTACTCTTAATGATCCTTACCACCGAGAATAACAAAAAGAAGATGCTTTTAAATATCAGGGAGATCACCATCATTACAGAGCTAGCGCTAACCGTTGGACTTGTGATGCTTACTATTGGTAACTTCCTGGGAGGACAATGGGCAAATGAAAGCTGGGGAAGATACTGGGGCTGGGATCCAAAAGAAACCTGGGCTCTAATTAGTATTTTCATTTATGCCTTTGTTATTCACATGAGATTAGTACCCGGTTTACGAGGACGCTGGATCTTTAACTTCATGTCTGTGATCGCGTATTCTTCGATCATGATGACCTATTTTGGAGTGAATTTCTATTTAAGCGGTCTGCATTCGTACGCCAGTGGAGATAAGGTTATTACGCCAACATTTATTTACTATACTTTAATAGGAGTGACGATATTGGGAGCTCTTTCTTATTGGAAGTATAATAAGCATTATGCTAAAAAGGCCAGAAAAGAAATCAAAGAGAACAGAGATACTATCTAAGTTTGAATATCTTATAAAAAAAGCCCCTGCATTTCTGCAGGGGCTTTTTAGTTCTTAGGGTTAGGGATTATTTCAAATTCCCCACCATATCTTTAGGGTCTACCCATTCGTCGAATTGCTCTTCAGTCACATAACCAAGGTTCGCTGCTTCTTCCTTTAAAGTAGTTCCATTCTGGTGAGCTGTATTTGCGATCTCAGCTGCTTTATAGTAACCTATTTTAGTATTCAAGGCCGTTACAAGCATTAATGAATTATTCAGGTGCTCCTGAATTCTCTTTTCGTTTGCCTCAATTCCTCTGGCGCAATGCTCTTCGAAAGACGCACATGCGTCCCCTAGTAGCTCTGCACTTTGTAATAATGCATTTGCCATTACTGGTTTAAATACATTCAATTCAAACTGGCCTTGCATTCCACCTACACTCATTGTAGTGTCATTTCCTATAACCTGGGCGCAAACCATGGTTAATGCTTCACATTGAGTTGGATTTACTTTTCCAGGCATGATAGAAGAACCAGGTTCGTTTGCCGGGATATTGATCTCACCAATTCCGCTTCTTGGTCCGGAAGCAAGCATTCTAATGTCGTTTCCTATTTTGTTAAGCGACACTGCCAGTTGTTTAAGTGCTCCGTGTGTTTCAACAAAAGCATCATGTGCAGCAAGAGCTTCGAATTTGTTACCGGCAGAAACGAATGGCATATCAGTAAATTTCGCGATGAATTCTGCCACTCTTTTTGAATAACCTTTTGGAGTATTAAGCCCGGTACCAACAGCTGTTCCACCTAAAGCAAGTTCAGCTAAATGCGGAAGGGTGTTTTCAAGAGCTTTAATACCATAATCCAGTTGGGCCACATAACCGCTAAATTCCTGTCCAAGGGTTAGGGGAGTAGCGTCCATAAAATGTGTACGACCAATTTTCACGGTATTCTTGAACTCTTCAGACTTTTTCTTAAGAGTATCTCTAAGTTTACGCAGTCCCGGAAGAGTCACTTTAGTGACCTTTCTATATGCCGCAATATGCATTCCTGTTGGAAAAGTATCATTAGAAGACTGAGATTTATTTACATCATCGTTAGGTTGAAGTGTCTTTTCTCCTTCCCCAATCTCCTTACCAGCCAACTGATGGGCACGATTAGCTATAACTTCATTCACATTCATGTTGCTTTGAGTACCACTTCCTGTTTGCCAGATCACCAGGGGAAACTGGTCATCGTGTTTTCCTTCCAGAATCTCATCACAAACCTTTGCTATAAGGTCTCTTTTATCTACTTGAAGCACACCCAGCTCGCAATTGGTGTAGGCAGCTGCTTTTTTAAGGTAGGCAAAACCATAAATAATATCTAATGGCATGGATGCAGCGGGACCAATTTTAAAATTGTTGCGTGAACGTTCGGTCTGTGCACCCCATAATTTATCTGAAGGAACTTTAACTTCCCCCATGGTATCTTTCTCTATTCTGTAATCCATAATACTAAAATTGGTTGTCGAGCAAAGTTAATGTTTCGCAATTTTCTTTAAACTAAAAATTCTTTAAAATTAATTTTTTCTTAATGAAGAGCATATTTTACGAATTCCACAATTTCAGCAAGAAACTGGCCTGAAAATTACGCTTAATTAAAAATAGCTATACTATAAATAGAGTATCGTAAAATACTGTAAAGCAATGTATTATAATTAAAATAGGGGGAATTTCCCTTTTCAGAAGGGTACGGAAAGCCGTAACTTTCAACAATGAAAATTTAAATTCAACAACCATGAGAAAGCAGTATTTTTATTACCTAATGGTATCGGTGTTATTACTGATAAATTCAGGATGTAGTTCGGATGACGACAATGGAGTTGAATCTCAACAATTTTTAATAGCAAATGTGAATGGGGTAGATTTTCTTTCAGATGAGAGAGTTGCTCCATTGGGATTCAAAAGAATATTAATGCCTTCAGGCAGAATAAACCTTCACTCCAAGGCCTTTTCCGCCAATGGTTATCTAATGGAGATAATGATCGAGAATTATATTGGGCCCGGGAAATATCGCATTGGAGACGATTTTTATAATAAGAGCTGGGTAAAGTTTGAAAGTCAGAGCAGGACCGAGTCCTGGAGGCTGGATCCTGGAGGGGCTTTGAACCGGGAATCAAACTTTATCGAAATAACTTCAGTACGAGACAATTATATAGAAGGGAAGATCGCCTGCAAGGAAATGAAAAATAGTTTTGATGGTATTTTTGGTAATTTGGATGGTGAATTCAGGCTTATATATCTTGAATAAATTAAACATTAAAGAAAAATATTATTAGCCTGTAACTTCTAAAGTTTGTAAAAAAACAGGGTTTTTTTGTGATAAGCGCCATAGACTTCATATCTTTGGCCAGATTCAAATCAAACTTTGACTGTTATGTTCGAATTCGATCAATACCTTGGTTTCTTAGCATTTTTAGCAATATTGACAATGGGTTTCTGGCTTATGATCTTTTTAATGGCATTCCTTCCTTACTGGATTGGAGGTTCTGTTGGAGAGTTGATCAAAGAAAAGCGCGAAGCTCGCAAAAAAGCTAAAGCGGAAAAAGCATAAAAAAAGGGACTAAAAATAGTCCCTTTTTTTATGGCTTAACTTTTCTTATTAGAATTCACCTTCATCATAATCTTCATCTCCACCTCTTCTTTCCTGACGTTGTTTTTTCTGGTTGAATCTATAAATGAAAGCAATATTTACAGACTGTCCCTGTCTCCACTGGAATTCACTATCCTGCTCGAAGAATTCTGTAGTTGTATAACTCGCTCTTTTTCTACCGTTAAAAATATCTCTAATATTTAATGATAAGGTTGCATTATCATTCAATATTTCTTTACTAAAGGCAAGGTCGATATTCAAAATACCTTCCTGGGTTCCCTGAATTTCGTCTGATGGTCCGCGGTAGAAAAGATTTGTTTGCCAGTCGATCTTCCACGGTAAAGAGACTTTAGAACTAAATCTACCAAACCAACTGAAATTGTCCTGGCTGTAATCTACCCCGTTAAATTCACCATCAAGCTTAAAGCGGAATAAGTTCGCACTACCGTTAAGTCTTAACCAATCTGCAGGGTTGTATAGAAAGCCAACTTCTCCACCCATTCTATCATTTGTAGCCAGGTTAAAAGGAATACTTCTAATAACTTCAATATCCTCCCCATTTGGTCCCGTAATAAATACTTCTTCCTGAACTCTCTGGAAGGCATCGGTCTCTCTCTGGTAATATACAGAAGAAGTTAAAGTGAATTTCTCCCATCTTTTAAGATAACCAAGATCAAAAGCATTTGAGAATGCCGGATTAAGGTTAGGGTTTCCCTGGAAAATATTGTTACGACTACTTCTGGAAGGAAATGGATTAATATACCAGCCTCTTGGTCTGTTGATCCTTCTATTATAACCCAGGGTAATGTTTTCTTGCTCCCCTAATTCATATATGATATTTACGGTAGGGAATAAACCGAGGTAATTATTATCAAAATCTGTGTCTATATCAAATGAAAACTCTTCCTGCAGTTCTTCTTCAGTCAATTCTGAATCGATTTTACCTTTTAGATTGGTGTTTTCAAGGCGTAGCCCAAGAAGGAAACTAAAATCGCCCAATTTGGTACCGTACTGTGAATATAATGCCTGTACGTTTTCGGTATAATCAAAAACATTGGTTTGATTTTCATTCAGGATAAAGTTACCATCAGCATCTTCCTGGTATAACTCATAATCTGTAACCTCGTTTTCAATATTCCCACGATACCCTGCTTCAAATTGAGAATCTTCACCAATAGGTCTTACATAATCTGCCTGTAAAAGATACTCCTTCTGATCTTCTAAAGTGATCGTTGATTCTGAAGGAACCCTGATCGCATCAATATCAGTGTTATTATAAAGAACTGGTTCGTTTATAAAAGCATCCTGCGTTTCGCTATCATTTTCAAATTGGAAGTCGGCAGTAAGTTCATGTCCTTCTTCATCAAATTTTTTGATGTAATTAAGTGAAAACTGTATGCTTTCATCTTCTTCGTTTTCAACCTCCATTCGATTAGTTCCTAACAGATTTTCGCCATTCAGGATGTAATCGTTTTTGTTCAGGGTTACATCTCGATCATCTCCCACTCGGTAAAAAATGGATCCGGTAATAGAGGAGAGGTCTGAAATATAATACTCCATACCAACATTCGTGTTAAAGCCACGATTTATTCGGTCATAATCCCTGTCTTCAATATTCCGGTCATATTCCAGATTTCCCAGGAAAACATCTTCTCTTGGCTCGAAATACCTTGTATCAAAATATGCATAACCAGGAGATTCGCTATAGCGGTAACCGGTGGTAGTGAAAAGATTGAACTTATCTGTACGGTAATTTAGATTTGTTGAAATACTCGCGTTTTCAGGAATCCCAGCATTAAGGTTTACAGAACCGTTAAATCCTAAAGTTTCCTTTTTTCGTAATATGATATTTATGATTCCTGCAGTTCCTTCTGCATCATAACGGGCAGAAGGGGAGGTGATAACCTCAACTCTTTCGATAGCTTCTGCAGGCAACTGGCTTAAAACATCAGTGTTCCCAAAACCAGCCATTGCAGAGGGTTTGCCGTTTATAAGAATTCTTACGTTATCATTTCCACGAAGACTAATTCCGCCCTCAATATCTACTGAAATGGATGGAACATTGTTCAAGGCATCACTTACCGTTCCTCCAGCCGTGGTAAGATCTTTACCGATATTATATATTTTTTTATCGAGTCTGATATCTACCTGTGTAGTTTCAGCTCTAACTACAACCTCATCGAGGTTTTCAGATCCCAGACCAAGCTTGATAGTGCCAAGATTAAGATCGTTTGTTACTTTTCGGTTCTTGAATTCTTTGGTTTCATAAGAAATGAATTCAATAATTATATTGTAAGTCCCATTCTTGACCTCTACAGAAAATTGTCCCTTAGCATCAGTTATTCCACCGGTTAGGTCTGAAGGATCTTCTACGTTCTGTACAGATATAGTAGCATATTCTAACGGTACATTTAGTTCGTCATCAATTACTTTACCTGTTATGGTGTTTTTTTTAAAATCGGAAGGTCCTTGAGCGTATCCAGAAAAAGATAAAAAGCTGAATAATCCCAGTAGTAAACTGAGGGTAAATAATTTTTTGTTGGTCATTGTCAATTTTTGTCCTATGACCAATAAGAATCGGGATGGTTTAATCCTAAACGGTTAATTTTTTGTTAAGCAAAAAATTAAAAAAATATAACCAAATTGTTTAATTGGTTAAAAATCAGGATTTACGCGTAAGCTGTTTGTTAAGATGAACATAATTTTCAAACTGATCTTCCGTCAGAAATTTTTTCAGTGATTTGTATTCGCTGTTCTGAATTGTCTTAAGCTTATTAATCTGTTGGTTGATCCCCAGACTGGAGTTAATGATCTCGTTTTTCTTAATGGTATATTCAATGATAGAATCTTCGAGCATTTGAGTCTGCTCTTCATTAAGCCTTAACTGACTCTTCCATGTAGCAGCTAATTCGCCTGCAACTTCCTTGATCTCTTTTCTATTCTTCTCGTGAATATAGATCTGGGAATAAACGAAACCCGCTACCGCCGCCGCGGCAACACTTATTAATGCTATTCTATGTTGAAGTTTCATTTCTATTATGTTTAAAGCAGTTTGTCAATATTCGAGGGCGGTCTGCCTATCACGGCTTTTCTTTCAGTTTCTACGACCGGCCTTTCTATTAATTTTGGATTCTTTACCATCACGGTAATAAGCTCTTTATCGCTCAGATCCTTATCCTTATAATCTTCTTTCCAGATCTTTTCGTTCTTGCGAACAAGCTGAATTGGGGTAATATCAAGTTTTTTAATAAGGTCTGCCAGCTCATTTTCACTTAGGGGTTCCTTAAGGTATTCTTTTATTTCAAACTCTTTGCCTGAATTTTTCAAAATTTCAAGTCCTTCTCTGGACTTTTTGCATCTCGCATTATGATAGATCCTTAGCATTTTGTTCTTTTTATTTTTAAAATAATCAAATATTTCAATTTTTAAAACTTAATTGAACCGGTATTTAATCAATCTTCGTTCCGTTGTCCCATCATCATTAAAAAAGATTTTAGAAACCTGTCTATATCGCCGTCCATAACATCGTCTACATTTCCAGTTTCTTCACCTGTGCGAACGTCCTTGACCAATTTATAAGGATGCATCACATAATTTCTAATCTGTGATCCCCATTCAATTTTCATTTTTGAGTCTTCGATCTCACGTCGCTGTTCCTGTCTTTTCTGAAGTTCTATTTCAAAAAGCTGACTTTTTAAAAGCTGCAAGGCCTTATTCTTGTTTTCGAGCTGAGAACGGGTTTCAGAGTTTTCAATAACAATTCCGGTAGGAGCGTGGCGCAACCTAACTGCTGTTTCCACTTTATTTACATTTTGACCACCGGCACCAGATGACCTCATGGTTTCCCAGCTAAGGTCTGAAGGATTGATGTCAATTTCTATGCTGTCATCCACTAACGGGTATACATATACAGAAGCGAACGAAGTATGCCTTTTGGCATTTGAATCGAACGGGGAAATTCTAACCAGCCTGTGAACACCATTCTCACCTTTAAGCCAGCCAAAGGCAAATTCACCTTCGATTTCCAGGGTAACCGTTTTGACGCCGGCAACATCTCCTGCCTGGTAATTGAGTTCACGGATCTTGAATTTGCGCTTTTCAGCCCACATTAGATACATTCTCATGAGCATCTCTGCCCAGTCACAACTTTCGGTACCACCGGCGCCCGCAGTGACTTGAAGAACCGCACTCATGCTATCTCCTTCTTCAGAGAGCATATTCTTGAACTCAAGATCTTCTATAAGATCTAAAGCTTGATCATATCTATCCTGAACATCTTCTGCTGTCGCTTCGTCTTCTTTATAGAATTCGTAGAGGACCTCAAGGTCTTCTACAAGGGTTTCGGCTTTTTCATAATCACCAACCCAGCTTTTTTCAGCATTGACCTCTTTCATGATCTGTTCAGCCTTTTTGGGGTCATCCCAGAAATCAGGAGCAAAGGTCTTTTCCTCCATATTGGTTATTTCGATCTTTTTGGCATCAATGTCAAAGATACCTCCTTAACGCAACCAGGCGCTCTTTAAGATCTCTAATGTTCTCTATTGTTATCATTCATGGTTGATTTGACGTAAAAATAGAATTAAAGGGAGTTTCGAGAAAGGATTTAACGAATATTTTTTAGTTTTAGAAAGCTTTAAAAAATCCCTTTATGCATAAGATTACCTGTATTATTCTGGCCTTCAGTATTTCATTTGCTATGAAGGCTCAGTTCCTCGAAGAAAAGGAAGATCTTCAGAAATATGAAGGTTATTTTAACTTTCATTACAATGAAAAGGAAGATGAAATTTACCTGGAGGTAGATAGCCTGGAAACTGAATTTCTTTATACTCATTTCTTAACTACCGGAGTAGGATCTAATGATATAGGTTTGGATCGCGGACAGTTAGGAGGAGAAGCCGTGGTTAAGTTCCAGAAAGCAGGGAATAAATTATTGCTTATTCAGCCTAACCAGAATTACAGGGCGATCACTGAGAATACGGCAGAAAAGGAAAGTGTAGCAGAAGCCTTTGCGAAATCAGTCCTTTTTGGATTTGAAATTAAAGAGGAAAAAGACGGGAAGTATATAATTGATTTTACTCCGTTTTTAATGCAGGATACCCATGGAGTTGCAGAAACATTGAAAAAAGGTGAATACGGCACCTATAAACTGGATAAATCAAAAAGTGCTTTGTCTCTTGAACGGACAAAAGCATTTCCTGAAAATGTTGAATTTGAAGCCCTGCTTACTTTCGAAGGAGAGCCTAAAAGCAGGACCATCAATTCTGTAGTTCCAGATGCTAAGAATATTAGTGTTACTCAACACCATTCTTTCGTGAAGTTGCCTGATAATGATTATGAAAAGCGGGTTTTTGATCCACGGAGCGGAGCGATCTTTATTTCTTATATGGATTATGCTTCGCCGGTTTTTGAGCCTATTAAAAAACGCTATGCTATAAGACATCGTTTAAAGAAAAAGGATCCTGAAGCCGAAATTAGTGAGGCTGTAGAACCGATCATTTATTATCTGGACCCGGGAACTCCTGAGCCTGTTCGTTCTGCTTTACTGGAAGGAGCTAGCTGGTGGAATCAGGCCTTTGAGAATATTGGATATAAAGATGCCTTTCAGGTGAAAATGTTACCGGAGGATGCAGATCCCCTGGATGTAAGATACAATGTGATCCAGTGGGTGCATAGATCAACAAGAGGCTGGAGTTATGGTGCCAGCGTTGTTGATCCCAGAACTGGAGAGATCATTAAAGGTCATGTTAGTCTTGGAAGTTTAAGAATACGTCAGGATTTTATGATCGCACAGGCGATGATGAATAAACCTTTTGCTGAAAACGATTCTAATCACGATCTCATGATGGAACTTGCTCTGGCCAGGATCAGGCAATTATCTGCTCACGAGGTTGGCCACACCATTGGCTTTACGCATAATTTTGCTGCAAGCACTAATGAAAGAGCTTCGGTAATGGATTATCCTCATCCCCAGTTCGAAATTAATAATGGTGAAATTGAATTCGCCAACGCATATGATACCGGAATAGGAGAGTGGGATAAAGTAACCGTGAAATATAGTTATAGTGATATTCCTGAAGGAATGGAAGAAAGGGAATATCTTAATTCTGTAATGGAAAAAGTCCGCCTTGACGGACTTACTTTTATTACAGATTCAGATGCTAGAGCAACCGGTGGAGCCCATGCCTTTGCTCATCTATGGGATAATGGTAAAGATGCAGCAGATGAACTGGAAAGGGTTCTTGAAATAAGGAAGAAAGCAATTCAGAATTTTTCAAAGGACAACATCAGGACCAATGAGCCATATACAATACTCGAAGATGTTTTTGTGCCGCTTTATTTTTTCCACAGATATCAGACAGAAGCGGCGGTAAAACTTATCGGAGGTCTGGAATACAATTATGCCGTAAAAGGAGGTAATAGCACTATTGTAAAACATCTTGATGCAAAACTTCAGGAAAAAGCCTTGGAGAGTATTCTTAAGACGCTAACTGCGGAAGAACTTGCCATCCCGCAGGATAAACTGGAACTATTTCCACCAAGGGCTTTTGGCTTTGGCAGAGACCGGGAATCATTTAAAAGTAATACCGATGTGGCGTTTGACGCTTTAGGTGCCCCGGCTACCGCAAGCGAGATGACCTTAGCTTTATTACTTCATCCGGCCAGGGCAGAAAGACTTATACAACAGCATGCATTAAATAAGGATCTTCCCGGGCTTGATTATGTACTTGAAGAAATGATAAATAAGACAATTAAAAACACGAAGAAGGATAGCTATGATTCCAGTGTTCAGAATACGATCAATTTCAATGTATTTAAGCATCTTCTTAATCTGGCGATAAATGATAAAGCCACACCTTTGGTAAGATCTGTTGCCAATCAAAAAGTTGATGAACTTGCCAACTGGTTAAGAGGTAAGGATGATCCGGTTTCAAAAGAAATGTACCGTAATATTAAAAGATTCCGGGAAGAACCTGAGGACTTCAAGCTGGAAATAAATATTCCAAAGATCCCTGATGGTTCTCCCATAGGAGCTTATTAGAAATCTATTGCTGTTGTTGGGAGGAAACCTGAACAGTATATTCCGTTTCGTTCTTGCCAGAGGAGAAAACCACTCCTTTAAGGGGAGGACAATCTGTGTAGTCTTTACCATGTGCTACTTTGATATGATTTTCAGCAGCGATTAAATTATTCGTAGGGTCAAATCCTATCCAGCCACTATTGGGTAAACAACATTCTACCCAGGCATGCATTTGTGAATCCCCAAAATAGCCATTTCCCTGGTGCAGGTAGCCTGATACATACCTGGATGGAATTCCAAATTGCTTTGCGATCGCGATGAAAAGATGAGTGAAATCTTGACATACTCCCTGTTTGATCTCCAGGATGTGACTTAGATCTGTATCAATATCAGTAACATTGGTCTTAAATGTGAATTCTTTTTTGATCCAGGAATTCAGGTCCTGAAGATTTTGAAAAAGACTGATGTTTTCATCAAATTTAAAATCAACTTCCTGAGGTAAAGTGGTAAGATCTGTAAGACGTAAGAAAACATCATTTTCAGCTCTAAATTCCAGAGACCTTAGCTCATTGTATTCATTTTCGGAAAATTCCTGAGATACCTTCTCGAAAATATTTTCTACTTTTTTTACCAGTTTAAAATCTGCAGTGAATTCAATTTCTTCAAAAGACTGCTTCGGTCGTATGCGATAGGTAGGAAAATCATAACCATTAATTGATCTCTCTATCGGGATTTTCAGCGAATTCGTGAAGGTATCTGCAATCAATTCCTGAGATTCATTGTCTTCCGGAATTATTAAAAACTGCCAAAGTGCACTGCTCGCCTTATTTTCATAAGTATTTTTGGCAACGTATTTTATGTTATAATCCAGATTCATAATGAAATTTTTGGAGCAGCAAATTAAGGTGATTTTTATGAATTAATAATGAAAATATTCATTCTGTAATTTTAAACCGATACTATTCAGATCATCCAGGATATTCTCAATAAATGCTTCCAGATCCTGTTCGATCTCTTCAATTACCTTGAACTGATACTTTGCACGTACCTTGCCAATCAAAAAGGCAGAAGAATCTTTAGATGGGTGTTTCTCCCGGGTAAGGACCATAATATGTTTACAAACTTCATTAAGGCTATTCATTACAGACCTTGGGCAATCGGTATTGAGGATCAAGAATTCCAGAGTGGTTATACTGGTTGGAGTTTGACGATAGAATCGTCTCATCATATCATAAGACTCGGCACATTTCAACAAGGTGGTCCATTCATAACTGTTCTTTAAGGTGTCACCATAACTTCCCTGGGCAATTACTGCATCCTTGAATTTGGAGTTGATAATGCGGATAACCTGCGTGGCTCTCTCGATGTTCACACCTAACATGATAATGGCGTAGACTTCATCGTGTAACAACGTACCCCGAATTTTTCCTCTTAGGATGGAAACATTTTCAGTTACCTGAACCGTAAAATCGTAAAGGCCTCGCTTTTTGAAATTCTCTACCGGGTAATTCAATACAAAATGGTAGAATTTATTGATCGACTCATATAATTCAGTAGAAATAAGATCTCTAGCAGAATTTGCATTTTCGCGAGCTAGTTTTACGTAATTAATGATCGAAAAATCTGTGTCTGGATTCAGGGCGATGTCATATAGAACTTCTTCCTCGTCCAGAGGTTTTTCAGTACGGCTAAAATCATCTGCCATGAAAAGCATGGACTGAAGCACAAATTGTCTCGACTGTGAAAGTTCATTGGGTGCATCCAGGGAGGCGAAATAGTTTACATTTAAATATCTTGCTACATGTTCAAGACGTTCAATATATCTTCCCATCCAGAACAGGTTATTGGCTACTCTTGCTAACATAAATTATTGATTGTTTTTTAAAACCCAGGTATCTTTAGAACCACCACCTTGAGAAGAATTAACTATTAGATTTCCTTTTTGTAAAGCAACACGGGTAAGTCCGCCCTTAAGCACAAAATCCTTTCCTGCGCCGAGTAAAGTGAAGGTCCTTAGATCTACATGCCTTGGTTCAAAACATTCATTATCCTCAATATAGGTAGGGTGAACAGATAATGACATGATTGGTTGCGCAATATATTTTCGTGGACTGGCCTGTATAGTTTTTTTAACCTCTTCGATCTCATCATTACTAAGCCTGTTACCAATAGAAATTCCATAACCACCGGCTTCATCTACAGGTTTAATCACCAGGTTATGAACATTTTCAAGTACATATTTCAACTCATCTGGCCTGCTGCAATGATAGGTAGGCACATTATTTAAAATTGGCTCCTCGTCTAAATAATATTTAATGATCTCCGGCATATAGGTATAAATAGCTTTATCATCTGCCACTCCGGTTCCGGGAGCGTTTACGAGGCAAACGTTTCCTTTTTTATAGGAAGCCATAAGTCCGGGAACACCCAAAGCAGAATCTGGTTTAAATTCCAACGGATCTATGAATTGATCGTCTATCCTCCTGTAGATAACATCAACTTTTTCGGGACCGTTGATGGTTTTCATGTAGACGAAGTCATTTTCTACAAAAAGATCACGTCCTTCAACTAATTCAACACCCATCGCCTTAGCCAGGTAGGAATGTTCATAGTAGGCAGAATTATAGATCCCAGGAGTGATCACCACGCAATTTGGGACATCCACGCCTTTAGGTTTTACCGTTTCCAGTATTTCCAGAAGATTTTCGGCATAATTAGTTACGGTGTAGGCTTGATAATGATTAAAAACACCGAAAAGAGCTCTTTTTAATGCGGTTCGGTTACATATCACATAACTTACTCCGGAAGGACAGCGAATATTATCTTCCAGCACATAATATTTCCCGTCTGAATGTTTGATAAGGTCTGTACCTGAAATATGATTATAGATCCCACCGGGTGGATCGAATCCGTTCATTTGATCCAGGTAGTTTACTGAAGAACTTATGAGTTCCAGTGGTACGATCCCTTCTTTTATAATATTCTTATCATGGTAAAGGTCCCAGAGAAATTCATTAAGAGCTTTACTTCTTTGCAATACACCTTTCTCTATGACTTCCCATTCCTCAGGATCTATGATCCTTGGAAAAAGATCGAATGGAAAGATCTTTTCCTTGATCTCGTGATCTCCATATACCTGAAAAGTAATACCCTGATTAAAAAAAGAAGATTTGGCTTTATTATTAAGTCTGCCAAAATCTTTTGCGGAATGTTCACTGTAAAGTTCGAATAAGGTTTTATAGGTTTGCCTTACATTATTGTTTTCGTCAAAGATCTCATCATAAAGATTAGGATCTCGATTATAAGACTCAAAGGTTGGATTGTCATTATTGCTTTTCATAGATCAGATTTGCCTTAAAATACAAATAAAATTGTTCATTTTCAGGTGTTTAAACAAAACGTTGCGAAAAATGACAGATAAACAATCAAACATTCAGAAAAATTCATATAAAAAGAAAATAGCCTGCTTTTATTGTGAATAGTGGATTTTAGAAAAAAGACATTTAAATTTTACCTTAGCATTTTAGAAAAAATTACCATGAAAGAAATAGATCTAAGAAGTGATACAGTAACCAGACCAACCAAGGGAATGTTGCAGGCTATGATGTCTGCCGAAGTTGGTGATGATGTTTATAAAGAAGATCCAACGATCAATGCTCTGGAAAAAAAGCTTGCGGATATGTTTGGTAAAGATGAGGCTTTATTTTTCCCTACCGGAAGTATGGCTAATCAAGCCGCGATAAAACTTCATACCCAGCCGGGAGAACAATTGATCTGTGATAAGTGGGCTCATGTTTACAATTATGAAGGAGGAGGCGTTTCCTTTAATAGTGGTGTTTCATGTAAGCTAGTGGATGGAGACCGTGGGATGATCAAAGCAACACAGGTGGAAGAAAGCATTAATCCACCAGATTTTTATCATAGCCCGCTAACCACTTTGGTTTGTCTTGAAAACACAACAAATAAAGGTGGTGGTGCCTGCTATGATCTGGAAGAAATAAAGAAAATTAGAAAAGTTTGCGATAAGAACGATCTTGGATTGCATCTAGATGGGGCAAGATTATTTAATGCTATTGTTAAGAATAATGAAGACCCTAAAAATTATGGAAAATTGTTTGATACCATTTCGGTTTGTTTATCCAAAGGGCTTGGAACTCCAATGGGATCAGTTCTAATTGGAGATAAAAGGTTGATGAAGAATGCAATCAGAGTTCGTAAGGTTCTGGGTGGTGGAATGCGTCAGGTTGGTTTTATGGCTGCGGCTGGGATTTATGCTCTGGATAATCATTTGGAGCAGTTGAAAAAAGATAATGCAAGAGCTTCAGAAATTGCTGAGGTGCTATCATCGCTTGATTATGTTGGTAAAGTAGAACCTGTAGAAACTAATATCATCATTTTTTACCTGGAGGATCCAGAAAATGAAAAAGCCTTTATGGATAAACTTTCAGAAAATAGCATCCGGATAAGCAATATGGGGCAGGGAAAATTAAGGATCGTGACTCATCTTGATTATTCAGAAGAAATGCATCATCAATTCCTGTCTCTACTTCAAAATATTGATCTGTAGTTTTAATTAAACTTAACTAAAGATTAGCAGGGGTTTAATAGCAATGAGGTTCAAATTCAGTTATTTTTCAGGAAAATTGATTTATGAAGAATTTGAAACCAAGACAGGAAGTTCCGGAACTGATTGTAAAGACCACTAAAGGTTTAAAATGGGATCTTCGGGATAATCAACCTGAAAATTTTACCATGCTTGTTTTTTACAGGGGCATACATTGCCCGGTTTGTATGAAATACCTGGAAGAATTGAACACGAAGATCGAAGATTTCAGAGATAAAGGAGTTAATGTTATTTGCGTAAGTTCAAATACCGAGGAACTGGCGCAAAAGACTGTAGAGGAATGGGATATTGATAATCTCAATATTGGCTATGATTTTAGTGTTGATGAAGGTAGAAAATGGGGGCTTTTCATTTCAGAAGCGACAAAGGATTCAGAACCTGAAGTTTTTCTTGAACCGGCCCTTTTCCTGATACGGCCAGATAATACACTTTATTCTGCAAGTATTCAATCAATGCCTTTTGCCCGGCCAAAGTTCGATGAGCTATTAAGATCTATCTCTTTTGTAATTAAAGATGATTATCCTGCAAGGGGAGAAGCATAAAATAGAAAAAGCCCGGGAATTTACTTCCGGGCTTTTTATTTTCTGGATATTTTCAGAAACCTTATTTCATTAATCCGTCCATTCCAGGAATATCTGGCATTCCGTCTTTAGCCGCAGCTCCAATTTCAGCTTCATTTATTTTTGTAGCTTTTTCAATAGCCTTGTTCATGGTAAGAACCAGGTAATCCTCCAGTTGTTCTTTGTCCTCAAGCAAGGAATCATCTATAGAAATATTCTTTACCTCTCTATTAGCAGTAATGGTTACTTTCAAAAGCCCATCACTGGTTTGTTCGTCTACAAGAACAGAATTTAATCTTTGCTTAGTTGCTTCTACTTTTTCCTGGGCTTCCTTCAGTTTATTCATCATGCCCATCATATCTCCAAACATATTTTTCGATTTAAAATTTATGAATTCAAATTTACTAAATTACCGCATCAAACCAGTCAAAATGAAAAGACTATTAGTATTTCTATTAGGATGCGTTACATTTGCAACCGCGCAAAACAAAAATGATTTGAAAAAAGATATTGAAGCCCCAAAAGCAAAGAAAGTAGCTAAAGAGCTTGAGAAGCATGGTGATGTAAGGATAGATAATTATTTCTGGATGAATCAGCGTGAAGATCCTGAAGTCATTGCCTACCTGGAGGCCGAGAATGATTATAACGATAAAATGACCTCCCATACTAAAGAATTTCAGGAGAGATTATTCGAGGAAATGAAAGGCAGGATCAAAGAGGATGATGAATCTGTGCCTTATAAACTGAATGGTTACTGGTATATCACCCGATTTGAAAAAGGTTATGATTACCCAATTTATTCAAGAAAAAAGGAATCCCAGGAAGCACCAGAAGAGATCATGTTCAATGTGAACAAAATGGCCAAAGACTTTGATTATTATAGTTTAGGTGGTCTTAATGTAAGTCCGGATAATAAGCTGGTAGCCTTTGGGACAGATACTTTAAGCCGAAGAAAATACACTATTAGGATCAAGAATCTTGAAACCGGTGAGATCTACGACGAGGAGATCAAGAATACCACCGGCGGATCTACCTGGGCTAATGATAATAAAACACTTTACTACACTAAGAAAGATCCTCAAACTTTGAGGTCTTACAGGATCTATAAGCATATCCTGGGAACAGATCCTGAAAAGGATGAATTGGTCTTTGAGGAAGAAGATGAAACCTTTAATACTTACGTTTATAAATCTAAGTCCAGAGAATATATCATTATTGGTTCTCATAGTACGCTTACTACGGAATATCGTTTTCTTGATGCAGATAAACCAGAAGGGGAGTTTACTGTATTCCAGCCGAGAGTAAGAGGTCTCGAGTATAGCATTTCGCATTTCGACGGCCACTTTTATGTGGTAACCAATAAAGATGAAGCTACCAATTTTAAACTGATGAAAACTCCGGTTGATGAGACCGGAATGGAGAATTGGGTAGATGTGATCCCTCACAGGAAAGATTTTCTTCTTGAGGATATCGATATTTTCAAGGAATACCTCGTGGTTAGCGAGCGTACCAATGGCCTGAATAAAATAAGGATCATTAAATGGGATGACAGCAAGGAATATTATATTCCTTTTGATAATGAGACTTACACCGCTTATACTTCCATTAATCCAGATTTTGAGACAGATCTGTTGAGGTATACCTATAATAGTCTTACAACCCCAACTTCAGTTGTTGAATATAATATGAAGACCGGGGATAAGGTTGTTTTAAAAGAGCAGGAAATTCTGGGCGGAAAGTTCGATAAGAACAATTATGTATCTGAAAGGCTTTGGGCAACAGCCGAAGATGGAACTAAAATTCCCGTATCTCTTGTTTATAGAAAAGGAACTAAAAAAGATGGAAATAGTCCATTACTACAATATGCCTACGGATCTTATGGTTCTACTATAGATCCATATTTCTCTTCAGTTCGGTTGAGTTTATTAGATCGTGGTTTTATCTATGCGATCGCACATATTCGTGGAGGGGAATATCTTGGCCGTGAATGGTACGAGAACGGGAAACTGTTCACTAAGAAGAATACGTTCACAGATTTTATTGATGTTTCAAAATTCCTTATCAAAGAAAACTACACTTCATCTAATCACCTTTATGCAATGGGAGGTTCTGCCGGTGGATTATTGATGGGGGCAGTGGTGAATTTAGCTCCGAACCTATATAATGGAGTAATTTCTGCGGTTCCCTTCGTAGATGTCGTAACTACTATGCTAGATGATAGTATTCCGCTAACTACAGGTGAATATGATGAATGGGGGAATCCGAATGAAAAGGATTATTATGATTACATGAAATCTTATTCTCCATATGATAATGTAGTTGCTCAGGAATATCCAAATATGCTTGTTACTACCGGTCTTCATGATTCCCAGGTTCAGTATTGGGAACCTGCCAAATGGGTTGCGAAACTCAGGGAGTTAAAGACAGATAATAATGTGCTCTTGCTTCATACCAATATGGATGCAGGTCATGGAGGTGCTTCAGGTAGATTTGAAGCTCTTAAAGAAGTAGCTGAGGAATACGCATTTTTACTGGATCTGGAGGGTATAAATCAATAATTAAAAAATTTGCCTTAAATTTGACCGGCCTCAATAAGTTTTATTTTAGGGCCTTTTGTAAAAAGAACTTCGATTTATGAGAGAAGACTTAAAGGTTTATGACCATGTATTGCAATTAGTAGGTAATACACCGTTAATTCACTTAAATAAGATTACACAGGATTTTAAAGGGGACTACTTCGCTAAAGTAGAATCATTTAACCCAGGACATTCATCCAAGGATAGGATCGCCCTTCATATTATTGAGGAAGCTGAAAGAAAAGGCATCTTAAAACCTGGAGACACCATTATAGAGACCACTTCCGGAAATACTGGATTTAGTATTGCAATGGTAAGCTGTATCAAAGGATATGAATGTATTCTTGCGGTAAGTTCAAAATCTTCCCAGGATAAGATTAATATGCTGAAGACCATGGGAGCCAAGGTTTATGTTTGCCCGGCTAACGTTCCTGCTGATGATCCCCGTTCTTATTACGAAGTAGCAAAAAGACTTCACAACGATATAAAAGGTTCTGTATATATTAATCAATATTTCAATGAATTGAATATTGATGCTCATTTTCACTCAACCGGACCTGAGATCTGGAAGCAGACTGAAGGAAAAATCACACATTTAGTAGCTTGTAGTGGTACCGGGGGAACTATCTCTGGAACTGCAAGATTTTTAAAAGAACAAAATCCGGATATTAAGATATTAGGAATCGATGCATTTGGCTCTGTTCTTAAAAAATACCACGAAACTCGTGAATTCGATGAAGGTGAAATTTACCCTTACCGAATAGAAGGTTTAGGTAAAAACCTTATTCCTACCGCAACAGATTTTGATGCCATAGATAAATTCATAAAAGTAACTGATGAAGACGCAGCCCACACAGCCAGGGAACTGGCAAGGACTGAAGGTCTTTTTGTAGGTTATACCAGTGGAGCAGCTATGCAGGGATTAAAGCAATTTAATGAGGAAGGTGAATTTGATGAAAATTCGAATGTGGTGATTATTTTCCCTGATCATGGATCGCGATACATGAGTAAGATCTATAGCGATGAATGGATGAACGAGCAGGGATTTTTCGATACACAACACGAGACCAACTCTCAATCTATAGAAGTGATCAAGTAAAAGTTTTTAACACTTATTAACAAAAGCATCCTATCCTTTGTAGGATGCTTTTGTTTTTCTTAGATTTCGATGTTTATAATTTACTTTGTACAATTGAGCCAAATTTCAGTATTTTTGCGGCTCGTCTAAAAAATGACCGATGAAGGATTTATTTGATAAAATTTACAAAGACAAAGGACCGCTGGGTAAATGGGCTGAGCAGGCAGAAGGATACTTCGTTTTTCCTAAACTAGAGGGACCAATTTCTAACCGGATGAAATTTCGCGGTAAAGAAGTTATTACATGGAGTATCAACGACTACCTTGGGCTAGCCAATCATCCTGAAGTTCGTAAAGTAGATGCAGAAGCTGCAGCCGAGTATGGCTCTGCTTATCCTATGGGAGCGAGAATGATGAGTGGTCATACTGATCTTCATGAAAAATTACAGGATGAACTTGCTTCTTTTGTACACAAGCAGGCAGCCTACCTATTAAATTTTGGATATCAGGGGATGGTTTCAACGATCGATGCCCTTGTCTCTAAGCAGGATGTGATCGTATATGATGTAGATGCACACGCGTGTATCATTGATGGTGTTAGATTGCATTTAGGTCAGAGATTTACCTATAAGCACAACGATATGGAAAGTATCGAGAAGAATCTTCAGCGTGCTACCAAGATCGCAGAACAAACCGGAGGAGGAATTTTATTGATCTCTGAAGGTGTTTTTGGGATGAGAGGCGAACAGGGTAAATTGAAGGAGATCGTTGAGCTTAAGAAAAAATATAACTTTAGATTATTCGTAGATGATGCTCATGGTTTTGGTACTCTTGGTAAAACAGGAGCCGGAGCAGGTGAGGAGCAGGGAGTACAGGACGAAATAGACGTATATTTCGCAACTTTCGCAAAATCACTGGCCAGTACAGGAGCATTTATCGCTGGAGATAAAGAGATCATAGATTATTTAAAATATAATCTTAGATCACAAATGTTCGCTAAATCCCTGCAAATGCAGTTGGTGGTTGGAGCATTGAAGCGTCTTGATATGCTAAGAACTATGCCAGAGCTTAAAGAAAAGCTTTGGGAGAATGTAAATGCATTACAAAACGGATTAAAAGATAACGGATTCGATATTGGAACTACACAAAGTTGTGTAACTCCTGTTTATCTTAAGGGAAGTATCCCAGAAGCTATGGCTTTGGTTAAGGATCTCCGTGAGAATCACGGGGTGTTCTGTTCTATCGTTGTATATCCGGTAATTCCAAAAGGATTGATCCTTCTTAGAATGATCCCTACGGCGACCCATACCTTACAAGATGTTGAAGAAACAGTAGAAGCTTTTTCAGCTATTCGTGAAAGACTTGAAAATGGTACTTATAAAAGACTTTCAGCTTCCGTTGAGGCAGCGATGTCTAATAAGTAATCAAAAATATTCAGATATAAAACATGCCCTGCATTTTGCAGGGCATTTTTAGTTTTATTGATTTCAGTTACTCGAGTCCTCCTTCTTCATCTATAACTTCTTCCCCTTCTTTATTAAGCTCTTCAGTTCTCTGTCTTCTTTTGTTACCTTCATTAGATTCCTCCAGGAATTCATCCATTTTATGAAGATCAAACCTATAAGAAACTCCTGCCGCTACCTGCCACTTTGATGGGGTGTCCTTAAAATTAACCAGGCCAGAAACATCGAACTGGAAGTCTTCACCTATTAAATATGCTCCTCCCGCTCGTAAAATATCATCTGCATATATATCACTCTTTATAGCCTGGTATTCTCCAAAAATCGCCAGATTTTGAGAAAGGGTATGGGTAACCGTAACTATTCCTGTGTAAGATCTGTAATCTTCAGAAAGTTTATCTGCAATAAGGTTTAATACTAAAACCCAGCGACCCCAATTGTTCTGAGTAATTATTGCTGCCTTTGGACTAAACTTTCCTTCTCCTTCGTATAAATAGGGATTATCACCAAAGGAAAAGTTAGCCCCAGCGTAAATGGAAATGGCAGGAATTAGTGTTTTCCACTTGAATCGTTGATTCGCTTTCCAGCTGTATAAATTGGGTTTGTCTTCTTCCAGACTTTTATAGGGATCAAAAATTAGATATTTGGCACCTATAGAATTTGTTTTAAAATTTCTGATTGTTGATTCACTCGTCACTCCAAGAAAATCCCTGAATATGTCCTGAGACTCAAATGAGCCGGTTAGATTCAATTCAAGATTCTCAAAAAGTAACCCATATCTTAATTGGTAATCTACGCCCCAGATATCGGTATCGGTTCCAAGTCCTGTATGTTCCTCACTCCCAAAATAAGGTCCGCTTTCAAGTTGTATAACATTGGTTCCAACAGCAAAAGCTCCCTGGGATTGTCCCGGTCTGTTCGAATTTATGGTTTCGGTATATTGAGCGTGGAGATTGGTAGCAATAATTAGAAAAAGGCTAAGTATGGCTGTTTTACGCATAATTGGTCGGGTTAGGTCTCTCAAAGATATAAGATTTATTATAATTTTATAGCCGAAGCGTCCCTGATTGTGGAGGCTTATTTTTATTTTTGTAAAAAGACTTAGAATGTTAGAAGCATCATTAACCGGGGTATTAAAAACGGTACTTATCGTTCTGTTAGTATACTTTGGTCTTAAAATATTACTTAGATTTTTTGGTCCATTGATCCTGAAGTGGTTTATGAAAAAGATGGGTCAGAAATTTGAAAAACAATTCAATCAGCAGTTTGGAGGAGCACAGCGACCTCAGGATAAAGAAGGAAAAGTTAGTATCGATAAAAAGCCGAAAAACGGAAAGCAGTCCAATAAAAATGTTGGTGAATATATCGATTACGAAGAAATTGATTAATTTCGGATTTTAGCAAAGTCACTAGACCGACTTTGTTTTACACAAAATTTGTGATCAAAATCAAAAGTCCGATTAATGGCTAAATTGAAGCAATTCTTACCTCACCTGTTAGTTCTGGCAGGTTTTATCATTTTATCATTATTTTACTTTAATCCGGTCCTGCAGGGAAAGGAAATTTACCAAAGCGATATTATTCAATATATCGGGATGGCCAAGGAGCAAAATGACTTCAGGGCAGAGACCGGGGAAGAACCATATTGGACCGATGCTGCATTTGGGGGAATGCCTACATATCAATTAGGCGCTTACTATCCTCACAATTATGTAAAAAAACTTGATACAGCCTTGAGATTTCTGCCCAGGCCGGCAGATTATCTCTTTCTCTATTTTATAGGTTTCTACATTCTACTCCTTTGTATGAAGGTAGATTATAAACTTGCCTTTTTAGGTTCAATCGCCTTTGGATTTTCAACCTATCTGATCATAATTCTGGGAGTTGGTCACAATGCCAAGGCACATGCAATTGCATACATGCCTATGGTGCTTGCCGGGATCATAGCCATTTTCAGGCATCGCAACATTTGGAGCTTTCTTGTGCTTACGGTAGCCATGGCGCTCGAGATTCAGGCAAACCATTTCCAGATGACCTATTACTTGCTGTTATTGGTAATAGCTCTGGGCCTAGCTTATCTTATTGATGCTTATCGAAAAAAAATGCTCCCAAGGTATTTTAAAGCTTTGGGCATCATGGTTGTTGCTGTTGTGCTGGCAATAGCAGCTAATGCTACGAACCTATTGGCAACGAGCGAGTATACTCAATTCAGTACACGTGGAGAATCTAATCTTACAATTGAACCTGACGGAAGCTCGAAGCAGAATACAGGTTTAAGTTTTGATTATATAACCGAATACAGTTACGGAATTTTAGAAAGTTTCAATCTGATGGTTCCAAGGTTCATGGGAGGTGGAAGTTCTGAAAATATTGGAAGGGATTCTAACTTATACAATGCTTTAAGGGAAATTGGAGCTTCGCCGGTCCAGGCTGAAGGTTTTACGGAAAGTGCTCCAACCTACTGGGGTGATCAGCCATTTGTAGGGGCACCAGCTTATATTGGGGCTACGGTAATTTTCTTATTTGTTTTCGCTTTGTTCTTGATAAGGGGAAGATTAAAATGGTGGATCGTAGGTGGAAGTCTGCTGGCTTTATTTTTGAGCTGGGGTAAGAATTTTGAGTTCTTTACTAAGTTTTTCATCGAATTTGTGCCGTTGTATGATAAGTTCAGAGCGGTTTCTTCTATACAGGTTATTCTGGAACTTTGTTTGCCTATGCTTGCCGTTATGGGCCTTTATAAGCTATTCCTGACTGAAGTTAAAAAGGAAGAAAAAATATATGCCTTAAAATGGTCATCGATCATTACAGGAGGCTTATTACTAATATTCTTATTGTTCAAATCAATTCTATTCGATTTTGAAGGAGCAAATGATGCAATGTATTCTCAACAGTTCGGAATGGACTTCATGAAAGCCCTCGAGGAAGACCGAAAAAGTATTTTTACTACCGATGTAATTCGTTCTTTGGTATTTGTATTGCTTTCGGCAGGGCTTATATGGGGATATTTGAAAGCTAAACTGAACAGAAATCTGCTAATTGGCGGGTTTTGCATTCTTTTATTAGTAGACCTGATTGGAGTTGACAAAAGATATGTGAATGAAGAAGATTTTGTTCTGGCCAGGGAGATGGAGCAACCATTTCAAAAATTAGCTGCAGATGAAGCTATCTTAGAAGATAATGGTCATTACAGGGTTTTTGATGTTTCCGGAAGTCCATTTAATACCGGTAGAACATCATATTATCACAATGCACTGGGTGGTTATCATGCTGCAAAACCCGGTAGAATTCAGGAACTGTACGATTTCTATATCTCAAATAACAACATGGAAATATTGAGCATGTTAAATGTGAAATATTTTATTGTTCCGACTGAAGAAGGTACTCAGGCCCAACAAAATCCAAATGCCTATGGAAATGCCTGGATCGTAAAAAATATTAAATGGGTAGAAGGTCAGGACCAGGAAATGTTGGCTCTTAAAGATACAGATCTAAGAAATACTGCCATGATCAATTCGAAATTCCGGGATGTTGTTCAGGAAGATTTCAGTTTCGATCAAGGAGCAACCATTGAGCTGATAAGCTATCAACCTAATAATCTTAAATATAAATTTAATGCTGAGTCAAATCAGTTTGTGGTTTTTTCTGAAAATTATTACCAACCCGGCTGGCAGGCATACATTGACGGCGAACCTGCAGAACATGCTCAGGTAAACTACGTTTTAAGAGGAATGAATGTTCCGGCAGGGGAACACGAAATCGTATTCAAATTTGAGCCTGAGGTAGTGAAGACTGGTAGCAGTATCGCCCTCATAAGTTCTATTCTCATTGGTCTTGTTTTTATAGGCGGAATTGGTTTCGAGCTGAAAAAGAGAAAGTGATCTTTTGATCTTATACCTGAATGAAAAAAGTTCTCATTATTACATATTACTGGCCACCGGCCGGTGGCCCCGGGGTTCAACGCTGGCTTAAATTCGTTAAGTATTTAAGAGATTTTGATGTTGAACCTGTGGTCTATGTTCCTGAGAATCCAAGTTACCCTATCATTGATCATAGTTTTGAAGCTGAAATTCCAGAGGGGATAAGAGTATTAAAGAAAAAGATATTTGAACCTTATTCGATCGCTGGAATTTTTTCAAAAAAGGATACTGAAACCATTAGTTCCGGGATCATTCAGAAAGAAGAAAATCAGTCTGCACTGCAAAAGGCAATGTTATATATTCGGGGTAATTATTTTATTCCCGATGCCCGCAAGTTCTGGGTCAAGCCGTCGATTAATTTTCTAAAGCAGGAACTTAAGAACGGCAATTATGATGCAATCATAACTACCGGGCCTCCCCATAGTTTACATCTAATTGGTTTGAGTCTAAAAAAGGAATTAGGTTGTAAGTGGATCGCAGATTTCAGAGACCCCTGGACACAGATAGGTTATCATGAAAAGCTTAAATTAAATGAAAGCTCTAGGAAAAAGCACGAACAACTGGAAAGTGAGGTGCTGAATACTGCAGATCATATTATTACCACCAGCTTCACGACCAAAACTGAATTTGAGACTAAAACGTCTCAACCAATCACGGTAATAACTAATGGTTTTGATTCTGAAATTCATGAAAAATCGGTCGATCAAAACAAATTTCAAATAGCTCACATTGGATCATTACTTTCGGGTAGAAATCCTGAAAATCTATGGAAAGCGCTACAACAATTACTGGAAGAAAACAGAGGTTTTCAAAAGGATTTTCGGCTAAGATTAGCAGGGAAAGTTAGTGAAGTAGTTCTGGAAAGTATTCATAATGCTGGTCTGGAAGATTATCTGATTAATGAAGGGTATGTTAGCCATTCAATGGCATTGGAAATGCAAAGGGAGGCCTCCGTTCTTTTACTGATAGAAATAGATTCTAATGAAACCAGAGGAATTATTCCCGGGAAGCTTTTTGAATACCTGGCCTCAGGGTCTCCTATTTTGGCAATAGGCCCTGATAATTGGGATGCTGCAAGGATAATTTCAGAAACGAATTCCGGAAAGGTTTTTTCTTATACAGATGTACAAAGACTCAAAGGTCACTTATTGGAAATGTTTAAAAAATATTCCCATGGAGAACCTGGTTCTGCATTACATGATATTGAAAAATATCATCGCCGGACCTTGACCGGTAAACTTGCCAACTTAATTAAGCAGATTTAGATGGGAATAATAATTAATCAGTCCTTAAAAAATATGGTAACCACATATGTTGGTTTCGGTATCGGGGCTGTGAATACGTTATTTCTTTTTACATATTTTCTGGATCAGGAATATTACGGACTCGTAAGTTTCCTGTTATCGGCAGCTAATCTTATCTGGCCGTTCCTGGTATTCGGAGTGCACAGTACTCTTATTAAATTCTTTACCTCCTACAAAACCAGAGGAGATCAGGACAGGTTGTTGAATTTTGTTTTGGTAATTCCAGCAGTGGTGGGATTGATCTTAGGGACTATTGGTCTTATATTTTACAATTACCTTCTCGATTATTTTCAGGGAGAGAACAGTCTGGTGCAACCTTACGTCTGGCTTATTTTTGTGATAGCTCTGGCGACCGCTTATTTTGAAGTTTTCTTTTCCTGGTCTAAGATCTACTATAAAAGCGCATTCGGGAATTTGATGAAGGAGGTTTTTCACAGGCTTTGTATAAGTCTGCTTCTATTTGCTTTCTATTTTAAATGGATAAATGTAGAGTTCTTTATTTACAGTATTTCGGGAGTTTTTGTTTTCAGGACTATTTTGATGGCTATGTATGCTTTTTCACTTCACAGACCCAAATTCAGTTTTAAATTCCCAAGGAATCTATCTCCGGTATTAAAATACTCTTCTCTGATACTTCTGGCAGCCTCTGTAGCCACCGTTCTATTAGATCTGGACAAAGTGATGATAGAACACTATCTACCCATCGAGAACGTCGCTATTTACGGAATTGCGGTTTATATAGCTACCGTCATCTCTGTTCCTCAAAAAGCGATGCACCAGATCACCAATCCGCTTACTGCTGAAATGTTGAACAATAAAGATAAATCTGGGCTTAAAGATCTATATGAAAAAAGTTCCCTGAACCTCTTAATTGTTAGCGGACTCATTTTTGTCTGGATCATTACCAATGTGAATTCTTTGTATGAATTGATCCCTGAAGAATATGAGATCAGTATTTTGATCGTGTTGTTGATCTCGCTGGTTAAGTTATATGATAATTTTCTGGGCAATAATAATAGTATTCTTTTTAATTCAGATTATTATCGCATTGTCCTTGGGGTAGGGGTGATCCTGGTTTTGGTAGCTTTTGTTCTTAATATTCTTTTTATTCCTGAGTATGGAATTGAAGGAGCGGCAGTAGCTAGTTTTATAGCATTTTCTCTTTATAATACTTCGAAAGTATTCATAGTATTCAAAAAGTTTAAAATTCATCCGTTTACTACTAAATCTACCTGGGCGTTATTATTAACGGCCTTATTTAGTATTGGATTCTATTTTCTGAATTTCCCACTACATGCGGTTATTAATATTGCTGTAAAAGGAACGCTATCAGGTGTTTTATATCTTATTATCGTTTACTACCTAAGATTTTCTGAAGACCTCAATTTGATGATAGATAAATTTCTGAAAAGGTCATAAAACGAGAAAACCCTATCAGCGTGGGAGCGTCAAGGGTTTTCCAACTAACCAACCAAAAAATTAAATTATGAACTTGTCATCTATAATCTATTATTCACATTTCGTGCCGAACTTCTCGATCCAGAAGATTTTTTTGTTCTAACAGACTGAGATCTTGAAGTTCCCGAATTTGTTCTAGTTCTAACAGAAGAACTGCTCTGTCTTGTTGGACGCTTTACAGCAGCATTCCTTTCAGAACTTCTAGTGCTTTTTTCTATAGTCCTACCTCTGGTTACAGGAGATGAACGCTTAATTCTCGTGTTTGTCTTATTCTGAATTGATCTATCTCTGGAAACCTGTGTAGGTCTTTCAACCCTGTTTGAAGTTCGATTTTCAGTTCTTGACCTAACAGAAGAGTTTTGATTTTGTGGCGATCTAACAGAACGCTCTCTAACTGTACTTTGTCTTTTTTGAGTGCTATTTCCAATTTTGGAAGACCTTCCCCTGGAATCTGTACTTCTCTCGTTTCTTTCACTGTATGTTCTCGGAGATCTGTTATTTACAATACCTCTCGTGTTCCGTGCCGATTTCACTCTGGAGCTTTTATTCCTTTCAGAATATACCCGGTCTCTTGATACACTTTCCCGGGTGGCTGCTCTATTGTAATCATTACTGTTATTTACATAGGCGATATTGCGCTTTGAGCTAGTCCTTCTACCGTGATTATATGATCTCACTTTTTGAGAAGGTCTGTAAAAGTTCTTTCTTCTATTATTTTTAGAATAATAATTATTGTAAACAGTTACATACTTGTTATATGAAATTCTCTGAGGCTCATAATATGCGCGGTAAGGTCTACCGAAAACTATACTAACATTTACATTTGGACGACGGTAATAATCATGCCATGGTCTGTAAACATAGCGTCTATTATAGTGATTAATATATCCGCTGTAGTGAGTTATGTGATGGTGATTATTGTAATGTACATGTAAATTACCTACCCTGGCCAGTCTACCAAAGTTATTATAACTAAGGTATATGTTTCCAGCCTGGATGATCCTGCCATAATAGTCATAATACACCGGTACATTTTCAATTTGAATCACTGCTCCGTAGTCGTCGTACTGAACATAAGGATCATAATTATAACCTCCATTATAACTTATGTTTACATTCGGGGTTGAAAAATGTACCGAATTTCCTCTTCTGAATTCCGGATTATAATAAAAATCGAATTCACCATTTGGGTAAACCGCAAATTCAACTCCTCCTTCAACAAAGATGAATGAATCGTTATAATTATAATAATTAGTGGTGGCTGGTTTTGAATTTACGGATGCCGATACTGACCATCCAATAAATAAGAATGCGAAAATAAGGGTCAGGTTTCTCATGGTAGTAGAGTATTTAATTATGAACATTTCACTATTAAATACAAAGTACGTGCCAAAGTCCGTAAATGCTGGACTAGCAAAGCTTTACTCCACTTTGTGATGATCTAAAAAACTGATATTTAATTCATTATATTTTCAGGATAGTTTCTCCTCCAGATATTTTGAGGTGTAGGATTTTTTATTCTTAGCAAGTTCCTCCGGGGTTCCCTGTCCCACAAGGTATCCACCTTTTTCACCCCCTTCCGGACCAAGATCTATAACCTGGTCTGCACACTTTACTAGATCCATATTATGTTCGATAACAATTACCGTGTGTCCTTTCGAAATAAGAGCATTAAAGGATTTCAGAAGTTTTTTGATATCATGAAAGTGTAATCCTGTAGTAGGTTCATCAAAAATGAATAACGCCTTGGTTTTAGTGTTTCCTTTAACGAGGAAAGAAGCAAGTTTTATTCTCTGGGCTTCACCTCCAGAGAGGGTAGAAGAGCTTTGTCCCAATTGCACGTATCCTAACCCAACATCTTTAAGTGGCTTTAATTTCTTTACAATCTTGTCCTGACCATGATCTTCGAAGAATTTGGTGGCATCATCAATGGTCATATTAAGAACATCATCTATGTTCTTATCATGAAAGGTTACTTCCAGCACATCTTTTTTAAACCGCTTACCATTACAGGTTTCACATTCAAGATGTACATCTGCCATGAATTGCATTTCTATAGTAACTTCGCCTTCACCTTTACAGGTTTCGCATCTACCTCCGTCGACGTTAAAAGAGAAATGTTTGGCCTTGAAACCTCTTAATTTTGCTAGCCTCTGGCTGGCAAAAAGGTTTCTTATATCGTCATAAGCTTTGATATAAGTCACAGGGTTAGACCTGGAAGATCTCCCAATAGGATTTTGATCTACAAATTCAACTGTCCCAAGGCTTTTGAAGTTTCCTTCCACGCCGCTAAACTGGCCTGCTTTCTCTCCATAGCCACCTATTTCTTTTTGCACTGCCGGGTACAAAATTTTTCTTACTAAGGTACTTTTTCCACTTCCAGATACACCTGTGATCGCTGTAAATATTCCCAGTTGAAATTCAACATCGATATTCTTCAAATTATTTTCCCTGGCTCCAAGAACTTTTATTTTATTCTTTGAAGTCCTTCTTTTTTCAGGAACTTCAATTTCCATTTTACCATTAAGGTAGCTCGCGGTCAAGGAATCAGACTTCAGGATATCTTTCATGGTACCAGTGGCTACCACATAACCACCATTTGTTCCTGCTTCGGGGCCAATATCGATAATCTCATCAGCGGCATTCATGATCTCTTCATCATGCTCTACCACAATAACTGTATTTCCCAGATCGCGTAAATTCTTTAAAACTCCAATTAGTTTTTCGGTGTCTTTGGGATGAAGACCTATTGATGGTTCATCCAGAATATACATAGATCCAACCAGGCTACTTCCTAATGATGTCGCCAGATTGATCCTTTGAGATTCTCCCCCAGATAATGTATTGGATTTTCTATTCAAAGTAAGATAGTCTAGACCAACATTTGAAAGGAATTCTAGTCGGTTACGAATTTCGGTTAGAAGTCTTTTAGCTATTTTTTCATCATACTCATTCAGTTCGAGATCTTTAAAAAATGCTCTTACTTTATCCAGTGGTTTTTCAACCAGGTCTGTAATGCTATGATCATTAATTTTCACGTACTGAGCTTCAGGTCTTAGCCTTTTGCCTTTACAGGCCGAGCATTTTGTTTTGCCTCGGTAACGAGAAAGCATAACTCTGTTCTGAATCTTATAAGCTTTACTCTCAAGAAATTCAAAAAATTGATTTAATCCTTCAAAATATTGATTCCCATTCCAGATAAGGTCTTTTTGCTCATCACTTAGTTCAAAATATGGTTTATGAATAGGGAAGTCGAACTTGTGTGAATTGTTCACTAACTGATCTCTATACCAGCTCATACTATCACCTCTCCATGGGAAGATGGCATTTTCGTAAACTGAAAGGCCCGTATTTGGAATAACTAGGTCTTCGTCGATCCCAATCACGTCTCCATATCCTTCACATTTAGGGCAGGCGCCGTAAGGATTATTAAAACTGAATAGATGCACGTTAGGTTCCAGGAAACTCATTCCGTCCAGCTCAAATTTGTTGCTGAAGTGTCTTGAGCTGTTATCAGAAAGCTTTTCGATGAACAATTCTCCTTTACCTTCAAAGAAAGCAGCTTCTATCGCGTCTGCAAGGCGATTATAAAAATCCTCTTCATCTTTGGTAATGATCCGGTCTACTACCAGCCATGTATTATCATCTTTGGCTTTGGAAAGATCGGTTTCATCGATCCTTACCACATCATGATCAAGTTTAATGCGGCTATATCCCTGTTGAGCAAGAATTTTGATCTTTTTTTCCAAAGATCTACCTTCTTCCACATGAATTGGAGCAAGAAGGAGGAGCTTTTCTCTTTCTGGAAACGCCTTTACATAATTTATTACATCTGTGACCGTGTCTTTTTTAACTTCATTTCCAGAAATAGGAGAGTAGGTTTTACCAATCCTGGCGAAAAGCAATTTCAGGTAATCGTAAATTTCGGTAGATGTACCCACGGTAGAGCGGGGGTTAGTTGAATTTACCTTTTGTTCAATTGCAATGGCAGGGGCAATCCCCTTTATATAATCTACTTTTGGTTTATTGAGCCTGCCCAGAAATTGTCGAGCATAAGAGCTAAGACTTTCTACATACCGGCGTTGACCTTCAGCATAAAGTGTATCAAAAGCAAGACTGGATTTTCCAGAACCCGATAATCCGGTGATCACCACCAGCTTATTTCTTGGGATCACCGCATTTATATTTTTAAGATTATGCAGCTTTGCACCTTTAATGATTATGTTCTGTTTGGGGTCTACCTGTGATATATCTGTTGTCATTCTCAATTTCTGCTAAAAGCGCAAAGTTACTCATAATGAAGCGGGAAAGAAAGCCTATAAAAACCTATAGTATTGTTAAAAATTTAAGGTTTTGTTTGTATTTCTCGATTTTATCTTGCTATATTTGGTGCAGAACCAATACATAGTTGCCTATTAAGCACAGTTACTTTTTTTTAAACTAAATAACCTAACCCACAGGAATACCTAATTTCTGTACATTAAAGTAACTGTTATGAATAACACTAAGGTAACTGACGCTTCGCTCGTTCGTGATTATCTTGATGGAAATGAAAACGCACTTGGCGCCCTCATCACTCGTCACCAACATCGTATTTACAGTTTTATTTTTTCAAAGGTCTATGACCGGGATATCGCTGAAGATATCTTCCAGGACACTTTCATCAAAGTGATCCGGACCTTGAAAAGAGGAAAATATAATGAAGAAGGTAAATTTCTTCCCTGGGTAATGCGAATTGCCCATAATCTTGTCATCGATCATTTTAGAAGAAACAAAAGAATGCCCAAATTTGATAATAGTGGGGATTTCAATATTTTTTCTGTTTTGAGTGATGGAGATCTTAATGCGGAAAAACAATTGATTAAAGATCAGATCGAATGTGATGTTCAGGAATTGATCAAGGAACTACCTGCAGATCAGCTAGAAGTTTTGACCATGCGTATATATAAAGACATGAGTTTTAAAGAAATTTCTGAACGCACCGGAGTTAGTATAAATACTGCTTTGGGAAGAATGCGTTACGCATTGATCAATTTGAGAAAGATTATCGAGAAGAGAAATTTAATTTTAACTAATTAATAGAAACAATATCCCCCCGTTTGTAACGTTATTCTATAAAACCATCATAAAATAATACCAAATGGGGAAACTTTACTTTAAAAAATCTTCGAAAGAAGAAAAAATTAATCGTCCACAACCAAAAAAAGAGACTATAGAGTTTCTTTTGAATTATTCAAAAGCACTTAGTGTAATTGAGTATAAGAAGATGAAGTTTGAAACGCTTATGAATTAATTTATAAAAAGACCTGTGTTATTAGCCTACAGGTCTTTTTTATTTCTTTTTCTTCAAGTATTCTTTTATTACAGATTTTCTTCCAATGGTTTTGGTAATGATGTCCTTTTCAAGATCCCATGCTCTTGCAGGTGAGTATTGCCTTCCATACCATATTATCTGAAGGTGCAACTTATTCCAGAGATCTTTAGGGAATAATCTTTTTGCATCCTTTTCAGTTTGCGTTACATTTTTTCCGTTACTTAAATTCCAGCGATACATAAGTCTGTGGATATGTGTGTCCACAGGAAAAGCGGGAATATTGAAAGCCTGGGAAATTACCACACTAGCAGTTTTATGTCCAACGGCAGGTAATTCTTCTAAAGCCTCCATATCTGCAGGAACCTCTCCATTATATTTTTCTATCAGGATCTTAGATAAACCATGGATACCCTTGGATTTCATTGGAGATAATCCTACCGGTTTTATGATCTCTCGAATTTCTTCCACAGATAACTTTACCATTTTATGAGGAGTATCAGCAATCTCGAAAAGAATCGGTGTTATCTCATTCACCTTGACATCTGTGCTTTGAGCAGATAGCAAGACGGCAATCAATAATGTATAGGGGTCTTTATGATCTAAAGGGATTGGAATCTCTGGGTAAATATCATTTAACGTATCAATAACGAACTGTACCTTTTCCTGTTTGGTCATAAAGCTTTAAATTTATTGGCAAAAGTAATAATTATGACAACATTGAAAGAAGGGGATGAGGCTCCCGATTTTAAAGCTGAAGATCAGGATGGGAATGAGATCAAATTATCTGATTATAAAGGTAAAAAGTTAGTCTTATTTTTCTATCCGAAGGCTAGTACTCCGGGGTGTACAGCGGAAGCTTGCAACCTAAGCGATAATTATGATGTAATGAAAAAGAAAGGATATGAGATCCTTGGAGTAAGCGCTGACTCTAAAAAAAGACAACAGAATTTCAAAAATAAGTATGACTTTAAATATCCGCTACTAGCAGATGAGGATAAAGAGGTTATCAATGCTTATGGTGTTTGGGGACCTAAGAAATTCATGGGTAAGGAATATGACGGAATTCACAGAACTACCTTTATTATTGATGAAGAGGGAAAGATAGAGGAAGTGATCAAAAAAGTGAAGACCAAAGAACATGCGGAGCAGATCCTGGAATAGATTAAATATTTACAGTTAAAAAGACGGGTAAAATCTACTCGTCTTTTTTAATGTAAGCATTTTGAATTGTAGCTGTACTATCACAATTCTCGATCTCTAATTCCAGAATATTGTTTTCAGGACCTCCTGAGATATAATAAATATTACATGGTTCAGCATCTGTATTACTTCTATTGAAATCGACATCGCCATCCTTTAGAATTTCAGATACCATTGACGTGTCAATATTATTGGTTTGAAAGAACTCCATCGAGCTTTCAGAAAATCTTCTTTCCTTGATCTTAATATTCTTCAGAACCCTGGCATTTGGAGAGTAATCACAAGATGTTTTTTTTCCGCCTAAAAAGAAAAGTAAAATAACAATTCCAAAAAAAAGCCCCAGCCCATAATAGGCAAGGCGATGCACAAACTTCATACTTAAAAGATCAAAAGATTTATATCCCGATAGGAAAGATTGAACCAGTCTGCAATAGATTTGCTGGTTAAAATTCCATGGTAAAAATACAAACCATTGCGTAAACCTCTATCAAATCTCAAGGTATTTTCAAGTCCGCCTTCCTCTCCAATATGTAAGAGATAAGGAGTGAAAATATTACTGATTGAAAGCGAAGAGGTTCGGGCATATCTTGAAGGAATATTTGGGACACAATAATGAATCACATTATGTTTAGTGAAAATAGGATTATCGTGAGAAGTAATTTCGCTGGTTTCTACACAGCCACCCATATCTATACTTACATCAATGATGACCGCTCCACGTTTCATAGACTGTACCATTTCTTCAGTAACTAGAATAGGGGACCGGTCTTTACCTCTTACCGCTCCAATAACCACATCTGCACGTTTTAAAGCTTTAGAAAGGTTCTTTGGCTGAATAGTGCTTGTGTAAAAGGTATTTCCCAGGTTGGCCTGGATATTTCTTAATTTGGTTAGGGAACTATCAAAAACCTTTACGCTGGCTCCAAGACCTATCGCAGATCTCGTTGCAAATTCACCCACCGTTCCTGCACCAATTATAACGATTTCTACTGGAGGAACCCCACTAATATTACCAAACATTAGTCCGTTACCCTCGGCATGATTGCTCATGATCTCTGAAGAAATTAAAACCGAAGCAGTTCCTGCGATCTCACTTAAGGCTCTAACAATCGGGTAACTACCATCATCATCTTTAATAAATTCAAAGCCAAGGGCAGTAATTCTTTTCTCTGCCAGTTTTTGAAAATACTCTTTACACTGAGTTTTTATCTGAAGCGCAGAGATTAATATAGTTTGAGGGTTTATATATGAAAGTTCTTCAATGGATGGCGGTTCGATCTTTAAAATCGTTGGGCAGGAGAATACTTTTCGGGTATCTTTAGTGATCTCAGCACCGGCATCAGAATAATCTTTATCGCTGAATCTAGCCCATTTCCCTGCACCAGATTCTATCATGACTCTATGACCATGAGCCGTGATTGCAGCCACAGCATCCGGACTTAAACAAATTCGTTTTTCCTGATAGGCGGTCTCTTTTGGAATTCCTATAAAAAGCTCACCCTTACGCTTATAGATCTCGAGGGTTTCTTCTTGTGGTATTAGTTGAGCCTTCGTAAAAGGTGATACCTGCTGTTTTCCCATGTAAATATGTTAAAGCAGTTAAATTACAACTAAATTAATAAAATGAAGAATATTGATTTATAGTTTGCGGTAGTAGTCTTCAATTAGTAGGTTAGACTCTTCTAATTCTTCCATATCTTCATCTTCCTGAAAATATTTGATCTCTTTAAGATCTTTATCTGAAATTGGAGAAAATACTGAGATTTCCGTTTCATCTAATTCTGATAAATCGATTCCATAAATTTTGTCAAAGATTTTAATACGAACTAAATAAACTATGGAAAGTATTATTATGAAAAAAGGAGCCATAAAAACTAAATCTCCGCTATCCATTGCAATAACATCTAAATATACATCTTCATAAAAAACGGAAATTAATTGATAGCCGTACATTATTAATGGAACCAATATTACATGATACCACCAATGTTTACATGTAAAAAACCAGATTAGAAGAAGAATTAACGGAACAATTTTGCTTGAATATGTCCAAGCTGCAGTAAGAACATCTTCATAATACTTGCTCTCATACGTAAATAAAGAAGTTTCCCAAACGCGGCCGTTTGGGAAAATTTCATATATATAAAATAAATAAGGTGAAAAGGCTATAATTATAGCAAGTATACTACCCGTTAGTAGGAACTTTGATGAGTCTTCTGTCGACAGCTTGCTTTTTAATTTCATCTTTATTAGTATCGTTATCTGTAGTTGAAGTTACAAAAAAACTAGCTCCAAATATTGCTGCTGCGAAAAGTACTGCTTTAAGTTTCATAATTATAGGTTTTAAAAGTTGTTGTTTCGTTCTGTTTTCTGAGACAAACATATAACAACTTAAAATCCTGTCAGTTAAAACATTAGTTGTACTTTTGCAGCTTTTTTTCAGGTAAAAAATCGCCTGAAAATCGCAATTTGAACTTTAAATATGTTAGGTTAAATTTATTTATAAATCGTTCAATGAATATAATTTCCAATTTTAACTTTATAAAACAATTGTAAAAGTAAAAAAATTCTTACAATAAGTTTTGTGCTTCTATTTTCCCTGTTTTTCGTTTTGTTAACAAAACTTTAACTTTCTTGTTTCTTCTGATTCTACCTGAAGTAGCAATTTTTGGGTGTTTTCCCCTAGTAAATTTTCAATTTTTTCCGGCCATTCTATCAAATTCCAACTTTCTGACTCCAGGTAATCTTCAATACCCATGTCTAAAGCTTCAGTTTCATCCTCGATCCTGTAAAAATCGAAATGAAAAACAGATCCTTCCTCTGACTCGTAATGGTTCACTAATGAAAACGTGGGACTGGAGGCTGTATCTTGTACGCCAAGTGCCTTAACCAACTCTTTAATAAGAGTAGTTTTTCCTGCACCCATTTCGCCGTAAAAAAGCAAAGTTTTGCTTTTGGTATTTTTTAGAATATAATCTACGGCTACATCCAGTTCTTGAAGTCTATAGGTTAACTCCATAATATCAATATGTCAGATTTGGGACTGTAAATATATGTAAAAAATAATTATACCACCACAGGTAACTGAATATCAGGATGATACAATTATTTTTTATGTTTTTAATCGATGAAATGTGTATTTTATCGATTATTTAGGATTCAGGACTACAAAGGGAATTACGACTTCCTCTAAAGAGACCCCGCCATGCTGAAAAGTGTTCTTGTAATAACTTACGTAGTGATTGTAATTATTGGGGTAGGCAAAGAATAGATCTTCCTTAGCGAAAATATAAGAACTACTCATATTTATTGTAGGAAGATAAACAGACTTAGGGTTCTCTATCGCAAGTACTTCTTTGTTTTCATATGTAAGGCTTTTGCCTGTTTTATATCTCAAATTCAAACTGGTATTCTTATCGCCTATAACTTTTGATGGATTTTTCACGTTAATAGTTCCATGGTCTGTAGTAATGATAAGTTTGAAACCAGATTGCTGTGCTTTCTGGATTATCTCCAGTAAAGGTGAATTTTTAAACCAGCTTTGGGTTAAGCTTCGATAGGATTTGTCATTTGAAGCCAATTCCTTGATCACTTCCATCTCGGTCTTTGAATGGGAGAGCATATCCACAAAATTATATACAACTACCGTAAGATCATTGGATTTCTGAGTTTTGAAATTATCTACCAGTTTTTTTCCTGCTTTAAGACTGCTAATCTTATGATATTCGTAATTCAGGTCTTCTCCCAGTCGCTTTAACTGTTCCTCCAGGAATTGTGATTCATAAAGATTTTTCCCGCCCTCTTCGGTATCATTTTTCCAGTATTTTGGAAAAAGCTTTTCCATTTCACTGGGCATAAGTCCTGAAAAGATCGCATTTCGTGCATATTGAGTGGCAGTTGGTAAAATGCTATAATAGGCGCTTTCCTTTTCTTTCTTGTAAAAAGGATTAATTATTGGTTCCAGTACTTTCCATTGGTCATACCTTAAATTGTCAACTACTACTAATAAAGTAGGTTGCTCCATATTGATCTCTGGGAGGATCTTTTTTCTGAACAAGGTATGAGACATTACTGGTGGTTCTGCGTCTTTCTCAAACCAACTCTGGTAATTCTTCGAAATGAATTTGAAGAATTGATTATTTGCTTCCTGTTTCTGTGATTCCAGAATCTCCACCATGCTGGAATCTTCTATATCTTCAAGTTGAATTTCCCAGTAAACCAATTTCTGATAAAGCTCTGCCCATTCTTCATAAGAATTTACCTGGGACATTTCCATGGCGATCTTCCTGAATTCCTGCTGGTAGTTGGAAGTGGTCTTTTCTGAAATCAGTCTGGAATGATCAAGGTTCTTTTTTATGCTTAGAAGGATCTGATTTGGATTTACAGGTTTTATAAGGTAATCGGCTATTTTAGAGCCAATGGCTTCCTCCATAATATATTCCTCCTCACTCTTGGTGATCATTACAATCGGAATGGTCTCTCGTTTTTCCTTGATCTCGGCAAGAGTTTCCAGACCGGTTAAACCTGGCATATTCTCATCTAAAAAAACAATATCAAAATTTTCGTTTTCAATCTGTTCCAATGCTTCCGTACCACTTTTACTGGTAGTAACTTCGTAATTCCGGCTTTCTAAAAACATGATATGAGGTTTTAGCAAGTCGATTTCGTCGTCCACCCATAAAATTTTGATATTATTCATATAGTTTTATTGTATTTGTAATTTATATAAATATGTAATTTTCCACTAGTATCTTACTTGATAATAAGAATTTACCGTGGCTCATTTCATATATGTATCTTTGTTTAGAATTTTAGAAAAATAAAGCTTGGCTTCACAAACTAAACTCAAAATATTAAACGATCCAATTTACGGTTTTATTACCATCCCGAACGAGCGGATCTTTAGAATAATTGAACATCCTTACTTTCAAAGATTGCGCCGAATATCTCAAATGGGTCTTTCATACCTTGTTTATCCAGGAGCGCATCACACCAGGTTTCATCATGCTTTAGGTTGTGTCCATTTAATGCAGAAAGCCGTGCGGGTGCTTAAGTACAAGGGTGTTGAGATCTCTGATGCGGAAGAGGAAGCCTTGCTAACAGCTATTTTAATGCATGATATAGGACATGGTCCTTTTAGTCATGCTATGGAGCATAGTCTAGTGGAAGGTGTTGACCATGAGACCATTTCATTGCTTTTCATGGAAAAGATGAATTCAAACTTTAACCAAAGTTTAACTCTGGCTATCAAGATATTCAAGGGTACGTATGAACGCAAGTTCATGAACCAGTTAATCTCGAGTCAGATGGATATGGATCGCCTGGATTACCTTAAAAGAGATAGTTTTTATTCGGGCGCGGTGGAAGGAAATATAAATAGTGAGCGTTTGATCACTATGCTTAATGTGGTTAATGATGAACTGGTAGTTGAGGAAAAAGGCATCTATTCCGTAGAAAAATTCCTTATAGGCCGAAGGTTGATGTACTGGCAGGTTTACCTGCATAAAACTAGCCTGGTAGCAGAACAATTATTAATACGTGTGCTTAAAAGAGCTAAAGAACTAATTCAGCAAGGCCAGGTTCTGCACGCAAGTGGCTCCTTGATGTACTTCTTGAAAAATAAGGTGACCAGGGAGGATTTTGATGATGAGACCTTAAATATGTTCGCAAGGCTGGATGACAATGATGTGATCTCTGCTATGAAAGAATGGATGTATGCAGACGATTTTGTGCTTAGTAATCTTTGTGAAATGATAATTAACAGGAATCTTCTAAAAGTAAAGATTAAAAAGAAAAAACCTTCCAAAGAAAAATTGGAAAAGCGATCGCTGGCACTGCAGAAAAAATATGATATTTCTGAAAAGGAAGCTTCTTACTTTGTATTCGAAGGGAAAATCGCAAACTTAGCCTATAAGAGAGAAAAGGATAATATAAATATCCTCCATAAGAACGGAAAGATCAACGACGTAGTCAAGGTTTCAGATCAATTCAATTTAAAAGCCCTCACAAATACCGTTACTAAATACTATATGTGTTATCCAAAAGTTAAAGATTAACTCATTTTTTTTACTTTTGCCAGAATGAAATTTACAGCAGAGCAAATAGCCGAGATATTAGAAGGTAAGGTTGAGGGCAATCCTGAAGCCGAAGTTTCTGAGCTTGCCAAGATCGAGGAAGGTGCTGAAGGATCACTAACTTTCCTTAGTAATCCTAAATATACCTCCTTTCTATATACAACTAATGCTTCTATTACCATCGTAAATGATGATTTTGAAGTAGAGCAACCGGTTAATACAACGCTCATAAAAGTAAAGGATGCCTACAAGGCTTTCTCTACTTTGTTGGAATACTATAATCAGATCAAGCTAAATAAGTCTGGAATAGAAAATCCTAGTCATGTGTCAGATTCTGCTGAATATGGTGAAGGCTTATATTTAGGTTCATTTTCTTACGTAGGAGAAAATGTGAAGATCGGAAAAAATGTTAAGGTCTATCCCAATGTATATATAGGAGATAATGTAAAAATTGGTGATAATGTGACCATTTTTGCAGGAGTAAAGATATATTCTGAAACCCTTATTGGTAATGACGTCACCATTCATAGTGGTGCGATCCTTGGTGCTGATGGTTTTGGATTTAGCCCAGGCGAAACAGGAGAATACAGTAAGGTACCTCAAATAGGAAATGTCATCATTGAAGATCATGTGGATATTGGAGCCGCAACTACAATAGACAGGGCTACATTGGGCTCTACAATCATAAGAAAAGGAGTGAAGTTGGATAATCATATTCAAATAGCTCATAATGTTGAAATTGGTGAAAACACAGCGATCGCTGCTCAGACGGGAATTGCCGGTTCTACCAAGATCGGGAAGAACTGTCTTATTGGAGGCCAGGTAGGAATTGCCGGTCACCTCACCATAGGAAATCGTGTGAAGATCCAGGCGCAATCAGGAATTGGGCGGGATATTAAAGACGATGAAATGTTACAAGGTTCACCTGCAATTGGGTATAGCGATTATAACAAATCCTATATACATTTTAAGAACCTGCCTCGAACTATGAATATAATACACCAACTCGAAAAAAAAATGAATAATGGCTGATAGAAATTTACAGCAACGGACAATCAGGGAAGAAGTTTCTCTTGAAGGTGTTGGCCTGCATACTGGTAAAGAAGTGAAGCTTACTTTTAAACCGGCACCTGAAAATACTGGTTATGTATTTAGAAGGGTAGACCTTGAAGGTAGCCCGGAAGTTGAGGCTGATGTAAGTTATGTGGTTAATACCCAGAGAGGTACTAATCTAGATAAGAATGGGGTTTCCATTCAAACTTCAGAGCATGTCCTGGCTGCTTGTGTTGGTTTAGAAATAGACAACCTTTATATTGAATTAAATGCTTCTGAACCTCCAATTATGGATGGTTCTTCCAAATTTTTCGTTGAGGCTTTAGAAAAAGCAGGTACGGTAGAGCAGGAGGCAGAACGCGAAGAATATGTTGTAGATCAGATTATTTGCTATCGTGACGAGAACGGAAGTGAAATAATCGCAATGCCTGCAGATGAATACCAAGTGACCACTATGGTGGATTTCGGAACAAAGGTTCTTGGAACGCAGAACGCTTCCATAGAACATTTATCTGAATTCAAAACCGAAATAGCCGATGCCAGAACTTTCAGCTTCTTGCACGAAATAGAAACATTATTGGAGCATGGCCTAATAAAAGGAGGGGACCTTAATAATGCGATCGTTTACGTTGATAAAGAGATCAGTGAAGAAACACTGAAGAAACTAAGGGTAGCATTCAACAGAGACCAGATATCTGTTAAGCCTAATGGAATACTGGATAACTTAACCTTACATTATCCTAACGAAGCTGCCAGACATAAATTATTAGATGTACTTGGAGATGTAGCATTGGTTGGTACCAGAATTAGAGGTAAGATCATTGCCACTAAACCGGGTCATCATGTAAATACCGAATTTGCTAAAAAACTGGCCAAGGTTATTAAGGCAGAGAAAAGGAATAATGTTCCTAAAATAGATCTTTCGCAACCACCATTGATGGATGTGAATGATATAATGGATACCTTGCCGCACAGATCACCATTTTTACTTGTAGATAAGATCTATGAGTTGACCGATACGCATGTGATCGGGATGAAGAACGTAACTATGAACGAGCCGTTCTTCGTAGGGCACTTCCCTGGAAAACCTGTGATGCCAGGTGTTCTTCAGGTAGAAGCAATGGCTCAAACCGGTGGGATACTAGCTTTGAAGTCTGTTCCAGATCCTGAGAACTACCTTACCTTCTTTATGAAGATCGATAATGTAAAATTCAAAAGACAGGTAGTACCAGGAGATACACTTATATTTAAATTAGAATTATTAGCTCCAATAAGGAGAGGTATTTGTCAAATGCAGGGATATGCATATGTAAACGGGCAACTTGCCACTGAAGCCATCTTAATGGCACAAATAGTTAAATCAAAATAAATAGCATGAACCAACCCTTAGCATACGTACATCCGGGAGCGAAAATTGCAAAGAATGTTGTAATTGAACCTTTTGCGACGATACATAATAACGTGGTGATTGGAGAAGGTACCTGGATTGGTTCCAATGTGAGTATTATGGAAGGCGCCAGGATCGGGAAGAATTGCAGTATTTTTCCAGGCGCAGTAATTTCTGCAGTGCCACAGGATAAAAAATTCAACGATGAGGATACTCTTACCGTGATTGGTGATAACACTACCATTAGAGAGTGTGTTACAATCAACAGAGGTACTACAGATCGAATGAAGACTGTAATTGGTAATAATTGCTGGATCATGGCTTATTGCCATATCGCTCACGATTGTATCGTAGGGGATAATTGCATATTTTCAAATAACAGTACTCTTGCGGGACACATCAATGTTGGGGAGTATGTTATCTTAGCCGGAATGGCAGCGATTCAGCAGTTTTGCAGTATCGGGAAACATGCTTTTGTAACCGGGGGGTCTTTGGTAAGAAAAGATGTTCCTCCTTTTGTAAAGGCAGGACGGGAACCTTTAAGTTATGTAGGGATCAATTCAATAGGTCTAAGACGTCGAGGATTTACGACTGAAAAGATTCGGGAGATCCAGGATATTTATAGAATACTGTACCAGAAAAATTATAATAACTCTCAAGCCGTGGCGATTATTGAAGCAGAAATGCAAGCAACAGCGGAAAGAGACGAAATATTAGAATTCATTAAAAACTCACAAAGAGGTATCATGAAAGGATACTTCAGCTCAAATTAAAATATTAAAATGGCTACAACCAGCGATATTAGAAACGGACTTTGTATTAGATATAACCATGATATTTATAAGATCACGGAATTTTTGCATGTTAAACCAGGAAAAGGTCCGGCATTCGTAAGAACAAAGCTAAAAAGCGTTACTACAGGAAAAGTTCTTGAAAATACATTTTCCGCAGGTCATAAAATCGAAGATATTAGAGTTGAAACTCATAAGTTTCAATTTCTTTATGAAGATGGTGAATTCTGGCATTTCATGAACGTCGAAGACTATACTCAGATTCGACTGACTGAAAATGCCCTGGATATGCCTAAACTTCTGAAGGAAGGTGAAGTTGTAACTATTCTTATCAATACAGAAGATAATATGCCGCTTTCTGTAGAGATGCCTGCAAGTGTTGTTCTTGAAGTTACTCATACAGAGCCTGGAGTGAAAGGAAATACGGCTACAAACGCAACTAAACCTGCAACTGTTGAAACTGGTTTCGAAGTGAACGTTCCTTTATTTATTAACGAAGGAGACAAGATAAAGATCGAGACAGAAAAGGGAACCTACAAAGAAAGAATCAAGGAATAATTTATTATTAATGAAATTCCCTCGTAAACATTCCCTTAAAGAAATAGCAGAGCTAATAGATTGTACTTTCATTGGTGACCCTGAGTTCCCGGTATTGGGAATGAATGAGATCCACGTGGTTACCCCTGGTGATATTGTATTCGTGGATCACCCTAAGTATTATGATAAAGCTCTGGAATCTGCAGCTACCATAGTTTTAATAAACAAAGAAGTAGATTGTCCTGAGGGGAAGGCTTTACTTGTTTCAGAAGATCCATTCAGGGATTTCAATAAACTTACCAGGCACTTTAAACCATTTAAGGGAGCAGATGTAGCAGTTCCAGATTCGGTTGAAATAGGTGAGGGAACCTTTTTGCAGCCTAACGTGGTGCTCGGAAATAATGTTAAGATTGGAAAAAATTGTTTGATCCATGCCAATGTAAATATTGGAGATAATTGTATTATTGAAGATAATGTGATCATTCACGCGGGAACTGTTTTGGGTGGCGATGCATTTTACTATAAAAAACGTCCTTCAGGTTTTGACAAATTATTGTCTGGTGGACGGGTATTGGTTAAAAGCAATGTAGAGATAGGATCTAATTGTTCCATAGACCGCGGAGTTACCGGGGACACTATAATAGGTGAAGGCTCAAAATTGGATAATCTTATCCAGATTGGCCATGATACTGTAATTGGGAAACAATGTCTTATTGCTTCGCAAGTTGGAATTGCCGGCTGCGTTGTAGTAGAGGATGATGTAACTATCTGGGGCCAGGTTGGGATTAGAAGCGATGTTACTATTGCTACTGGAACTGTATTAATGGCACAATGTGGTGTTTCAAAAGATACTACACCTAATACAACTTATTGGGGCACACCTTTTGGAGAGGTACGTACTAAACTGAAAGAATATGCGGCAATCAAAAAATTGCCGGAGATTGTAAAAAACTTAAAATAAGTATACTATGGGTTTGAGAACAAAAGAAATTGTAAAGAAATTCTATGAATCCAATTTCTATAAGGATGAAGATGTGCTAAGAAGTTATCTGCATCCCGATGTTGAACTTTCCTGGTATGGTACCACTGGTATGAAAAAATTGAACCTTGAGGGAATTGCTCAAATAAGCGAGCAATTAGCTAAATCCTTTGATTCCCTTAGAGCAGAAGTGGAGAAAGTAGTTGCGAAAAGTGATAATGTAGCTATCCATTTCACATACCACGTAAGAACAATAGAAAACCCTGAAGAAGAAATGCCTCTGGCGCATTTTATCGCAATTTGGGAATTACAAGATGGAAAGCTATATAGGGGAGTCCAGATTAGCCAGCTGGGAGAGGAGATCGATGAAAATCCCTGGAATTAAACAAAATTGATTCTATTTATATATAACCTCTGACATTTCAGAGGTTTTTTTATTTATTTTAATTCTACGTTTGTAGAATAAGATATTTTGTTCTACATTTGTAGAGTAAATAAATATTTATGGAACTTTCTAATTCAGAAGAACAATTAATGCAGATCCTTTGGAAGAAGGAAAAAGCATATATGAAAGATCTCGTGGAGGAGTATCCGGAACCAAAACCGGCTTTAACTACGGTAGCAACCTTGCTGAAACGTATGCAGGATAAAAACTTTGTTGGCTACACCAAGCAGGGAAGGTCCAGGGAATATTTTCCGAAAGTGAAAAAGAAGGATTATTTCTCTAAGCAAATGAGCGGGATGATTAAGAATTTTTTCAACGATTCCGCTTCGCAGTTCGCATCGTTTTTCACAAGTGAAACTGATCTTTCTGAAGAAGAGCTTAAGGAGATCCGTAAATTAATAGACGAAAGAATTAAAAATAAATAGAATGTTGATCTATTTACTTAAATCGGGATTATGCCTGCTGGTTTTATTCAGCTTTTATAAGTTTTTCCTTGAAAATGAAAATTTTCATAAGGTTAAGCGTATCTACTTATTAGCTGCATTATTCCTATCCTTTTCTTTGCCGCTAATTACCTTTACTTATGAAGTAGAAGTGCCGGCTCCTTCCACCGGTGGAGAGTTTGAGGAAGTTAATTTTACTGACCGGAATTCTAAAGATTCATGGATCAATTGGCAGATATTATTATATGGCGCGGCGGGTATTTACCTGGCAGGATTATTTTTCTTTGGATATCGGTTTTATAAAAATTTACGATCCCTTTTAAAGGAAGCAAACAGTAATGAACGTCTCACAGAACTCAACTATATCTATATACTGCTGGGGCAAAAACTGGATCCCTATTCATTTTTCAATTATATATTTCTGAATAAAACCGAATTTAAAAATGATAAAATTTCTGAAGCGGTTATTGAGCATGAAAAGGCTCATGTAGATCAAAGGCATTCCTTAGATCTCGTATTTATTGAAATACTTCAGATCATTTTCTGGTTCAACCCAATATTTTTCTGGATCAAAAGGTCTATCAAATTAAATCATGAATTTCTAGCAGATAAAGAAGTTCTCTCCAAAGATTTCAATGCTTTAGAATATTCAAATATTCTATTTAATTACAGTTCGGGCTATCATCACAATACCTTATCAAGCCCAATAAATCATTCATTAATCAAAAAACGAATTATCATGATCACTAAAGATTTTTCAATTAAAAAACTCCTTTTGAGAGCGGGACTTTTTGTGCCTGTATTAGGTTGCTGTATTTTCTTTTTCAATAATGAAATAATAGCGAAACCAGTATATATTTCTGAAAAGAGTCCAGCAAATTTAAAAACTTCGGAATTACCATTTTTGGAATCTAATACCGAATATCAACCGGTTGACATAGCAAATAAACAATCTGTCTACCAGCAACCAGATCTAAGGATCAAAGTTGAGAACGAGAAGGTCTGGATAAATGGCAAAGCCACAAAACCTGGGAATTTTGCTGAGGAGATTGATGCAGTGACTTCAAAATTAAAGGATGAAGAACTAATGGACGTTAGCATTAATTTGAAAACTTCTAATGCAGTTGATGGATTTATGGAAGAACTGGATAGAGAGTTTAAAAAAACCAGGCTAGCCAAAGTAACAGGAAGAAATATTCTACCTCCGCCACCACCATTACCACCTTCTCCTGCAGAGATAGGGCAGGTTCCGCCTCCGCCACCTCCACCGCCTCATCCAGAGCATAATGGATTACTGGAGGATAAACTTGACCATGAGGAAAGAATGAAGATTCCTCATAGGGAACATTCAGCTAATTTTAAAGAAGACAGGGAGAGATTGGCAAAGGAAAGGGCGGCGTTGAGATCTAAAGAAGCTGAATTGAGAAAGCTGGAAAGACAGTTAAATAATGACCAGAAACTTTCTGAAACCGAAAAACAGCGAATACTGCGTGATCAGGCCAGGGAAAGAGCACGTGTGGAGGAAATTGAGTTGAGGATGGAGCAAAAACAGAAAGAACTTGAAGAGAGACAGGAAGAGATGGAAAGAAGGCAGATTGAAGCTGAAAAAAGACATCAAAATAAATCTGAAGCACATTCTTCAAGGAATAATGGAGATTCAAATGTTCTAACTGAAGATGTAAATAATGAGAATGGCTTTGTTGTAAAAACCACTGCTAGTAAAGAGAAATCAATCACGAAGTATCCAAAAGATGCTGTTTATTTTTTAAATGATAACGAAATAAGTTATCAAAAAGCAATGAAAATTATAAAGGAAGGCAAAGCAAAACAGATAGATATCAGGAAAATTTCTGAAAATAAAGATGCAGTTAAAATTTATATATAACCATAAAGAAAGAAAGATTGAAAGCCGGGAAATTCCCGGCTTCTTTTTTTAAAGTATCAGAATTGTTGATATTTAAGGGATTTCGAAGAGGTTAAAGCTTTAATAAACTTGTAAAAAGCTTTTAACTTTTATATTTAAAAACATACTTTTGTAATCCAAAATTCAAAAGACACTTATGAGCGTTTTAGTCAATAAAAATTCTAAAGTAATCGTGCAGGGGTTTACTGGAAGTGAAGGAACTTTCCATGCCGAGCAGATGATAGAATATGGTACGAATGTAGTTGGTGGTGTAACTCCAGGTAAAGGAGGACAGAAGCACCTTAACAAACCGGTATTTAATACTGTATCTGATGCAGTTGAGCAAACCGGGGCAGATGTATCGATCATCTTTGTACCGCCGGCATTTGCTGCTGACGCGATTATGGAAGCTGCTGATGCAGGTATTAAAGTTATTATCACCATTACTGAAGGTATCCCTGTTGCCGATATGGTAAAGGCTTCAGATTATATTAAAGATCGTGACTGTAGATTGATTGGTCCTAACTGTCCTGGTGTTATTACACCTGGAGAAGCTAAAGTTGGTATTATGCCAGGTTTTGTCTTTAAAAAAGGAAAAGTAGGTATCGTTTCTAAATCTGGTACTCTTACTTATGAAGCTGCAGATCAGGTTGTAAAACAAGGTCTTGGAATTACCACTGCAATTGGAATTGGTGGAGATCCAATTATTGGAACTACTACTAAAGAAGCTGTAGAACTATTGATGAATGATGATGAGACCGAATGTATCGTTATGATCGGTGAGATCGGTGGTCAGTTAGAAGCAGACGCAGCACAGTGGGTAAAGGCTAATGGAAATAAAAAGCCGGTTGTAGGTTTTATCGCTGGTGAAACCGCTCCTGCTGGACGTACCATGGGTCATGCTGGTGCTATCGTTGGTGGTAGTGAAGATACAGCTCAGGCTAAAAAGAAAATTCTTAGAGACAACGGAATCCACGTTGTTGATTCTCCTGCCGAAATTGGAATGAAAGTAGCTGAAGTTCTTAAAGCTTAAGAGTTTTTCAGATCAAATATATATTCCCTCTTTTACGATGTAAGAGAGGGATTTTTTTTGAATAAGATTTAATCATGTAGGCCTTTTTCGCGAAGAAAAACCAGGAGTTCCTCCGGGTAATCTGTCTGTATGATATCTGCCTTTTTTATATAAATAAGCTTTTCAAAACCATTTCTCCCGGATTTTTCCAATCTGTCATATTTCTGAAGCGCATTTACCCAGATATCGATTTCCTTTTCTTCTAATTTATGAATTCTGTAATTTGAATATGGCCGGTGATAAAGCTGGATAATATCTAAAAAGTCATAACTGGTAGCCATGTTTATTTTCCACCAGCTAAATGCCACCGGCATGATCCTAATGTCTGGATTCAAGCTGTAGAGCTCAGGGATTAATTCCAGGTTGTTCAAAGTTATGATGACCTGTTTTTCCATATCGAATTTGGTGATCAAACTGTAAGCTCTTTTAAAAGCTTCCAGGTCGTCCTGTTTGTAATCCAGGTTAAGAATTATCCTTTTTTCTGCTACCTGCAGAACCTGCTCAAGGCTTGGAATTAGGTGTTCGGTTTTATCTTCATCAAATAACAAGGGGTAATTCTTCAAGTCAGTGAACTCAAGCTCTGAGATCTTTTTATGGCTACCGGTAGTTCGGAATAAACTGGAATCATGCATTAGCACCGGTACTTTGTCTTTGGTTTCTCTTATATCAATTTCTACAATATCAATTCCCATTTTTATGCATTCTTCTATTGCCGGAATTGAATTTTCGGGAAATTTAGAATGAATTCCGCGGTGAGCGGCAATAAGGATTTTATCTTCAGGACTGTAAAGGCTTCTACTTTCGGGGTACGAGCTATTACCTGAACCCGATACTGTTATTAGCATCAGGATCCACGAGAAGCATAGAGGTATGAGACTGCTCTTGAACATCCTGGAAAGAATTTTGGAATCTTGATCACTTGAAATTCGTAACTACCTAAAAATAAGCATTTTGAAGCTAACTAACTAATGTTAAGTTCGATTCTGAAAATAAAAGGAAATTTCAGCATCTCGCTTTAATCTAAGATCATTGATTTGTTAGCTTTTAATGATCACCGAACTTTCAATATTCCCTCCGCCTTGAATCTTCAAATGAAAATTATTCAATCCAAAATAGCTTTTGCTATATTTGGACAGAGAATTAACCAAGATCATTTAATATGAAATTATTAGAAGGAAAAAATGCTATAATTACAGGCGGTAGCCGCGGAATAGGAAAAGGTATCGCTCAGGTATTTGCTCAGCACGGGGCAAATGTCGCTTTCACTTATAATTCATCGTCACAATCTGCAGAGGAACTTGCGAAAGAACTTGAAGCTCTGGGTGTAAAAGCCAAGGCATATCAATCTAATGCTGCAAGTTTTAAAGAGTCTCAGGAATTGGTAGACAGCGTAGTCGAAGATTTTGGTTCAATAGATATCGTAGTTAATAACGCGGGAATCACTAAGGATAATCTGCTTATGAGAATGAGTGAAGAGGATTTTGATAAGGTTATCGAAGTGAACTTGAAATCTATTTTTAATATGACCAAAGCCGTTCAAAGAACTATGTTGAAACAGCGGAGCGGAAGTATTATCAATATGAGTTCTGTGGTTGGTGTTACCGGAAATGCCGGGCAGGCTAACTATGCGGCTTCAAAGGCTGGAATCATTGGATTTTCTAAATCTATTGCACAGGAACTTGGATCTCGAAATATTAGAACTAATGTAATTGCTCCAGGCTTCATTGAAACAGAAATGACAGAGAAGCTCGATGAAAAGACCGTTCAGGGATGGAGAGATGCTATTCCTTTGAAAAGAGGGGGTAAACCAGAAGATATTGCCAATGCGTGTGTTTATCTTGGTAGCGATCTTAGCTCTTACGTAACTGGACAGGTGATCCATGTAGACGGAGGAATGCACACCTAAGATCTCGTCTTTCTGGTTAGAATGTGAAATATTCCATTTAATTGTTAACTTCACGATTCTAACTTATTTTAATGGATACAAGCACGATCTTATATATAACCCTGGCTCTCATTGCAGCGCTGGGGTTCGCTTTTTTTCAGTATCTGTATCATAAGAATCCTAGAAGGAGGAAAGACTATATATTTTTTTCATTGCGAGCACTTTCGGTCTTTCTGGTGCTTTTAATTTTGATCAATCCAAAGATAACATCTGTAGATTACGAAATAGATAAGCCAGAACTGATCCTGCTTACAGATAATTCTCAATCTATTTCATATTTGAATGTTGAGGATAAGATCAGTGAGATTTCTGATGCTCTTAGCGGTAATACCGATATTCAGAAGGATTTTGAAGTAAATCGCCTTTATTTCGGAGAAAAACTGGGTTTAAATGATTCCTTGGATTTCCTAGCTAGCCAGACCGATATCTATTCGGCGCTTTCTGAAGCTGAAAATATCTATTCCAATCAAAACCCTGTCATCGTGCTGTTAACGGATGGTAATCAAAGCCTGGGCAGGGATTTTAGATATTTTAATAAAGGAACCGGTACTAACATTTTTCCTTTGATAATAGGGGATACCACCAGTTATAAAGATCTAAGCATTGAAAGGATCAATGCTAATAGGTACGCCTTTCTTAACAACCGGTTTCCTGTCGAAGTATTTGTCAATTATGCTGGAAAAGAAGATATAGAGGCCAGCTTCAATATCAGATCTGGAGAGTCAATAATTTATACCCAAAAACTTAAATTTTCCAAGGATTCACAGTCGGAAGTCATTAGAACTGAATTGCCGGCTAATTCACTGGGAGTTAAAACATATTCGGTTGAAGTCGAAACGCTTTCAGATGAAAGGAATGAAGTTAATAATCAGCAGAAATTTGCTATCGAGGTAGTTGATGAGCGAACTTCTATTCTTATTTTAAGCGATGTTGCTCATCCAGACCTGGGAGCTTTTGAGAAATCTATAGCTAGTAATCAGCAACGTACTGTAAATATTAAATATTTAGATGATAAAAATTTAAATATATCATATTATCAATTAGTTATACTGTACCAGGTAAACAGAAAGTTTAATAATTCGATCGCGGAAATTCTTGAAAAGGATCTAAACTATCTGGTGGTTACCGGTACTAAAACAGACTGGAATTATTTGAATGCCCTGGATCTTGGCTATAATAAAAATGCGACCAGCCAGTCACAGGAAATATTTCCTGTTTATAATCCCGTATTTAGTTCCTTTCAATTTGAAAATATAGGCTTTGATGATTTCCCTCCTCTAATTGATAGATTTGGTCCTCTGGAAATAAATCAGAAAAGATTTAATGTAATGCTTTCTCAGGAACTGCAGGGAGTTAAAACCGGGGATCCTTTGATGGGTGTTACACAAACCACTCCAAAATCAGGATTCTTATTTGGTGAGAATATCTGGCGATGGCGAGCTAAATCATATTTGGATAACCGTTCTTTTGAAGATTTTGACAATTTTATAGGCAAACTAGTTCAAAATTTAGCTTCAAGCAACTCAAGACAGCGATTAACTGTAGATGCAGAGAATTTTTATTATGCCAACCAGAATGTAGTTATTTCTGCACAGTATTTTGATGAAAATTATCAGTTTGATCCGGGTGTGAATTTGAGAATTAGTATAGAAAATAAGGGAGCAGATGAAGAATTTACCTCAGACCTGGTTCTAAAGAATAACTTCTATCAGTTTGATGGAGGAGATCTAAAGCCCGGTGAATATTCTTATACCGTTAGTGTACAGGGAAGAGGCCTTTCTAAATCTGGTCAATTCGAGGTGGTAGAATATAATACAGAGCAGCAGTTTGTTTCTTCTAACCTTTCTGGCATGCAGTCTTTTGCAGATAATAACGGAACTATACTTTATTATCCAGATAAGTTGAATGACCTCGTAAATACCTTACTTACTGATGATAAGTTCAAACCTGTCCAAAAAAGCCGGCAAAAAACCGTACCTTTGATAGACTGGTATTACCTACTGTTCATTTTGATATTTTTTCTTGCCGCTGAATGGTTTTACCGAAAATATTTAGGACTAATTTAATCACAATTTTTATTTATGGAAAGATTACCAAAGATTGGCATACCATTGTTTATTGGTGTCGTCATTTTAATAATTTTTATCGCTAAAAGTACTGTTACTATTGATTCCGGTGAAGCCGGAGTATTATACAAAACTTTCGGTGGAGGTGTTGTAACAGAGGAACCACCATTATCTGAAGGTTTCCATTTTGTAGCTCCCTGGAACAAAGTATTCGTTTATGAGGTACGTCAACAGTCTCTAGATGAAGAAATGACTGTTCTTTCTTCAAATGGATTAGAAATATCTTTAGATGCTTCAGTTTGGTTTCAACCAGAATATGAAGTATTAGGAAAACTACATCAGGAGAAAGGAGAGGCTTATATCCAGCGTTTGCTTCAGCCGGCAATTAGATCGGCAACCAGAGCGGTTGTAGGACGTTACAATCCTGAGCAGCTTTATGCTAGTAAAAGAGAAGCTATCCAGAAGGAGATTTTTGACGAAACCAACCTGTTGCTTGATGAACAATATGTTCAGGTGAATGAAGTTCTTGTTAGAGATGTCTCTTTGCCTTCAACTATTAAAGAGGCGATTGAAAGAAAGCTTAGACAGGAGCAGGAATCCCTGGAATATGAATTTAGGTTGACCAAGGCTGAACAGGAAGCAGAACGCCAGCGTATAGATGCCGAAGGTAAAGCTACGGCAAACCGCATCCTAAGTGAATCTTTGACAGATAAGGTGCTGAAGGAAAAAGGAATTCAAGCTACAGTAGAACTGGCGAAATCCCCAAATGCTAAAGTTGTTGTGATAGGTCAGGGAGATAGTGGAATGCCTATAATTTTAGGTAACAACTAATAAACAAATCTTAAAAATTAATTTTCAGGTTTTATTTCTGATTATTTTATTTAGATTTGAACTCACAATGAGAAACTATACAGTACATCACCATCATTTTTCTACCCACGCTCAGGCGAGGTGAATATGATATGTTGTAACTTTAACTAAAATATCATAACCCGTTTGAGCAATCAAGCGGGTTTTTTTATTTCTAATACTACCAATTAAGATCATGAGTAAAGAAAAATTAAGAATAGCAGTTCAAAAATCAGGTCGATTATTCGAGGATTCCATTGGGATTCTAAAAGACGCTGGCATTTCTATAGATAATGGAAAAGAGCAGCTTAAAGCCTCATCCAGAAACTTTCCTTTGGAAGTTATGTATCTAAGAAATGGAGATATTCCGCAATATCTTAGGGATGGAGTAGTAGATGTTGCGATCATAGGTGAAAATGTTTTGATCGAAAAGGGTCAGGATATCATTAAAGGAGAAAAACTCGGATTTTCAAAATGCAGGGTATCCCTGGCGGTCCCAAAATCTTTTAATTATACCGGAATTAAGGATCTGGATGGTTTGAAGATAGCTACCTCTTATCCTAATACAGTGAATGAATTCATGAAAGAGAAAGGTATCTCAGCGGAACTTCATATTATTAATGGGTCGGTGGAGATCGCTCCAAACATTGGTCTTGCAGATGCTATTTGCGATATCGTTTCCAGTGGAAGTACTTTATTTAAAAATGGTTTGAAAGAAGTAGAGGTGATGCTGAAAAGTGAAGCGGTACTTGCTATTTCTCCTCAAATTTCTGAAGAAAGAAAGAAGATCCTTGAGAAGTTGCAATTCAGAATGAAGTCTGTGTTGAATGCCAGGACTTCTAAATACATTCTTATGAACGTTCCGAATGAGAAGCTGGAGGATGTAATAAAGCTTTTGCCCGGAATGAGAAGCCCTACGGTATTACCATTAGCAGAAGAAGGCTGGAGTTCCGTGCACACCGTGATCAATGAAGAGCGTTTCTGGGAGGTTCTGGATGAGCTTAGGAACTTTGGAGCAGAAGGAATTCTGGTTGCGCCAATCGAAAAAATGGTAATTTAATAACTGCTGAATATTAAGATTATGAATAAGATATTAAATCCTTCAAAATCAGACTGGCCTGAGATCCTGAAAAGACCAACTCAAACCGTTGCCGATATTGAGCAAACGGTCAATCAAATCTTTGATGAGATCAGGGTAAAAGGGAATTCCGCAGTTGCTAAATATACCGAGCTGTTCGATGGAATTAAATTAAATGAGCTGAAGGTTTCAGAAAATGAAGTCCAGAATGCCGATAAGGAAATTTCAGAAGAATTAAAATCGGCTATAAAACTGGCGAAATCTAATATTGAAAAATTCCATGCGGCCCAGAGAACTGAAAAGATCAGTGTTGAAACTACTAATGGAGTAAAATGCTGGCAGGAAAAGAAAGCGATCCAGAAAGTTGGGCTTTATATTCCGGGCGGAACGGCACCTTTATTTTCTTCGATCTTGATGCTGGCTATTCCAGCTAGGCTTGCCGGGTGTGAAGAGATCGTTTTATGCACTCCTCCGGATAAAGATGGAAACGTAAATCCGGCAATTCTGTATGCGGCCGAACTTTGTGGTGTAACTCAAATATTTAAAATTGGAGGAATTCAGGCTATTGGAGCGATGACATTTGGAACTGAAGATGTTCCGCAGGTATATAAGATATTTGGTCCTGGAAATCAGTTTGTGACGGTTGCGAAGCAGCTCGCTACAAAATATCAGGTAGCCATAGACATGCCGGCAGGCCCTTCAGAATTATTGGTATTTGCAGATGATTCAGCAAATCCGGCTTATGTTGCTTCAGATCTTTTAAGTCAGGCAGAGCATGGAATAGATAGCCAGGTGATCATGGTTTCAACTTCAGAAAAGCTGATCAATGCAGTTTCAGATGAGATCGAAGCCCAGGTTCAGGAGCTCCCAAGAAAAGCGATAGCTGATAAAGCTATAGAGAATTCAAGATTGATCCTGGTTAGCTCAAAAGAAGAAGCTTTGGAACTTATTAATGAATATGGTCCTGAGCATTTTATTATTTGTTCTGAAAATGAAGATTATTTTGTGCAGGGAATTGTAAATGCCGGTTCTGTTTTTATAGGAAATTATACCCCTGAAAGTGCAGGGGATTATGCTTCCGGAACAAATCACACCTTACCCACAAATGGTTACGCCAAGCAATATAGCGGTGTAAATCTGGATAGTTTTATGAAGACCATCACTTTTCAGAAGATCTCGGAACAGGGAATTAAAGAAATTGGACCATCCATAGAATTACTTGCTGAAGCTGAAGGTTTGCAGGCTCACAAGAATGCAGTAAGTCTAAGATTAAAAGACCTGAATTAAATGGAGGTATTTGATTTAAATAAATTGATCAGACCAAATGTGGCGAAATTAAAGCCATATTCTTCTGCCAGAGACGAATTCAAAACTCAGGGAGCGGAAATGATCTTTCTGGATGCGAATGAGAACCCCAATGATAATGGGCTAAACCGATATCCAGATCCGCACCAAGCTAAGGTTAAGGAAAAGCTTTCTGAAATTAAGAACGTCGTTCCATCCAATATCTTATTAGGTAATGGGAGTGATGAAGTCCTTGATCTTATTTTCAGGGCTTTCTGTGAGCCTGGAAGAGATAATATTATCTCACTACCGCCTACCTACGGCATGTATAAAGTGCTTGCCGATATCAATGATATTGAAAACAGGGAGGTTTTATTAAACCACGATTTTGAACCAGATGTTACCGCGATCTTTGAACAGGTAAGTTCCAGGACCAAGATCATTTTTCTATGTTCACCGAATAATCCTTCCGGGAATTCATTTGAAGCGAATACAATAGAAGCGATTCTAAAAAGGTTTAATGGACTAGTGGTGATCGATGAGGCGTATATAGATTTTTCAGAGAAAGATAGCTGGATCAACATGCTGGAAGATTTCCCTACTCTTATCATTACTCAAACTTTTTCTAAAGCTTTTGGAAAGGCAGGGATCAGGCTTGGAGTTCTATATGCTTCAGAAGAAATTATTACTATTCTGAATAAGATCAAACCTCCGTATAATGTGAATCAACTTACTCAGAATGAGTCTCTGGAAACCTTATTTGATTTAGATAAAATAAAAACACAAGTTGCTGGTATTAAGAGTGAAAGAAAGCTTTTAGTTGAACAATTACTTGAAGTTAATTTTGTTTCAAAAATATATAGATCTGACGCTAATTTTCTGCTTCTGGAAGTAGATAATGCAAACAAACGCTATGATCAATTTCTTGAAAAAGGAATTGTTATAAGAAACAGAAGCAACCAGCCATTGTGCGAAAATTGCCTGCGAATTACTGTCGGAACTAAGGAAGAAAATAAGAAACTCATCAAAGCATTTAAAGAATTAGATAATGAATAAATTATTATTTATAGATCGTGACGGGACATTGATCCATGAGCCTGAGGATTATCAAATCGACAGTCTGGATAAACTTGAATTTTATCCTGAAGTTTTTACCTACCTGGGTAAAATAGCCAAAGAGCTGGATTATGAGATCGTAATGGTGACCAATCAGGACGGGCTGGGAACTGATAGTTTTCCGGAAAGCGATTTCTGGCCAATTCAGAATTTTATTATCAAAACTTTTAAGAATGAAGGGGTTGAATTTAGCGATGTATTGATAGACAGGACCTTTGCCAAAGAGAATGCACCTACCAGGAAGCCAAATACCGGTTTACTTGAAAGAAAATTCATGGATAATTCAGATTATGACCTGAAGAACTCTTTTATGGTAGGTGACCGACTTACAGATATAGAATTTGCCATGAACTTTGGTGGTCAGGGAATTTTCATTGATAATCATGAGGAGCTCGGCGAGGATGAAGTGAAAAATGAAAAATCTGAAGTTGAGAATAGAATAGCTTTGAAAACCAATTCATGGAAAGAGATCTATGAGTTCCTGAAATTACAGGATAGAACAGCATCTATCGAGAGAAAGACCAATGAAACTGATATTAAAATTGAATTGAATCTCGATGGAACCGGAAAAAGTGATATAAGCACCGGTATCGACTTTTTTGATCATATGCTTGATCAGTTAGCACGTCATGGACAGATGGACATTAAAATCGCTGTTAAAGGCGATCTGGAGGTTGATGAACATCATACTATCGAAGATACTGCGATCGCTTTAGGAGAGGTCTTTAGTAAAGCACTTGGTAATAAGCTGGGTATAGAGCGATATGGATTTTGTTTACCTATGGATGATTGTCTTTCTCAGGTCGCCATCGATTTTGGCGGAAGAAACTGGCTGGTTTGGGAAGCAGATTTCAACAGGGAAATGATTGGCAAAATGCCAACAGAGATGTTCTATCATTTCTTCAAGTCTTTCACCGATGGTGCCAAAGCAAATTTGAATATTAAAGCTGAAGGTAAAAATGAGCACCATAAGATAGAAGCTATTTTTAAAGCCTTTGCAAAAGCTATAAAAATGGCGGTAAAAAGAGACACCGAAAAAATGATCTTACCATCTACAAAAGGAATGCTTTAATGAAAATAGTAATTATAGATTACGGAGCCGGGAATATCCAAAGTATCAAATTTGCGATAAAGCGACTTGGCTTTGTGGCTGAGCTAAGCAGTGATGCTGAAGAGATCCGGAAAGCCGATAAAGTTATATTCCCGGGTGTGGGAGAAGCAGGAAGCGCGATGAGAATGTTGCGATCAACAGGTCTTGATGAAGTAATACCCACGCTGAAGCAACCTGTTCTGGGCATTTGTCTGGGAATGCAGTTAATGTGTAATTATTCCGAGGAAGGTGATACAAAAGGCCTGGGGATCTTTGATGCCGATGTGAAACGATTTGATAATTCGGTAAAAGTTCCCCAGATTGGATGGAACCAGATCACAAATCTTGATTCACATTTTTTCGATAATGTTGAAAACGGCGAATATGTTTACCTCGTGCATAGTTACTACGTTCCCGAATGTGCAGATGAAATTGCCAGAACAGAATATGGTGTGAACTATTCCACGGCTTTACATCGTGATAATTTCTACGGGGTACAGTTTCACCCCGAAAAAAGCAGCAAAACAGGCGAACAGATACTTAAAAACTTTTTGAAGCTAGAATTAAATTAATACTAGAATGCGAATAATACCGGCAATAGATATTATCGAAGGTAAATGTGTAAGGCTTTCAAAAGGTGATTACAATACCAAGAAAATTTATAATGAGAATCCCCTGGAGGTGGCGAAATCATTTCAGGACCACGGAATTGAATATTTACACCTGGTAGACCTGGATGGTGCGAAGTCTAAACATATTGTAAATCATAAGATCCTTGAACAAATCGCTTCAAAAACTGATCTGAAAGTTGATTTTGGAGGCGGATTGAAATCTGATAAAGATCTGGAGATCGCCTTTGAAAGTGGCGCGAATCAGATCACCGGTGGAAGTATTGCTGTAAAAGATCCTGATATATTTCAGAACTGGCTTCAAAAGTATGGAAGTGACAAGATCATTTTAGGAGCAGATGCAAAGAATAGAAAGATAGCAGTTTCCGGCTGGTTGGAAGATTCAGACAAGGAAATCATCCCATTTATTCAGAATTATGAAGAGAAGGGGGCGAAATATGTGATCTGTACAGATATTTCTAAAGATGGAATGTTGGAAGGCCCATCATTTGATCTTTATGAAGAGATCCTGTCTGAAACACAAAACATCTATCTTATTGCATCCGGTGGAATTTCAGAATTTGATGAGCTGCCTAAACTGGCAGAATTAGGCTGCGAAGGAGTAATCATAGGGAAAGCGATCTATGAGAATAGGATCAGTTTAAAACAATTGGAGAATTATATTTTAAATAAATAGTAGCTAGTTTACTTTAATGGAAAAGCGTCAAGCTGAACTTGTTTCAGCTTCTAATTTTGAGATCCTGAAACAAGTTCAGGATGACGAATACTGAAACTTTCGAAAAATAAAATCTATTATCTAACATCTAAAAAGATGCTAACTAAGCGAATAATACCCTGTCTTGATATCAAAAATGGAAGGACAGTTAAAGGAGTCAATTTTGTTGACCTGAGAGATGCAGGAGATCCCGTGGAGCTGGCTGCGGCCTATGCCGAGAAAGGTGCTGACGAACTGGTTTTTCTTGATATTTCAGCAACGGAAGAAAAACGAAAAACCCTGGCAAAGCTTGTGCTGGATGTCGCCGAACAACTCAATATTCCATTTACCGTTGGTGGCGGGATTTCTTCAGTAGAAGATGTAGATATCCTGCTTAAGAATGGAGCCGATAAGGTTTCTATAAATTCTTCCGCAGTTAAAAACCCCGATCTTATAAATCAGCTTTCTGATAAATTTGGAAGTCAGTGTGTGGTGGTGGCGATAGACGCAAAAAATATTGATGGGAAATGGAAAGTACATCTCGTAGGAGGTAAAGTTCCTACCGAACTGGATCTTTTTGAATGGGCCAAAGAAGTTGAACAGCGCGGAGCGGGAGAGATCCTCTTTACTTCAATGGATCATGATGGTACCAAAAATGGGTTTGCGAATGAGGCTCTGGCCAGACTTTCTGAGGAATTAAATATTCCTATTATTGCTTCCGGAGGAGCAGGAAATATTCAGCATTTTCAGGATACATTTCAGAAAGGAAAAGCAGATGCTGCTCTAGCTGCCAGTGTTTTCCATTTTAAGGAGATAGAGATCTCAGATCTTAAAAATCAACTAAGAACAGCCGGTATACCGGTGAGAATATAAAGAAAATGAATATAGATTTCAATAAGAACAGCGATGGCCTGGTTCCGGCAATAATCCAGGATTCAATTACAAAAAAGGTACTGATGTTAGGCTACATGAATGAGGAAGCCTTTCTGAAAACCAACCAGACAAAAAAAGTTACTTTTTATAGTAGAACTAAAGAGCGATTATGGACGAAAGGTGAGGAAAGCGGTATTTTTCTACATCTGGTAAATATAAAACTGGATTGTGATAACGACACCCTTTTGGTGGAAGTAAATCCGGAAGGTCCTGTATGTCATAAGGGAACCGATACCTGCTGGGCTGAAGGAAATACTGTAGAATATGGTTTTCTTTCGAAACTTGAAGGAATTATTGAAAGTCGTCAAAAATTAAGTGAAACCGAGCCAGGATTGCGAAAGGAAAACGAAAATAGCTATGTTACTTCACTTTTTGATGCAGGAATTAATAAGATCGCTCAGAAAGTAGGAGAGGAGGCTGTAGAAACAGTGATCGAGGCCAAAGATGATAATGATGACCTATTTCTTAATGAAAGTGCCGATTTGCTTTTTCATTACTTGATATTACTAAAAGCAAAAGGATTTGGATTGAAAGATATAGTAAAAGTACTGGAGGGAAGACATTAGTCTTCCCAGCCACCCATTTTTCCTGATTTATAATCTTCGTAAGCCTGGTGGATCTCATCTTCGGAATTCATAACGAACGGTCCGCCAAATACCACCTTTTCATCAAATGGTTCTGCATGCCCAAGAAGGAGTATACTTTTTTCTGTAGCTTTAATATTTAGAATTTCACTGTTTTTAGAAAATTCAGCGAGATGTAATCTTGGAACATTGATCTCGTTCACTTCAAGTTCACCATCAATAACATAAAAGAAAATATTATCAGATTTAGGGATCTCCAGTTGAATTTCGGAATCTTTTTCAAAGTGCACCGTAGATAAGTTTACTGAAGTGGGAGTGTCAAATGCTCCTCTAATTCCTTTAAAATTTCCTGAAACTACCTGAGCCCTGATTGTTTCTTCTTCATTTTTCCAGGTTGAAATCTGTTCTTTTTGAAGTCCGTGGTAGGTGGGTTGCATCATTTTCAGTCTTTTAGGTAAATTGACCCACAACTGTAAAATTTCCAGTGGGCCACCTTCCTCTTTAAACTTCTGGGAAGACACTTCCGCGTGAATAAGTCCGCTACCGGCAGTCATCCATTGAACGCCACCACTTTCAATAACGTTTTTATGGCCGCTACTATCCTTATGTGCAATGTCGCCGTCAAGGATAAAAGTTACCGTTTCCATCCCGCGATGAGGATGCGGTCCAAAAGGCAAACCATTATTATTTGGTGGATACTTTTGAGGTCCGTGATGATTCAGAAATATAAATGGATCTATCATTTGCAGGTTACGGCTGGGAAGAGGAGACCATGTTTCAAGATCCCCCATAGGACGATACTCCGCTTTATGCAGTTTCTTAATATTCCTCATTTTAAAAGTCTATTTATTTCTAACGTAAATTAATTTGAATTTGGAATTAGCATTTTCCCTGGACTCGATCTCAAATTTATCTATAGAGTTTATCATAGGAGTCAGCTTTTGGAATCCGTAATTCCTTGAGTCAAAATTAGGTTGCTTTTTCTGAAGTAAACTTCCCACATCTCCTAGAAAAGCCCAGCCATCTTCATCGGCTACATCAGATATAGTATGAGATATGAGTCTAATCACTTTTGGAGTGATCTTATCTAAGTTCTGCTTTTTAGTGCCTTTTTCTTTATTGCTTTTATCACTCTCAGACTCCTTAGTGTTATTCTTAAGGATCTCGATATAAATGAATTTATCGCATGCCACAATAAAAGGATCTGGAGTCTTTTTCTCGCCGATGCCGATAACCTTCATACTAGCTTCTCGAAGCCTCGTAGCCAAGCGGGTAAAATCTGAATCACTTGAAACCAGGCAGAATCCATCAACTTTGTTGGAATATAGAATATCCATCGCATCGATGATCATGGCAGAATCTGTCGCATTTTTTCCCTGTGTATAACCGTATTGTTGAATAGGATGGATAGCGTTCTCTAAGAGAACATTCTTCCATTTATTTAAATGAGGTTTGGTCCAGTCACCATAGATTCTTTTGATCGTAGGGTTGCCATATTTGGCAATTTCTTCCATCATTTCCTTTACATGAGCAGATGGTATATTGTCGCCGTCTATAAGTACAGCTAAATTTGTTTCCATTAATTTTTATTTATTTGGGTGACTAAAGTTAAGATTAAAATATTAGTCCTTTCTTATTCAGCCAAAAATATATTAAAATGGGCCTGCAAGTTAGTTACAGGCCCATCGATTATTTTAGAATCTCAATAAAGCATTCATTTTTGATTTCTTTTGCGGCATGAACTCATGTTCCACTAGATAGACTTTTCCACCCATTTCAATCGTTTTTTTGGCAGCGAGGTTCAATAAAGATATGCTTCCATTCTTTCTGTCCTCTGAAAATTCCACCTTCATTTCATCTTCTTTATAATCTCCCCAGATCTCAGCCCGGTTTTCAATAAATAAAGTATCTATTTTTCCTTGATAAACAGCAGGAATGATATCGCTCACTGCAGAAGTGGTATTTTCGGTTTGACTTAGCTCTTTATACTTTTCGATCTTTTCATTCCTGTTCTCATTTAGATAAGGCTCCACCACTTCCATTGCTTTTTGATGTATGCCTAAGAGATCAGAGTCATTCGGGTTTCCGGGAATTACTTCGTCCATCAAGTGATTGTAAGTGTTCGCATCTTTATAAATTGGAAACAGGTAATCCTGACAATAAACTACCAATGGTAATTTTTCCCGGGTTAGATAGTCTTTCAACCCTTGGTCTACTGCTCTGAAGAACTGTTTGATCTCCGTTTTTTCATCACGCTCACTTCCTCCATGTCCATGAAACTGGGTCTTATCTCCGCCTTCTCCCTGAGTCCTGAACTGCAAGGCTTTTTCTTTAAAATCGAAACCAACCCTTTCTTCCAGTCGGGAAGGGGTGAGGTCATCAATTTCAACAGGTGCTATGCTATATTTTGAAGCTTCAAAGAGACTTACTTTTTCAAGTTGAATAGCAAGAATATTGAACTTCCCGTCGCCTGTCATTGCCGGAACTAGAGGTTTTACGTAAAACTCCTCTGAAATATAGTGGTAAGCTTCAAAATTCACTGGTAAAGTATAGCTTTCAAAAAAATCTGGAGAAGCAAAAATGGCCAGACCATCAGACTGATGTCTCCAAAAGTCCCGGTCTTCCAGAAGTTCCTGGATAGGTTTCCCTATTTTTTCTATAACGCTTTCTTCAACATTATCTTCTTTTAGTTTTTTACGGATCTGTACCCATTCACAATGTAAATGCTTTTTATTTTTTTCCTCGAGTACTTCTTTCCCGGCCCGCTGTGTAGGTATAAATATGGAAACACAAGTGTCACTCTTTATATTGGCCAGTTTTTTGAATTCTTGTTCATTAATCATCGACATATCTAATATATTTTTCGGTTAATTTAACCTATAAGATACGCCTTACCAGAGCCACATCAAAGCCCTAAGCCGCTGTGTTGTGCTAAATATTTCTTAATAATTATCAAAGTTTATTTAAACGAAACTGAATGGTTCTACAGTTCGTCGTCTGGTTCCACGTGAATTAAAACATCTGCAACCTGTGGTAGTTTTTCCAGGATACCGTCTTTTACTCTATGTGCGATATCATGCCCTGTTTTTACACTTATTTTAGCATCTACCGCTATATGAAGGTCTACGTGATAGGTCATTCCGGTCTTTCTAATGAAGCATTTTTCGGTATCCACAACTCCGTCAATTTTCTGGGCAATTTCCCTGATCTCTAATTCAACATCATCATATCTATGCTCATCCATCACTTCACCTAGAGCCGGTCTTAAGATGAGATAAGCATTAAAAAGGATAAATCCTGAAGCGAACAAAGCAGCCCAGTCGTCTGCATTTTCATAACCCTTGCCCAAAAAGAGCGCAATAGAAATCCCGATAAATGCCATTAGGGAAGTTATAGCATCGCTGCGATGATGCCAGGCATCTGCCTTTAAGGCTGAACTATTAATTTCGGTTCCCTTTTTTGAAACGAACCGGTATGAAATTTCCTTGATCAGGATAATTACCATAAGAACTACCAGGGTATACGGTTCCGGAACTTCATGAGGTGTTTGTATATTCTCAATACTTTCATAAGCAATTACAGTAGCAGAAACTATTAGAAATCCTACCACCATGAAGGTAATAAGTGGCTCGGCTTTTCCATGGCCATAGGGATGATTCTCATCAGCAGGTTTGTTGGCATATCTCAAACCGAGAAGAACCAGCAAAGAAGAAAAAACATCGGTAGTAGATTCTATTGCATCTGCGATAAGCGCATAGGAATTTCCAAAAATACCGGTTACTGCCTTAGCAATTGCTAAAAGGGCATTTCCTGCAATACTAAAATAGGAGGCTTTAACCGCTTCCCGGTAACCCGGCTGCATAACGTAGTTTTTTGGAGATTACAAAATTAAAATAATAAGTTACTTCAGCTGATTATAAATGAGTAAAATTCCGCTAACGACCATAAAAAGTATGAGCAGTTTACGGAAAGTACTACTCTTCATTTTTGAGAGGAATTTTTTTCCTAGAATGTTACCAGCCACTGTTCCAAGCCCAAGAGCAATACCGTAGATCCATAGATCTCCATGTAACAATCCAAAGAATGTATAACTTCCAATTTGGGCGATCCCTAGAAAAAATGAATTTACTGTCTTGGTCGCGATCAATTCTTCTTTGTCTAATCCAAGATTAAGGTAAAAGGGATTCAAAATTGGACCAAGGGCACCTATGATGGTTCCTAAAACAGAAACAATAAATCCAAGAGGAATAAAATACCAAAGTTTTACCGGGAATGACTTTTCCTTTTTACCAAATCGATATTGAAATACAGTACTTATTAGAAATAAACCGACCAGGATCTGTAACCAGTAAGAATCTACTCTAGTAAAGAACCATCCGGCTAAAAAGGCTCCTAGCAAGGCGGCCGGTACATAATACCAGAAAACGTTCCAGTTAATATATTTCCAGAATAGAATAAGTCTGGCAGGTCTCCCAATAAAAGTTCCCAGGTTTAAAACAGGTGCGGTTTTAGAAGTGCCCAGCATGAAATTTAAAAGAGGAACCAGTATCAATGCACCACCTCCACCGGAAACTGTAGAAATGGTAAAAGCAATTAATCCTGCAAAAAAGAGTACTATTAAATATAAAATATTGATCTCCTGGAATAGTTCCACCATTATTGATTCAGTATTTAATTTATTCCAACAATTTTACTTCGTCTTTCAAAAATGAGTGTATCTCGCCAAATTCCATCCAATTGCGCGATCTTTTCTCTACGACCAAGGAGGTTGAATCCGAACTTAGTATGCAGCCTGATGGTGGCTTGATTCTCTGGAAATACGCTGGAGAACAATGTCCAGATTTTATTTTCTTCTGAAGATCTGATCAACTCCTGCATTAATTTAGAACCAATTCCTTTACCTGAATGAGCAGGATGTATATATATACTTACTTCTGCCACGCCTTTGTAAACTTCCCGTTTAGAAAAGGGAGCCAGGGCAGCCCATCCTAGAATCTGGTCTTCTTCAACCATGGCCAATCTGGAATGCAGATGATGTTTATTATCCCATTCTTCCCAGGTTGGCACTTTGGTTTCGAAAGTCGCATTACGCGTTTCCAGCCCCAGCTCATAGATATGGAGGATCTCCGTGGCATCGGTAGATGTTATTGCTCTAATCATTTACCACCAAACTATAAAAAATCTGTGAATTGAATTTTCTGTTTTCATCCAAACCAAGAGAGCTTTCTTTTTTTCAAATAATTGCTGAATACTATCAAGTAAATCATCATAGCTGTACCATTCAGAATTAATTGAAGGATCACAGCTCCAGTTTCTTTTTCCTGGGCTAAAAAACAAATTTTGTTTCCACCCCGAATTTTTGAAATCTTCTAAGGTTAACCAGTTTCCGGTTAAACAATCGGGATTTATGAGGCCAGATTGGTGATATTCTGAATTTCTAGGTAGGTAAAGCTGGGCTTTAAAGCAAAGCTGCTGTTCTATTTCAACAGAATTTAAATTCAAATCATCAAGATAAGAAAGCGCTTCCTGGCTATAGAGCAAGGGAAACTGCCTTGAATTTAATTTTTGCAATTTTTCAGAAAAACTATCTCTTCTATTCGGGCCGATCCATTTATTTTTTTCAGGAGAAAGTTCCGGATCATAAACATAAAGTTTATAGACCAGCTCAATATGCAAAGGCTTTAATCTTTCATTATCAAAAACCAGGAAATCCAATTCGCCAATTGTTCTTTTTTCGTTTATGATCTGGATATTCGAAGCGATCAATTCATACTTGCTGCTATTCCTAATGGCTATCTCAAAGAAACTTTCCATTCGTTTTCCCAGAACTGAATTTCGGGGATGATCTAGATCATTAAGATCATTCAATAGTGAATCTGTAATATTGATCTCAGGAAATTTAAAGGATTTTATTGTTCCATCATTGGAAAGGAAAATATCCCTGGTGTTGAGAAAACCTTTGAACTGGTCAAGAATATTTTGATCTTTCAAATTTCAATATTTTATTCTTCTTCAATAAATTCAGAAAAATCAACCCTATAAATTCTGCTTAGGCCATTTTCATAGGAATTTATAATGTTGATAAGCTCGGAATAATCCTGATCCTTCTCTTTTTCAAGAGCAGATCTTCTACTGGTAAAGTATAGGATGCCGGTAGTGGTATCTACAAAAGGACTATAATCCATTTGGTCTGAATTTATTCCTTTTCCAAGGTTCTTAGCTTTAGACCACTTCCCGTCCTTTGATCTAGTACTTATATACATATCGCCACTCCCTAAACCGTCTTCCCGGTTATAACCAGAGAAAATAAGGTAACTTTCATCTGGAGCAATGTATGAGTTAAATTCATATCCCTTCGTATTTATGGCGTCATCAAGAACCGTTGGATCAGCATATGAATTGTTAATGAACTGACTATAGAAAATGTCATCTTCAGATTTATTATCCGGGTTGGGCCTGGTGAAATATAAATTTCCGGAATTAGTGACAGAGGGATAAAACTCATCTGCTTTCGTATTGATAGGTTTACCTAAATTAATCGGTGCAGACCATTCATCATCAATTTTATTTCTTTCAACATACCAGATATCAAAATCCTTATTTTTTGTTGCTGAATCTGAGACAGGGCGGTTCGAGACGAAAAATAATTTCAATCCATTTGGGGAGAGCATAGGCTCAAGGTCCTTATATTTTCCGCTGAAATCAACGATAACTCTATCATTCCATTCATTGTTATTCCTCCTGGCTCTAACGATTACAGAGATATTTTCATTCATGCTCTGTAAAGTGAAGTAAGCTTCGTTTTCATAAACGGTAAAATCCCTGGTTTTTAATAATTCCTGAAAGTCTTTGAAGACCGGTTCAGTTTTAAGTAAATTCTGAGAAATACCTATGGAAGAGATAAAGCATAGGACAAGAGATAGATAATTTCTCATAGATCATTTTTTGATGGGAATCCAGATCTTTTCTTTTGAATCAGGATTTTCAGGACCTTTGTATTCTTCGCCCAGAACTTCAAAATGTGGTCTGTTGTCCAGGGTATATTCAGAAGCTGGTATCCATTCGTCGAATATGAATTTCGCCGTTTCAGCAAATTCCTTGGAGGTCCCTTCATGGGTGAAAACGGCATATAATCCACCGGGAAGTTTTAGTCCCTTCATATTTTCCTGAAGATCTGAATAATCTTCTACCTCAAGAGCAGCCCATTTTTCATAGACCGATTGAGAATTGAATTGTCCAGACATGAATCCTTCATCATACACCTGAACAGAAAAGAGATCATCGCTTTTAGCGTTAGTGATGTTCTTTTTGTACTTCATGAACCTTTTCCAGAGAAGAGCTGTTTTGTCATCTGCCAGACTGGTGTGAAGGCTAATGCCTACCAGCTTTTTCGGTTCCATTTCTACTATTTCAGGATCTTTCATTTTGATTTTATTTATTTTTTCAGGTTTATTTTGAAGTTTTCAGGAGGAGTAGCACCTCTTAGTTTCTCTACAAAATAGTCCCATCTTCTTCGCATAATATAATAGAAATCATCACCATAACTATGTCGTGCATGTGGCAGAATGATAAGGTCAAAATCCTTATTGGCTTTAATAAGTGCATCCACCACCAGGTAAGTGTGATAAGGTGGTACGTTATCATCCATCGCTCCATGAATCAGCATTAATTCACCTTCTAAATTATCAGCATATTGTGCGTTAGCATCATAAATATAAGCAGAAGTGCTGTCTGGATCTTTTCCCATAAGTCCAATATACCTTTCTCCCCAGTCATCTTCATAATTTCTATTATCGTGGTTACCAGATTCGGCAATACCGACCTTATAAAAATCGGGATATTTAAACATGGCAGCTACCGTGGCGGAACCTCCACCGGAATGACCCCAAACACCAATTTCCGTGGTATCTAAATAGGCATATTTCTCAGCAAGTTGTTTTATTCCACTTATCTGGTCTGGCAAAGTATTTTCTGAAAGACTTCCATAACAGGCATCGTGGAAAGATTTCTCTCTACCTGGGTTACAGGTTCCTTCCAAAACGATGACTATAAAACCGAGCTCTGCCAGGGCCTGATGGTCCCTTCTGGAGGCCTTAAATGACCAGCCACGAATACTTCCTCCTTGTGGTCCAGGGTAGATATAATTTACTATCGGATACTTTTTAGTTTTATCAAGGTGTGTAGGAGTAAACATGAGTCCGTAAAGATCCCATTCCCCATTCGCAGATTTTACAGAAAATTCTTCTGGGGCCTTCCAGCCATTTTCTATTAATGCCTGAATATCTTCTTTCTCGAGTTCTTTAATGATCTTTCCATTGCTTTTCCTTAGAACCGCAATATTTGGTTGAGTAGGAGTGGAGTAATTATCCACAAAATATTGATGATCTGGAGACCAATTGATAGAATGGGTTCCGGTTTCAGGAGTCAGACTTTTTAAGTTCTTTCCTGAAAGATCTATTTTATAGAGATAACTGAAATATGGGTTCTCCTCCTTGTTCTTTCCATTTGCTAAAAAATATATCTCGTTTTCTTCTTCATCCACATAAGATAATTTGGTGACTACAAAATCACCACTAGTGATCTGGTTTTTCAATTTGCCAGTTTCAGCATCATACAGATACAGATGGCCATAATCATCTCTTTCTGAATACCAGATGATCTCATTCGAATCATCCAGATAACGCCAGTTGATCTCCCCGCGACCAGATTCATATTGTGTATCTACTTTTTCTTCAAAAATGTCCTTTACTTCACCGGTAGTGGCATCTGCCATTCTGAGTTTTGCCGATTTATGATCTCTGGAAGTAGATACAAAATACAATCTCGAGGAATCCTCACTCCATTCATTATCATCGTAGCTTCCGGAACAGCTAATATTATCGCAAAGCGTTCCTCTGCGTGGATCAGGTTCCATCTTTAGGTTAATGACCTCCTGATTCTCTGTATCAACGATTACCCTTTCTATTTGTATCGCTTTTTCATCTTCCGGAAGGGGATATTTCCATTTTTGCAATTTAGGCGCGCCAATATTTGTAGTGACTAGATACATATCGCTCACATGTCTTTGATCCTGGCGGTAGGTAGCAATTTTTTTAGAATCTGGTGACCATAACAGAATTGCCTTATCACTTTTTTTCCATCCGGCATTATCGGTGGCATAACCGTAATTCTCTATTCCATTTCTGGTAAGCTGGGTTTCCTTGCCTGTTTCAAGATTTCTCATCCATAGATTCCAGTCTTTAATATAAGCCACTTTCTTACCATTGGGCGAAACCATTTCTGAACTAGTATATAATTTTTCATCCGACTTTTTCTGAAGTTTAGTATTGCTCAGTAATTTATCTAATGATGAGGCAGTTTGTTTTTCACCATTCCTGACATTAACCAGTACATATTCTTCTCCATTCACGGTAGAAACCTGGTACCAGAAGTTCTCACTATCCAGCCAGGTGGGACTAACGTGCTTTCTATAGACCAGGGCATCTGTATTCTCACTAAGAAACTGTACAGCCCTTTCGTAATCTTCACTGGTTACCTGATCTTTTCCTGATTGTGAAACAGCGGTAAGACTTATAAGAGCAGTCAGGAAAAATAATAGTAGGGACTTTTTCATTAGGATCGTTATTTGATTTAGCAAGATAAAAAATATAAAGGGCATTCATTAAGACCTTGCAAACAGATTCCAGGATCAGTCAAGATCGTAACAATCCATCCATACTCCGGTATTTCCTTCTAATCTTTCTTTAATCGGCGTGTCGTATGTAATTAGTAGTTTGCCATCTGGTAGAAAAGCCATTCCTTCCGCTTTATCTGCTCCATGTTCTAGCTCAGCACCCCTGGCAACATCAAACAATCTTTCGGGATCATGGATCACGCTTCCTTTTTCATCTGGCAGACCGCCCTTGATCTTATAAATACTAATGGTCCCATCAAGATCCATAGTAGGGCCAGCCAAAAGGTAAAGATCTCCAGTTTTGGTAATATTGAGTTCTCTTATCCCCATTCCATTGAGATCCAGAAAATGCTTTCGATATAGCTTTTCCTCATCAGGTTTCTTTGAAAGAAGGAGTTCCCCGTCAAATTCCTTACAGCCTATTTCAAGGATCACGGCATATCCATTCAATACTGGACCTCTTAGACCTATAAAGATCCTATTTTCAAAAACTGCCAGGCCTTCAATGTCGAAGCCATTATCTTTACAAGGGATTCTCATAAACTTTTCGAGATGTTCATCTGTCATAAGTGCATTATGCAATTCGGTGCTCTTTGTGCCGCCCCTAAGCATTAGCGGCCTTATCTTCCTGCCTTTATAATCGGATTCTTTCAGTAATTCATAAGTACCATTCTTATTAATACAGGGTATGCATCCAAGACTGAACCTGTTCTCATCTATGGCGATCTCACTTAATTGCATAAGTTGTTTATCCAGGGATTCGTCTGACGATGGCGAATTTCTTTTGAGACTCATACTTCCGCAGAACCAAAGATATGGTTCCTGATAGGCGAGTGCTTCCATGTCTGCTTCCCCATTGCTAGAGGGAAGGTCAAAAAAATCAAAAAGGTCATAATGCTTATGATAACCATAACCATTTTCTGTTCTGGTGAGGCGTTCAATTCCGGCATCTTCATCATAGCTTAACCAAAGATTGTTATCTGTAGCAAGACTACTGGAAATCTCAGTCCTTAGATCTTCCATATTTGAAAAACCTTCCTCAAATTTTAGAAGGCATTTATGGGCTACTTTTTTCTGACTTGGCTTCATGCGCGGAATATTTTCTTCAATCTACCCAGATAAAAGCAATAAAAAAAGGCTCTTTTTAAAGAGCCTTCATAAATTAACTATAATTTATAATTCCACGGCATGAGCCATCTCTTGTTCATTCTTTATCCTAATTGGGATAGCTAATCTCAAAGTCTGAAAGATGACGCAACTATTCTCAGTTGCTTTTAGCAAAATCGGTAATTTATTATCATCATTGTCAGTTTTGACTTTTATGGTTAGGTCCATAGACTGGAAGGCAACCGGCACCGTTTTGTCCATCATCAAAGTTCCCCTTACATCTACATGAGCCTCGGCCTTGACGAAGGTATAGGTTAGTTTTACGCCAATTCTTTCTGCGATCATTCTAAGAGTACTTTCAAAACAGGAAGCCAGGGTAGCACATAACATATCCCCGGGATTGGGAAGATCGTGGTAACCACCTAGGGCCCGGTGAACCCCAATACCAACAGATGTTTGTAATTCTTCATTAATCTTTACTTCCGTATGAAAAGGTTTGTCAAGGTTTTTTCCTTCAACAAAAGCTACATCTGTGATCCAGGCTTTTTCAGGAGATTCTACATAATTTTCAATTAGGGGTAATTGTCTTTGTTTTACTATCGAATTTGTTTTCATGACTTTGATTTTTAGCTAAAAAAGACCAGTCTTTTTAGCGATTATCTATAGTCAAATTTATGAACGGTTAGGGGGAAGCTATTTTCTCTTAAGTTCAATTTATTTTCTCTAGGGGTCTTTTGGATCACTAATGGATATTTTCTAATCTGAATTCTCTCGGAGTCGATTTATATTTTCTTTTAAAAGCTTCATTAAAATGTGACGGATTCTTAAATCCGCTCTCAAAGCAAATCTCATTTATATTAAGATTTGTACCCACGATAAGGCTTTTCGCCCTTTGCAACCTTTTTTCCAGGATCCATTTACCGGGAGTGGTATTGAATTCATTTTTAAAATCCCTTTTAAATGTGGAGACACTTCGTCCGCTGAGCCTGGCAAAATCCTCTATTTTAAGATCATACTGAAAGTTTTTGAGCATGATATTTTCAAGATTCGATCCGGCCTGTTCTTTCAGGGAAATGAAATAATTGATAAGGGCAGAGTTCTTAGGGTTTAGAACAATATTATAAAGAAGTTCCCTGAATTTTATTTCAACAAGATTTCGGGGTATATCTTCGCCAGACTTGAAATAATTAAAAATGCTGAAAACCAAAGACTGAAAGGTTTCGGTAGTTTCTATAGGGTAAACCTGGTTAAAGGAATTTTTGGGGATAAATTTTGTGAGGTTAAGATCCGGATTATTTAATATGAATTCTTTTATAAAACTATCCTGCATAAAAAAGAGGATAACGCAATACTCCACATCAAGATATTGTTTAGTGGTATAAACACCTTTCTTAATAAATAAGGCATCACCAGTTTCAATATGGTAAATATCCCCGGCAGATATCCAGTCCTTTTTTCCGCTTATTACAAAAGTTATAAGGTTAGACTCGGTCCAGAACTGGTAGTCTTCCACTTCTAGCGGACATTTATATTCAACAATAAGGTATTGTTCTCCTATAAGTTTATGGAATCCCGGTCTTTTCTTGAAATAGTTATAAATGTCTACGATCATCTGGAGCGATTCAGAAACTATCATCTACTCAATATAAATTTAGTGATTTTGGGATTAATTATAAGAATATTAATCTCTTATGAAATGACTTGCTACAGTACTTTAGGTTTGCAGATTATTATGAATATCTTTGGCCAAAATCCAAGATTTGTTCCGAAAGCGATTCTATTATTTTATTAAGATTCAGTATTTAGGTTACCGTTTGCATGGTTGGCAAAAACAACCAGATGTAAAAACCGTGGAAGGTTTGATCACTAAAACATTGAGATGGGTCATGCCCGATGCGAAATGTAAAATTCTTGGGACTAGCAGGACAGATGCCATGGTTTCTGCAGAAGAATCTGCTTTTGAATTATTCCTTGATCATGAACCTCTTGCAGACCTGGATGAATTTCTGAAAGATTTCAACAAAAACCTTCCCCAGGATATTAGGGCATTAAGTATAGAAGAAGTAGATGAAAAGTTCAATATCATCCAGCATTCCAAAACCAAGGAATACGCCTATTTGTTTAGCGTAGGGGACAAATTTCATCCTTTTTGCGCTCCCTTTATGGCAAATTTCCAGGAAGATCTGGATATTGAAAAAATGAAGGAAGCCGCAAGCTTATTCCAGGGAAAACATAATTTTAAAAACTATTGCGTTCGGGTTTCAGATAAGAGCACTTTTGAGAGAGAGATGATCAAATCTGAACTGGTAGAGAATACTGAGTATACCGCCAATTTCTTCCCGGAGCGTTCCTATATTTTCCATATTCATGCCTCCGGATTTTTGCGTCACCAGGTTAGGCTCATGATGGGCAGCCTCGTGCTGGTAGGCAGGGGAGAGTTAAGCCTTGAGGACATCAGTAATAGTCTTAAACCTGATAGTCCCGAATTACAAATGGACTATATTGCCCCGGCTTCCGGATTAATATTAAATAAAATCGAATTCGATTGACCTATTCCTTTTCCAGGATCTTTAATGAGATCTTGATGGTTTCATACGGAATAGCTTCTTCAAAATGTTCAAAATAGGTTCTTAGTCCGCTGGGATTATCCAGTTTCTTTTTGGCAGTTTTAATGGATTGCAGCTCAGATTTAGGCACGAATTGCTTCAGGTTTACTTCTTCACCTTCATCATAGAGTTTTATTAAATGGGAGAATATCGTATTCCTGGCAACGCCTCGTTCTTTTGCGATCTCCTCTACACTTAAACCATCTTTATAAAGAGACAGGGTTTCTTTTAAAGTATTCCCTTTTTTGGTCTTCTTTTTTGTTTTCTTTTCTCTTTTTTCCTTGCTAAAAGCAATGATCTCCTTTATAAATCTAAAACCATAATCCTCCATTTTCTTTCTTCCCACTCCATTAATGAGCATGAATTCGGAATCTGACATTGGTCGTTGTTTTTCCATATCCTTTAAGGCAGCGTCATTAAAGATGAGATAAGCAGGAATATCTTCTTCCCGGGCAATTTCCAGTCGCAATTGCCTTAATCTTTCGAATAAGGAATTATTTGCAGTAGTAGTTTTTTCAGCCTGTGCCTGTGGTTTTTTATCCTTGACATCTGCCAGAGGCACTTTTTCATTTTCGAAAAGGACTTTTTTAGCCTGTTCGGTAAGTTGCAGTCTATTGTTGCGGTCGAAAGCGATCTCTATATATCCTAAATTGATAAGCTGAATGATGTATTGCTGCCAATGATGCCAGGAAATATCCTTACCGATCCCGTAAGTAGAGAGTTCCTGGTAATTACTTCTTCTTACTACTTCGTTCTGGGAACCACGAAGAACATCGATCACGGCCGAAATTGGTTCAGAAGCTTTCAACCTGAAGATACAGGAAAGTGCTTTTTGTGCTATTACCGTTCCATCGAAGAATTCAGGTGGATTCCGGCATATATCGCAGTTACCACAATCTTCTTCCAGGTATTCCCCGAAATAACTTAAGAGGATCTTTCGGCGGCAGCTCAGAGCTTCTGAATATTGCTTCATCCTATCCAGTTTAGCCAGCTGAACTTCTTCGTTCTTGGCATTCGAAGCGAATTTCTGAAGCTGGATCACATCGGAGTAACTATGAAAGAGAAGTGTGTCTGATGGTAATCCATCTCTTCCTGCACGGCCAATCTCCTGGTAATAACCTTCCAGGTTCTTCGGCATGTTGTAATGTATCACCCAGCGGATATTCGATTTATCGATACCCATCCCAAAAGCGATGGTCGCGCAGATGATCTGTTTTTCGTCATTGATGAAATCATCCTGGATCTGTGAACGCTCCAGGTGATCCAGGCCAGCGTGGTAGGCTTCGGCTTTAAAACCTTTTACTTTTAGTTTTGAAGCAAGTTCTTCAGTGGTCTTTCGGCTTAAACAATAGATGATACCACTTTCTTTTTTTCTGTTCTTTAAAAAATCTGAGATCTGTTCAAAACGTTTAATACCTTGTTTCACCTCGAGACTCAGGTTCTTACGATCAAAGGAGGCTACATGTTTCTTAGCATTCGGGATATTAAGCTGTTTGCAGATGTCGTTTCGGGTAGCTTTATCTGCAGTAGCGGTTAGCGCCAGAACCGGAGTAGAAGGGAAGCGATTCTTTAAATAACCAAGTTGAGTATAGGCCGGCCTGAAATCGTGACCCCAGCTGGAAATACAGTGTGCCTCATCTATGGCAATAAGGCTTACCTTACCATCGGTGAGGAACCGGTCTACGAACTGAAGACTTTCGGGTGCTACATATAGTAATTTGATCTCCTTATTATCGATCTTTTGAAAAATAGCCTGCTTATCTGCTTCATCTTGACTGCTATTCAAGTAAGCCGCGGGAACCCCATTGGCATTTAACCCATCCACCTGATCTTTCATTAAGGCAATAAGCGGAGAAATGACCAGGGTGATCTCTGGAAGCAAAATCCCTGGTAACTGATAGCAAATAGACTTACCACCACCGGTGGGCATAATGACCAGATTGTCCTTTCCGTCAAAAACAGATGCTATGATCTTTTTCTGAAGAGGTCTAAAACTCTCGTAACCAAAATATTCTTTCAGGGTATCTAACAGCACAGCTTCTTTCATAGGCGCAAAGGTAAAATTAAGCTTAGATTTTATTCAATTTCTAAACTTCAATTCAGTTTTATTTTTCAAAAATGAGAAGCTCAAAGTGATCTAAAAACCTTGTGTTAGCGGATTATTCTTACATTTATCAAAATTAAATTCGGTTAACTGCTTTTTATAATCGGAAGATTTCAAGGTCTGGAAATTGACCTTATTGATTAAATTGCTTTTAAATACTTATATATGGCTCTTAAAAGACCTAAATCCTTGCTTCGCCGTCCCAAGAATACCAAAACTGTAAACCAGATCCCGGGTACCATGACCTACGTGGGAACAAAGGATTCTGGCGAAACCAAACTCGATGTAATAGATTATAATCTTGAGCAATATGAAAGATTTACTTCTACTTCTACAGAAGATGCTTTCAAGTTCGTAGACGAGGAGAGGATCACCTGGTTCAATATTGATGGTCTTAGTAATGTTAGGGAGATTGAAAAGCTGGGCGAATATTATGAACTTCATCCACTGGTGATGGAAGATATAGTGAACACTGGGCAACGACCTAAGGTAGAAGAGTATGAGGATTACCTTTTTATAGTCGCCAAGATGCTTTATTATAAGAATGGTAATATTGAGAATGAGCATATAAGTATGATCGTTGGCAAGAATTACCTATTAACTTTTCAGGAATCAGATGGGGATGTATTCGACCCGGTAAGGGAAAGACTGGAGACTGGGAAAGGAAGGATTCGCGGGAGGTCTGCAGATTACTTAATGTTTGCTCTACTCGATTCTATAATAGATAATTATTTCCTGGTGATAGATGATATAAGTGATCGCATTGAAGAAATGGAAGCCAGTTTATTTATCAATAAACCAAATGATAATGTAACCCAGGAGATCCAGGAACTAAAACAAACGATATTGCGAATAAGAAGATCTGTTTTTCCTTTAAGGGAAGTAGTAAGCAGATTAGAAAAAATGGACACTCGCCTTATAGAAAATAGTACCATCAATTATATTAGAGATCTTCATGATCATATCATTCAGATTTCAGAACATATAGATATTTATCGGGAAATGATCTGGGGTCTTATGGACCTTTATATGACTACCATAAGTAACAAGATGAACGAGGTGATGAAGGTTTTAACGATCATGGCAAGTATTTTCATTCCGCTTACCTTCATTGCGGGTATCTATGGGATGAATTTTGAATATATACCTGAATTGCAATGGAAATATAGCTACTTTGTACTTTGGGGAGTGATGATCATTATTTTCTTATTAATGCTCTATTATTTCAAAAGAAAAAAATGGTTATAACCATAAATACAATATTATGAGAAGTTTGATAATTTTATGTCTTCTGTCCATTACTTGTTTTAAACCTATGGAAGCGCAGAGCGATGTGGTAAAGAAAAGGGATTCTATAAATAAGATCTACGTTGGGACCTATACCAGGAAAGAAGGACACGTGGATGGAAAAGCTGAAGGGATATATTTATTGAATCAGGATCCTCAAACCGGGAATCTTGAATTCGTTTGTACCGCCGCCCAGCTTATAAATCCTTCCTTTGTGAAAGTGGGCAAAATGGGAAAATATGTTTATGCCGTAAGTGAACTTGGACCTAAGGATGGTGATAGCGGTGTAGTTCATTCTTTTGAAATTCAGGAGGACGGCTCTTTAAAGAATATTGGAAAACTTGGAACAGGTGGTTTTGCCCCCTGTCACATTGCTCTGGATAGATCTGGTAAATATGCTTTTGTAAGCAATTATATGGGCGGGATTGTGATGGTCTATAAAATTGGATCTGATGGTAGTTTAGGGAAAAGCCAGGAGCTAAAACTGGAAAATTCAGACTCAGCGCATGCACATTCTGTAAAAATTAGTGGGGATAATCGTTATGCTTATATAGCCGATCTTGGAAATGATAAAATATGGATCTATCGTTTTAATATTATGACTGGCCAATTAGAACCTCACAAGGAGAAATCTATTGAGTTGGAAAAGGGTGCTGGCCCGCGCCACATAAGCTTTGCTAAAAATGGAAGTTTTCTATATTCGATAAATGAATTGAATAGTACTGTAAGTGCTTTTTCAGTTAAAAGCGATGGAAGTCTTAACCATCTTCAAAATATCTCAGCATTACCTGAAACATATCGCCAGGGGAATTCAGCTGCGGATATCCATATACATCCTTCTGGAAAATTTTTATATACCTCCAATCGTGGCCATAACAGCATAGCTATTTTTCAGATCAATTCTGAAACTGGTAAACTAACCCATGTGGATTATATTCCGGTTGCAGGAAAGACACCCAGAAATTTCGCGATTTCACCATACGGAAAATACCTTTATGCCGCCAGCCAGGATACCGGGAATATTACTACCTATAAGATCAATGAAGAAACTGGAAAATTGAAGCCACAGGAACCAGTATTTCAGATAAAAACGCCTGTTTGTCTTGAGTTTGTAAAATAACTATTCAATAAATTGATTTTCAGAAATTTGAATTGGAATTTTATTTAATTTCAAGATTAATTTAATTTCTGAAATCAGATGAAAAGAACTTTTTACAGCCTGCTATTCCTGGCCTTTTTCTTCGGTTGTGGAACTACACAAAATTTTAATGAAAAGACAGTCAGACCTGCGACAGATACTCCTGTGGCATTTGAGCCAAAACCTGGTTTAAGTCTTGATGACACCTCGTGTAAAAGTCCATTGGTTGATCCTCGAAGCGGGGTTGAGATCATCATGGTTGTATCACATGATGGTAAAGGTGATTACAGGGTTCCTTCTGGTATGTATGGATTAACTGGTAAAGAATTACTACGGTTAAATTGCAGCACTGGTGAGGTTATTGGGATCGTTAAGGAATAGAAAAAGGCCGGGCATACCGGCCTTGAATTTTATACTGCTTTCACTACGAAAAAACCATCATTTCCCTGGGATTGATATAACGGCATAAAAATGTAAGCATCCCATTCACTCACAACGTCATTGCCATTTTGTTTTGCTAGTAGTTCCCCTTTCTTGATCTTTTGAAAGTTTTCATAACCCGGCTCCATTTCAAAAATATCCGAATCTTCCAGGCCATGGCGATATATGATCTCAAAGGTTTTTTGTTCCGGTGCATTTTTCTTTGCAAAACTATCTACACATTCCGGATAGGTTGAAATTTTTGTTAAGTCAAAATTGCAAGCTTCCTTTAAAGCCAGCCAAATAACACCTTCATGGTTTTCCTGGGATGTTTTATCCGTATGCTGTCCAGCTTCAAAAACGAAACCAGTCATACCTATCCTGCTTAAATAATGATCTATATCTCCCGTAATGATATCACTAAATCCCCTAATAATATAGGTAGGGAATTTATGTGCCCATTCATCATTATCATTCACTTCCTGTACCGAGATGTAGGGGAGACTCGCTGAAGAAGTGGTATGGCAATCTAAAAAATATCGTTTTGTAAAATCGCCTTCAGATTGCTCTTTCAGGACATTTATGATCTCGAACATCTCTCTCTCCTCATGAGAATCGGGAGATTCTTTTTTTACATTATCTTCTGTCCAAGTTCTGTTGAGGTCTTCATCTATATAGCGTTTATTTTGATTTAACGCTTTTTTATTTCCTGAAACTCCCACAATCGTTCCATCAATTTCAGGCTTAATTCTTTCAAGTTCTTCAAAAACTGTTATCAAAGCTTTGACACCGCTTGGCTCATTTCCATGAATTCCGCCCGTCACAAAAAGCAGGGGGCCTTTTTTACCAGAACTGTATTTCCCTATGATCCTTGGAATATCCTTTTTCAATTCTATGCTCATAACAATATTTTAGTCCATCGTAGCTAAGGTTCGATTGCTTAGCTGACCTTCGTATGCCTTTTTATATTCAACTTTTCTTTCGATCGCTTCAATTACATAATCTGTAAAAGGTGGTAGGCCGATATCCTTGAAATGCTCCATTCCGCCCGGGCTAAGAACATTTATTTCAATGAGTTTATCTTTAACGATATCCAGACCTACAAAGAAGAGTCCGTCTCTAATTAATTTAGGTGCGGTTAATTCAACGATCTTTTTCATGGCTGGAGTTAGATCACTACTATCTGCGGTAGCGCCAAGGGCAAAATTACTTCGGAATTCACCTTCTCCGGCTACTCGTCTAATAATTGCTTTTTCTCCATCCTTTTCCATAACTTTTCCGTTAAGAAGTAGAACTCTAACATCACCATCCTTTACCGCAGGTAAAAATTCCTGAGCAATGACATATCCCTGAGAGCTCAAATGATCTATGATCTGATTTACATTCTTTTCATGTTCATCGATGAGGTATACATCCTGTCCTCCAGAACCTTCCAATGGTTTTAGAACCATTTTCTTATTCTGTTTCTCCCAGAAATCTAAAAGCTGGTCTTTATCCCTAGTGATGATTGAATCTGGTTTGATCTCTTCAGGTAATTCCTCGAAATACAATTTATCAATAAAAGCATGGGAAAGAGCATAAGCATCATTTAGAACCAAAACATCCTGTTGTTGTATCATTCTTCCAAATGCTACACCAGCCTGTTCAGCCCATTGTCTTCCTTCTTCCTCGGTTGGATTGTTCCTAATGAACAATACATCCAGTTTGGTGGAATCTAATTGCTTTTTCCTTGCTTTTTTACCCTGTAAAGCTTCCAGGAATTTATCTGGAGATTTGGTTTTGGTATTTTTAGGCACCTGCGTGGCATTGATAGTGATAGGCGAGTCATGGTGAAAATTAAAATCACCAACTCCCATCGCATAAACTTCATGACCTCTTTGATGGGCCATACACATTAAAGCGACCGAAGTTCCGCTTTTTTCACTTTCAATATCATTTAATACAAAACATATTTTCATTTACATACCATTTGTGACAGGCTTAAACCCTGCCTGATTAATTCTAATTTTTCGTACATTTTTTCACTGTGCAGGTAACTAGGCTTTACCTGTACAGGTTTTAAAACTTTTCTATCTGTAAGTTCCTTAATGATCCCGGTGTGCTTTATACCGTATTTACCGGCTAAAAGAGGTTCATATTCACCGCCATTCTTTAAATGTTCTTTTAATAATACAAGGCCTTTTAAATAGATGATGTCTTTCATAAAACCACCGCCCTGCATGATGCGGGAGGTAATATTGAAAGCTCTTTCTGGAGAAAATCCATGATCTAATTTCAATAATCTGAATATTTCCTGGAAATTTCCTCCGTCCATTAAAGCCTGTCCAGCAATCACTCTTCCTGCCAGAATTCGAAGCCGGTTCGCGGTAAGTCCGTCTACCATAAATTCAGACATTACGGCCAGTCCCTCCTGAAGCGGATCATAATCTGCCAGACCAATACTTAACTGATTCAAGGGTTGATTGCTACCATTATAATAGGTTAAAACATGTGTTCCCACCTCATGTTGTATGAGAGCTTCAGCTTCTACACGATTCATTTTATAATCTGCCGGAATGTATAATTCACCGTGCGAAACCATCATCACATTTACATCTTTCCTGATGTGTACCTTGCATTTAAAGTTTTCATCCTGTTTCCTGAAATAATCGAATTCCTTTCGAGCCATACTACTGAAAGCTTTTGCATCTAAAAGTTCATCTACTTCAGATTCTGATTCTTCCGGAACGTTTTCAAGAATATTTCTGGCTTCCTCGCATAAATTATTTTCTACACCTTTGTATAGCCTGATACTATCATACATGAAGTTCCTGGTTCCGCGCTCATTTAGCATGGTGATCTGCATATCCAGTTCCTCACGTTTTTCACGGAACAAATAGGACATGGCAGGATCATCGATATCTTCAAGCTTCAGATTGTAAAGTTTCCTTTTAAGAACATCTGGATCAACAGGTAATAACCTGTAATGGTAATCGATCACTTTCTCATAATTACTCTCGAAGAATTGCTTTTTAATATCATGGATATTAGCCGGGGATACCAGCCATAGAAATTGATAAGATTTTTCAATATTGGCCAGTTGCTTGTCTATATCAAATACGATCTGCTTTAGATATTTTCGGCCCAGTGCATTGAAACTGGCAACACCGCCGGAAGTTTGAACTCTTATGAATTCAAAAAAAGAGCGGTGGATCACTTTGATTAGGTAATCTTTGAAATTCCTGAAAAATACCGGATATAAATGGTTCTCATCATTTCTGTATATCGGTGGTATTTCAAGGCCTACGACAACAGCCCCGCAATTCTTGGCATCTTCGATACTCATAAGAGGTTGAGAGCCTTCGGGTTGCCTGTTGGGAGTGTCCAGAATCTCTGTGTCCAGGTATAAACCTGTAAATTCTGAATTTATTTTTAAAAACTCTTCCTGTAATGTGTCCAGGGTGGAAGGTAACCTCTGTGCCGGTCCTTTGATCTTAATCTTTGTTGAATCTATATCTCCCGCATATATCTCAAACAAGAGGTACGATTTCATTTCGGCAGAAATCTGGTCTGAAATTTTATAAAGTAATTTCTGGTATCCTTTGAACTCTTCATTTCCTATTACCATGTAAGAAGATTCATTGGTTACAAATCTTCTAGTGCCTTTATCATTTGGTTTTCGACGGTAAATCACCAGGTAGGGAAGTTCCTTCTCTATATGTAAAATTCCCCTATCAGGTAAGCGACAACTTATCTCTTTCTCTTCTTTGAGAATTGTTAAAATTTGTTCAATAGAATTTTCAGATAGGTCAGGTATTTCCTGCATTATTTTGAAAACTTACACAAATAACGGCCTGATGCTGTTATTTATAAGGGTTTATTGATCGGTTTGAAATAATCGTACTACCTAATTTAGTAAGTTTTGCAGGTCTGACCTTCTAAAAGGAACCTTTTGACAATACTTTATGAAAGCTTATTAATTAATGTGAAAGCTTTTATGTGCTATTATCAATAATTTGAGAAGATAATTCAGAGTAAAAAGGACAAATTGAAAATTTGAACTAAATCCAATCCATTTTTTTAAAAGAAATTATGACTTGCTGAATACAAGGAATTATGGCTTTATTATGAGTATGGTAATAAATTAGAGTCTGGAAATCAGATTCCAGATATAACGGAAAGTTGATATCAAAGACTTTTTATTTAATTACTGAACAGGTAAGTTATTTCACCCAATTCTTTCTGAACCATTCAGTTTGCTTTTCCAAACCTTCATAAAATGTAGTTTTTGGATCGTAGCCCAAAAGCCTTCTAGCTTTATCGATATTCGCGCTTGTACGAAGCTGGTCACCAGGTCTTTTTGGTAAGTGATCAAATTTTATCTTTTTGCCAGTGATCTTCTCAATAATATCGATACCTTCCTGGGTAGTGTGTTCGTTTTCTGAGCCTATGTTGAAGATCTGACCGTCACAAATATCTTCCTTTCCAATTACACCTAAAATCCCATCTATAATATCACCTACGAAAGTAAAACTTCTTATATGGGAGGTACTTCCCTCAAATAATGGGAAGTTCTTATCGTTGATGGCGCAATCTATTAGTTTGGTGAATAATTTATCTGGTCTTTCTCGTGGCCCATATACCGAGAATAATCTTAAGGAGCAGGCTTTTAAAAGATTTGACCGTGACCGGGACAAAACCAGTTGCTCTGCTGCTAATTTAGTGACTCCATAATCTGAAACCGGCTTGGTTTCTTCGTCTTCGGCAAGTGTTGCAAATTTACCGTAAACAGAAGAAGTGCTTAGATTCACGAATAATTTCAGCTTCTTTTGAGTCAGGGCAAAATTTAAAAGATTTTGAGTGGCTATAAAGTTATTCTCTAGATAAGATTCAAATGTTGATTTTGCAGAGATTCCTGGTTGACCTGCAAAATGAAATATATAATGGATATCTTCCTTTATAAGGTTATTGAAATCTCCATCGCACAGGTCATGCTTGATTACCCGGATTCCTTTTGATTCCAGGTCGCCAGCATTTTTCTCTTTAAGGTCCCTGCTGTAATATTCTGAAAAATTATCAATTCCAATAACCTTAAAACCAAGGGAAGCTATTTTCTCAGCAAAATGAGATCCAATGAATCCAGCGGCACCGGTTACTAAAACATTCATATTTATTACAATTTTGAAATCAAAAATCAGGCAAAATAAATCAATAGCCCGCAGAAAACATAGCTTTTACTAACTTTTAAATTTAAGAAGCTCTTATTGATAAAGTAACCACACTTCAAATACCGCATTATTTTCCACTTTCCAGGAATATTTAAACCAATCCTTTAAAAATTTCAAAAGATTGTCTTTTAGTATTATTACAACTATTTTTGCGCAAATTTTAAATTCTTAGAATGGATTATAATCTCACCATCATCGTTCCTGTTTATAATGAAGAGGAGAATCTAATACGTGTTGAGGAAAAGTTGAAAGAATATGCTCTTAAATCTAAAATTGATTGCCAGATCCTGCTGGTGAATGATGGTTCTAAGGATAATTCTGAAAACCTGATGATCGAGATTTGTGATCGTAATCCTGAATTTAATTTTATCAGTTTTGAAAAGAACTGTGGTCTTAGTGCTGCCATTAAAGCTGGGTTCGATTATTCTACTACCAACCTAACAGGTTATATAGATTCAGATCTTCAGACAGATCCATTTGATTTTGATCTTCTATTGGAGGAGATCGGTAATTATGAGTTGGTTAATGGATTCAGACATGAGCGTAAGGATTCCGGGATCAAGAATTTATCGTCTTTAATAGCAAATACCGTAAGAAACTGGTTTACCCATGACGGTATGTATGATACCGGTTGCCCTTTAAAGATCATTAGAACAGATTATGCGAAACGTATCCCTATGTTTCGAGGGCTGCACAGATTCCTTCCAGCGATGATCATGTTGCAGGGTGGAAGGATAAAGCAGGTCCCCATTAAACATTACCCTAGAATGGCTGGCACACCTAAATTTGGTCTAAGGAATAGGTTGATAAAACCTCTTATGGACTGCTTCGCTTACTTGTGGATGAAGAAGAATTATATTAATTATAATGTTTCTAAAAGGTCCTGATCTTCTATTGGGCTAATTAAAAACTATCTCTTGCTTTCTTAAAGCGTACTTTCTGTTGAATTTTCTCCAACAGAGTATGTTGCATTTTTATTTTTTGATTACTGAAATTTCTTAAGAAATAGGGGTGTAGATAAAAACAAAAAAGCCACGTTAAAAACGTGGCTTTTCGTGATGGCACCAGGATTCGAACCTGGGACCGCCTGCTTAGAAGGCAGGTGCTCTATCCAGCTGAGCTATGCCACCTTTTTGCGGTTGCAAATATAAGCCACTTTATAAATTATACAATGTTTTTTTATCTAAAAATTCACCGAATATGAAAAAAAGAAAAACTTCCTGAAGGAAGTTTTTGATTATCAGCAAATAGTACTTTTTAGTTTTTTCTAATTTTCTTGAACTAATTCAGATTCCAGCCCTTTTGAAATGATGATCAACTGATTTACGTTACCTGGAGTTGGATTGTCATTCTTAATAACCTCTGTATATAGTTTGTTGAATCTACGTATCAATTCAAGCGTCTTGAGCGATAGATTAAAGAATGTTCCGGATTCATGAATTTGATGAATCCACTCCTTAACAGATTCTATCTGTTTGTATTCTTCCTCAACATTGAGGATATATCCCTGTTCTTTGAGCATAACTAATTGTTTTACAGTTAGCCAAGCAGGAAGTAATGTAGATTTGGTGAATCAAATATATAGGTTAAAATAATTCAGACCGGTTAAGTTGATTGAAAATCTTTGAAACGCATTAATTAATCGGTAAAGTACTTTATATGAGGTTCCCGAAATAATCTTAATTTAGCCGAAAATTCCCAGAACCTTAATATGTTCAATTTTCTGCATTTTTATGGAAGTATAAGAGATGGATTATATTTCTTTATAAAGAGCTATTTAAAAGTAAATTTTCTGAACTATGAAATAGCCAATATTAATGGATAGCTGGTTGATCTACACTCTTGGTTTTATCGCCCAGTTATTGTTCTCTGGCAGGATGATCTTACAATGGGTACTTTCAGAAAAAAGTAAAAGGATCATTACGCCAATTATTTTTTGGCATTTAAGTTTACTAGCCTCCTTCTTACTTTTTGTATATGGTTATTTGAGGGATGATTTTGCGATCATGATGGGCCAAACTTTAACGTATTTCATTTATATAAGAAACCTTCAGCTGCAAGGACAGTGGCTAAAGATCCCGAAATTTTTCAGGATATTTTTATGGATATTTCCACTTCTTATTGTGGTCTACGGTTTTAATAACAATGAATATGACGCCGCAAAATTATTTAGAAATGATGCTATTCCATTCTGGTTAATAGTTCTCGGTTCTGTGGGTCACCTGGTATTTACCCTAAGATTTATTTATCAGTGGGTTTATTCAGAAAGAAAGAAGATATCCTCATTACCTCTTGGATTCTGGCTGTTAAGCCTTCTGGGGTCAGGACTTATTATGGTTTATGCGATTATCAGGGAGGATCCAGTGCTGTTGGCTGGTCATGGTTTTGGCTTGATTATGTATATTAGAAATATTTATATTCAAAAGAATGAAGTTAAAGGATAATTATCTTCTTTTATTGGTTCTGGTATGTTTAGCGATCTTCTTCGTTAATCTTGATGCCATATTTGTGAATATCATGGAAGCCCGTAACTTTGCCACAGCGAGGGAAATGCTCAATTTAGATCACTGGATCTTCACGACCCTAAATAATGAACCCAGATATGAAAAACCTCCGCTTCCCACCTGGTTGACAGCCATTTCAATGTTTCTTTTCGGAATGAAAAGCCTTTTTGCTTTAAGGTTACCTGCGGCAATCATGGGTTCTATTTCCGTAATTTTTATTTACAAACTGGGGCTGAAGTTTACTGCTAATAGAAGATACGCCTTTATTTCAGGCCTAATTGCGGCAACTTCCTTCTATATTTTATATTCCGGAAGGGATGGGCAGTGGGATATTCATACTCATGCATGGATGATAATGGCCATTTATGGGATCTATAAATTATTTACAGAAGAAACTTCTAAATACAGTAATGCCATAATATCTGGGATTCTAATTGGTTGTTCGTTTCTAAGCAAGGGACCGGTTTCCATGTACGCCCTTTTGTTACCGTTTTTGATAGCTTTTGGAGTAGTATTTAAGTATAGAGATTTTAAAAAGAACTGGTTTCCGGTGGTCTTAATGTTGGTGATGGCTACCATTGTTTCCGCTTCCTGGAGCCTATATGTATATTATTTTGATACGCAGGCCGTCGCAAAGATAACAGATAGAGAAACCGGGCGTTGGTTGGATTATAATGTAAGGCCATTTTATTATTACTGGAGTTTTGTGATACAAAGCGGAATCTGGACCATCCCTGCATTCGTAAGTCTTTTATATCCCTATTTGAAGAATCGCGTTTTCAACAAACCTGGTTATAAATTCACATTGTGGTGGACTCTGGGATCGGTAGTACTATTGTCTATTATTCCAGAAAAGAAATCACGATACCTGTTACCGGTTCTTATTCCGTTGGCGCTGAATACCGCCTTTTATATAGAATATCTTTTCAGAAGATTTGATATGCTTCCGAAAAAAGAAAAGTGGGTGGTTTATTTCAATTTCGGTCTCATCGCGTTCATAGGCTTATTGTTCCCAATCGCGGGATTCATTTATCTTAATGAACTTCTACCGAGTATCTGGCCGTGGTTCTTAATGACCTCAATTTGTCTTTTTGGAATTGGGATTTTGATGTTTTATTACCTTAAAAAGAATAAAATAAAACCAGTATTTTATTTATCTGTATGGTTCATTATTAGTGTTATTTTCTTTGGTTTACCAATTGCCAAAAAGTTAGAAGTTAACCCTGAATATAAAAGTATCCTGGCAGTTGACACTTACAGGGAGAAAATGGATATTCCTGTTTATGAATTTAAGGATTTTACTCCAGAGATCATATGGGAATATGGCAGGCCTATTAAAGTTCTATGGAATGGCGAAACCTATGAAAAGCCTTCTGAAAATGAATTCCTGTTATTGAATACTCCTATAAATTATGATTCCATGCTTGAAACTTTCCCGGATTATAATATTGAAAAAATAGATGAAATAGATATGAATCCGGTGGGAAACACCCATAAGAACAGATTGTATAGAGACTTATATTTAATAAAGAAGCCCTAGCCAAAAAATCAAATTCAAAATGATCAATTACCCAATCAGGTTTGTACCAATTCTGCAAGATAAGATATGGGGAGGCCGTAAGCTTAGAGATATACTCAATAAACAAACGATTAGAGAAAGCGTTGGTGAAAGCTGGGAGATATCTGGTGTCGACGGCAATATATCCATTGTTGAAAGCGGACCTGAAAAAGGAACTAGATTAACCGATTTAATTTCTAAGTATAAGGGTGAGTTAGTAGGAAAGGGGATATATTCTAAATTTGGGAATGATTTTCCTCTTCTTATTAAGTTTATTGATGCCAAGACCGATTTATCTGTGCAATTGCATCCTAATGACGAATTAGCAAAACAAAGACATAATTCCTTCGGGAAGACAGAAATGTGGTATGTGATGCAGGCTGATGAAGGTTCCAGGTTGAATATAGGCTTCAAAAAGGACCTCGATAAAAGGGAATATTTGGATCATCTTGAAAAAGGGAAGATAACCGAACTTCTAAATTTCGAGGAAGTTGAAAAAGGCGATTCCTTTTTTATCAATACAGGAAAGGTGCATGCTATAGGTGGTGGAATTCTACTTGCAGAAATTCAGCAAACTTCAGATATAACCTACAGGATCTATGACTGGAACCGGGAAGATTCAGAAGGGCAAAGCCGGGAGCTGCATACTGCTTTAGCATTGGATGCAATAGATTTCAGAAGAAAGGATGATTATCATTTAACCTATGAGAAGGAGATCAACAGATCGTCAGAGATAGTTTCCTGTGAATATTTTAGTACTAATTTCCTGCCCGTAAAAGGAGAAATAGAAATGGATTATTCCTGGCTCGATTCATTTGTTGTTTATATGTGTGTTGAAGGTAATGCTCAAATAATCGTTGATCATTATAATGAAAAGATTGAAAAAGGGCAGAGCCTTTTGATTCCTGCTTCCACGAACAAACTTCATATTAAGGCGAAGAATGCAGAATTGCTGGAAATTTACATTAAATAAATCTCCAGCATATTATATTTTAAACTTGCTTATGAGGGTATAAAAACTTGCTGTACCTTTTTCTAGCCTCAGAATTTTCATCTTCATTACTATAATCAGAAACAACAACTATTTTAATAGCCCAGGATTGTATCTATTTTCTGTAATTCATCATTATTGAAATTGATGTTCTTTAAAGCGTCAATATTATCTTCTAACTGAGAAACTTTACTTACTCCAACAAGAACAGAGGTTACCCTTGAATCTTTCAATAACCAGGCAACGGCCATTTGCGCAAGACTCTGACCTCTTGAATCTGCAAGCTCGTTCAAATTCTGTATCTGGTCCACTACCTTATCTGTGATTTGTGATTTATCCAGGTAACTTCCTTCTTTTGCTGCACGGGACCCTTCTGGAATTCCATGTAAATACTTAGAAGTAAGTATACCCTGTTCAAGGGGAGAAAAAACGATACTTCCCACACCTATAGATTCAAGTGTGTCTAATAAACCATCTTCCACCCAGCGGTCCATCATATTATATCTTGGTTGATGAATAAGAAATGGAGTTCCTAAATCTTTTAGAATTTTTGCGGCTCTAGCCGTATCTTCAGCATTATATTGTGATATGCCAACGTAAAGAGCTTTCCCCTGTCTTACGATCTGGTCCAGCGCTCCCATTGTTTCTTCTAATGAAGTTTCTGGATCTGGTCTATGATGGTAGAAGATATCTACATAATCCAGTCCCATTCTTTCCAAGGATTGATCCAGGCTGGCAATAAGATATTTCCTGGAACCGAAATTACCATACGGGCCGGGCCACATATCCCATCCCGCTTTAGTAGATATAATTAATTCATCTCTGTATTTTTTAAAATCTTCTTTATAGATCTTTCCAAAGTTCTTTTCTGCAGAGCCGTAAGGTGGGCCATAATTATTAGCAAGGTCAAAATGAGTGATTCCATTATCAAAAGCGGTCCTGAGAATTTCTCTAGCATTCTCAAAATTATCATGGTCGCCGAAATTATGCCATAGACCCAGTGATAGAAGTGGAAGTTTGATTCCGCTTTTGCCACAGCGTCTATATTGCATATTATCATATCTTTTATTTGAAGCCTTATATTCCATTTTTTCGATAATTTTTAAAAGGATAATTTATCAAGTTCCAATATAAATTTTAAAATTTTTATAAGTATTAATATTTTTATAAGTTTGAAATTCTTCCGCCAATCTGGAAGATATTTATTCTATGTATTTAGTCCCATTTTTTCTTCTTTTTTTATTTTTTCAGTTTCACACGGTATTTTCACAAGATTCAGACACCAGAGAAGAGTTGTTTAAGTTACATGATTCTGTAATTGGTTATCAGAACCTTTCTTTAGTTAACGGGGGTTGAATTAAGTGAAAAATATGGATGCTAAACTTATCGAGAAGATCATTATAGTGAGGGATAAGTACTTCTATGGTCCCGAGGTTTTTCAGGGAATCATTATGGTAGAAACAATTAAAGAAGGTACACCAGATTTTAAGGCAGATCATACCTTAGATATGGTCCAGACAGAACCTTCTAAAGTTTATTATTCTCCCGATTACTCTTCTGCCGAGAAGAAAGCACAACTATCCAGAATACCCGATTATCGGCCGCAGCTTTTCTGGCAACCGGAACTTAAGCAAAACAGCTTTGAATTTTTCACATCAGATCTAACCGGTATTTTTAAAATAAAGGTAGAAGGGTTTCAAAAGAATGGAAAAGGAATTTCTATTGAAAAAACCTTTAAAGTAACCGAGTAGGGTTAAATCTTACCATTATTATTAATGAAAGACCTAAAAAACCCGGTAATTTTAAGAATTTATAATTTCGTTGGAATTTGCTAATTCTTACTAAAGGTAAGTCTGGCAGAATCTCCGTTGCTATTTTGTTGCAGGATAAGTCTGATCTCAGAATCTGTCGCTGCAATGACATCATAGTTATTTGCTAGCTCTCCAAGCTTACCTTGAGAACTAAAAAAGATATGAAAATCTACATCGTCATATGGATCAAATTCGTCTCCAGAATCATTACTAACTCTCCAGGTTCCTGAAACTTCATCAATAGAGCCAAACGCCATTAGATTATTGCCATCTTCAAAAACGAAGCTATAGTCGGAGTAATTAGCTGTATTTTCAACATCGTTTCTGGTAAATTGGGATATTTTCCATTCTCCTTCTTGAGCGATCATGTTGAGTTCGTTCGCTTCAGCTTCAGAAATGCTAATGTCATCCTGATCGGTATCACAAGAAAGCAGCATACTGACCATTACGAATACTAACACAATTTTAAATCTTTTCATAGGGTATAAGATCTTTTGTTTGGTTTAGTGGGAACGTAAAGCTAAAAAACCTATTGTATTTAATTAAGGAAAATTTAAGAATTAACATTTGTCCTAAAATCAAGAATAAATCATAAGTAACTGAAATATAGTTTTTTAAGTGATATTGTCTATATTTAAACCTATAAAAAAATCATAAAGAAATACCTTGGCTAAGGTGAGGTGCCAGAATTAGTTGGTTATTGGCTCTCCATTGAGATAAAAGTTAACGCTATTTTAGAATTTAAGTGATTACTGTTTCCAGGCTTAATTTTTAAATTTCCGCTTTTATAATAACGCATTAGGAAAAATTTTTAGGTCTAAGAGTAAGGCTGATTTTTTGAATGATCTAAATGAGGATTGATGAAATTGATAAATGTGTCAAAAAATGGTGATGGATATTCGATTAAAGCCATTAATAGTTATAAAATAATGGGTATTCAATTATATTCTACCATTAAAACCTATAAGCTTTCAGAGACAAACTCTGAATGGATTGAGCTAAGTAGTGGGAGAGAAGTAGCCAAAAAAAAGAAAGTGAAACTCGATAAATGGCTTTCAGATCATCAAAAATTTATTGAAAAAAAATGATTTTGATATTCCGATAAAAAATGTAATTTTAAATCATTAAGTCTTGATTATCAAAACTTAATATCCTAATCCCTACATTAATTACCCCAATTAATTTGATTCTAATTCTAAAATTTAATTTTATGGATTCTCAAACTAAAAGGGAAGATCAGGTAAAATTTGTGATCTTTTTAATCAGTGTTTTATTTATACTGTTTATTACGTTATTCCAGGGTTAAGGTATAGAGAGTTACTCGTCTTTTAGATCAACGCCATAGAGGTGACATTTACTTAATTTTCCTCTCAAGGCTAACTCTCCTAAATGAAGAAGGCTATATTTAGATTTCTTTTCTTCTGGAATTAGTTCCAGCATTTCATTTGAAATAATAAGCTTTTGTTTGAAAATAGAGCATTGTTCCATTAGTCTTGAGGTAGTATTCAATATATCTCCGGAAAAAACGATCTCCCTTTTAATTGCCCCCATTTCTCCAACTACCACATGCCCTTTGTGAATGGCTGCTTTAAATAAAGGAACCAGGCCATATTCATTAATATAATATTCGCTTCTTTCCTGAATGCTTTTTTCGATTCTGAAAAAACATGCTATGGGTTGCATATGTTTTATCACAGATCTTTTAACCGGCCAGTAAATTACGATCTCATCTCCCACATATTGATAAATTTCGCCTTGTGAGTTCAAAATTGGATCTGTCATATCACTAAAGAAATCTTTTAGGAGATTAAAGAACTTGATATGTCCCAAGCGCTCTGCAATGGTTGTGGAGTTAGAAAGGTCCAGGAACATGAAAATTCTGTCTACCTCATTTGGCCTGTGGAAACGGCCAAGAAACATAGAAATTAGTGTGGAAGGAGTATATTTTTCATAAATATTTAATCCTTGGATAGTGATCCAGGCGATAATTAACCAGGTCACAACATTTCTAACTGCATATGGGCTAAATATTAATAGGTCCAGAGCTCTTTTCAAAGGTTCTTCAGCATTCGCGATTTCTTCCCTGTAGTAGAAAATATATGGCACTAAGGTGTTGAGGAGCAAAATGAAACCGATGAAAAAAAGAAAGTTTATGAGCATGTAATACCAGTAGCTCTTTCTCCTGAGATTTTCGCTCAGGTAAAATACCAGGATACTTCCTCCTATAAATCCACCAACGGCTGGTCCTATTATATTGATCAGAAGAAACCGAAAAAAACTTAACTGGTTTGGAACCATGAAGACAAATTCGTTCGTAGAGGGTATATAGTTCACGCATTTATAGAAAGCCATAAAGGCACCACTTGCAATCCAGAAAAGGGTAATACCAAGAACCAAGAAAAGCTGAACCCTTATTTTCGGACGTAAACGCATATTGAATGAGATGACAGATATATTAAATACGAATAGGTTCTAGTATCTGCCATAGATTCTTGCCCATGAAATACCGGAGGATGGAAGAAAATAAGCCGATAATTAAAATTCTGTAATATTAAAAGTAACCAGTAGGTTAAAGCTAGTATAAAAGGAGAATCAAATTTATTAAATCTCAAAGATTTAGCTAAAATTAGTATAAAGTTTTTCTAATTAATTAGTCAGCATTCGTTTATCCTATAACTTTACTAGAGATAATCAACCAAAAACTATTAAAATGAGTAATAAAAAAGAGAATTTTGCACGCTTTGGTATGGCTGCGAAAGGAGCCGTCTATTCTTTAATTGGAGTTTTAACGGCACTTGCTGCTTTTGGGCAGGGAGGACAACAAACAGGATCTAAAGGAGCATTACAGTATGTAGCTCAGCAATCCTACGGGCAGATACTTCTTATCATTCTAGGAATTGGATTGCTAGGATATGTGTTTTGGAGAATGTACCAGGTCTTTGCAAATCCTAAAGGTCTGGAAGATAATGCCAAGGGATATGCTAAGAGAGTAGCCTATTTTATTAGTGGATTAATCTATGGTGGTTTCGCTTTTTATTCATTCAAATTAGCTTTTGGAAGTAGTTCTGGAGGATCTGGATCTATGATGGGTTCACTAATGTCTGGATCTAATGGTGACACTATTGCTATAATTATTGGATTAGGAATGGCAATAAAAGCCATTTATGATCTTTACCGTGCTTACTCGAATAAGTTCAGAGAAGAAGTAGAAGAAGCAGGACTTGACCAAAAAGAACAGAAACTTTTAATAAATGCAGGGAAATTTGGTCATACCGCCAGAGGTGTGGTAATTGGCCTGATGGCATATCTTACATTAAAATCTGGCCTTGCCAGCGGTAATAAAATTAGTACCCAAACCGACGCATTCAGTTATATCCAGAACGAATTTGGTTCTATTGTGCTTGGGATAGTTGCTTTAGGCTTTGTGGGATATGGAGTTTATATGTTCATAAAAGCTAAGCATCCCGCTATCAGTGTAGCGAGTCTTAGATAAATGAATTAATGATAACTATATAAGCCTGTTGAAAAAAATCAGCAGGCTTTTTTTGTTTAAGATATTAATCGGTAAAAGGGATTTAAAAAGAAACAAGCCCCGGGTTTTTAAATAGATCTTCAACCTGCAAACGATTACTCTCTTCTTTACAATTTTCAAAAGTTTGTTAAATAATAGTAATACTATTAAAATAAAAAGTAATACTATTATATTTGTGCAAAATTTGAAGCATGAAACATCTTCTTCAGGATATTAAAATATCAGTAAGCGATAGAATATACCTTAAAGATCCTGAATCCACGGCTCTTGGGAAAAGGATCGTAGAACAGGGAATTTTACTCATCGATGAAATTGGGTTTGAGAACTTTACCTTTAGGAAATTGGGTAAGGAAATCAATTCTAATGAAAGTTCGATCTACCGGTACTTTGAGAATAAACATAAATTCCTTGTTTATATAACTTCCTGGTTTTGGGGATGGAAAGAATTTCAATTAGTATTTGCGACCAATAACATCGCCGACAATGGGGAAAAGCTGATTAAAGCCATAGAGGTGATCACAAAGCCGGTAGAAGAAGACTCGAGATTTGGTCATATCAATGAAGTGGCATTGAGCAATATTATCGTAAATGAATCTTCAAAATCCTATTTAACCAAAGAGGTTGATGAGGAAAATTTAGAAGGCTACTTTTCAATTTATAAGCGTTTGGTGAGAAGACTTTCAGAGATGCTCACTGCCGTAAATAAGGATTATCTGTACCCGTCAAGCCTGGCGAGTACCATCATCGACGGCACTCTACATCAACATTTTCTTAGGGAACATTTCAAATCTATTACAGATTGTAATGACAGCATAACACCTACAGAATATTTCAAGGATATGGTAAATAATCTAATAAAAAATTAAAATGAAGGAGAAAACACTTTCACCCTGGAGGCGATTTGTAGGTTTGTTGAAGTTAGAAAAGAAAGACTTTTTACAGATCTTATATTATGCGCTTTTTTCAGGTTTGGTTAGCTTATCTGTACCATTGGGAATTCAGGCTATTGTGAATTTGATGCAGGGAGCTCGTATTTCTACTTCCTGGATCGTCCTAGTAATTCTGGTAACTCTTGGTGTTGCTTTCGTGGGAATACTTCAGTTAATGCAGATCAGGATTTTGGAGAATATTCAGCAGAAGATCTTTACCAGGGCTTCTTTTGAGTTCATCTATCGCTTTCCGAAGATCAAAATGGACGAATTGAAAAATTTTTATCCACCAGAACTAGCTAACAGATTCTTTGACGTTCTTACTATTCAGAAGGGATTAACCAAGGTTATGCTGGATTTCCCAGCTGCACTAACCCAGGTAATTCTTGGTATCATTTTGTTATCGCTTTACCATCCTTTCTTTATAATTTACGGACTGCTGCTGGTATTCCTGATCTATATAGTTTTTAAGATCACAGCGAAAAAAGGACTTGACACGAGTATTGTAGAATCTAAGCATAAATATAAGATCGCACACTGGATTCAGGAAGTGGCCAGGACTCTGGTTAGTTTCAAAGTTTCCGGAAGAACAAATCTGGCAATTTCCAGAAATGACAAGATGGTGAGCGATTATCTGGATGCAAGGGAAGGTCACTTCCAGGTACTTAAATTGCAATTCATACAAATGATTGGATTTAAGGTATTGGTAACTGCCGGACTTTTATTAATAGGGGGGATTCTAGTTCTTAATCAACAGATGAATATTGGACAATTCGTTGCTGCTGAAATTATTATCCTTTTAATAATCAGTTCCGTAGAAAAAATGATCCTAGGGCTGGAATCATTCTATGATGTGCTCACTTCACTCGAAAAACTGGGGGAGGTTGTAGATAAGGAGCTGGAAGACCAGGACGGAGAAAAACCATTTTCAGAAAATGAACCTTTACATATTGAACTTGATGATATTTCTTATCAAGGATTCAATGGAAAGAATATAATTAATGGAATCAATCTTAAAATAAGTCCCGGCGATAAGATCCTTCTAAAGGGAGTTAATGGTGCAGGTAAATCTACCTTGCTAAGACTTATTGCAGGTTTAATACAACCAACTTCCGGGGAGATCTTTGTAAATAATATTTCCCTGAAAAGCTTAAGATTGAATCATTACAGGTCAATGCTTGGGCAATCCCTCTCTGAAGAATCTCCATTTGAGGGGACCTTGTTAGACAATATCACCTTTGGAGATAAAAGTATTTCTCAGCAGGATATTCGTTGGGCTTTGGAGAAAACCGGTTTAGCCGATTTCGTAAAACAGCAACCCAAAGGTCTTAATACTGTTATTCATCCGGAAGGTTTACAAATCCCATATTCTGTTAGCAGAAAGATTATTCTTGCCAGAAGTGTAGTGAGAAAACCTTCCTTATTGATATTGAATGACCCCCTTGATCAATTAGATCCAGAGGAAGAGAATAAGATTCTTGATTTTATTTTCAGTCCTGAAAATTCATGGTCTGTAATTGTGAGCAGTAAGGAGGAAAAATGGAAAAATTATTGTAACCGCATTCTGCAAATTGAGCAGGGTAAATTAGTAAATAACGGAGTATAAGATGCTGAATATAACCAATAATTCATTATACGATAAGGTTGATTTAGGGCAATACGAGGCAGGTAAAAAGGTGCTTAGAGGATCACATTATAAGTACTTTAACCGCTTTCTTAAATTTTTCGCAGCCTTTTTGATCATTGTGGTGTTTCTACCCTGGACGCAAACGGTATCGGGAACGGGTTCTGTTACGACACTTACTCCGGAACAACGGCCACAAACCATTCAATCTCCTATCCCTGGGAAAATTGAAAAATGGTATGTAAATGAAGGAGATTTCGTTGAAAAGGGAGATACTATCCTTTTCATCTCAGAAATCAAAAATGAATATTTTGATCCACAACTGGCAGAGAGGACGGGCGACCAGGTGAATTCAAAGAAGAGGTCTCTGGATTCCTATGAAAATAAGATAAGCTCTCTGGGTAGCCAGATAAATTCATTGCAGGTAGAGAAAAATCTTAAACTTGAGCAGGCTCAAAACAAACTAAGGCAAAGCATTTTGAAAATGCGAAGTGATAGCATAGACCTGGAAGCATTTAAGATCAATCTGGAAATTGCTGAAAGACAATTTAATCGTATTCAACAGCTTAATGAAGAAGGCTTGAAGTCTATGACCGACCTTGAAGAAAAGAGGTTGAAATTGCAGGAATCCCAGGCGAAACTTATCTCTCAGGAAAACAAACTCCTGAACAGCCGTAACGATATTATCAATGCTGAAATTGAATTGAACAGGATAGATGCAGAATATGGTGATAAGATCTCCAAAGCAAGAAGTGAAAGGTCCACGGCAGAAAGTGACCTATACCAAACTGAAGCTGATGTTTCAAAACTGGAGAGTTCTTTCACGAATTATCAGATGCGAAATGATCTTTATTACATAAGGGCACCGCAAACCGGCTATATAAATAAAGCCATAAAATCTGGAATAGGGGAGACCTTTAAAGAAGGAGATCCACTTGTGGGCATCATGCCTTCAGAGTATGAACTGGCAGTAGAGACTTTTGTTGAGCCTATAGACCTACCCTTACTGCATAAAGGTGAAAAAGTAAGGATCAGGTTTGATGGTTGGCCCGCGATCGTTTTCAGCGGCTGGCCGAATGTTTCTTACGGTACCTATGGTGCTAAAATTGTGGCTATCGAAAATTTTATTAGTCCAAATGGTAAATACAGGGTTCTGCTTGCTCAGGATGAAGATGATCACCCATGGCCAGCGGCGGTTAGGGTAGGTTCTGGTGCGAATACTTTAGCTTTACTGGAAGATGTGCCTATCTGGTATGAAATATGGCGACAATTGAATGGTTTCCCGCCAAATTATTATACTCCTGAAAATAGCGAAAAAGCAAAGAAATGAAAAGGATTCTAATCATACTTGTATTTCTGGTTACCTCTCAAATCGGTTATTCTCAAACTCCAGATAGCCTGGCCTTGGGTTATACCGAATATCTTGCCATGGTAAAGAAATTCCATCCCCTGGTAAAGCAGGCGAACCTTTTATTGGATGAGGGAGAGATGAAACTATTGAAGGCCAGGGGTAGTTTTGATCCTAAAATAGAAGCAGATTATGATACTAAAAATTATAAGTCTACAGAGTATTATAGCAATTTTAGCTCAGCCTTTAAGATCCCAACCTGGTACGGACTCGAATTTAATGCGAAGTTCGAGGATAATGCCGGCGAATATTTAAATCCCCAGAATACTGTTCCCGATGACGGACTTTATTCTGCAGGGGTTTCTTTAAATGTAGCTGATGGGTTGTTTATGAGTGAAAGAATGGCTTCCCTGAAACAGGCTAAAATATACCGTGATCAGTCAAGGTTGAAGCAGCAGTTACAAGTGACGGAAATTTTATATAAAGCTTCACTTGCATATTTTGAATGGTATGCTAATTACAGGGAATATCAGCTTTTTCAAAACTTTTTGCAGAATGCCGAAATGAGGCTAGACGGGGTGAAGAGTCAATTCAGAGTAGGAGATAAGCCAGCTATAGATACTGTTGAAGCGGGTTTAAGTATACAAAACCGGCGAATTGATCTTAATCAGAGTGAATTGAAACTTAATAACTCAAAACTTAACCTTTCGAATTTTATCTGGGCTGAAGGTAACATCCCACTCGAATTAACTTCTAAGGTCGTACCGCAAGATGAAATTCAACAGGAAGTATCTGAAACTCTGAAGATAGATGAGATCCTTTTAGGGGTTGATATAAGTGAACATCCCAAGGTAAGGTCAATTTCTTATGATGTGGATATGCTGGAGATCGAGAAAAAACTGAGAGCTAATAAATTACTTCCAAAATTAGATCTTCAGTATAATTTTCTAACCGAAACTGCTGATGAAATCAATACGCTGAATAACAGGAATTACAAATTCGGGATGAAATTCAGCTTACCTTTATTCTTAAGAAAAGAAAGAGGTGATTTACAGCTGGCAAAAATTGAACTCAATAATGCCGAACTGAACCTTGCAAGTGAACGCTTAATAATTGAAAATGATCTTAAGGCGCTACAGAATGAAATATTTGCTTTAAGAGATCAGAATGTGATGATGAGCGAATTAGTGCAGGATTATGCCATAATGATGAATGCTGAGGAACGTAAGTTTGAACTCGGCGAAAGTTCCCTTTTCCTTATAAATAGCAGGGAGAATCAACTTATTTCGGTAAAATTAAAAGAAATTGAAATGGCCCGGAAATTACTGAAAAGCAAAGCTGAATTATTTAAGAATACTGCTCCGGGAATTGAAATTCAATAAGATTAAACTTTCTTTCAACTAGCCTGAAAAGACTATAAAGCTCAATTAGGTTAACCAAAGTATTTCAATTATATAATTAATAATTATAAATATATAACCATTTGTGGTATTTTTCCATTACCTTATAGCATGTTTCTAACGCTATTGTTTTTAGGCGTTCCAGAATGTATATAAGGATATTGAAGAATTCTTGAATTAAGTCTTTCCTCTATTGTAATTCCCTGAAATTTACGAGAATTAAAATGGAAACTCTGAGTTTCTGAAGTGTTAATCATTTTTCTTAAAAAGCCATCTATGAATGGTAAGTTTAAATGTTTTCACTTTCTTCCGGATGATATAATTTCATATGGACAATGTGGTTATGTAAATCCTCACCTCCCTCGACCCTGCATTTTACTTTTAAAGAATAAGTAGACATTATTTTAATAAAAAGTGGAGAACTAAAAGCTTTAATAAAATAATGATATATGAATGCCCCAAGTTTTTCTACAAATAGAAATACCGATTTTTCCAAAACGCTGAAAAGTCGCGTTAATAACTATTTCAAATCAAATAATTTAAGCAAGAATGCAAATACCAGCATGGTATCAAAAACCGTATTCATGCTCTTTCTTTTCTTTGGACCTCTTATCGCTATTAACACTGGCTTGATCGCTAATCCCTGGCTTTTATTTCTGCTTTATATTATAAGTGGTTTTGGAATGTCTGGCGTAGGGATGGGAATTATGCACGATGCCATTCATGGGTCTTATTCAAAGGATAAAAAGCTGAATAATGCTCTGGGTCTTACCTTCAATTTAATTGGCGCTAATGCCTCTGTATGGAAAATACAGCATAACGTCTTACATCATACGTATCCGAATGTTAATGGTGCCGATGATGATATAAATCCTCCTTTTTTCCTTCGATTTTCACCAAATACTAAATGGCATTGGACGCATAGGTTTCAATTTGTTTATGTTTGGTTCTTTTATAGTATATCTACTATTCTCTGGGTTACAGTGAAGGATTTTGTAAGGATAACACGCTATAAGAATATGGGGTTTATTGATAATAAAAGCGAATTCAAGAAAGAATTAGTTTCAATAGCCGGCTGGAAGCTTCTGTATTATACTTACGCTTTGATCTTACCTCTAATTATGGTGCCATTATCCTGGTGGATCATATTACTGGCATTTATAAGTATGCATCTAGTTACGGGTTTCCTGGTTAGTACCGTTTTTCAGATCGCGCATATTATACCTGATGCAGATTTTCCTCTACCAGATGATAAAAATAAAATTCAGGGAGATTGGTACAGGCACCAGTTAATTACAACCAGCAATTTCTCTCCCGGAAGCAAGATCTTTTCGTGGTTAATAGGTGGATTAAATTACCAGGTGGAACATCATTTATTTCCCAACATATGCCATGTTCATTATAGAAAGATATCCAAGATCGTAGAAAACACTGCAAAGGAGCACGGTATTCCATATCATGTAAAAAAGACTTTTGTAGGAGCAATATGGGATCACATTAAGATGCTCAGGATGTTGGGTAAAAAGAATGTGGTCTGGAACGCTGGATAGAAAGGTAATACAGAGATTTTATAGATACTTTGTACTTATTGTTTCACCAGGGTGACTTCAATACCCATTTCAGTTAATTTATTATGGATAGTTTTATCCAAACGGTCATCGGTAATTATATGATTAATGTCGTCCAGTCTACAAATTCTACCAAAACTTCTCTTTCCAAATTTGGAAGAATCGGCCAGGATAATGGTTTTTTGTGTTGCATCTATCATTTTTCTATTGAGCACAGCTTCTTCTAAACTGGTTGTGGTACAACCATACTCCAGATCTATGCCGTCTACTCCCAGAAAAAGTTGATTACAGGAAATACTATTCAAGATCTGAAGCGCATTATGACCAATTACCGAACTTGAACTATGTCTAACTTTTCCTCCCAATTGGATCACTTCAATATCAGGATGTTTCAATAATTCTAAAGCTACAAAAAGAGAGGAGGTGATTACATTCAATTTACCTTTAGGTTCGATTGCCCTGGCCAGTTGTTGCACGGTAGTACCCGAAGCAATCATTATAGAATCATTTACTTGAATTAATTTTGCAGCAGCTTCGGCTATTTTTGACTTTTCCTGGATCGAAATCTTTTCTTTTTCTTGGATAGGCCGCTCATTTATATAAGGATTCTCCAAAGAAGCCCCACCATGTGTTCTATATAACAATCCCTTTTCTTCAAGAAGTTTCAGGTCCTTTCTTATAGTTACGGCGCTTACGTCCAGAACTTCACAAAGTTCCAGCACTTTTACATGTTTTTTCTCTTTTAATATGTCCAGGATGGATTGGTGTCTTTCCATGTATTGTCTCTTTTACAAAAGTATAAAGCCTGTTTTTAGAGTTAATAATTGCACTTAATTAAACAGTCGTTAAAAACTTCGATATGTTTCAATTAGACTTAAATATAATTATATTTGAAAGTAAACGAAAGTAAAGAAAATTTAATGAAAGAGAATATCTATTCAAGGAATTCTATAATCGATGGTATAGAAAATACTTCAAAATGGCAGGTTATAGTTATTGGAGGAGGAGCTACCGGTTTAGGAATAGCCTTGGATAGTGTTACGCGAGGATATAAAACTCTATTGCTGGAACAGGTAGATTATGCAAAGGGGACTTCCAGCCGTAGCACGAAATTAGTACATGGAGGTGTTCGCTATCTTGCCCAGGGTGATATTGGCTTAGTGATGGAGGCCCTTTACGAAAGAGGATTGCTTTCTAAGAATGCTCCGCATTTAGTGGAGAATAGAACCTTTGTGATTCCAAATTACAGGTGGTTCGATAGCTTTTATTATACTTTGGGTCTTAAAACTTACGACCTACTTGCCTGGAAATTAAGTCTTGGAAAATAAACTCATATAAGTAAAGAAGAAACAATTAAGCGATTGTCTAACTTAAGGGTCGATGGGCTAAGGGGAGGAGTAATTTATAAGGATGGGCAGTTTGATGATGCCAGGCTGGCCATAAATATAGCTCAAACCTGTATAGAAAATGGAGCGACCCTTTTAAATCACTTTAAAGTTATCGATCTTCTTGAGAATGAAAAGGGTGATATTTCAGGGGTGTCTGCAATAAATACCGAAACTGGCAAGACATATCAATTTAACGGTGAATTGGTTGTTAATGCCACCGGTGTTTTTGCTGATGATATTCTAAGAATGGAAGACTCTAATGCTAAAAAGACCATCGTTCCTAGCCAGGGAGTTCATCTTGTACTTGATAAATCTTTTTTACCGGGAGAAGATGCGATCATGATTCCGAAAACTGAAGATGGGCGAGTACTATTTGTAATTCCGTGGCATAATAAAGTTTTGGTGGGAACTACAGATACAAATCTGGAAAGCCATAGTCTTGAACCGCAACCTTTAGAAAAGGAAGTTGATTTCATTTTAAATACCTTTAATAACTACAATACCAAAAGGGCAACCAGGTCTGATATTAAAAGCATTTTTGCCGGTTTGCGTCCGCTTGCTGCGCCCAAGGACAAATCTGAAGAAAGTAAAGAGATATCCAGAAGTCATAAGATTATCGTTTCGGATTCTGGATTGATCACGGTAACTGGCGGAAAATGGACCACTTATAGAAGAATGGCAGAAGATACCATAGACAAAGCAATTTCTTTAGGTAAACTTCCTGCTAAAGAGTGCAGGACCAAAGAATTGAAATTACATGGGGCTATAGAGAATTCTAAGAAAAATGGTCATTTGCAATTCTATGGTAGTGACAGGCCAGAAATTGAAAGATTGATCTCAGATAAACCCGCATTAGGTGATCTGTTAGATAAAAGGTTACCATTTGTAAAAGCCGAAGTGATCTGGGCCGTGCGTTTTGAAATGGCGAGGACTGTTGAAGATGTTCTTGCCAGAAGGGTAAGAGCATTATTTCTTGATGCCGAAGCAGCTATTGATATGGCACCGGAGGTCGCCCGTTTAATTGCAGATGAGTTAGAGAAAGATGAGAAATGGGAAGATGACCAGATAAATGAATTTACTGCTTTGGCCAGGCGTTATACCTGTAGTTAAAGAGATTCCTTACATTAATAACCGGGTTCTTGTTTTTTAGGGCCTAAATTCAATATCTATGGAACAGTATATTTTAGCTTTAGATCAGGGAACTACAAGTTCACGCGCAATAGTTTTTGATAAAAAAGGAAGTATAGTTTCCATAGCTCAGAAGGAATTCAGGCAACATTTTCCAAAACCAGGATGGGTAGAACATGATCCCGACGAAATTTGGTCTACTCAGGCTGGAGTTGCTGCTGAAGCAACTACGAAAAAAGGACTTAATGGTGAAAATATAGCTGCAATAGGAATTACGAATCAGAGAGAAACAGTGGTTGTCTGGGACCGAAAAACTGGTAAGGCCGTATATAATGCGATCGTGTGGCAGGATAAACGTACGGCAGATTATTGTGAGCAGCTCAAGAAGAATGGAGATGGTGAAATGATTCAGCAAAAGACCGGCCTGGTGATCGATGCTTATTTTTCCGGCACAAAAGTACAATGGATCCTGGATAATGTTGAAGGAGTTAGGGAAAGGGCTGAAGCAGGAGAACTTGCTATGGGAACGATCGATAGCTGGATCATTTGGAATTTCACTAAAGGGGAACTTCATATTACTGATGTTACCAATGCTTCCCGTACTTTATTATTCAATATAAATACCATGAATTGGGATGACGAACTTCTAAAGTTCTTCAATATTCCTAAAAGTATGTTGCCAGAAGTAAAGGATTCAAGCGAAATCTATGGGATAACCAAAACAACTGTTTTTGCATCTAAGATCCCAATTGCCGGTATCGCCGGAGATCAAATGGCAGCATTGTTTGGCCAGATGTGTACCAAAAAAGGAATGGTTAAAAGTACTTATGGTACCGGTTGTTTTATGTTGATGAATATCGGAAAGAAACCTATTTTTTCTAAAAATAATCTATTAACTACTGTAGCCTGGAGAATTAACGGGAAAACGCATTATGCTCTTGAAGGAAGTATTTTTATTGGCGGAGCTGTTGTTCAATGGTTGCGTGATGGACTCGGAATTATAAGAAGGTCTTCAGATGTAGAATGGTTGGCTGCTTCTGTAGATAGTACAGATGGAGTATATTTTATTCCATCATTTGTTGGCCTGGGAGCGCCATATTGGAACCAGAAGGCCCAAGGAACGATCTTTGGGATTAGCCGTGGAACTACAGATGCACATATAGCCAGGGCCTCTGTAGAAGCTATCGCTTATCAAACCATGGATATACTTAAAGCGATGCAGGCAGATTCAGAGATTCAGATCAAAGAGGTTAGGGTAGATGGTGGTGCAGCAGTAAATGATACATTGATGCAATTTCAGGCAGATGTGCTGGATTCTATCACCATAAGGCCTAAGATCACTGAAACTACAGCTCTTGGAGCTGCTTACCTGGCAGGACTCGCCGTTGGTTACTGGGAAAGTGAGGAACAGATTCGGGAAATGTGGCAGGAAGAGATCCGTTTCAATCCGGTGGAGGACAGGGAGAATATTAAGGTGAAAATAAATGGTTGGTACAATGCTGTAAAAGCACTGGAGCACTGGACAACCCTCTAGACAAAAACAGGTAAATTATGACTCCATTCGTCGCTGAAATTTTAGGCACAGGTATACTCATTCTTCTTGGTGGGGGTAATGTGGCTAATGACATTCTGAAGAAAACAAAAGGGAATGGAGGTGGATGGTTAAGTATTACTACTGCTTGGGGACTTGCTGTATTTGCGGGTGTGGTCATAGCAGGACCGTATAGCGGAGCGCATATTAATCCCGCGGTATCAATTGGACTTGCCGTAGCTGGCTTATTCCCGTGGTCTGAAGTACCTATTTATATTGCAGCACAAATGATTGGAGCAATGTTAGGATCTTCCCTTGTTTACGTCATGTATAAAGATCATTTTGATGTGACGGAAAATGGAAATCTTAAAAGGGCTGTTTTTTGTACTGAACCTGCTATTCCCAATAACTTCCGGAATATTCTTAGTGAGATATTAGGAACCTTTGTCCTGCTTTTCTGTGTGTTTTATTTTTCAGAAGCACAGATCAATGACGGTTCGGGCACCACGGTTGGGCTTGGTTCACTTGGGGCAATTCCTGTGGCTTTCGTAGTCTGGGGAATTGGTCTTTCCCTTGGTGGCACTACAGGATATGCCATTAATCCCGCTAGGGATCTTGGTCCAAGGATCATGCATGCTATTCTACCAATAAAAGGTAAAATAGACAGTGGCTGGAACTATTCCTGGATACCAATTGTGGGCCCTTTAATAGGTTCTATTATCGCTGCTGGATTGTTTCTAGTATTATGATTTAATAGAATGATTTAAACCTCAAGAAAAACTTCGCTCTTTATGATAAGCCTTATCAATTCCATTGAGTTCGGTTGCCTCATCTACTCTGGTACCTCTTGTAAGGAATCCGGTTATTTTATATAGAATAAAAGTTCCTGTAAGTGAATAAATTATGGTCACTAAAATTACTGTTATTTGAGGAATCATTTGATAGGGATTGCCGTAGAATAAACCTGCTGCTCCATTTATAGAAGGATCAGCAAAAAGGCCGGTAGCCAGGGCGCCCCAAATACCCACCAGGCCATGAATTCCAAAAACATCCAGCGTATCATCGTAGTTCAAAGCCTTTTTCAAGTGTACCACTCCATAGTAACCCACCAATCCAGAGACAAGTCCAATTATCAAAGCTCCATCTATGCCCACATAACCTGCCGCAGGAGTAATTCCCACCAAGCCGGAGATCGCACCAGAGGCCAATCCTAAAATTGAAGGTTTTTTCTTTAAATACCATTCTAAAGCCATCCACGCGAGTCCTCCAGCGCACGCAGCAACATTGGTAACTAGCAAGGCATTCGCAGCAATGCCGTCTGCCGCAAGCTGACTGCCAGCATTAAAACCGAACCAGCCAAACCATAAAAGCGCAGAGCCTAAAATGGTCAATTTTGAAGAAGAAGGGGAAGCCTCGAATAAATTTTTCTCTTTCCTTTTTCCCAGTAAAATTGATAATAGTAAACCTGCAACTCCGGCATTTATATGAATCACAGTGCCGCCTGCAAAATCAAGATCTCCCAATCCATTTAACAATCCTTCTCCCCAAATCATCCTAACCAGAGGCGCATAAACGAATAACACCCAAAGAATAGAAAATATGATCCAGCTTTTAAATTTCAAACGTCCAACTACCGACCCGCAAACTAGGGCAACAGCAATAGCGGCAAAAACACCCTGAAAGGCGACGAACAACATTTCTGGAATAGACCCAACTAACTGATCTATAGGAATATTTTTCAAAAACAGATTTTTTATCGATCCAAAAATGGGATGCCCTTCTGGTCCAAAAGCAATGCTGTAACCAGCAACTACCCATACAATAGTGGCCAGGCAAAACGCGACATAGCTCATCCCAACCGTATTCATTACATTTTTTTTATTGGACAATCCTCCATAAAAAAGTGCCAGGCCTGCCGGCGTCATTAGCATTACCAGTGCTGTTGCAATTAGCACCCAAGCGGTATCTCCTGAATTCATCATTTCTTTCTTATTTTTTAGTAACTAAAACTTTAGACGTGTTGTGATCTTTATTTTGAGATTTGATCGCTTCCTCAAGCAGGCTTACGATGTCTTTATTTTTAAATTTCTTAGCATCGTCTAAAGGAGTATTCCCCCAGCGATCTTTTGGCGATAACTGGACTTCTTTCTGAATAAAATGCCTGACCACCTCAATTTGATCTTCACAGGCTGCCAGGTGAAGCGGCGTGCGCCCATCATAATCGGAGATATTTGGATTCACTCCTTCAGCCTCTAATCTTAATATTTCATCCAGGTCTCCATGACTGGAAGATCTTATTAACTCCATAACTTTTGAAGCCATCAATTCATTTTCCTTTTTTCGAGGATTCACCTTCGATGAATTTCCCGTAAGCGAATCGTATTGATGAAAACTGAAACGTTCCACAAGGCGTTCGCAGAATTCCACACCTCGAACACTATTACCTACTTCATCTAATCTTGGCGACCAGATGCTTATTCCCATAAGATTTGGAATTACCAGCATAAGTGCTCCAGAAACTCCACTTTTGGCAGGTAATCCTATTTTAAAAGCAAATTCACCGGAAAAATCGTACATCCCGCAGCTTAACATTAGGGAAAGGCAATTCTGAACTGTAGAAGACTTGAAAATTGCTTTTCCGGTTAATGGATTTGTGCCTGCGTTTGCGAGAGTAGCTGCGGCAACCGAAAGATCATATGAACTGGATTCAATTGAACAACATTGAAAATAAAATTCCAGCGTTTCCGTAAGATTTGTGTTTTCTGGAAAGGCATTTTTTTCCCGCATGAAGTACGCTAAGGCGAAATTTCTATCTGCGGTTTGACGTTCAGATAAATAAACCGAGTTATTGAAACTCATCTTTTTTCCGCCGCAGAGCGCCTCCCAGGTTTTGTTTACTTTATCAAAACGATCGGCACTATTGTTTTTATTATCAATAAGCGAACAGCTCATCATTGCCCCTGCGTTTATCATAGGATTATGGGGCAGACCTTTAAGATTCAGGGCCAATTCATTAAAAGATTGCCCGCTGGGCTCACGGCCTACATGCGTATGTACTTTTTCCTCTCCCAACTCCTCCAGAGCCATACAGTAATTTATAGGCTTACAAGAGGATTGCAGGCAGAAATTGGTGTTTGAATCTCCAATGGAATATCGTTGACCGTCTACCGTACAAATTGAAATAGCAAACTGCTCAGGATCTACCCTCGCTAATTGAGGGATATAATCGGCTACTTTCCCTCCTTTATTTCTTTGAGTATCCAGAAAAATATCCTGAATTTGTTGACAGAAAGCTTCAAAATCTGGGATAACCAGGTTTTTCGAAAGTGATTTCTTAATCAATGCATTCTGCTGAAGAATTTCGTTGAATTCGGTTTTGGCTATTTGATTTCCTTTATTGATCTGCTGTCTAAAATGTGGCAGGTCTAAAAGTTCCCTCAATCTCGGATCATCCTGGAGAATACCAGCTCCAGATAACTGACTCAAAAATTTATGTGGATCTATGCTGTTTTTGCCTTCAGGATCCAGCATTCTAAAAAGTGAATCAGCAGCATTACTATCAATTTGTGTAGTGGTAATCATATCTAATATTTTTAAGAAAAAAAAGGCTGCCCGGGCTATAAAATCATAATCCTACTAATGAAAAATTTAAATCTACAGGCAACCTTTTCTCATTAACCCTTGATCACTGAATTTTAATAAGCCAATTCTTTTTCAGTTACCGTTTCAACGATTTTAGATGTGATTAGGTAAGGGCATGCATTAGAAGCTGGACGCCTGTCTTCCAAATAACCTTTCCAGTCATTTTCTACTGTTGTAATAGGAATTCTAATTGAAGCTCCACGATCACTTACTCCAAATGAAAATTGATCTATAGATTGAGTTTCATGTAGCCCTGTTAACCTTTCATGGTTCATAGAACCGTAGTTTGCAATATGATCCTCATGTGTGATATCTAAATTCTTAAGGATATTCTTGAAATATTCTTCCCCGCCGACAGATCTCATTTGTTCATTAGAGAAGTTGGCGTGCATTCCAGAACCATTCCAATCGCCTTTTACCGGTTTAGGGTGTAATTCGATTTCCAGACCATGCTTTTCAGCAACTCTAAAAAGTAAATATCTCGCCAACCATAGATCATCTGAAGCTGCTTTTGCACTTTTTCCTAATAGTTGAAATTCCCATTGACCCACCATTACTTCGGCATTTATCCCGGTAATATTTAGACCACAAGCCAGGCAAAGGTCAAGGTGTTCTTCTACAAAATCACGGGCAACCACGTTCTTGGTGCCAATACCACAATAATATTTGCCCTGAGGTGCCGGATATCCTTCAGTTGGGAAACCTAAGGGAAGCCCGTTTTTAGTAATAACGTATTCCTGTTCAAAACCGAACCAGAAGTCTAAAGCATCTTCATATTTGGCCCTGTTATTTGTCTTATGAGGTGTAAGGTCTGCATTGAAAACTTCACACATTACAAGATACCCGTTATCTCGGCCTGCATCTTTCCAGACTTTTACCGGTTTCAAAATACAATCTGAAGAACTACCTGCAGCCTGCTGGGTTGAACTCCCATCATAAGACCATAGAGGCAGGTTTTTTAGGGAAGGTTCTTCCTCTCCTGAAATAATCTTTGTCTTACTTCTTAAGTTGGCTTCCGGTTTATAACCATCGAGCCAGATGTACTCACATTTAAACGTTTTCATAATTATTGATTTTTAAAATTGAACATAGTTGTGCGATGTTTTCTTCTTGTATTCCATGTGGTTCTTATGGATGATTTAGTTTTTACTCTTAAGTGATCATTTGTTCTCATAATTTTTTTTTTAATGATGATCGATGAATTTTATAAATAAGTGAGAAAGGAAGGCTCTTCCTTCTTAGGATTTGAATTTTTAAATTGCTGGTTTTTGAATTTAGGACCTGTAACAATCGTCCTTTCGGATGGTATAAACTGGTAGGTATCACAATCATCCTTCTTACTATAGCTATTTTTAGCTTTAGGCCCGGTTACAGGCTTGTGATTATGATTTTTAAGAATTATCTGCGTGTTAAAATTATGACCTACCCAGTTTTTATGATTTTTAGCTTTGGGCCCGGTTATATTTTTCTCTTGGGAAAATGAGAACAAACCTATTAAGCTGAATACTAATGTGATAAGAATATTGGATTTCATTATGTCAGGTATTTTTATTGATTTTTACCTGGACAAATGTAGATTGAATAAGAGCCTTTTTATTAGAACTAAACCGTCGAAAAAATCAACATTCCCGACATTCGTAATAACAATTCCGACAGGCTATTACATTTCCGACAGATCATATGTAAAAAACTGAAAAACAAAACCTTAAAACAATTTCTATTCAGCATTTAAAAGAAAAAAGAGTAGCTTTTTTTTTAGTCTGAAAACAAAAAAAGAGTCCCATAGAAGGATATTTTTTACAACTCCTTTTGTTGAAAAGCTGATGGAGTAATTCCGAATTCTTTTTTAAAGGATTTTGAAAAATAGGAAGGATTGGAGAAACCTGTTTGGTAGGCAATTTCAGCAATATTATGTTTTCCTTCCAGAAGAAGTTCCTTGGCGCGGTGAAGGCGAACAGAAGAGATTAACTGTATGGGAGATTTGTTGGTAATTGCTTTAAGCTTTCGCTGTAACTGTCTATCACTAATCGCTAATTCATTACACAGGATCTCCACACTAAAAAATTCATCCCCAAGATGATCATCTATATGCTGGAGCACATTTTCCAGAAATGAATCGTTTTTAGGAAGTTGGAATTGATAAGGAGTATCGTGTTGCAGATCTAGTTTGGATTCATCTACAACTGAATACAGAATTATTGGTTCACCTGTGTTGGCTTCAAATATGGTTTTATTTTGATTAAAGCTCAAACCTGCCCCAGAAAGAAGGTATTTTACTGTTTGAGTAACCAAAATCTGATTTGGATTGGCCTGCTCTAGTATAGACTCTATGGTTAGATTTGTTTCTCTGCTTATAAAATGGGCTTCGTCTACAGGAGATTCCTTAATATGAACACCTAAAACAAGTTGGGCGTTTAAGGTTTTTGCGGTTTCAATTAGACCAAGGCCGCAATTTACAGCCTTACTGGGGCCTTCAAAAGTAGCTATGAATGTTTGCCCATCGCTTTCAATAACTTTTCCGCGATACTGCTCTACGTATTGGGTAAAAAATTCTAGCTGACCTTGGTTAAGCCTTTGATCTGAAATGATCTTTGCAGCCCCAATGGTGAAAAGTTGCTGCTCATGATTTTCAACGGTAAATTCATTTAAAATAAAGGCTTTCATATGATCCAGGACTTCTTTCGTATTACCTACCCAAAAAAGATGGTCGTCACCTTCCAGTTCTACAAACCTGGCTCCTTCAATTCTTTCGGCAATAAATCTTCCCTCTTCAATTTTCACATCGATATCGTTAGTGCGCTGCATGATGAGGGTAGGGACTTTGATGGATCCTAGAATATCAATGATATCTACCTCGGTATTCATTTTAGTTAGCACTAGAGCTGCACTAGGGCTGGCACCAGAGCGAAGATAATTTGCCAGCCAGTCCATAAAGACCTTATCATTCGCTTTGGAAGGCGCAAGAGACTCTAAGTTCATTTCTCCGCTTCCCCAGCTATTTTCGATCATGTCATAAACCACCTGACGCTCTTCATTGGTAGGCGCCCAGGGATAATTTGGCGAATAGATTCGCTTAGCAAATATTCCAAAAGTGATAAGAGAAATAGTACGTTTTGGATAGGTTGCTGCAAATAATGCCGAAACAGATCCTCCTTCTGAATGACCAAATAATACAGCTTTTTCTGAACCCACAGCATCCATCACCGCGCGAAGATCATCCATTCGTTCCTCTAAAGTAGAAAGCTCGGTAACACGATCTGAAAGTCCGGTTCCTCGTTTATCGAATAAAATAACACGGGCTATTTTACCTAGTTCAGTAAAAAAATTGACCAGTTCCGGACATCCCCACATCCAGTCTATATTCGAAACCCATCCTGGGATATACACAAGGTCTATAGCACCCGATCCAAAAACCTGATAGGCGATATTGATACGCGAATTTTTGGTGTATTGAGTTGTGGGTTTCATTGAATTGATGTTCGTTTTGCTGAATATTATTTGTAAATACTAAGCTTAAAATCTGTAAGGGACTTATTTTTAAAATTTTGTAATAAGTTTAATTTTATAAATGTAATATTAAGAAAACAACATTTTTCTATTCTATTCAGTTTATATTAAATTTTTCAGTCCTTTATAATTTCTCAAATCTTCTTTTCTAAATTAAGATTGTTACAGACAATCATTTCGGAAATACTTTAGATAAGGATTCAATGTGATTTGATAATGGTCTTGATCCGGGGGGAGTCCAGAAGGATTTGGAGAGCCAATGTTTTCCGTAATATTTTGGCATAAAAAAAGCCTCACATTCAAAAAATGTAAGGCTTTTGGTCGGGGTGGCAGGATTACCTCCCTGTTGTCGGTGATCCTGAGTTTGGTATTGTTGCTCATCAAAATCCAATCAGGCTTCACCCTTTGTCTTTTTTGTTCGTTTCCAATCTGAAGTAAACTTCGATTTTCTCCAAACAAAAAATCCAACCACGATGTGTGATTGGATTTTTATGGTCGGGGTGGCAGGATAATTTATTTTTGTACAAACGCCCTAACCACAATACTTTCACTGTTAACTATTTTGATGTTTCACCGAATGATTCACCAAACTTCATAAAACAAAGAGAGTTCATTTTATTTGCTCGCCTTTGTGGTATAAAGATATGATTTTCTATAAAATAGCCCCTTCAAAAAACTACTTTTCCGAGTCTCTACTATTTTTCTTTAAAGATGCTAATGGACAAGATTTAGAAGTTAGCCGGACTGCATAAGCCGGGCTTCTCCTTCACCCTTTTATAAGTCCTTAATTGAGTTACTTTTTAATTTGAAACATCCATTTTTATTGCCGCTTAGATGTTGGATTAAATTTTTCATTAAAGCTAGTTATTAAAGATGAAGAAGTAAATTATTCCTGACAAAATGCTCACAGCAATGGTTTTTAGCATGTCCCATTTAAGGATGAAATAAACAAATGCAGCAATAATTCCAATTACCATTGAAGGAATATTAATGGTTTCCCATTTCGGAATTAACCATCTTATTCCGTATGAGTGGCTTTCATTTACTCGTCCAAAAAGTGTATAGATAGCAAACCAAACCCCAAGATTGAGTACAACGCCTACGACTGCAGCCGTAATTCCTGACAAGGCAGTGGTTAGGTTTTTATTGCCCCGGAGGTATTCAATATAGGGTGCGCCGGTAAATATAAACAGGAAGCAGGGAATAAAAGTTGTCCAGGTCACCAAAAAGGAAGCTAAGATGCCGGCCATAAGAGGATCCATCGTACCAGATAAGCGATAAGCTCCCATAAACCCAACAAATTGAACGACCTGGATGAGGGGGCCCGGTGTTGTTTCTGCCATTCCCAGACCGTCCAGCATTTCCCCACTTCTTAGCCAGCCATAATCTTCCACTGCTTTTTGAGCAATATAGGCCAAGACTGCATAAGCTCCTCCAAACGTAACCACTGCCGTTTTACTGAAAAATATCCCTTCTGAGAAGAAAATGTTCTCCGTTCCAATCCACATGGCGATCAGTATCAACGGTAGTGCCCATAAACTTAAAAAGAGGAATATGGTTTTCAGGCTTTTTACAAGAGACGGCTTTACCGGCTGGATATAGCTGTCTATATAAAAGGCATTATCTTCATCCCTTTTTTCTCTATGTCCCTTTATTACATGAAATTTTTCTTCCCAAAGTTTTCCGCCTATAAAACCTATTAACCCAGCAGCCAGAACAATATAAGGAAAGTCGATCTGGAAGAAAAAAATAGCGATAAAAGCGAGTACTGCCATACTCACCATGACCTCATTTTTTAGGGCTCTTTTCCCTATTTTGATGACTGCACCAATAACGATGGCCAATACAGCAGGTTTAATGCCAAAAAAAATGGCTTCTACAATTCCTATATCCCGGTATGCTGCATAGAGAATACTAAGGATTAATATGGAGATAAAACCTGGTAGGACAAATAATATCCCCGCAACCAGTCCTCCCTTGTTTCTGTGAAGCAACCAGCCGATATAGGTAGCTAGTTGCTGTGCTTCTGGTCCCGGCAATAACATGCAGTAATTGAGAGCATGTAGAAAACGGCTCTCACTGATCCACTTTTTTCTTCTACCAATATTTTATGCATTACTGCAATTTGCCCAGCTGGTCCTCCGAAACTGTGGATAGCTACTTTCACCCATACTCTCAGGGCTTCCTTGAAAGGTAATTTTTCCAATTATCGAAGTTTAATGGCGGTGTTATATCTATCTGCTACATTATCCCAATCAATAATATCTAACACAGTATCTACAAAATCTCCTCTTTTATTTTTATGCTTTAAATAATAGGCGTGTTCCCATACATCTATTACCAAAATAGGAATAACCCCCCATTGTGTTAATTTTTGATGGTTTTCACATTGCAAAAGTGTAAGGGACTGTGAGTAAGGCTGATAACCTAAAATACCCCAACCACTGCCCTCAACACTTTTGGAAACTTTGGCTATGTATGCTTGGAGTTTATCAAACGAACCAAAATCTTTTTCTATCTGTTTTAATAAATCTGCTTTTGGCTTGGTTAATTTATTGGACAGGTTAGTCCAGAAAATAGAATGAAGTACGTGGCTTGAAAAATGATAGGCTAATTTCCTTGTCCATAAATCGACCATTTCCATTTCACCAGACTTAAGGTGCTTTTTAATATTGTCGAGATCTTTATTAGCTCCTTTTACCGCTCCACCATGATGAAATTCGTAATGTAGATGCAGAGTTTCTTCATCCATATGAGGTTCCAGAAAGGTTTTATTGTAAGGTAGCGACTTCTGAATAAAATTACCATTGTTATCTACTAATTTATCAATACCATTTTCATTCACACCTCGAGAAAAAACGTTATTAACGGGGAGGATAGTTGCACTACCCAATATTGTTGAATTTTTTATAAAATCTTTTCGGTCCATTTGCATTTATATTTAAAAGTTAATTAATGATTTTTCTGGCCTTATTTTAAAATAGAATACTAAACTCCAAATTCCGGGATCTCATTGCCAAAAAACGAACAGCAATGGGCATAGAAAGAAAAATTTGAATCTAATACGTATCAAAAGTAACAAGGAAACATATTCAAGTATTTCTTCTTATTTTTCCTCTTTATTAATCCAGAGGATGGTAAAAGATTAAGAGCTGAGATCTACACAAGTCGAAATTCTTCTTGGCAGCCCTCAGCTTCTATAAAAGGTCTGAAATCCTTTAGATTTTATTAGTTGAAGCATTATCGATGATCATCTTCACCATCTTTGTGGCTTTTCTCTTTTTTGAGCACTAATTTTCCTTCCGGACTAAAATAAAGTTCATAATAGGTTTCATCTTCGTTTTCGACCTCAAGCTCATACATAGTGCCCTTATTGGTCTCAACCTTTTCCACCTCCTCTATTTCCCATTCGGCGTATTCCGAGTTCTTAAAAGCATCCTTTACGGCTTCGGGTAGTTCAGAGAACTCAATGGACTTTTCACTTAACTCTTTGATCTCCGATTGGGCAGTTGCTGTAGCCACATTACCTCCTATAAAAAGTAAGGAGAATAATAAAATGCGAAATAAATTTTTACTTGTTTTCATAACAATAAGATTTTAAAATTAAACATTTATTGAAATTGAAATTTAAAAAACAACTCTGTAGAAATTTTGGAGAATCAGAAATATATTGTGAAAATGTGTTGATTCCCTTCGAAATTATATTTTAATTTCCAATTACTTTTATCGGCAATTTTAAAAGCAATTGATAACCCTAAGCCCCAAGATTCAGGATTATTAGAAGATTTATTAAATCTTTGGTACAGCCTTTTTTGACTTATACTTTTTTGATTGCCAGAATTGGTAACAACCAATTGTTTCTTGTCTAATTTTATGTCTACCATTCCATCTTCGACATTATGTAAAAAGGCATTTTTAAGCAAATTCTGGATGAGGATTTCGGTAAGCATCTTGTTTCCTGAAATTACAACCCTTTTTCTTATATTAATTTTCATTTTAATATTCAGGATATTTTTCTGTTCGTCATAATATTCCAGGGATCTGCCGATTATTCCATTGACATTAACCTCGTCCGTCATCAGGAACTGACTATTTTCTATTTTGGCCAGCAGTAAAAGGGTTTTGTTCAGTTTTTTTAGCCGTTGCGTAGAGCCAATGATACTGTCTACAATAGCTGCTTGTTCTGCGGTTAACGTGGTTCTGCTCACTAGCGCTTCCAATTTTGACTGAATTATGGATAAGGGTGTTTGCAATTCATGGGAGGCGTCTTCTATAAACTGCTTCTGATTTTCAAATACCTCCTTGTTTTTCCGGGTCAGCTCATTAACGGCTTCATTTAGCATCCGAAACTCATCTATATATGTAGATGGCAGTTCTTGTAGTTCCTGCTTATCCAATCGGAAAAGCCGAATTTTTTCGAGTATTCCAAAAAACGGCTTCCATATTTTTCGTGAGATAAAACGTTGGAATAAATAAAAAGACAATACTAACCCCAAAAATAAACTTCCGAGAGTAATAGCGATTGTACTGATCATTTCTGCCGCCTCCAGGTGGGGCTTTATTATTTCCAGCCGGTAATGTTCACCTTGTAATTTCGCAAAAGTGGTTAGTTTGCGGTATTCATCGAACTCATTATCAACAGGCTCATAAATAAGAGTGTCGGAGTAACTTTCGTAACTTTCCTGGAACACAGTTTCTGCAACAGTATAAAAAGTAAAATCGTCTAGCGGGTTGTCTTCTTTAAATGGAGCTTCAGGATTTTCTTCAAGATAAGCCAGCAGGTTGTCTTTGCGGTTATACAGTACTTCATCCACATTCTGAAGTACGTTCCAATTTAGTACCAGGTAAAACAATATTGAAAAAATCCCGAACAGGATCAGGAAAAAAAGTAATTGAATGCGGGAAGTGTAGGTAAGTAGTTTCATAAAGACTTAATTTGATAACCAATACCATAAATATTGCTTATTTCCACCTGTGCCCCGGCATCTTTTAATTTACGTTTTAGGTTTTGATTTGAGAGAATAAAAAATCAAAACTCTGTGCCTCATCTACATAATCTCCCCATATATATTCTGCCAATGAAACTTTGGTAAGTACCCGCTTGTGATTACTAATCAAGTGAGTGAGTATTGCATATTCTTTTTTAGTCAGAGAAAGTTTACTTTCAAGTTCATTGACTCCCACAATGTACTGATCTGGTTCGATTATAAGGTTTGAATAACGAACCAATTTATTAGTCTTAAATTGTTTCCTTCTGATAATTGCCTTTACACGGGCATTTAGTTCTGAAAAATAGAAGGGCTTAGTCAAATAGTCATCCGCCCCCAAGCCCAGTCCTTTTATTTTATCATCAAGGGAATTACGAGCAGAAAGGATAATTACTCCATCGGTTTTATCTGTTTTATGGAGAGCTTCAAGTAAATCGAACCCACTTCCATCAGGGAGATTGATGTCTAGGATAATACAATCATAATCATAGAGATTGATACGCTCAGCACCATCCCAATAATTGCCTGCGGTATCACAAGTAAACCCTTCCTCTATGGCAAAATCTTCAAGGCTTTTTAGCATTTCAGGTTCGTCTTCTATTATAAGCAGTTTCATAATTCCAAATTACAGAATTAATTCTGTAGAAATATTGCAAAGGATACTTTTGAAATTTTAATAACAATCAATATGTTTCTAGAGCTGTAGTTTTATATGCTTCCATTAATCCTGGAGCTTCGGCTGTTCAGATTAAAAATGCGATCTGAAGTGCTGCACTACCTACTTCTTTAAATGCCAAAATCTTATGACTTTAACAAAGTCCTATGTGGTAATTTTTGCCAAATAATACTTTATCATTCAAAAAAAGAAAACAAAGCAAGATGTGTCATTGTCATGACAATCTTGCTTTGCGCCCGGAGGTTGCAAAGAATAATTTGTATCTTTAAAATCACGGTAAACTTTTAATAAAGTTTATTCCACAAAGGGTCACCCCCCAAGTGGAATTAAAAGGGGAAATGCAGGTAAAAGCGTCATTTCCCTTTTTTCTTAACAAACTGCTCCTATTTCAATTCCAATCATAAAATTTATTATATTTTATAAATCACCTTAAAAACCAGTAACTATGGAATTTCAGAAATTAGAAGATGCGGTCTATATTCCTAAAATTAAAGGCTCTCCATTGGCAGATAAAGAGCATATTGAGTTTAATTATTATTTACACACCAAAACTCATGGAAATAAGGTAGACCTTGATTTAACCACTAAACTTTGTGATAATAAGATGGAATATAAATGCAAAAGCAGCTATCGAATTCCGATGGATCAAATCGAAAACTGTGTAAAAGCTAATTTGATTGATCATATGCGTACTTTGGGAATGAAAAGAAAGAATATTCCCAAATCCTTAATGCCATGAATGGAAAGGTAGTTTATTTAGCGACCAAACATTTCATAGTATTAGTTCGATAGATAGGGGGCTTTGATTCTACTAATTCTGATGTTTGGTTTCCACAATAAACATCTCTTTTTTCATTGCGACCATCGGGAGTAATCAAATATTTGAATACTAAAAAAGGGCCGTGACTGCAATAACAGAATTAACCCTTTTTTATCTTTGATTTTACTTTAAATGTATAATAAATAATATTTGAAAATTACTAGCAAAAAGTTAAAAGAGAAAACACTATTTACTTTTTTCATCTTGAGCATTTTCCGTTTGCTGTGAAAAAAAATACTGTAGATCAGGATGAACTGGTTTTTATTTATTTCTATTTACTTCTTCCAGCGCCATCGCATTACCTTTTGATGCTCCTAGCTTCAAGCTTTAAAATTATAGAGGAGCTATAAATAACAGAGTGGTTTATGGGCTCCGGTTAATTTTAAAGTTTGTCATTTTCGCATCGAAAGATAAGGTGATGAAAGAAGATAAAGAATTCTGAAATCCTGATCGGTGAATTTTAGTTACCGCCTAGTGAACTTAAAAAAATCTTTTTGATATTATTCTTTCAAACATTTAATAATCTAAGCTTTTTGGCTCGTGTCCAGGACAATTAGGAATGAACCTCTTTTGCTGAAACAGAGCTATTGGTTTTTTAGAAAACTCCAGGCCTACTTGCTTAATTGAAACCTTTTTTGGGCAAAATGGATACTATTTCATTATATACTGGCTATAGCCTTCCTTATTTTATAGGTCTTTTCAGATGGGTATATCCACTTGGGTGGATATACTATAGGATAGTTTAACTTATAAAACACTGAACAACAAATATTTATGAATTTAAGGAATCGAATAACATCGCGTAGCGTGTTACCGTCTTGCTATTCGATTTCGTCCCGCAGGCGGGACAAAATTTTTCATACATGTTGGTTTGTACCAACTGCTTTTTTGAAGGATTTAAAAATCCCGTTATTACTTTTTTTTCGAGTATTGTGCCTTCTTGGAAATTTTCGTGGATATCACTCGCGCATAAATCTGGGTTGTTACTATTTTGATATTCCCTAAAAGTTTAGATACTCCATAAACATCTCATTTTCTTCATGAGAACATCGGAAATAATCAAGATTGAGCCCACACATATTGTAATTAGCACGGAATTAATATATTAAGCTGATCCTAAATTGACAATACTAATTGGTAAAACGGCAATCGTCTCCATAAGAAAGAACTTAATTGCGACTTCAAATTATCATATGTTCAAACTAAAGATTGTACATTATTTAATTCTTATAATTGGTATAATTATGTCCCTTTTAGGATTAGGGCTATTTTTATACCTACTTCAAAGTCAATCATCTTTATTTTAATTTCTTTTTTAAACATTCCATATCACTGGATATTTTGGAATCAATCACCCTGGCATAGATCTGCGTAGTCGATAATTTAGTATGTCCTAATAACTTAGAGACCGTTTCAATTGGCACCCCGTTAGATAAAGTTATGGTGGTGGCAAAGGTATGCCTGGCAGAATGAAAGGTGATAGTCTTTTTATTTTCAGTTGCTGCATCACCTCTTTTAGGTATTTATTGACCTTTTGATTGGAACAAACAGGAAACAAATAATCACCTGATATAATTTGGTCCTTGTATTTATCTAATAAGATTTGCGCCTGGGGAAGTACAGGCACCTTTATAGTTTCTTCTGTTTTTTCCCGTTTGGTATAGATCCAGTTACTCCCATCAATTCCTTTTACAATCTGATGAAGGGTTAATTTTTTAATATCAACATAAGCAAGCCCCGTATAGCAAGAGAAAACAAAAATATCTTTTACTTTTTGCAAGCTACTTCTCGTAAATTCGGTCGTCTCTAATATTTGAAGCTCCCGTTTATTGAGATACTGCCGTTCATTTTTCTCAAACCGGAATTTAAAGTTGTCAAATGGATTTTTTACCAGCCATTCCAGTTTAATAGCCAGGTTAAGCATCTTCTTGAAACGTTCCAGGTGTTTCATGGTACCATTATTCCCACAGGTCTTGCGTGAAACTTTTGCCGAATAATTGCGTAAGAACTGTTCAAAGTCCGTTACAAACCGGTAATTGATCTGTTTAAGGTTAATATCATTGCATTTCAGTTTTTTATTTAAATACTCCTTTAAATAAGTTTCGGTCGTATAATAGTTTTTGAGGGTGCCGGGTTTTAATACATTCTTCATATTAGTATTATGATAATCCATCAGTTCCAGTAAAGTTTTGTGATGTTCATCCTTCCCATAGAAACGGGCTTTGATAGTCTGGGCGGAGATAACTTTATTCTCTGACGACAGCTGCTTATGGCAGTCTAACAGCTTATTGTAAACCTGGTCTAAGTACTGGTTTAGAATTCGTGATTTTGGAGCGGTTCCCCTGGCGCGTCCTTTTGAGGTATCCCATTGATTCACCGGAATTGATCTTTTCAGACTAATTTCGGAGCGTTTTCCATCAACAGTAATTCGGGCATAAATAAATAATTTCTTGGTCTCATCATGATGTTTTCGGACAAAGAATAATACGGAAAAGGTAGTGTAATCAGGCATTTCAAGCGTCTTTAATGAAACAATCAGTTCGCAAAGACGAAAATCAAACTAACTCAAATGCCTTAGGAAGTTACGGAATTATTTGTAAAAATTGATTCACCGAATGATTCACCAGACTTATGCTTTAAAATGATATTATTTGATATCCCTAAAAACAAAAAACACTGAAAATCAAGAGATTAACAGTGTTTTGTTTCCACTTATTAGGTGGTTCGTCGGGGTGGCAGGATTCGAACCTGCGGCCTCCTGCTCCCAAAGCAGGCGCGATAACCGGGCTACGCTACACCCCGAATAATTACAATTTATTTTTAGTCTTTTCCGATCCAAATCACTTTAAAAAAGCACCCGGGATGCGGAGGAAATTTATCCCAATTTTTCAGCCAGAAAAAGAGAATAAAAAACCGCAGACTAAAAATCTAGCGGAGAGACCGGGATTCGAACCCGGGCATCCAAGAAGGATGACAGCTTAGCAGGCTGCTGCATTACCACTCTGCCACCTCTCCGTTATTTAAGAACTTCGCAAGTATTTTTGCGGTTGCAAATGTAACTTTTACTTATGTACCTTCCAAACCTTTTATTCCTTTTTTACTCTTTTTATAGCTTTTAAATTCATATTATTTTTCAATATTCTAGGCTTCAAAGAAATACGGAATTCAAATTTTTTAAAAAAAATTATAGTTCAGAAATTTTATCAATAGGAGTTATTTTAGATAAAGGTTTTAATTAATATTATATCTGAAAAAAAGTACCAATATTAAAACATTCCTGAAGTTCAAAACCTAAATTTCTAATTCCTTGTGTATGATCTCGTGCAAATTTTCAATTGCTTTCTTATGGTTTCTTACAAATGGGTTTTTAGGATCCCATACATAACCTGCTAATACCGAGCAAATTTGTGACTTAATCTTTGGAGAAGGACTTGGATGAAAAAATATATCCTGTAATCGTCCAGTATACCATTCTTTAACATAGGTGGAAAATACTTCTACACCTTTTCTTATGAAATCTGAATATTCCGATTTCCAATCAATTTTTTCACCTTGAAGCTCCCTGTAAGCGAGCTTTGCCGCTAATAATCCTGATTCAGTAGCAAAAGCAACACCCGAGGAAAAAACAGGATCCAGGAATTCTGCTGAATTCCCGGTTAGCGCGAATCCCTTTCCATGGATATACTTTACATTTCTGGAAATGTTATTGAATCGAACCGGTTTAAACTTGAACGGATATTCATCAAACCTTCCATTGTAATAATCGGTTTTCATCAGCATATTCCTGAAATTTTCTTCAGGATCCCCATCAAACTGTTCAAACCATATGTTTGGTCCTACGAAGCCCAGACTGGAATTTCCGTTGGAGAAAGGAATGTACCAGAACCAGGTTTCTGTATCCAAAACTTCAAAAGTTATTTGTTCTCCTTCAATTCCTACAGGCCTTGATGTTTCTTCTATATGAGTAAAAATAGAGGAATGGTCATAGATCTTTGGCGGAGCTTCCAGGTCTAATTCCTTAGCCAGGACGCGGCCGTTACCGCTGGAATCAATAATAAATTTACATTTGATCTCAGCCTCTTCTGCCTGACTGTTTATTGTTTTGATCGTCCAAAGCTCATTTTTATAGGTAATGGAGATAACTTCCGTTTCAAACCTAATATCTATACCTCGTGAAATTAGATCATCTGTAAGGACCTTGTCAAATTCGGCTCTAGGTACCTGCCACGTCCAGTCCCAGCCCTCACCAAATTTTTTACTGAAATCGAATTCAGCAACCATCTCTTTTTTGATAAAACGTGCTCCGAATTTTTTCTGAAAGCCCTTTGTTTTCAGGATATTTAAAAAACCTGCTTCCTCAAAATTGTCCATACATCTGGGGATAAGGCTTTCACCAATGCTGAAGCGAGGGAACTTTTGCTTTTCAATAACTAGAACAGAAGTATCCATTTTTTCCAAATAACCCGCCGCAACGCTTCCAGATGGTCCTGCGCCGATGATCACAATATCCCTGATTTCCTTTTCCATAAAATGTAGGCTATGTTTTAGCAAACTTAAACAGAAACCGGCAATTCGAATAGTCCATTTAGTGCAAAAAAAAGCCCTAACCGGATTGTTAGGACTTTTCCTGAGATATTAGCAAGAGATTAATATTAAAATGAGCAAAGGTTGTTATAAAGAAAGACTCGATATCAAATCTGGGATCCCGCTTACGACGCCCATTATTAAGATACTAATCATACTCAAATGTAGTTTACTTGATTTGAAATATTCAGTTATCATAGAACATCTAACTTTTATTTAAAGTCTTACTGATATTGGTAAGGTTAAATTTATCTTCTCTTAAAATGAATAGGGCATAGTAGAGGTTTTTCATTAAATAATTGAGATATCAACTCTTATGATGAGCTATGTTTTCTATTAATTATACTACATTTGTTAAAAGCTTTAACAGCTACCCAAAATCTAAAATACTTGCAGAAAAGGTATATGCTGAATCTAGATAATGCCCTTGACTTTAAAAATTTTTACCAGGTTCTATTTGATAATGAAGAGATTGAACTAGGTGATAGCGCACAAGAAAGACTTGAAAACAGTTATAATTTCCTGAGGGATTTTTCCAAAAACAAGATCATTTACGGGGTTAATACAGGCTTTGGGCCAATGGCTCAGTACAGGGTTAATGATGACGATAAGATCAAATTACAACTTAATCTTATAAGAAGTCATTCTACTGGAGCTGGAGCTGTCATGCAACCGCTTTATGTAAAGGCTCTTATGCTTGCCCGGCTAAATACCTTGTGTTTAGGGAAATCTGGTATCCATATTTCGATAGCGAGAACTCTTATAGAATTAATTAATAAGAATGTAACTCCGGTGATCTTCGAACATGGTGGAGTTGGAGCATCTGGAGACCTTGTGCAGCTTGCCCATCTTGCCTTGGTGCTTATTGGCGAAGGGGAAGTGATTTATGAAAGTGAAAGAGCAAAAACCAGTGATGTTTTTCAGAAATTAGATATTCCACCTGCCGAAATTAAAATAAGAGAAGGTCTGGCCGTGATGAACGGAACCTCGGCTATGACGGGAATAGGAATTGTAAATCTTATTTACTCAAAACGCCTGCTTAACTGGTCAATCTTTTGTAGCTCGGTCATCAATGAGATCGTAGAAGCTTATGACGATCACCTTTCTAAGGAACTTAATTCTTCTAAGCTTCATAAAGGTCAGCAGAAGATTGCTGAAAATATGAGGAAGCACCTCAAGGATTCAAAGCTTACCCGCGACCGTAACGATCATCTATATGCCAATGGCGCAGACAGGAATACTTTTTTTAAGGAAAAGGTGCAGGAGTATTATAGTTTGAGATGTGTACCGCAAATTTTAGGACCGGTTTCAGATACATTGGAAAACTCATTGAAGATCCTAATTGAAGAAGTGAACTCTGCCAACGATAATCCTATTATTGATGTAGAGACAGAGCATGTCTATCACGGCGGAAACTTTCATGGAGATTACGTATCTCTTGAAATGGATAAATTACGCCTGGCTGTGACCAAAACGTCTATGCTGGCGGAAAGACAGCTGAATTATTTACTGAATTCCAAGCTTAATGAAATCTTACCACCCTTTGTGAATATGGGGAAACTGGGGCTAAATTTCGGAATGCAGGGCGCACAGTTTACCGCGGTTTCCACTACGGCCGAGAACCAGATGCTTTCCAATTCTATGTATGTTCACAGTATTCCCAATAATAATGATAATCAGGATATTGTGAGTATGGGAGCAAATTCTGCTAATATGACCAGGAAGGTTATAGATAATAGTTTCGAGGTTGTTTCAACAGAGCTGGCTACGATCATACAGGCTCTTTATTACCTGGATTTTGACGACAGATTATCCTCTGCGACCAGATCTAAATTAGGAGTTCTAAGAGAAATTATTCCGCAGATAAAGGAGGACAGGCCGCTATATGAGGAAATTAAAGATTTAAAAGAATATTTAAAGAATAACGAAGCCTACTAATTATGAAGTACGCATTGGTGACCGGAGGATCAAGAGGAATAGGAAAGGCGGTTTGTCTAAAGATCGCATCAGATCTAAAATATAATATCTTACTCAATTATAATTCGAATACAGAAGCTGCTGAGGAAATCCGTGCTGAAATCGAGGGTTTGGGAGTAAAGTGTGAGATTCTGAAATTCGATGTAACGAATGCTGATGCTGTTCAAAGCTCCATTGAAGAATGGAAATCTGAAAATCCTGATTCTAAAATTGAGATCCTGGTGAACAATGCGGGAATTACTAAAGACGGTTTGTTCATTTTTACCAGTAAAGAATCATGGAAATCGGTGATAGATACCAGTTTAAATGGATTCTATAATGTAACTCAAGCTGTGTTGAAGGATATGCTAAGAAGCAGGTACGGCCGGGTAATCAATATAGTTTCACTTTCAGGATTAAAAGGCAATCCCGGGCAGGTAAATTATTCAGCTGCTAAGGGAGCTGTAATCGCTGCTACCAAAGCCTTAGCTCAGGAGATTGGAAAACGTAAAGTCACGGTAAATGCAGTTGCTCCCGGATTTATTCAATCTGATATGACCAAAGACTTCAATGAGGAAGAATTTAAAAAACTCATTCCTCTAAATAGATTTGGAGAAGCTGAAGAAGTAGCAGAACTGGTTAGTTTTCTGGCTTCAGATAGATCTTCTTATATCACCGGAGAGGTGATAAATATAAATGGTGGATTATACTCCTAGAGTTATGGCAACCTGGAAAGGAAAATCTCGAGGTACTCTTTTAGGCTTCAAGATCTATGTGCAAATAATCAAAAAGACCGGATTATATTCGGCCTATTTTGTGCTTCTTTTCGTGGCCCTTTATTTTATATTCTTCTCCTTTACTTCTACAAAAAGCACCTATTATCTTTTTAGGAAAAGACTGGGATATTCACCTTTGAATTCTGCTTTTAATGTTTACCGAAGCTATTTTACATTTGGGAGGATACAGTTGGACCGGATCGCCATTACCAGCGGATTAAAACATAAATTCACCTTTGAGTTTGATGGAGTTGAACATATAGAAAACCTTTTAAAACAGAATAAAGGCGGAATTTTACTTACCGCACACATAGGTAATTTCAATCTTGCCAAACACTTTTTTGAAGAAAGACATTCAGATGCGGTGGTTAATCTTGTTATAACCGATTTTGAACACCGGCAGATCAAGAATTATCTTGAATCTGTTACCGGTACCTCAGAGGTGAAGATCATCGTCCTCAAAGAAGATCTCAGTCATATTTTTAAAATGAAGGAGGCTCTGGCGAATAATGAACTTCTGGTATTTGCCGCAGACAGGTACTTAAAACATTCAAAAACCTATAAGGCGCAGTTTCTTGGTGAGCAGGTGAAGTTTCCCCAGGGACCATTCAAACTGGCTGGCAGAAATAAGATCCCTGTGCTTTTTGTTCATTTGATGCGAGAAAAGAATTTTCACTATCATTTCTATGCTCGGCCATACAAACCTGAAAAATTCACCGCTCAGGAAATTTTAAAATATTATCTTGACGATCTTGAAAAAATGGTAAAAAAATATCCTCATCAGTGGTATAATTACTACGATTACTGGAACGATTTTAGTTAAAAATGGCAGAAAACCTTTTACATCATCCAATTACCTCGCATGAGGAGATCATAAACCTTATTCCGCAAAAAGAACCTTTTGTTTTTGTTGATACTCTTTTTGAATATACTTCGCTAACAGGTGTTACAGGTTTTACCGTTCCCGAAAAGAATGTATTGCTTGACGGAAATAAACTTGCGGAAAGCGGTTTGATTGAACATATGGCCCAAAGCATGTCCCTTCATAGAGGTTACCAGGGGTCTTTGAGTGGACAAACAAAACCTAAAACCGGATTCATAGGAGTTATCAAAACCGTTGAAATATTTGCTTTGCCAGAAGTTGGAGAAAAGCTGAAAACATACGTTCAGATACTTCATGAGATCATGAATGTAACGTCAGTTTCAGCCAGGACCGAGAATGAAAGGGGAGTGGTAATCGCGACTTCAGAAATGAAAACCGTAACGGTAGAATGAGCCAGGAGGATTTGAAGACTACTACATTGATGAAAGTCCGTTTTCACGAATGTGATCCTTTGCAGATCGTATGGCACGGCAATTATTATAAATATTTTGAGGAGGGCAGGGAAGATTTCTGTAGAGATCATGGTATTTCCTATCTGGATGCTAAAAGAAATGGATTTGCCACGCCCATAGTTAAAACGGAATGTGAGCATAAACTTCCTTTAAAATATGGCGACGAATTTGACGTGGAAACTACCTATGTGAATTCTGAAGCTGCCAAGATCATCTTTGAGTATAAGATCTTTTCTTCTGGAAAACTGATCTGTACCGGTAAAACCATTCAGGTATTTACCGATAAAAATTCTGAATTGGTACTCAACAATCCACCGTTTTTCTTAGATTGGAAAATGAAAATGGGATTGATTAAATGAGCAGGAACTACCTATTAAGTGATTCAATAATTTCTCCGATCGGCTTTAGCACAAAAGAAAACCTTGCGGCTATTCTTAGATCAGAATCAGCGTTAAAATTACATGAGAATCCAAGATTTTTTGAGCATGGTTTTTATGCCGGATTGCTCGAAGAATCAATAATAGATGAGAGATTTAGCAAAATTGGAGATCCTAACGCTTATACCAAGTTAGAAAAAATGCTCATCCTGGCCGTTCAACAAGTACTTGATGATAATCCAGATCTTGACCTTAGAAATACGGGTTTAATCATATCAACAACTAAAGGTAATATAGATCAGTTAGGGAAAAACGATTTTCCGGCGGTAAGGCTTAAACTCTGGAAAATGGCTGAAGTTATCACTGATTTCTTCGGAATAAAAACAAAACCCATAGTGGTCTCTAACGCTTGTATATCTGGCGCTTTGGCTATTAAGACAGCTAATGATCTTATTGAGAGCGGAAGGTTTTCAAATACAATTGTCGCTGGCGGGGACCTGGTCTCAGAATTTGTGTTATCTGGTTTTCAATCCTTTCAGGCGATTAGTCCGGAACCATGCCGGCCTTTTTCCAACGACAGGCAGGGAGTAAGCCTCGGGGAAGCAGCAGCAGCTGTTTTAATAGGTCCAGGTAATTCAGAAACTCCTGAAAAAGTAGCGTATCTAGATGCTACAACGGCAAATGATGCAAATCATATTTCAGGACCCAGCAGGACCGGCGAAGGTTTGTATCAAAGTATTTCCCGATTGCTTCATAACAACAATATAGATCCCAGCCAAATAGACTACCTCTCGGCACATGGGACTGCTACCATTTACAACGATGAGATGGAAGCCATCGCTTTTTCCCGGGCCGGTTTGAATAAAACACCTGTGAATAGTTTTAAAGGTTTTTATGGCCATACTTTGGGAACCTCGGCCTTAATTGAGAGTATTCTTACAAGGCATAGCCTGTTGGATAATAAACTGTATAATTCCCTGAATTTTACCAAATCAGGGGTTTCAAGAGAATTGAATATTATTCAGGAAAATGAGGATAAAGAGTTGAAACTGGCGCTAAAAACTGCTTCTGGTTTTGGAGGTTGTAACCTGGCTATGCTTTTAAAAAAGGAAACTATATGAGTCAGGATCTTTTTATACAGAGCTCTATAACCATAAGGAACTCCAAAATTTGGAAAAATGGAGATCTTATTTTTGGGAAGGAAAATGAAATTGATCTATCCAAATTTCTGAAGACGATTTACAGGCATGCTAATCTGAAATATCCCAAATTCTTTAAGATGGACAGCCTTTCCAAACTAGGATATTTGGGAACAGAAATTTTAACAAGCGGGAATATTAGTAATAAGGAAACTGCCCTTGTATTTGCCAACTCGGCCTCAAGTCTTGACACCGATGAAGCATATGCCGAAACAATGCAGGATTTTCCATCTCCTTCGCTGTTCGTTTATACTTTACCCAATATTATGCTGGGAGAAATAAGTATAAGACATCAGCTAAATTCTGAGAACGTCTTTTTTGTATCCCGGGAGTTTGATCCTTCCCTGTTTATTGATTATTGTAAGGCCCTATTTTATCAGAAAAAAGTTGATAATGTGCTTTGTGGCTGGGTGGACTTGCACAATAACGATTATGATGTATTTTTGTGGCAAATTGCTCTTAGCGGCGGAACAGAGTTTAACGAAGAGGAGCTAAAGAAATTATACTTACCTACACATGAGTGACCTGCATACCGAATTAAAAAAAAGCATTATAGAACAACTCAACCTCGAGGATATGGAGGCGAGTGAAATAGAGAATGATGAACACCTTTTTGGTGATGGTCTTGGGCTGGATAGCATTGATGCTTTAGAGCTTATTGTGCTTTTGGAAAAGGATTATGGGATTAAACTTACAGACCCGAACCAGGGCAAAGAGATCTTTAATTCTATAAATACGATGGCAGATTTTATCGAGAAAAACAGGACACGCTAATCTATGAGAGGCGTAGCCGTTACCGGAATGGGGCTTGTTTCCGCTATTGGGAATAATATCGACGAGGCCCATAGATCACTGAGAAACGGTAATGACGGAATTAGTTTGCCTGAAATCCTTACAACTAATTTGAATGATCTTCCCGTAGGAGAGATCAAACTGAGTAATTCCCAACTAACCAAAATACTTGAGTTACCAAAGGATCATTCCTATACTCGTGCAGCTATGCTTGGGACTCTAGCTATTAATGAATTGCTTTCGAATAGTAATTTTGACCAGTTTCCGGAAGATACTGGATTTATTTCAGGCACCAGTATTGGAGGAATAGATATGACTGAAGAGCATTTTTCTGATTTTATCGATAAACCTGAAATTCGTAAATATATACAGGCGCAGCATCCAGGTTATACTACAGAGAAGATCGCGGAATATTTTAACTTAAAAGGAGTGATAACCACCATTAGTACTGCCTGTTCATCCTCTGCGAATGCCATCATGATGGGAGCACGAATGATTGAATCCGGAAAGTTGAAAAGAGTTATTGTAGGTGGTAGTGATTGTTTGACCAGGTTTACTTTGAACGGTTTCAATTCTTTAAAGATCCTTTCCCAGGAAAAGAACAAACCTTTCGACGAGGACCGTGAAGGTTTAAATCTCGGGGAAGCCGCGGCTTATTTAATGCTTGAAGCTGATGAGCTTGTAGGAGAGAAAGAAATTCTGGGACGGGTTTCTGGTTATGGCAATGCTAATGATGCGTTTCATCAAACCGCATCATCTGAAAATGGAGAAGGAGCATACCAGGCCATTTCGCAAGCTTTGAAGAAAGCTGAAATAGCAGGTTCAGAAATAGACTATATAAACGCTCACGGAACCGGCACTGTAAATAATGATCTTTCGGAAAGCGTGGCTTTAAAGAGGGTTTTTCATGATACTGTTCCAGAATTCAGTTCTACCAAGGCTTTTACAGGTCATACGCTTGGAGCCGCAGGTGCGGTAGAGGCGATCTTCAGTTTATTGGCGATCCAGAATAATGAAATATATCCCAATCTGAATTTTAATTCCGAGATGTCGGAAACCAGCTTGAAGCCGGTAACTCAAATTCAGAAAAAGGAGATCAGGACAGTGCTTTCTAATTCCTTCGGCTTTGGCGGAAATTGCACATCTTTAATATTTCAGAAAGATGAGTAGGCTTTTTATTAATGGAATATCATCTGTTTCCCCACAATCTGAAGATATCTTTGCGAATGAAATTCCGCAGACCTATAGTGAAAATATACTTCCTTCTTTAGATGTAGATTATAAATCGCTGATAAAACCCATGATGCTTAGGCGTATGTCCAAGGCGGTAAAAATGGGGCTTTATTGTTCAAAGAAAGCATTAAAACAGGCAGGTGTAGATGATCCAGACGCTATTTTGGTGGGTACCGGCCAGGGTTGTATGCAGGATACAGAAAAATTCATGACCAATATGCTGGAATCTGAAGAAGGTCTTTTGAGCCCAACTTCCTTTATTCAATCCACACATAATACCGTTGCTGGACAGATTGCCCTGGATCTTAAATGCAATGGACATAACATGACTTTTACGCAGAATTCCGCTTCTTTTGAAAGTGCTCTCTTGGATGCCATTTTGATAAGTGAAATGGGAGAAATTAGAAACATCCTGGTAGGTGGGGTAGATGAGACATCCACCCAATTTACCGGTTTCCAAAGACTGGACGGGCAGATAAAAGAAAAGAATATCAATAATTTTGATCTTTTTTCAACTATAAGTCCTGGTACAATTATATCTGAATCTGCAGCATTCTTTTCCCTAAGTTCAGAAATTAATGAAAATACCTATGCTGAATTTAAGGATGTGCAAATTATAAATTCAGTTGATTCAACTGAATTGAATTCAAAAATCGAAGAATTTCTTTCTAGAAATGATACTGATCTTTCAGAGATCGATGCAGTAATACTTGGAAAAAATGGAGATCATAGATTTGACCATTTTTATGAAGATCTACAGCAAGGTATGTTTTTAGAAAAATGTCAGTTAGGCTTTAAACATCTGGTAGGAGATAATAATTCGATTTCTTCATATGCATTCTGGCTTGCCTCTAGAATCCTGAAAGAAAAGAAGCTTCCGGAGATTTTTAAATTGAATACTTTAAATTGCAAAGTCCCCAGGAAGGTTTTGATCTATAATCAATATCTGGGGAGAAACCACGGTCTAATTCTTTTACAAAGCCATTGATCTATAAACTGATTAAAATCCTCTTCGCAATTGCTGTAATTACTTCAGTTGCTTTTTATTACCTTAATGGTTGGCCGCTATGGCCGGTTATTGTCATCTTGCTTGTGTATATCATAATAATTCTGGTACTGTCAACCAATGTACAGTTGAATTTTTTTGTCGAAGCTTATCACAAAAATCCAAATTTTAATGAGAATGCGGTTGCGTTAAGTTTTGATGATGGCCCTGCAGAAAGCACCCTGGAAATCCTTGAAATTCTGGATAGGTATAATGCTAAAGCTGCCTTCTTTTGTATTGGAAGAAATATTGAGAAACATCCTGAAATCTTTAAAGAGATCATAGATCGGGGTCATATCGTGGGAAATCATACTTTCTCGCATACAAGGAAAATGGGGTTTCTTAGCAGTAAAACTATTCAGCAAGAAATCGAGCAATGCGATACGATCGCTAAGCAGATCGGCGGAGTAGATCTTAACCTTTTCAGGCCGCCATTTGGTATCATAAACCCGAAAACTAAAAGAGCCCTCGAAAAGACGGGACATAAAGTAATAGGTTGGAATATTAGGCCCTACGACGCGATCACAAAATCTCCTGAAAAGATCATCCAAAGGATCACTAAAGATCTGAATAAAGGTGATCTTATACTTTTACATGATAATATGCCTAAAACGTCAGTCATATTGGAACAATTATTGGTTATTCTAAAACAACGTAAATTAAGAACCGTAAGACCTGATAAATTATTTAATATTCATGCGTATAATTAAACTTTTCATTTTCCTTTTTAGCCTGAGCATGCTATCCCAAAATGGCACCTTAAGCAATTCAGAAAAGCAGGCGTTTAAAGCCAGTGTGATTGAAAGATCTAACGATATAAACAGTTTTTCTGCAGAATTCTCACAGGTTAAGCATATGAAAATGATGGATGGAAATCCTGAAAGTCAGGGCAAGGTCTATTACAGGTCTCCAAATACCTTAAAATGGGAATATATCAAGCCTTACGATTACCAGTTACTGTTTAAGGACTCAAAACTTTATATCGTAGAAGAAGGCCATTTATCTGAAGTTGATCTTAGTTCTAATAAACTGTTTGATAAGATGGGTGAATTGGTAGCCGGAAGCGTAAATGGTAAGATTCTTATGGCCGATAAGGATTTTGATATTACCTATCACCATGCCGGTCCCAACGTAAAGGCACTTATTATTCCTAAAGATCAAAATCTTCGCGGAATGTTCAAAGAGATATGGATCAATTTCAATGCAGAGCATCTAATTAGATCTGTGAGACTTATTGACCCTTCTGGAGATTATACCGAAATTTCCATGAAGAATATAAAAATTAATCAGCCTATTCCTCCTTCAGTTTTTCAAAACTAAAGTATCTTGCCTTCACGAAAAACTAACTATGATTTTAGAAGGATTTTATAAAGTATCCAATACATCTGTCGCAGGAGACGCTGCGGTCACTACCCTGAGAGTTAATAAGGACCATGAGATCTATAAAGGTCATTTTCCTGGAAGGCCGGTGACTCCGGGAGTTGTTCTAATGCAACTTTTTAAAGAAGAAGCCGAGCGGATATTTGATAAGAACCTGCAGTTAGTGCGTGCCGATAACGTGAAATTCACTGCTGTTTTTGATCCTACTCAGGATGATGAACTTATACTCGATTCTCAACTCACTGAAACCGGTGAATTCATCAAACTTAAAGGCTTAGCTAAGAATAAGAGCGGTATTGTGTTAAAAATTAACTCCTTATATAAAACGATCTAAAACTTCATTTCGGTTATGTTGCTCTCTGAATAAATAATACTTTTGCAGTAAATGATTTCAGAGTGAAAAAAGAGCCTGTTTTTCAAAGCAGATTTGAAGATCTTAATTGTTGCGTTATTGTCCCTACCTACAATAATGCCCATTCACTTGAGCATTTTTTAACTGATCTAAAGCTTTATACAAACAGGATCATAATCATAAATGACGGATCTACAGATGGTACTTCCCAGATCCTGGAAAAGCACCCAGATTTTCATCAAAGGAAGCATCTAGAAAATAAAGGCAAAGGCATGGCCCTGAAGACCGGGTTTATGTTTGCTGAAGAGTTGGGTTATGATTACGCGATTACCATAGATTCTGATGGCCAGCATTATCCTGATGACCTGGATGTTTTTTTAACCGAACTTGAATCCAGACAAGCAGAAGATCCCGAACTTTTACTTGTTGGTGACCGAAATATGGGGCGGGATGGAATACCGGGAAAGAGTAGTAAAGGAAACAGGTTTTCAAACTTCTGGTTTCTTGTGGTTACTGGTATAGAGCTTCATGACACTCAAAGCGGATATAGATTATATCCCATAAAGCTTTTTAACTCCCTAAAACTTATTACTTGGAAATTCGAATTAGAGATCGAGGTACTGGTTAAAGCTGCATGGAAAAAGGCAGAAGTAAAGAACATCCCTATCAAGGTATTATATCAAGAAGGGGAAAGGGTTACTCATTTCAGGCCTTTCTGGGATATTGTAAGGATCGTTCTTCTTTATATGTGGTTTGTACTGGTGAGTTTCTTCTATATTCACCCTCGAAATAAATACCAGGATTTTAAGAATAAAGGTTTCAAGAGGTTCTGGAAAGAAGACATTATCAAAAGTCAGGAACCGCCGCACAAAAAGGCTGCTGCGATCGCTTTAGGCATTTTCGTTGGAATATCACCGTTTTGGGGAATCCATACTTTACTGGTCTTTACTCTGGCGGCTGTTTTCAAATTAAATAAGGTTATAGCCTTCTTATTCTCGAATATTAGTATACCGCCTTTAATTCCATTTATTGTTTACGCAAGTTACCAGGCTGGATCTTTAATTACCGGGAAAGGTTTTGACTGGGAACTTAAACTTCAAAAATTCGATACTGGCGCCGATGTTTTCCTTGGCTTATGGCAATATATAATGGGTAGTTTTGCCCTTGCAATTGTCATGGCGATAAGCCTGTGGATTGTATTTTATTTTTTATTTTCGGTCTTTAACCAAAAGCAGGTGGTGAAACCTTAATGCACAAAGCTTTCTACAATATTCACAAATATTTGAAGAACCACAAGATCATTGGTTTTTCAATACTGTTTTTGTACACCCTTATCATTTCATTTTTTGCATGGAATATCGACCTGGAGGAAGATATAACCAAGCTCATTCCTGGAGGGGACAGGCAGGTATTGCTAAAAAAGATATTGAAAGAAGCAGATTTTTCAGATAAACTGATCGTAAGTATTTCGGCAGAATCAGAAAATGTTAGCCCGGATTCACTGGTTATTTATGCTAATGAATTTACTCGCATATTAGAAAAAGATTATTCAGATTATATTCTGGAGATCAAGGGTAAAGTTCCCGAAAAGGACCTGAAGGAGATATATAATTTTGTTCATGAAAATCTACCCATTTTTCTGAATGAACAGGATTATAAGGTAATTGAGACCAGGTTGTATCAGGATAGTATTAAAGATCGGTTAGCATCAGGATATAGACAGCTTATGTCTCCCACCGGTTTCGTAACCAAAGATTACTTCTTAAGTGATCCCTTGAATTTTACAAATCTGGGGCTGGAAAAACTACAGGAATTACAGGTTGGAGATAATTTTAGTATTTATAAGAATTACCTAATTACAAAAGACAGGCAACATATAATCCTGTTTTTAGATCCTGCTTTTCCGGCTTCGGAAACCAACAGGAATGAAAAATTTATCAATTCGTTAGAGTCGACTGTTGTAAATCTGAATGAGATTTATCCCTCTGTGGAAGCCAGTTACTTCGGCGGTGTGCTTTATTCTTTGGCAAATGCGAACCGTATAAGAAAAGATATTCAGCTAACCATGGGGATCGCAGTTAGCCTGCTGTTGATCCTGCTTATATTTTTCTACAGGAAGATATATGTTCCACTCTTGTTGTTTTTACCAAGTCTGCTCGCCGGCGTCACAGCTATTGCGGTCCTTAGTATTTTTAAAGGAAGTGTTTCTGCTATCTCACTTGGAATAGGAGCGATATTAATAGGCGTAACCCTCGATTATGCTTTACATATTTTAACGCATTTTAGAAATAACCGGGATACAGAAAATCTGTATCTGGATATTACTAAACCTGTTCTTATGAGCAGTGTTACTACGGCAATAGCTTTTCTTTGTCTAATCTTTGTAAGAAGTGAAGCGCTTAATGATCTTGGTGTTTTCGCGGCTGTTAGCGTGTTGCTTTCTTCTGTTTTTGCTTTGATCCTGATTCCGCTATTTTATGATCCGGGTTCAACAGATGTTGAAAAAACGACCTTCCTGGACAGGATCGCGGCCATAGATTATTCAAGAGTAAAACCTTTAGTGATCGGTGTAATGGCGGTCTTTGTCATTTCATTATTCTTTTTCAACAAAGTAGAATTCAATAGCGATCTTTCAAAATTGAATTATCAGCCGGAGAAGATCAGGGAACTGGAAGAAAAGGTTGAAGGCCTTGCCGGAAGATCAGGTAAGAGCGTTTACATGGTTACCTATGGGAATACTGTTGATGAAGCGCTTCAACAAAATAATAAGTTATATCAGCAGCTTCGGGAATTTGAGAGCGAAGGTTTTATTCAGAATTTCAGCAGTATAGGCGGAGTGATCTCATCTACCACGACCCAAGCCGCAAGGATAGAGAACTGGGATTCTTTCTGGACGCCATCTAAAAAGGATAGTTTAAAAAGAGATCTTTTAAATACTTCTTCAGGATATGGTTTCAGGCCCCAGACCTTCAAAAGGTTCTATGATCAGCTTGATAAAGATTTTGAAACGATCGGTTTAAACGATTATAAGAGAGCAGGATCTTTATATCTGGATGATTTTATATCAGAAGGAGAAGACATCGCCACAGTAACAAGTACGGTGAGCCTGCCAGAAGAGAATGCAGACCAGTTTGTGTCTTATTATAAAGATGAACAGGGGGTTTTTGCTTTAGACCGCAAGGCAATGAACCAGAATTTTCTTGGAAACCTTAAGGACGACTTTAATAAGCTTATTTTGATATCGGTGCTGGCGGTATTTCTGGTGCTGTTAATTTCATACCGAAATCTTGAAATTAGCCTTTTTACCTTATTGCCAATTGCAGTTACCTGGATTTGCGCCCTGGGGATCATGGCGTTACTGGACATTGAATTCAATATTTTAAATATCATTATTTCCACCTTTATATTTGGTTTAGGACTGGATTACAGCATTTTCATTACTAATGCAAGTCTTAATGAATATGAGACGGGAAAAAATGAATTGAAGACCTACCAGACTTCCATACTTATTTCGGTGATAACAACATTACTGGGAATGGGAGCGCTCATTTTCGCGCAGCATCCCGCTTTGAAATCGGTTTCCATTGTATCGATAATTGGAGTGATTACAGCGGTTTCCGTAAGTTTTGTTCTGCAAAGAGCTATTTTTAGAAAATTGATCTTGAACAGAGCTGAAAGTGGAAAATCACCATTTTATTTAAGACAGTTGGGAGATTTTAAAGGTAGTATCACTGGAACCGAAAGTGAAAAATTATATCGAAAACGTGCTGTTCTGGATAACTACAGGTATAGATCTGTGTATTCACAAGTGCGAAAAAGATTCAGAACGATAAGGGAAAAGAATCTACGAATTAGTAATTATATAGAGAATGGAGAGAGTATCTCGGTGATAAATTCTGGTTACGGAATTATACCATTGTTTCTTTCTTATAAATTTGAAGAATCGAGTATACACGCCCTCGAAACTGATAATGAATCTTTCCAGATCTCCCGAAGCACGGCCAGGTCGAAATCTGCCGATATTTCTTTCTATAAAGAACTCAATGAATTGCCAGATACAAGGGTATATGTTGTGTACGGTAATTTTGAATCTGAAAAGGAATTAAAGGAAATTATTGGAAAAAATGCTGAAAAGGTCATTTTTGTTGATTCCGAGTTTCCAAATCGATGGTTACTAGACCTGAATTTCGAGATCATTTATCGCCAGAATAATATTCTGGTCTTAAGAAAAGCGGAATAATGAAATCGAGAATATTGCTGATATTACTGGTTTTTATAAATCTTACTGCTTGTGGAGTTAAAAAATCTATGCAGCAAAGGCCCGATGTTTCCGGTATTGAAAAAATAGATACTACAAGAATCAAACACAGCGATAGTTTCTACAGTCTTGGTGAAAATCAGCTTTACCAAAATAAACAGGGGATATGGGAACTTTACCTGGAAGGGGATGCCCTGGAAAGGGGAGTTGCGAACGGCAATCTCACCAGAGAGCTTATACATCACCAGGAAATAGCATTTATGAACAAGCTCCAGGAAATGGTGCCTTCAGAAAGTTACCGTGGTTTTTTAAAGAGTGTGGTCTCTTGGTTCAATAGAAAAATGTATTTACACGTCCCTGAGGAGTACCAACAGGAGATCTACGGCGTTTCCCGATACGGTTTGAAGCGTTATGATGATTTCGCGCCAGGTTACGTTAGAATGCTTTATTTTCATGGAGCTCACGATATCGGGCATGCTTTACAGGACTTGATGCTGGTTGGCTGTACTTCTTTTGCCGCATGGGATTCTAAAACTGAAGACGGACAATTAATACTTGGCCGAAATTTTGACTTTTATGCAGGGGATGAATTTGGTGATCAAAAAATTGCTGCATTTATAAATCCAGATTCAGGCCATAAATTTATGATGTATACCTGGGGAGGATTTATTGGTGCGGTGAGCGGAATGAATGAAAAAGGAATTTCCGTTACTATAAATGCCGGAAAATCTAAAATGCCTTTGGTTGCTAAAACTCCGATTAGTCTTTTAGCACGAGAAATTTTGCAATACGCTTCAAATACTTCTGAGGCGATTGAGATCGCAAGGAAAAGAGAGGTCTTCGTGTCTGAGTCTATTATGGTGGGCAGTGGAGATGAGCGTAAAGCGATCTTAATAGAGGTTTCTCCCGGCAATTTTGGAGTTTACGAGGTTGAAAATTCAGATAAACTAATTTGCAGCAATCACTTTCAAAGTGAGCCCTATCTGGATGATAACAGGAACCTAAAAACCATTGAAGAAAGTCATTCTAAATACAGGTATGACCGAATGCAGGAACTCATTTCTGAAACCGATAAAATTGATCCTGAAAAAGCGGTTGCAGTTTTAAGAAATATAAATGGGCTCGATGATAAGGAGATTGGTTACGGCAATGAAAAAGCTATCAACCAATTATTGGCTCATCACGGGATTGTTTTTAAACCTGAAGAGAGAAAGGTCTGGGTTTCTTCTAATCCGTACCAGATGGGTGAATTCGTCGCTTATGATCTCGATGAAGTTTTTTCAAAATTTGAGAATGGATTGGTCAACGGTTCGGTGGCAGATATTGAAAATAATATTCCTGAAAGTAATTTTATGCATACTGAAGCCTTCCGCGATTATGAAGAATTCCGAAAACTGGAAATTCAGGTAAAGCAGGATCTAGCTGAAAATAAACCAGTTTCATTGAGGGATGCAGAAAGACTTGTAAGACTGAATCCGAATTTCTGGGAAGCATGGTATTTAGCGGGGCAGGTCTATTATCAGAAAGAAAATTATAAGCAGGCGGTTATTCATTTCAAACAGGCCAAAAAGAGGGAAGTAACAACTCTTCCAGATGCAGAAATGGTTGAAAAAATGATCAGAAAAAGCTATCGAAAACTATAGTATGAGCGATCTATCTTTTGAAAAAATCGAGAATATCAAAGCAGAACAATGGAGCTTTCTCAAGCGCCAAATAGAATATATTTCGAAGAACTCTCCATTCTATAAAAAACTTTTCAAAGAGAATTCCATAGATCCTCAAGGCTTTCAGACTTTTGAAGATCTGCACAATTTACCCATTACAACAAAAGAAGATCTGCAAAAGAAAAATTCAGAATTTATTGCGGTTCCGGAAGCCGATATTATAGATTATGTCACCACCTCTGGAACGCTTGGAAGCCCGGTTAATTTCGCACTTAATAATGCCGATCTTGACCGCCTCGCTGAAAATGAATTCAGGTCTTTTGAACAGGTCGGGATCAAAAAAGAAGATAAGGTTCAGATCACTACAACCCTGGATAGAAGGTTTATGGCCGGTCTTGCTTACTTTCTTGGTTTAAGAAAACTAGGAGCAGGCATCATCAGGACTGGGAGCGGATTACCTCTATTGCAATGGGAGAGTATAGAGAAATTTAAACCAGATTACCTGGTTGCTGTTCCTTCATTTTTAGTGAAAATGATTCAATTCGCCGAAGAAAATAATATCGATTACAGGAATTCATCAGTAAAAGCTGCTATCTGTATTGGAGAACCTTTGCGAGACCAGGAATTCCAATTAAATGCACTAGGAAAAAAGATAACTGACTTGTGGAATATCGAACTTTTCTCCACCTATGCGTCAACAGAAATGTCTACCGCTTTTACTGAATGCCCGGCACATACAGGGAATCATGTAGCTTCAGATCTTATATATACTGAAATTCTGGATGAAAATGGACAGCAGGTTAGACCAGGTGAGATCGGAGAATTAGTAGTAACCCCCCTGGGAACTCAGACCATGCCTTTGTTAAGGTTTGCTACGGGTGATATGCTAACTTACTGGGATGATGCCTGCAGTTGTGGTAGGAATTCTATCAGGCTGGGTCCGGTTCTGGGTAGAAAGCAGCAAAAGATCAAATTTAAAGGCACAAGCCTGTATCCTCAACATATCATTGAGGTACTTAACGCATATGGGAAAATTGAAAACTTCCTGATCGAAGCTTACCTTGATGATCTTAATAACGATAAACTAGTAATAATAGTCCCGGATTCCTTTATGGAATTTGAGGAATTAAAAGATTATTTCAGGTCACAACTAAATGTTGCACCAGAAATAAAAGTTTCTCCACTGGTAGAACTAAACAAAATGAAATTTCCCAGGACGAGTAGGAAACCTCAGATCTTCAGGGATTTTAGATAAGAAATCAAAACTTACCTGATTTTAGTATTAATTTATTTCTTTATTTTTAGGTGCTAATCAATTGCCTTTCAGTTGATTATTTAAAAGTAGGTGTTTGTTTGTTGATTTTATTTTTTATCAAATAACTCCAGGTTTTTAGGAGCACTTGCTCTATCATCCTAAATGAGATTCTATGAAACAAAAAATTATTGTTTTGCTGATGCTGATGATCACCATTGGTAGCTGTAAAAATAAGGCAGAGAAATCGCCAAAACAGGAGGCCTCAGATTTTCCTGAAACGATCCAGGATCAAGAAAATGAAACATCAGAGTCTAAGTTAGAAAACCAGTTAATAGGCAATTATGTAGATGATGGTTATAGTCAGAAAGATGAAGGTTATGATTGGGTTTCTGTTGCGGTAACTGATGCGGGTAATGATCAGATAAATATAAAAGTAAGATCAAGAGCAGACAAAAAAAAACCGACCTGTACTTTTGATGCTACAGCCAGTAGAGTTGACGAAAATACCTATAGTTCTGTACTCGACGGTAAAACTATACTTTATAAGTTCGAAGATTCAAACCTGACCATTTCGCCCGCAGAACCTGAGTTTGAAGGCGTATTAGCTTTTTACTGTTCTGGTGGCGCAAGTGTTGCCGGTACTTATCGTAAGATTAATGAGGAACTGGATAGTACGCAAATAGATAAAACCCTGTTTAGTAAAGTTTTGACGCTTCAGGATGTTGGTTTCAATATCTCTTCAATAAATGATAATGGTAAAAATAGGTTAACGGTTTATGCCTTTGGCCTGGAGCAACCAAATCAGCCATTGACTTTTGAAATTGAAGGAAACGTAAAAAATGCAGAAGTTGAAGACCTGAATTCTGACGGTTCTCCAGAAGTAGTTGTTTTTACCCATGCTTCTGGCGAGAGCAAAAAAGGAAATGTCTATGGTTTTACTACTAATAATAAGAAATCTATGAGTTTAATTTCATTCCCTTCTTTAGAGAATAGATCAGAACTTGCTGAAGGATATCAAGGACATGATGAATTTGCTCTGGTGGAAACCTCTTTAGTAAGGCGATTTCCTATTTATGAGAATGATAAACAGACTGGTAAAATGAGACAGATCTCTTACAAGCTGAAAGAAGGAGAGGCGATGAGGCAATTTGAAGTGGATCAGGTAAATGAATTTTAAAGGACCTAGACCTTTTTACAGAAGATGACTATTTTTTCGTCTCTCATATTTGTAGTAAAGAAAATAAAATCATTCCCACCTTCTTTAATTTTAAATTTCTTCCGGATATTTTCTACAGTTTCGGGAAAGTTCCTAGTAGTGATATTCGCTTTTTTAGACTTAAAGTAACGCTTTAACTCAGCAGGCTTAAATCCTTTAATTTCTGTTATTTTAAATTTTCTTCCTGGGAAGTCTATTAATTTTTCTGAAGTATATAAATGAGAATGATGCTGCAGTTTTTTAGTGCCGGTTTGAATGGCCAATGCATCAAATAAACCGCTTTTCATGATTGCCGAATTCGGCTCGTACAAGAAAGTTTCGGGTAAGGAATATTCTGCAATTTTATCAATGTCATCTTTTTCATTTGAAAACTGCTGTATTGACTCCTTTTCGAAATTGATCGTTTTGATTAGCGGTTTTCCTTTTTGATCCTTATCTAAAAGCCAGAGTAATTCCTTTACTTCATTTCTAACCGCAATAATATGGATCTCCCTAACGTATTTTAATTCAGTCAGACCGGAAGTGATATCCAGAATCGGCGAACTTTTTATTAAGATGCTAGAAGCCTTATGAAATAATAATTCCATGTTTTCCGGAATATTCGGTTCACAATCCTCGAACTTGAATACTTTCCCTCCATGGTCATCCCGTCTGGCAGGATCTGCATATATCCAGTCGAATTTGTCTTTAGAATTTCTAAGGAAATCAAGGCCATTACCAACCTGTACTTTTATATTATTAGCATTTAGGACCTTGAAATTATGTTTGGCAATTTCAGCCAGGTCTTCATTTAATTCGCAATAACTAAAATTGTTAAAATTTTGAGACAGGTAATAAGTGTCTATTCCAAGGCCACCGGTGATATCAATTCCTTTATCACCATTAATTAAGGAGGCTTTATATTTTGCTGTAATTTCAGAAGAGGTCTGCTCCAGATTAAGTTTTGGAGGATAAAGGATCTCTGGATTGTTATAAAGTTCCGGAAACTTCTTATATGCTACCTTGAGACCTTTGATCTGAATGGCTAATTCCTGAATGCTGACGTTCTCAAACGGACTACCTTTTAGAATAAGTGCTGGCAGGTCTTTTTTCTGATTCTGCCGAATGAATTTTGAAACTTCAGGATCTAAAAGTGCCTGGTTAAGCATGGCTTTTAAAGGTCTCTGGTTAATCTTTTTACGATCTTGTATTCGCTTAATGATTCTTTAGCGATCACTTTTAGAGCCGTATAAAATGGGACTGCTACAACCATACCAGTAATACCGAACATTAATCCCGCGATCAAAATGATGAGGAAGATCTCAAGAGGATGTGATTTCACACTGGCACCAAAAATCATTGGTTGAGAGATGAAATTGTCTATTAACTGGCATATTCCGTAACCTAACATAACATAAATAAGTCTGGGAAGGATCACCGCACTGAAATCTGCCCCCAGGAAACTGGAGATCACAAAAAGTCCCATTAGAATTCCAGCTAGAAGAGGTCCCAGGTATGGCACCAGGTTCAGGAATGCGCATATGAATGCGATAGCAATAGGATTGTTGATCTCAAATACAGTGAGCAGAATGGTATATAAAATAAAGAGAACTGTAATTTGCAACGTTAAACCTACGAAGTACCTGGAAAGCAAAACCTTGATCTTATTAAAAACCCTTTGGAATTTTTGTTCTTCCCCGCGATTGGCGAAAACAAGGATACTGTTCAGCATTAATTTACTGTCCTTTAGAAAGAAAAAAGAGATGAAAAGAATAGAAAATACTGCAATTAATGTGGCACCTAGAATTCCGAAGACATTGTTCAGAAACTGAGGGATGAGGCTTACGTCAAAATTTTTAACGAATTCGCTTCTTTTAAGTCCCTCAATTATATTTATCTCTTCAACGCCAAGGTAATTATTGATCTGTGTATTAAGATCGTTAAGATCGCTCTTAAAGGCTTCAATATCAATTTGCCCAAGGTATTTGCTTTGCTCGATCACAATTGGAACGAAAACGAAAATAATACCTACAAATACAGAAAGAACCAATACCAGAACTGTGATTACAGCTAATTGGTTGGGTAGCCGGAGTTTGTTCCTTAGAAAAATTACTATTGGTCTTCCAATAAGCGCAATAACAGCCGCAACGGCAACGTAAACGATCACTGACTGGACTTCCCATAAAAAGTAGAGCAGAAGAACGATACCAATCATGATACCTGTCGCTCTTAGTATTCCGTTTGCAAATTCTTGTGCTTTCACAGCGTAAATATATTATTTCTTATCAAACTTGTTGAATGCTTTGGTGATTTCGTATAACGCAATTCCAACAGACTGTGCCACATTCATACTGCTATTTTCGCCAAACATTTCTATATGATAAAAGTGTTTACAAAGTGATAAAACTTCACTGGAAATTCCATGTCTTTCATTTCCAGCAACTAACACGAAATTTTCCTGGTTTTGTAATTCGAACATTTGCATTGGTTTGCTTGAGGATGTGATCTCTATCGCTGTAGATGTGTATCCATTTGTATGTAGATCTTCCAGAACTTCTACAGGATCTTCATGAAATTCATGTTTTACGGTATTATAGGTATTTCTCGCTGTGCGCCTAAGCCGGTTGCTTTTTAGGTTTGGTGCAGTGCGGCAGAAAATTATCTTATTGATCCCGAAAGCATCTGCTAATCTAAAAACACTTCCTAGGTTAGCTTCTCCCATCACATTGTCCAGCAATAGAATAATGGGGAATTTCTTTTTTTGAAACGTAGTTTCTTTATGAGTAAGTTGGTCGATCAATTCTCGAAGGCGTATTTGATAATATTTGCACCCATTTTTAAGGCTTTTAATCGGACTTCTTCAGGGTCATTATGAACTTCAGGGCTTTCCCAGCCATCGCCGAGATCACTTTCAAAAGTAAATAGAAGAACTAACCTGTCGTCTTCAAAAATGCCGAATGCCTGTGGTGGGAGTGCGTCGTGTTCATGTATTTTGGGTAAGCCATTTGGGAAATCGAAAGCCGATGAAAAAATTTCATGATCTGTAGGGACTTCCGTTAATTCCTTTTCAGGGAATAATTTTTTGATCTCGGTACGAATATATTTATTCATTCCGTAATTGTCATCAATATGCAGAAAGCCTCCGCTAATAAGGTAATTTCTAAGATTCTCGATCTCATCATCGCTGAAAACCACATTTCCGTGGCCGGTCATATGAACAAAAGGGAACTGAAAAATATCGGTACTGCCCGGTTCAACGGTTTCCGTCTTTTCGTTGATACTGGTATTGATATTGGAATTGCAGAATTTTATAAGATTTGGTAGCGCAGTGGGATTAGAATACCAATCTCCGCCACCATTATATTTTAGGACTGCAATTTCCTGAGCATTTAAGATGCTTGAAAGGCTTAGGAGAATAATACAAAATAATAGCTGAATTCCTCGCATTTATAATTCCTGATTTTTCATAGCAACCGTATGACAGGCAACGATTGCGGCAGTTTCTGTTCTTAACCTGCTGTCGCCAAGGCTAATTTGCTCCCAGCCATTTCCCAGTGCCAAATGAATTTCTTCCTTACTAAAATCCCCTTCCGGACCAATCAAAATATTTACAGGTTGCCAAGGATGAACTTTCTTTTGAAGATATGGTTTTTCCATCACATCCTCGCAATGAGCGATCAATTTAGAACCATGTAATTCCTGATTCATGAAATCTTTAAAGCTTACAGGTTCATTCAATTTCGGAAAACGAGCATGAAGGGATTGTTTCATAGCGCTTAGAAGGACTCTTTCATATCGATCGAGTTTTACTACTTTTCGTTCACTGTGATCGCAAATAACAGGTGTGATCTCGTGAACTCCAATTTCCATGGCCTTTTCAAGAAACCATTCATACCTGTCGTTCATCTTGGTAGGAGCAACGATCATGTGCAGATAGTAGGGTGGTGGGGGTTCCTTTTCAGCAGAAATTATCTTAACCGTGCATTGTTTTACATCAGCGATAATAATTTCCGCCTTAAAGATCAATCCCTTTCCATTGGTGATATTTAGAATATCACCTTCAGATTTCCGAAGCACTTTTACAATATGCCTGCTTTCATCTTTTGGAAATGTGACCTGGGAATCATTCTCAGTAATTTCAGGGTTGAAGAATAACTGCATATTAAAATTTATATCTGGATTGCGCGGTAATTGAAAAATCTGCAAAATCCTGTTTCAGGAATTTATGGTAACCGGCAATACCTATCATAGCGGCATTGTCTGTGGTATATTCAAATTTAGGTATGTAACATTTCCATCCCCATTTTTGCTCAGCATCTTTCAAAGCCTGTCTTATTCCGCTATTAGCAGAAACTCCTCCACCAATGGCCACCTGATTGATACCAGTCTCTTTAACTGCTTTTTTCAACTTATCCAATAGTATTCCTATTATGGTGTATTGAATGGAAGCACAAATATCTTTAAGGTTTTTTTCAATAAAAGCCGGATCATTTTTAGTCTCCCTCTGTACAAAGTAAAGGACAGAGGTCTTAAATCCACTAAAGCTAAAATTCAATCCATCTACTTTAGGTTTCGGAAATTTAAAGGCTTTAGGATTACCTTCCTGGGCATATTTATCAACCAAAGGACCACCAGGATAGGGTAATCCAAGGATTTTGGCGCTTTTATCAAATGCTTCTCCTACTGCATCGTCTATGGTTTCTCCAATGACTTCCATTTCAAAATAATCGGTAACCTTTACGATCTGTGTATGTCCGCCGCTAATGGTCATGGCGAGGAAGGGAAATTCAGGCTTTTGAAAATCAGGTTCTTCAATAAAATGAGCGAGAATGTGGGCCTGCATGTGATTCACTTCGATAAGCGGAATATTTAGACCCATAGAAAGTGATTTCGCAAATGAAGTACCTACAAGCAAAGACCCCATTAATCCGGGTCCACGTGTAAAGGCGATTGCAGAAACATCTTTTTTATCGATATTTGCCTTCGCCAGCGCCTGGTGTATAACCGGAACGATATTTTGCTGATGTGCACGTGAAGCGAGTTCAGGAACTACTCCTCCATATTGCTGATGCACTTCCTGAGTTGCAACAATATTAGATAGGATTTTTCCGTTGCAAAGAACAGCTGCGGCTGTATCATCACAAGAAGATTCAATGGCGAGAATGTTGATTTTTTGGTCTTGCATCAGAAATTATTGAACATAGAAGTTGTAAATTAGACGCAAAGTTAAAACATAAAAACGTATCAAAAAATTCTGGAAAATACTAACTAAAACGCTGGTTGCCCTCGTTTTGTTATTCATTATTTTATTGATAGTATTTTCTATTCCTGCAGTTCAAACTTCTGTAGCTAAAAGACTTACCGATTCTCTTAGAGAAAAGAACGATGTTAACCTTTCTATTGGCCGTGTCTCCTTAACTTACTTCGGGAATGTGAAACTCAATGAGATATATGTTGAGGATCACCATGAAGACACCTTACTAACGGCAAAAGAGATACGTTCTTCGATCTTGAGCCTGGGAAATCTTATTAACAATTCTCCTAATCTTGGAGATACTCGTATTGAGGGGCTTAACCTTCAAATGCGTCGATATAAGGATGAAGATCGTGACAATTTAGGGATCCTCATAGAAAAATTAAGAAAAGAACCTACCGGTGACTCCGTGCATTTTGAATTGCATGCGAAAAATGTTCAGGTACTCAATAGTAAATACAGCTATATAGATGAGAATCTCGATGCCCAGGATGTGGTCATTGTTGATAGTTTAAATATCTATGCCAATGAACTGCAAATAGACGATGAGAATATTGATATAGATATTGGTATGCTTCGCGGTTATGAGCACAGGGGGATCGAAATTGATAATCTTAGCACTCAATTTCATTATGACCCAACTAATATGCACCTGGAGCAAATGCAACTGCAAACTCCAGGATCATTAATTAATGCCGATCTGTTTTTTAATTATGAACTTTCAGATTTTGCAGATTTTGAGAACCTGGTGCAGGTTGAAGCCAGTTTTAGAGAAAGTGTGTTGTCCAGTAACGATCTAAAAGCATTTTATGATGGTTTCGGGAATGACCAGATCCTTAATTTTAAAACCAGTTTAACGGGGACATTAAATGATTTTCAGCTGGAAGATTTTCAGTTGCAAGGTTTAGACAGGACCGAGATCTATGGTGATTTCCAAATAAAAGGTTCTTTCTCCAAAGATCCTGAGGAATTTAGCATGGACGGTAGCTTTTCAGATTTTAGCACCAATTACTACGATATGGTCAATTTTTTACCCGGACCATTGTTAGGTAAATTACCAGAAAATTTAAGGGAATTTGGAAATGTAAACCTTAAAGGACACACCTTCGTGACCAATTCTTCTTTGGATGCCGATGTTTATCTTTCCAGCCAGCTCGGTTCTGCAGATGCTGATTTTATCTTGAACGACTTTAATAATTCATCTACGGCGACCTATAAAGGAAAATTGATCTTCAGGGATATTAACCTTGGAAGACTCATTAAGAACGAACAATTAGGTAAAACAAGTTTTAACCTGGATTTTGATGGTGGTGGCTTTAATCCTGAAGATCTGAATACGCAATTGAAAGGGGGAATTTCCAAGTTCACTTATAACAATTATACCTATAAGGATATTCGTTTAATCGGAAATCTTCGTAATCCTTTATTCAATGGGTATTTCGTATCAGATGATCCAAATCTTCAAATGGAATTCAATGGTTTGATAGACGTTTCTGAAGATATTAATGTATATGATTTCGAGGCATCGGTAGAATATGCAGACCTTAATACCCTGAATTTCGTAAGCCGGGATAGTGTTTCGGTATTTAAGGGTGATGTGATCATGAATATGAAGGGGACTAATATCGATAATGCTTTTGGAGATATTTTGCTTCTGAATACTTCTTATAAAAACCAGAATGATCTTTATTATTTTGATGATCTTAATATAACTTCCAGTTTTGAAGAGGAAGTTCGTACCATTACCATTAATTCTCCAGATGTAATAAATGGTGAAGTCTCCGGGGTCTTCAAAATAAGTGAAGTGGGGTCCCTGGTTGAAAATTCAATTGGTAGTATTTACACGAATTACAAGCCGAAAACCATTACAACGAACCAGTATATGGAATTCGATTTCGATATCTATAACCAGATCGTCGAAGTGTTTTTTCCTGAAATTGAATTAGCTCCAAACACCTATATTCGGGGACGAGTGGAGTCTGATGAATCTGAGTTTAGGCTCACCTTTAAATCACCCAGGATCGATGTTTTCGACAATATGATCGAGGATATTAATTTACAGGTAGATAACACCAACCCTATTTATAATACGTTCTTTGAGGCCGATAGCGTGGCGACCGATCTTTATAATTTTTCTGAATTCAGTTTTATTAACGTAACCCAAAGGGATACTTTATTTATAAGATCTGAATTTAAAGGAGGGAAGAACAATAATGATGTTTTCAACCTGAACCTTTTCCATACGATCAATGAGGATAATAAGTCCGTTGTTGGAATACAAAGATCAGATTTTAAATTCAAGGATAAGGTCTGGTATCTTAACGAGAACAGTAATAAGAGCAATAAGATCGTTTTCGACAATAGTTTCAGGGATCTACAGATCGATTCTCTGGTGATGAGCCATAAGAACGAGGAGATAAGGTTAGCCGGCGAAATGAAAGATTCTACATATAAGAATTTCAAGATGAAATTCGTGAATGTGGATATTGGAAAGATCACCCCCGAAATTGATAGTCTGGACCTTGCTGGTACCCTGAATGGAGACCTGGACCTGCTTCAGGAAAGCGGCGCCTATTTCCCAACCACAGATCTAAAAATAGATTCACTTCAGGTAAACGAAACTTTTATGGGTAACCTGAGACTTGATGTGAAAGGAAATGAAGATCTCACCAATTATTCCGTTTATGCTCTTCTCAAGAAAGAAGGAATGGAATCACTTTCAGCTATAGGGGATATAAATGTTGCGGGGGCAGAGCCTCTTATAGATCTTGAAGTCAATCTCAATAAATTGAATTTGTCCATTTTTACCCCACTGGGTGCAGATGTACTTACCGATATCCGTGGTCTGGCTACAGGAAGGGCATTCGTAACGGGTAATTATAAGAATCCAGATTTTTCAGGTAGTTTAAGGCTTAATAAAGCCGGACTCAGGATTCCCTATCTAAACGTGGACATAGATTTACAGGATGAAGCCAGGGTGAATCTTACTAAGCAGCAGTTCGTTTTTGATGATATTGAGATCGTTGATACTAAATACAATACCAGGGGAACTTTGGATGGTATTATTTCTCATAAGAACTTCTCTGAATGGTTCTTAGATCTTTCGCTAAACTCTAACAGAATGCTTGTTCTGGACACCAAAGCTGAAGAAGATGCACTTTATTATGGAACTGCTTTTATCGATGGCGAGGCTACTATAAAAGGACCTACAGACGAATTGGTGATAGATGTAACCGCTGCTACGGAAAGAGGTACTGTTTTCAAAATTCCATTGAGCGATACTGAATCTGTAGGTGATAATTCATTTATTAGATTTCTAAGTCCGGAAGAAAAAGCAGCGAGACTTGCTGGTGAAGATATTGAGATCCCTGAAGTAAAAGGTATTGAATTGATCTTTGATCTCGATATCACCAATGATGCAGAAGTTGAAGTAGTGGTAGATAAGACCAGTGGAAGTACACTTAGAGGGCGTGGATCTGGTAACCTTTTGCTGGAAATTAATACCAACGGGAAATTTAATATGTGGGGTGACTTCATTGTTTATGAGGGAGTTTATAATTTTAAATATGCAGGACTGGTTCAAAAAGTATTTACTGTTGAGTCTGGAGGAAGTATAAATTGGGATGGTGACCCTACAGATGCTCAATTAGATGTAAGCGCGGTTTATTCACTCAATGCAAACCCGGCGGTTTTACTGGAAAATCCATCGGTTAATCGAAAGATACCGGTAGAGGTGGTCATTAATCTTCAAGGGGATATTGAACAGCCGGAAATAGGTTTCGAAATTGATTTTCCAAGTGCAAGTTCCACCGTAAAATCTGAACTACAATATAGAATAGATGACCGGGCTACAACCGAATTACAAGCTTTATTCCTGGTGACCCAGGGAACTTTCTATAGTGAATTTGGCCTACGAGGTGCGGCTATCTATGGAACCCTTGCAGAAAGAGCTTCCAGTATTGTAAACGATATTTTTGCCGATGATGATGGTAAATTCCAGGTTGGTGTTAACTATGTCCAGGGTGATCGTACCCCAGATCAACAAACTGTAGACAGGTTTGGGCTTACTTTATCTACCCAAATTTCAGACCGGGTTATTATTAACGGGCAGGTAGGTGTGCCAATTGGAGGTGTGACCGAATCTGTAATAATAGGCGATCTTGAAATAGAGTTTTTATTGAATGAAGATGGGACCCTCCGGGCAAAAGTTTTCAACCGTGAAAACAATATTCAATTTATTGGTGAAGAAATTGGTTTTACGCAGGGAGTAGGGCTTTCCTATAATGTAGATTTCGATACATTTAAAGAGCTTATCAGAAAAATAGCAAATACCGAAATTGCAGATAAAACAGAGGAAGATGATACCAAATTAGAGGCGGCGAAATCTTTTGCACCAGATTATATCAATTTTTCAGAAGAAGGAAACTGATAAATTTTAATAATTATTTAATTCTGATTCTATATCATCCTTTTAACTTTGAAAGAAATAGACCTGTTTGCTTTAATCTTTAAATTTAGTTTGTAGATTTAAGTTTCAATTATCATTATTTATGAGTAAAAAAGTTAGACGTATTGGGGTAATGACCTCTGGAGGAGATTCTCCGGGAATGAATGCCGCTATTAGAGCGGTTGTTAGGACCTGTGCATATTATCATACAGATTGTGTTGGTTATTACCAAGGTTTTCAGGGAATGATAAGCGGAGATTCTATAAATCTGAATGCCCGTAGCGTACGAAATATAGTAAACCAGGGTGGAACCATCTTACAGTCTGCTCGTTCCAAAGAATTTATGACAAAGGAGGGCAGGGCTAAAGCAGCTCAGAATCTTAAAGAAGCCGAAGTTGATGCGATGATCCTTATTGGTGGAGACGGTACTTTTAGAGGTGGCCAGGTGTTTAGCCAGGAGCATAAAATTCCGGTAATAGGGGTGCCCGGCACTATTGATAATGATATTTTCGGTACACATTACACTATTGGTTATGATACCGCTCTAAATACTGTGGTAGAAGCCATAGATAAGATACGTGATACTGCCAGTTCCCATAACAGGTTGTTCTTTGTAGAGGTAATGGGTCGCGATGCAGGTTTTATTGCATTAAACAGCGGAATTGGAGCAGGGGCTGAAGAGATCCTTATTCCGGAAGAAAATCTTGGTTTAGAAAGATTGCTCGATTCATTGGAAAGGAGTAGAAGAGCAGGCAAAACCTCAAGTATCGTTGTGGTTTCTGAAGGTGATAAGATAGGTAAGAATGTTTTTGAACTGGCTGAATACGTGAAGAAAAATCTTCCTTATTATGACGCCCGGGTTACGGTTCTAGGTCATATTCAAAGAGGAGGTAGACCAACCTGTTTTGATAGAGTTCTGGCCAGCAGACTTTCTGTTAAAGCAGTGGAACTATTACTTGATGGTAAGAAGGACCTTATGGTTGGTATGATGAATAATGAAATAGAATCCTGTAGTTTAGACCAGGCGCTAAAAGGAAAGCATAATATTAATAAAGACCTCTTAAGGATTTCTGAAATCTTATCTACCTAATATGAAAACCATTGCTATTATTGCCCATGATGGAAAAAAACCAGAAATGGTTCAATTCTTAAATGAAAACAGGGATATACTACATTCAAAACAATTAAAGATCATTGCGACCGGTACCACAGGTTCTAAAACTGAAGCAGCCGGTTATGAAGTAGAAAAATTACTTTCAGGACCTCTGGGAGGCGATGCGCAGATTGCTGCGAGGATTGCCGAAGGCCTGGTAGATATGGTGATCTTCTTTAGAGACCCATTAGATAAACATCCCCACGAACCCGATATTTTTATGCTCATGAGGTTGTGTGATGTACACAACGTACCATTGGCAACAAACCCGGCTACTGCCAGGCTATTAATTCGAGGTTTGGAATAATTAGAATTTTACCGCGATAGCGCTAATTTCGACATTAACAAATTTCGGGAGGTTGGCAACCTCTACGGTTTCTCTGGCTGGAGCATTCTCAGAATCGAAATATCTGGAATAAACTTCGTTGATCCTTCCAAAGTTATTCATATCGCTTATAAAAATTGAGGTTTTTACAATATGATCCATAGTTAGACCGGCCTCGGTAATAATAGCTTTTAGATTCTCAAGAACCTGTACCGTTTCCTTTTCCAGATCATCTGTAATTAGGTCACCGCTTTCTGGATCGAGGGCGATCTGTCCTGATACATATAGTGTATTTCCTGCAAATATTGCCTGGTTATAAGGACCTATTGGAGCAGGTGCATTTTTGGTTTGTATGATCTTTTTCATTTGTCTTATTTGAGTTTGTTAATATAAAATTTCTAGACTGAAATGGTTCTGAGATACTAATATGATGTTTGAGTTCTGAAAATTAGAAACTCATATTGCCAGTTGCAAATTAAAGACGTCTGTCTGGAACTCTTCTCTTATCATACTTGATATCACTAAGAACATTCGCTTTGATCCTTATTAAGAAGTTCCAGGACTTTCTATCCCCGAATGGCACCCAGCTAAAACTCATCATCCAGCTATTCAGGTCTCTTTGAAATCTAAGTTGCGTTGGGGTTACCCCATTATTTACTAGATCATAACCAGAGCTCACCCCAATTTGCCATTTTGGAGCCAGTTCTACGTTACCATTGAACATGATAGAATGCGCCGAGATCTCGCTTTGTCTTGCATTGTTAGAATAGTTCATAGAATAGGCGAGTCGCACATCCCATGGTATCTTATAGTTATACCAGCCATTCTCATTCTCGGTTTCCTTTCCTTCAAAGGGATCATCATCAAATAACTCTCCATCTATTCCCATTCCTTTTCCGAATAGATCATCTGGTCTACCACCATTTCTATAGGTTTCATTATCCAGATCATCTGTATCTTCTTCGTCAGTTCCGTCAAAATCTTTACTTGAGAATGCATAGCCAAAGTTTACGCTACCATTGGTAAGTCTGAAGAGACTACCGCCATTTTCGATATTCAGCTTATCAATTCGCCTGTTGTTATTATTAAGGGCATAAATATCCAGGTTTCCACCAAAGTTGATATCCAGTTTATTTTTTACAATAGGTATAGAACCACGAATGGCAATAGGGGACAATCTTAGCGAATCTCCAGCCAGGTTATAGCTGGTACTAACACTCAGGTTATTTAAAAGGGTGATCTTCTTGGGATCTATAGCAGTACTGTCTTTATCTCTTACTTTAGCCTCGAAAGTATTACTTAAATTCAGCCCTATTGAACTAGAGAAATTCTGTCCGGGAGCTCCGTATAAAGTTCCATCAAACCTCGAATAATCCACCAGTTCTACGATATCTTCTGTATTGGGATTATCACGTTCATAAGAATCATAATATCTATCAAAAGAGGGATTGATGTTATAGCTTACCGAAGGCCTCATCACATGCCTGATTGCCTGTATTTTCTTGTCTTTCCCGAAATTCTTCAGACCATAAATTGTGGTACCTATACTAGCGTTAAAATTATAGGTTCTGTAAGCATCAAATCCGCTGATGGTATCAATTACCACATCATCGATCACGGGATCGTAATTTCTTTCAAAAGTTTTTGAAACCCAGGTCTCTTCGTAACTGGTTCCTGTACTAACACTTAAAAACTTAAAAATTTTAAAGTTGGTAGATAATGGAATGGAATGCTGTGCTCCTAATCTCGCATCTCTGAACATTTCAGGTTTAAAGAACAAAGAATCCACGGTATTCATTTGGTTCTCTGCCCGTAGGTTATACTGAAGGTTGATATTCTGAAAAAATCCCTTTTTCGCTCCCCCCGCGGGTGCAAAAGGATAGATCCTAGACATGCTCAATTGAAGAGTAGGAAGACTTAGGTTAATTTCCTGTGTTCTTGTATTCTGAGAGTGTCTTGCCGCCAAACTAAGGTTAACCTGTGGCTCTCCGGGAAAGGTTTTGCTATAAGAAACCGATGAACTTAATGTGTTATTCAGATAATTCCCCTGGTTCGCCTGGTTGATCGATTCTGCATAATACTCGCTACTACCAAGGTTAACCGATGCTGAAAACCTGGAACTTGGGTTTGCCTTAGCATCCTGACTATGGCTCCATTGTATATTATATGAGGATCTTTCGCTGAAATCTGGAAATCCCCGCTCACTGTTGAATAACTTCTCATATCGTACCCTGGCATTACCCCTATATCGATAACGCTTGGCATAATTTGAAGAAAATTCAAGTGTGTATGATCCGTTGGTATAATAACTTCCCAGGGTTAACAGGTCTACATAATCGCTTATAGCGAAATAATAACCTCCGTTCTGTAAATTATAACCATACTGGCTATCTCCGAAAGAAGGAATAATAAATCCGGACGTTTCTTCATCTGTAAGGGGGAAATATCCAAAGGGTAAACCTAAAGGTGTAGGCACATCTGCGATATACATATTAACCAGCCCCGTTACGATCTTTTTATCCGGTACAAATTTTATCCTCCTGGCATAAAAGAAATATTCCGGATCATCAACATCTTCAGAAGTAGTGAACCGCACATTCTTCATGAAATAAACTGAATCATTCTCTCTTTTTGTGACCATTCCCTTTACATTGAATTCGGCTTCCTGTGTTCTTGAGTTATAGACAAGTGCCCTCTGGGAATCAAAATTAAACCTTATAGAATCTGGCTCTACTTTTCTTTGAGCCTGGGTGAAAATCGGTTTTTGAGAATATTCTCCAATAGAATCGGGTATCCCGTAGGCAAAAACTTCATTCCTTTCATTGTCAATAATAATTAGCCCGGCTTCAATGGTCATATCGCCATAAATGATCTTTGCCTCGTTATAGAGATACATTTTATTATCCTTAGGACTTAGGCGCATATAATCCTTCGCAGTGTAGTTAACTACATCGGTTAAAAATTGTGGTTTTCCTACGGTATCGGTCTTTACTGTATCCTGAGGTTGGAGTTGTTTCGCGATCTCTTCAGAATCCATGGCAGGTGCTATGGAATCCTTTTCAGATCTTACAGGAATAGAGTTGGTTTCAACTTCCTGTGAATGAAGAACAACTGAAAAGAACAGCGTAAAAACGAAGCAAAAAAGAGTATTGGGGATATTTGTTTGCAATGCTTTAAGTGCTATTTTTGTACGGATTGGCTTGCTTTTTGCAAATTCAAAATTACATATATTTTTTCAGCTGACTTTTGGGTGTGCAGGAAAAATAGTAATTAAAATATTCAACCTACTTAAGCGTTAGCTTTTTATGAGAACGAACTTACTTAAACTTTTCGTATTCACAACTTTTATATTTGGTCTTTCTATTCCTGCTATTTCAGCGGAAATTCCGCCTGAAAAAGAGGAGTTTGTAGTGGTGCTTGACGCCGGGCACGGGGGGAAAGACCCTGGAAACATGGGGAATGGATTCAAGGAAAAGGACATTGCCTTAAGTATTATTTTAAAGATAGGTCAGGCCCTTGAAAAATATGACAATATTAAAGTTGTTTACACCAGGAAGACCGATGTTTTTGTAGAATTATTTGAAAGAGGTCGCATAGCAAATGAAGCTAATGCAGATCTTTTTGTTTCGGTTCATTGTAATTCTCACAGTTCCCAGGCTTCAGGAACAGAAACTTTTGTTTTAGGTCTTAACCGTAATGAAACGAATTTCGAAGTTGCTAAAAAGGAGAACTCGGTGATCTACCTGGAGGAAAATTACGAAGTTACCTATGAAGGTTATGATCCAAACTCACCGGAATCTTTTATCGGGTTAACTATTATGCAGGAAGAATACCTTGATCAAAGTATACTTTTAGCAGATCTTGTTCAGAAGGAATTCACCAATGATCTTAAGAGAAAGAATAGAGGCGTGAAACAAATGGGACTTATTGTTCTTCATCAAACTTATATGCCTAGTGTATTGGTAGAAACAGGATTTCTTACCAACAACCAGGAAGGGCCTTATCTTAATAGTAGAAGAGGGCAGGATGACATGGCCAGAGCTATTACCAATGCTATTATTGAATATAGCGGTACTATAAATTTGGACCTTTTGGAAAGTATCGCCAAAGATCATCCAGTAGAACATCATGATTCCCCAGTGACTCCATCTTCCCAGATCTATGAAGATGTCACATTCAGAATTCAGCTGGCTGCCGGTTCTAAAAAAATTGATACCAAGCCGTATAATTTTAAAGGACTAAGCAATATAGATCGTACCAAGGAAGGTAGTTTATATAAATATTACTACGGAGAAACTTCAGATTATTTAAAAATTCAGCAATTACATCAGGAAGCGATAAAGAAGGGATACCCAACCAGTTATATCGTTGCGTTTAAAAACGACCAGAAGATAACGGTTAATGACGCGTTAAAATCTAAGCTTAAATAGAACGGCTTTTATATATTTATTTCTAAATTTGTGCGTATCCATTAAAATACATGCTTTTGAAATATTCCAGAGAGGTAAAAACTGCCCTGCTAGCTATTATCGCAATAGTGATTTTAATTTTCGGTTATAGTTTTCTTAAAGGGGAAAATCTACTGGACAACAGTCGAACCTTTTACGCAGTATATGATGATGTTGAAGGTTTGTCTCCTTCCTCTGAAGTTACTATAAATGGTCTTAAAGTAGGGACCATCACCGGTATAGATTTTTTAAATAATTCAGGAGATCTTCTGGTAACCTTTACCGTAAAGAATGATTTTCCATTTTCTAAAAGTAGCGAAGCTCTTATCTATGGAGGTAGTATAATTGGTGGGAAATCTTTGGCTATAGTTCCTAAATATGATTCCGAGATGGGAGTCGCCAAATCTGGTGACACGCTCCAGGGTGATAAAGAAGAAGGAATTATGGAACTTGTGAATGACAGGTTAACACCCCTTCAGAAAAAACTGGAAAATACTATAGTAAGTGCAGATTCTATGCTTACGGCTATTACTGAGATCCTTGATGACTCTACTCGAAATAACATTAGAGGTACTTTCAAAAATCTTGATGCAACCGTTTCATCGTTCCAGGTAACTGCCAATGAATTACAAGGTATCGTTCAGGGGAATTCAGAAAAATTAGACAGAACTTTTACCAATCTCGATGAGATGTCTGGTAATTTTAATAAGTTTTCAGATACACTTTCTACTATGAACATTGGTAAGATCACAAATGATCTGGAGAAAGTGATCGCAGACTTCGAAGATATTTCCGATAAACTGAATAATGGAGAAGGTACCGCCGCGAGACTTATTAATGATGACGCCGTGTATAATAATTTAGACAGGGCCACTAAACAACTGGAAGAATTGCTACAGGATGTTAAACTGAATCCGAAGCGATATGTTCATTTTTCAGTATTTGGGAAAAACCCTGGTCCGTACGACGCTCCGAAAGATTCTTTAAAATAACCAACCACCATGCAAATCGTTGCCCAGATCCTTTTCATAATTGCCTTAGTGGCAGGAATTGGCTTTTTTGCCAGAAACATTAAACGAGTAATCCGCAACCTGAAATTAGGGAAAGAAGTAGATCGCTCAGATAATCCCGGCGAAAGATTCGCGAAAATGGCTCGGGTTGCTATGGGTCAAAGCAAAATGGTGAAAAGACCTATCGCAGGTTTGTTACATCTCGTGGTATATGTAGGTTTTATCATAATCAATATTGAAGTTTTAGAAATTGTGATCGATGGTGTTTTTGGAACACATCGTATTTTTTCTTTCCTGGGAGGTTTTTACGACGTTCTGATATTTAGTTTTGAGATCCTTGCCCTTTTAGTATTCGTAGGAGTGATCCTTTTCTGGATTAGACGTAATGTGATCCATATAAAAAGGTTTTTGAGTAAAGAGCTTAAAGGCTGGCCTAAGAATGATGCGAACTACATCCTGTACTTCGAAATGGTGCTAATGATCCTTTTCCTTACCATGAATGCCGCCGACTATCAATTGCAATTAAATGGAGCAGATCATTATGCTTCTGAAGACGGTATTATGGGGAGTTTTCCTATAAGCCAGTATTTATTGCCGCTTTTAGATGGTCTAAGCAATGCTACCTTAATTATTATTGAAAGAGCAGCCTGGTGGTTACATATCCTCGGAATTCTATTTTTCCTTAACTACCTGTATTATTCAAAACATTTACATATCATCCTTGCTTTCCCGAACGTATATCTTTCTAAGTTGACTCCTCAGGGTGAATTTGATAATCTGGAAGCGGTGAAGAAAGAGGTGGAGTTAATGATGGATCCAAATGCCGATCCTTTTGCTGCTCCTGCTGAAGGAGAAGATGAAGGCGAACCTGAAAAATTTGGAGCTTCAGATATTTTTGATCTTAACCAGGTACAGCTTTTAAATTCCTATACCTGTACAGAGTGTGGACGTTGTACTTCAGAATGTCCTGCCAATCAAACCGGGAAGAAACTTTCTCCAAGAAAGATCATGATGGATACTCGTGACAGGGTAGAGGAAATTGGTGAGATCATCAATAAGAATGGGAAATTTGAAGATGACGGTAAGCAATTACTGGATGATTATATTACCAGAGAAGAACTTTGGGCCTGTACAACCTGTAACGCTTGTGTAGAGGCCTGCCCTATAGGTATAGATCCACTTTCCATTATTCTGGATATGAGAAGATATCTGGTAATGGAACAAAGTGCTGCTCCAAACGAACTGGCTATTGCGATGACCAATATCGAAAACAACGGAGCACCATGGCCTTACAACCAGATGGATCGTTTAAACTGGGCGAAAGAAAAATAAATTACGAATTAAAGAATAAGATAAAGATCAACGATATGGCAGATGCACTTAAGGTTCCAACAATGGCCGAATATATGGCGGAAGGCAAAAAACCCGAGGTTTTGTTCTGGGTTGGATGTGCCGGAAGTTTTGATGACCGTGCAAAAAAGATCACTAAAGCTTTCGTTAAGTTATTACATCAAGCTGGAGTGGATTTTGCAGTTTTGGGAACCGAAGAAAGCTGTACTGGAGATCCTGCAAAAAGAGCGGGGAATGAGTTTCTTTTCCAGATGCAGGCAGCGACTAATATCGAAGTATTAAATGGTTACGAAATAAGAAAAGTAGTAACCGCCTGTCCTCACTGCTTTAATACCCTTAAAAATGAATATCCTGCTTTAGGTGGGAATTATGATGTGATGCATCATACCCAATTCCTTAAAGCTCTTCTTAACGAAGGAAGACTTAAGGTTGAAGGAGGAAAATTCAAGGGCAAGAAGATCACTTTCCATGATCCTTGTTATTTAGGGCGTGCCAACAACGAATATGAAGCTCCAAGAGATCTTCTTAGAAAGCTTGAAGTCGAGCTTGTGGAAATGCGAAAATGTAAAAAAGATGGTCTTTGCTGTGGAGCCGGTGGAGGACAGATGTTCAAGGAGCCGGAACCAGGGAACAAAGATGTGAATATCGAAAGAACTGAGCAGGCATTGGAAGTTGAGCCTGAGATCATAGCTGCTGGTTGTCCTTTTTGCAACACCATGATGACAGATGGTGTTAAGAATAAAGAAAAGGAGGATAGCGTCGAGGTTATGGACGTGGCAGAGCTTATTGCCAACGCTGAAGATCTATAGGAAAAATAAATTTTAAAATAAGAATTATTAAAGTCATTCGGATTTTTTCGTGACTTTTAGAATAACATCAATTTTTAATATAGAAGTTCTGCTGAAGCAATTTTAGCAGAACTTTTTTTTGATCAATATTTATCTATGATAAAAGGAAATATCAAAAGTTAAATCACGGTACTATATTTGAGCTGTGGGCTAAATAAATTAGATTTGTACAAAATCAATATTAGCCTTTATGTTAGTACCTTTTGATAGCCTGGCCGATAGCTCCAGAGTATGGATTTATCAGGCCAACAGGTCTTTTACCGAAGAAGAAATTCAGGAAATTTCTAAAAAACTGGATCTCTTTATTGAGAAATGGACCGCTCATGGTGCAGATCTCAAAGCTTCTTACGAAATTAAATACAATCGTTTTATAACTATAGCCCTGGACCAGCAACTTAATGCCGCTTCAGGATGCTCTATAGATGCTTCTGTGCAGTTCATTCAGCAACTGGAAAAGGAATACAATGTAGATCTACTTGATAAAATGAATGTATCCTATAAACAGGGAGAATTCATCGCTTATAAAAGTTTAACCGATTTTAGAAAAATGGCCAAACAGCGTGCGGTTTCCCCGAATACTATAGTCTTTAATAACCTGGTAAATAATAAGGCCGAATATCTTTCAGACTGGGAAGTTCCGGCGTCTGAAAGTTGGCATAAACGATTTATGAATTAATGAAGTTGAAGCAGCCCCTGCCGTCTTACATCTTACTTTTATTTTTATTTATTTCTTTTAATGGTTCTTCACAAATCGAAGATCCATTATTGGCTGATGATCTCTTGGCACAAAAGGCCTGGGTAGACAGTATCTACGATTCCATGTCGCTGAAACAAAAAGTTGGCCAGTTGTTCATGGCTAGTATCTGGTCTAAAAATGACAACGAGGCCGATAGCATCAGGAAGCAAATCAAAGAAAATCATATAGGCGGACTTATTTTTTCCAAAGGAGGTCCGGTTAAACAGGCCCAGCTTACCAACGAATTCCAGGAAATGTCTGATGTACCCCTACTAATTGTAATGGATGCCGAATGGGGCCTGGCGATGCGACTGGATAGTACTTATGCCTTGCCATGGAACATGACCCTGGGAGCCATTCAGGACAATAAATTAGTAGAAGAAGCGGGTGCTGCGATTTCAAGGCATACGAAGAGATTGGGAGTTCATTTTAATTTTGCTCCGGTTGTAGATATTAATACTAATCCCGATAATCCCATTATTGGGAATCGTTCCTTTGGTGAAGATAAATTCAACGTAACTCAGAAGGCTCTCGCTTTTATGGATGGAATGCATCGGGAAGGGGCTTTAAGCAGCGCCAAACATTTTCCTGGCCATGGGGACACAGATTCAGATTCACATAAAACTTTGCCAACAATCAGTTTTTCTTCAGAAAGGATAGATAAAGTAGAGTTGTATCCTTACAAGGAATTGATCCCTAATGGACTTAGTAGTATCATGGTGGCTCATCTTAACGTGCCTGAACTGGAAGCTGAAAACGGGACTCCGGCGTCTTTATCTCAAGCTATTATTACCGATGTGCTAAAGGATAATATGAGTTTTAGTGGGCTCATTTTTACTGATGCGCTTGATATGAAAGGAGTTTCCAGAAATAAGGAGCCTGGAGAAGTAGATCTGGATGCATTTCTTGCAGGTAATGATGTTCTTCTTATGAGTGAAGATATAGGGAAGGCTTCAAAAAGTATTGTGGACGCGGTTAATTCGGGACAAATTTCAGAAGAAAGACTTGAACTTTCCGTTAAAAAAATATTGAAGGCAAAATATAAGGTTGGATTGAATGAATTTAAGCCTATAGAGACCAAAAATTTAATTGCAGACCTATATACGACCCAAGACGAAGCCTTGCTCGAAGAGCTTTTCGAGAATGCCGTGACGGTGGTTAAAAATAATAAGGCACTCGTACCGGTGAAAAAACTGGATAAAAAGAAGATAGCCTATGTTAATTTCGGAAATGATGATGGCAGCCCGTTTCTGGATCAAATGAAAAAATATGCTAGCGTAGATTGGGTGAAAGCAGCGAATCTTTCAGATCTCCTTGAGAAACTTGAGGATTATAATTACGTGGTGGTTGGGTTTCATAAACCAGATACCAGCCCCTGGGCATCCTATAAATTTTCAGATAAAGAACTGGTATGGTTGCATGAGATCGCCAGAAAGAACAAAACAGTACTTTCACTTTTTGCCAGGCCTTATGCATTGCTTGATATTAAAAGCTTTGCCAATCTTGAGGGAATTATTGTTGGTTATCAGAATAATCCGGTAGCCCAAAGGAAAGTTGCTCAGGTTTTGTTTGGAGGAGTAAATGCTAAAGGAAAGCTTCCCGTAAGTATAAAAGACGAATTTCCGGTTGGGACTGGTTTTAATACTAATAATATTGAAAGGCTTTCTTACGGGATGCCGGAAACTGTTGGGATGAATTCTGCTCATCTGGCAAAAATCGATAGTATAATGCAAATAGCTATTGATAAAGAGATGACTCCGGGAGGTCAGATCCTGATAGCTCGAAAAGGAAAAGTGGTTTATAATAAGAATTTCGGCTATCAAACCTATGAAAAAGAAATTCCGGTAACCGATACTACTATTTATGATCTAGCCTCTTTAACCAAGATCCTGGCCACGCTCCCTTTGGTTATGGAGCTTGATGAGAAAGAAGTACTGAATTTTGACACTAAACTAGGAGAACTTCTTCCGCAAATGATAGGTTCAAATAAGGAAAAGATAAGATTACAGGATATGCTAATGCATTATGGTCGTTTGCAAGCCTGGATCCCGTTTTACATCTCAACGCTAGACCCAAAGACAAAGAAACTCTCTGCCGATTATTATAGTGAGACTCCATCTGACCTTTTCAATACACAGGTGGCAGATAAAATGTATATAAGAAAGGATACTGGCGATACAATTATCAACATAATAAAGGAGAGCGACCTGGAAAGACGTCTTCAGTATAAATACAGCGACCTGCCATATTATTTACTTAAATACTACCTTGAATCTTATTATCAAACCTCTTTGCAGAACCTTACCCAGGAACATATTTACAAGCCTATGGGTGCGAGCTATACCGGATACTTGCCAAGAACCCGTTTTGACAGCACTCAAATTGCTCCTACAGAAAATGACCTACTATGGAGGAACCAGGTAGTCAGGGGTTATGTTCATGATCAGGGTGCGGCTATGCAGGGCGGAATTGGAGGTCATGCCGGTCTATTTAGCACAGCTAATGATGTTGCCAAGATCATGCAGACCTATATGAATGGCGGTACCTATGGTGGAGAGAAATTTCTTGATAAGGAAACCATAGATAAGTATAACACCTGCTATTATTGCGAGGATAATGTACGAAGAGGGGTTGGGTTCGATAAACCCCAATTAGGGGAGGCAGGACCTACATGTAATTGCGTTTCTATGATGAGTTTTGGCCATAGTGGTTTTACCGGCACTTTTGCATGGGCAGACCCGGAAGAAGAGATTGTTTACGTATTTTTGTCTAATAGAACTTATCCCGATTCGAATAACCGAAAATTAATAAGGGAAGATATAAGATCTGAAATTCAGAAAGTTATTTACGAATCTATATATTATTAATTGATGAAAATTGCCATTGTTTGTTATCCTACCTTCGGAGGAAGTGGAGTAGTAGCTACAGAGTTAGGCCTTGCACTTTCCAGAAGAGGTCACGAGGTGCATTTTGTGACCTACAAACAACCGGTTCGGCTGGAAACCATATCCAGTAATATCAGGTTTCATGAAGTAAATGTTCCTGAATATCCCCTTTTCCATTACCAGCCATATGAACTTGCCTTAAGCAGTAAATTGGTGAATGTTGTGAAAAATTACGGGATAGAACTTTTGCATGTACATTATGCAATTCCTCACGCCTATGCGGGATACATGGCCAAAAAAATGCTTGAGGAAGAGGGAATATCCATTCCTATGGTTACGACCCTGCATGGTACAGATATTACTCTTGTAGGAAATCACCCGTTCTATAAACCGGCAGTTACCTTTAGTATAAACAACAGCGACTTTGTAACTTCAGTTTCTGAAAGCCTTAAAGAGGATACTTTGAAATTTTTCAATATAAAGAAAGATATTGATGTTATTCCGAACTTTATTGATGTTTCGAAATTCAAGCAGCAGATCTTTACAGACTGTCAGAGGGAATTAATGGCGCATGATGATGAAAAGATCATTACCCATGTGAGTAACTTCAGAAAAGTCAAGAGAGTCGAAGATGTGGTAAAGATCTTTTTTGAAGTTCAGAAGAATTTAAAGGCTCGTTTAATGATGGTTGGAGAAGGACCGGAAAGAGAAACAGCTGAGAAACTTGTTAGAGAATTAGGGATCCGCGATCGCGTTCTGTTCCTGGGACAAAGTAATGAGATCGATAAGATCTTATGCTTCTCAGACCTCTTTTTATTACCATCTGAAACAGAAAGTTTTGGACTTGCAGCACTTGAAGCAATGGTTCACTCGGTACCTGTAATATCCTCTAATACAGGTGGTTTACCTGAAGTTAATATTGGAGGTTTTTCTGGGTATCTTCATGATGTGGGTGATGTGAAGGGTATGGCTGAAAGTGCTATTTCCATACTTGCCGATCATGATACTCTAATGAAATTTAAGAAACAGGCAGGAGAAGCGGCTGAGAAATTCGATATAAATAATATAGTTCCCATGTATGAAGAGTTATATCAAAAAGCTCTGATCAAAGCATAAAAAAAAAAGTGGAGAATCAATTCTCCACTTTTTCATTTCTTAAACCTATCTATTTAAGAAAATCTAAAACTGATATCTTATTCCTAAAGCGATGTCTGGTGAAAAATCATCATGATCTCTATAATCAGAGAATCCTATCTCTGGTCTGAAATCTAGTGATAGTAGTAGCGGGAAATCAAAATTATATTCTAACCCGATATCTCCTGCGATTAACGCAAAAAGACCATCATCATAGTCTATATCATCACGACGATTATCGTCATAACTACCCAATCCAGCACCGGCACCTACGTACCAATTGAATCCTCCTTCAATATTCCAGACCCACTGGTAAAGTCCCACCAATTTGATGGCATCATAATTACTGTCATTTCTCCAGCCCAGATCTAATTCCAGACGGTTGTTATCGCCTCCAATAGCTCTTTGGTATGAAACTTCAGCGCCATAACTGTTTCCACCACCAATTCTTAAACCAATTGCGTTTTCAGAAATAGTCTGAGCGTTAGTCTGACTAAAAAAAACAGCTCCAAATGTAAAAGCTGCCAATAGAACTAATTTTTTCATGTTTGATTGTTTTATTAGATGGAACAAATTTAATTTGAATACCGTTAGTAAAACGTCCTGGCTAGCAAATGTATTGTTAATATTAATTAAAAAACTGTTAAGCAGAGAAAGAGAAAACTTCTAAATTTGAGTATGAAAATGAAGGCAGCCCTAAATCAACTATCTGAACAGCTCCAGGGAAAGTTACAATATGACGCCCTTTGGAAAACAATATATGCTACCGATGCGTCGGTATATCGTGAAATGCCATTAGCGGTAAGTTTCCCGAAGAATGATGATGACCTGGTTAAACTTATCAATTTTGCAAAAGAGCATAACACCTCATTAATACCAAGGACTGCAGGAACCTCTCTGGCGGGGCAATGCACTGGAGATGGGATTGTAGTAGATGTCTCCAAGCATTTTACCGATATTATTAAAATTGATAAGAACCGTAAAATGGTTACCGTTCAACCAGGCGTTATAAGGGACGACCTGAACAGGAGGCTTGAAAAACATGGCTTGTTCTTCGGGCCAAATACCTCTACGTCTAATAGATGCATGATAGGGGGGATGGTAGGAAATAATTCCAGTGGAACTACTTCCATAAAATATGGAACAACCAGGGATAAGATCATTTCGTTAAAGGTTATCCTAAGCGATGGTTCTAGAGCTGAATTCAAAGACCTTACTCCTGAAGAATACCAGGCAAAACTTAAGTTGAAAAACCTGGAGGGCAAGATCTACCGGTTGATTAATGAAAAATTAGGCGATAAAAAAAATCAGGAGGAAATATTAAAAAATTACCCTCCTGCCGAATTGCATAGGCGTAACACTGGTTATGCGATCGATGAATTACTTACCTCAGAAATTTTTGAACCAGGGAAGGGTAAATTCAATTTCTCAAAACTGATTGCAGGTAGTGAAGGAACCCTGGCTTTTATCACCGAGATAACTCTTCAGTTGGATGATCTACCTCCAAAATATACCGCTATGGTAGCGGCACATTATCCAAGTATAGATTCATGCATGCAGGCCGTAGTGCCGGCTATGAAGCACTCTCTGTATACTTGCGAAATGATGGATAAAGTGATCCTGGATTGCACTAAGGAAAGTTTGAAATACAGGGAGAATCGCTTTTTTATTGAAGGTGATCCGCAGGGTATCCTGATGCTGGAATTAAGAAGCGATTCAGAATCTGATCTTCAGGATCAGGTTAATTCACTATTGGAAACCTTGAATGAATCTGGCCTGGGATATGCTTTTCCTGTGCTCTTTAATGAGCAAATAGAATTGGCGCTTGAACTTAGGAAGGCAGGTCTGGGACTGCTGGGAAATATGAAAGGGGACAGAAAAGCCGTAGCCTGTATTGAAGATACCGCTGTAGCTCTACCGGTCTTGGCAGATTATATTTCAGATTTCAGCAAGATCATGAAATCTTATGATCAACAAGCAGTTTATTATGCTCATGCCGGCGCCGGGGAGATACATTTACGACCAATCCTGAATTTAAAGAAATCTCCTGATGTAAAACTGTTCAGGAGCATCACTAAAGATGTCGCTGAACTGGTTAAGCGCTATAATGGCTCTTTAAGCGGTGAACATGGAGACGGAAGGGTGAGAGCTGAATTTATCGAGTTGATGTTCGGCAGACACATCTATGAATTACTGAAAGCGGTTAAATACGTTTTTGATCCTCAAAATATTTTCAATCCTGGTAAGATCGTGGATGCTCCTGCCATGGACACCTCCCTGAGATATGAACCAGACAGGATTGAGCCGGAGATCGACACTATCATGGATTTTTCTGATGCCGATGGTGTTTTGCGGTTAGCTGAGAAATGTAACGGAAGTGGCGATTGTCGTAAATCTGTTGAAGCTGGGGGAACCATGTGTCCAAGCTACCGTGCAACCAAAGATGAAAAAGACACTACAAGAGCCAGGGCAAATGCGCTTCGGGAATTTTTAACAAATTCAGATAAACCAAATCGCTTTGATCATCCTGAATTAAAGGAGGTACTTGACCTATGCATCAGCTGTAAAGGCTGTAAAAGCGAGTGCCCTTCAAATGTGGATATGGCTGCCCTTAAAGCTGAATTTCAGCATCAGTACCATAAAAGCAATAAACCCAGTTTCAGAGATAAGGCTTTTGCCAATATTACCCAACAGAATGAAAGGGCTTCGAAATTCCCTGGTATCTCGAGATTTGTGCTTTCTAATGGGTTTACCTCCGGAATTGCAAAAAAGCTCCTGGGAGTTGCACCGGAAAGGGAATTACCACTGGTAGGAAAACAAACCCTAAAGGCTTATTATTTAAAGAACAGGGAAAAGTTCAATATTAAGGATCCTATTAAAACGGTTTATCTTTTTAATGATGAATTTACCAATTATCTGGACGTACAGGTTGGTAAAGATGCTTTGAATCTGCTGGCCAAACTACGGTACAGGGTTTTGATAGTAGATCACCCTGAAAGCGGAAGAAGCCAGATATCTAAAGGATTTCTTTCAAAAGCTAAGGTTCTGGCAAATAAAAATGTTGCTATTTTCAAGGACCTTATTTCAACTGAGACCCCATTGATCGGGGTAGAACCATCTGCAATTTTGAGTTTCAGAGATGAATACCTCAGGCTGGCAGATGATAAGACTGCAGCAAATACTCTTGCAAAAAACAGTTTCATAATTGAAGAATTCCTGAAGCAGGAAATTTCAGAAGGCAATATAAAAGCAGAACAATTCACCCAAAATCAAGCTACTATAAAAGTTCATGCGCATTGCCATCAAAAAGCACTTTCTAATGCTTCAAGAACCTTTGATATCCTAAATCTGCCGAAAAATTATAAGGTTACGATCATTCCTTCAGGATGTTGCGGAATGGCCGGTTCTTTTGGTTATGAGAAAGAACACTATGAAATAAGCATGAGAATTGGAGAGAATTCCTTATTTCCAGCGGTAAGAAAAAGTGATAAATCGGTGATTATTTCGGCTAATGGAACAAGTTGCCGTCACCAAATAAAAGATGGTACTGGAAGACAGGCGCTTCATCCTGTAACTATACTTAGAAATGCCCTTAATAGAGTCTAAAATGCCGTCTATGTTAATAGTTTTTTAAAATTATTTTCAGGCAAGCTTAAAACAGTATTTTTAGCCTTTTGCATCAGAACTTACAATTAATGATAGAGGGAGATCCTAGGATTACGGAGTTAGAAGAACGACTACTTAAGAAGGAAGATGAGCTGGAAAAGCTTAGGCAGGAAAATGAGTCTCTTAAAAACTCAAATCTTGATTTACAGGAAGAAATTTATCAATTCAAAGGGCTGGTATATACTTCAACTTCCCTAATTACATTCCTTAAAGGACCAGATTATATTGTCGAATTTGCCAATGAACCTATCAAAGAGGTCTGGGGTAAGGGAGATAATGTAGAAGGCAAATCTCTTTTGGAAGTTCTTCCAGAATTACGCACTCAGGGAATTAAAGATTATCTCGACCAGGTTTTTTATCAGGGAGAGCCCTTCCATGCCAGAAGCCTGCCGGTGGAGCATGATAAGAATGGAGAGATGATAAAACACTATTTCGATTTCTCCTATATGCCTCAGTACAATGCAGATAAGGAAATAATTGGTATAGGTATCATTGCTCAGGATGTGACCGACCGCATAAAGACGGAAATCGAGTTAAAAGAAAGTGAGCATAGATATAAGGATCTAATTCATTCTTCAAATTCCTTGATAGCTATTTTACGGGGACCAGATATGGTAATTGAAATCGCGAATGATGCTATTAAAAAAGTTTGGGGAAAAGGTCCAGATGTTGAAGGCCGCTCCTTATTCGACGTACTTCCGGAGATTGTTGACCAGGGAATGCCTGAAATTTTCAGAAATGTATATGAAACTGGAGAAGCCTTTTTTGCCCAGGAGAGCCCTATAATGCACTTGAAGGATGGTGAGATGATCCTTGGCTATTTTGATTTTATATACCAGGCGCTGAAAGATTCGAATGGCGAAATTGAAGGAGTTTCTATTATTGCTAGTGAAGTTACCAACCAGGCCTTATTAAATAAACAGATTAAAAAGAGCGAAAGAGAATTTCGCGAGCTGGTAAATTTCATGCCACATAAGATAAGTCTTAGCGATGCTGAGGGAAACCCTGTTTTTTATAATCAAAGCTGGTTGAATTTTGTCGGCAAAACTTTTGAGGAATTTCTTGGTCAATCTTACCTTGACATGTTGCATCCTGAAGAAAGAGAGGATATAGAGAAAGAGGTGGAAAGATGCCTGTCTACAGGTGAAAACCTGGATGTAGAGGTTCAAATAAGGGATAAAGATGGAAATTACATCTGGCACCTTTCAAAGGCTACACCCATTAAGGATGAAGAAGGAAATATAACTTCCTGGATAAGTTCAAGTACCGAGATCCAGAAATTAAAAGAAGACGAGAAGAGGCAGGAAGATTTTCTTAAACTGGTAAGTCACGAGTTAAAGACCCCTGTAACCTCTATTAAGGGCTATATTCAGCTGTTATTATCATTACTCCCGGAAGATATGGGAGATACTGAGAAACGCCTTCCAATCAAGCCTTATTTAAACCGTATTGAAACCCAGGTAGAAAGGTTGATCAGGCTATTATCTGAAATGCTCGATCTTTCCCGGATCGAACAGAATGAATTGGATCTGAAAATTGAAAAATTCAATTTAAATTCGCACATTATGGAGATCCTGGAAGATTTGAAATATTCCAATAAGAACGTAGAATTGGAACTTGAGCAGGATTTAAATTGTGATGTGCATGCAGACAGGGACAGGATAGGACAGGTGGTCATTAATTTTGTTACTAACGCCCTGAAATATTCTCCTGATAGTAACCGTGTGAAATTAAGGATCTATGAACCCGAAAAGGACCATGTGTCAGTTAGTGTAGAAGATTTCGGAATTGGCATTAACGAAAAAGAACAAAATCAGATATTTAAAAGATTTTACAGGATTTCAGGTAATAATGACGATACTTACGAAGGCTTTGGAATAGGCCTTTATCTCTCGAACGAGATCATTGAAAGACATAATGGAAAAATATATGTAAAAAGCGAGTTAGGCAAAGGCTCAGAATTTACTTTTACCATCCCTCTAAATCACCAAAAACAAAATGGCTAAAATTTTAATTGTTGACGACGACCAGACCATTGGTTTAATGCTTAAGGATATTCTTGAGTTTAGCGGTCACAATGTTACCGTTTCACAGCAACCAAAGAAGACCAAGGAGAATATCAAGGATAATGATATTGAACTTATTCTCCTGGATAAATTGATCTCTGGAGTCGATGGGACCGACGTTTGTAAAAAGCTCAAACAGGATGAAGAGGTAGCTCATATTCCGGTTCTTATGATGTCTGCGCTTCATAACGTTGATGAAATATGCAAATCTGCAGGTGCGGTAGATTTTCTGGCTAAGCCATTCGATATGGAAACTCTAATAGAAAAGATCGATCAGATTTTGGAAAATGAAGATAAAGCTTCCTGAATTTAATCTTTCTTCTGAAGGATAGTTGTTGCTGCGACCACGGGATTTGTTATTTTTCTTTTTTTTAATTCTGAATGGTAAATCAGTTCCCATTTCTTGTTCTGGTATTCCAGGGCGGTCAGGTTTTCTGTCCAGTCACCAGAATTTAGATAAAGGCAGGTACTGTTCTTAATGACTTTCCTGATCATTCTTGGTTGGTGGATATGGCCGCAAATAACATATTTATAGCCTTGTTCTATAGCAAGCTCTGCTGCCGTTTTTTCAAAATCTGAAATAAATTTTAGAGCGCTTTTCACACTGCTTTTGATCTTTTTTGAAAGGGAATATTTTTTTCTTCCGGTCTTTACAAGGAACCAATTAAGAAACCTGTTAAGTAAGGTTAGAAGGTCATAACCCCAGCCACCTAGCTTGGCGATCCATTTGGCTTTAGTAACTGATACATCAAAGATATCTCCATGAAAGAACCATGCTTTTTTTCCATCCAGATCGAGTATTAACTTATCAACGATACTAAATTCTCCCATTTTCATATCGCTGAATTTTCTTAACATCTCATCGTGATTTCCCGTAATATAAATAACTTCTGTACCCTTAGTATTAAGCTCCAGGATCTTTTGTATCACCTCCAGATGAGATTGTGGAAAGTAACTTTTTCTGAATTGCCAGATATCTATGATGTCGCCATTTAGGATGAGCTTTTTAGGCTGAATAGTATTTAAATATTCCAGTAGTTCTTTCGCATGACATCCAAAAGTACCAAGGTGTACATCTGAAATAACGACTATTTCGGGTTTCCTTTTTTTCAATCGCTCTTATACATTTATGGGCAAAGGTTAATTATTATCTTAACTTACAGCTTAGTGCATATTTAAAATTTGATTTCTAAATGGTTAAAATGAGCGCGGTTTGTTATCATAACATTAAATAGGATTCCATTTTTAAATATGTCCTTAAAAAATTACATTTGTTCAAAAACCTTCTGATGCCCGGAAATTCCTTTGGTAAAATGTTTAAACTAACCACTTTTGGCGAATCACATGGTGTGGCCATAGGGGGTGTGATCGATGGTTGTCCAGCAGGACTCGAGATCGATATAGAAAGTGTTCAAAATGATCTTAATAGAAGACGTCCAGGACAATCTGCTATTGTTACTCAAAGAAAGGAACCCGATACGGTGGAATTTCTCTCCGGAATCTTTGAAGGCAGATCAACAGGAACTCCAATTGGCTTTACCATTAAAAATGCCAACCAGAAGTCCAAGGATTATTCTCATATAAAAGATACTTATCGTCCTTCCCATGCAGATTATACTTATGATGAAAAGTATGGCGTTCGTGATTATCGTGGCGGTGGAAGGTCTTCAGCAAGAGAAACTGCATGCAGGGTAGTGGCCGGAAGCATAGCCAAACAATTCCTCAAGAATATTGAGATCAATGCCTTTGTCTCTTCAGTGGGGAAAATGGAGTTGCAGAAAAATTATACTGAATTGGATTTTTCAGAAATCGAAAAAAATCCAGTGCGTTGTCCAGATCCTGAGTTGGCGTCAAAAATGGAAGCCTATATTAAGGAAGTAAGGGCTGAAGGTGATACCGTGGGTGGGACAGTGCAGTGTGTGATTAAAAATGTTCCAAAAGGTTTGGGAGAACCTGTATTTGATAAGCTCCATGCAGAACTCGGGAAAGCCATGCTTTCAATAAATGCCGTAAAAGGATTTGAATATGGTAGTGGTTTTGAAGGAACGAAAATGAGAGGAAGTGAACATAATGATCATTTTAATACCGACGGTACTACTAAAACAAATTTGAGCGGTGGTATTCAGGGAGGAATTTCCAACGGAATGGATATCTATTTCAAGGTTGCTTTTAAACCGGTAGCCACACTTATACAAAAGCAAAACACGATCAACTCGAAAGGAGAAGAGGTAGAGATGCAGGGCAAGGGACGTCATGATCCTTGTGTAGTGCCCAGAGCAGTTCCAATCGTAGAATCTATGGCTGCCCTGGTGTTAGCCGACTTTTTTCTTCAGAATAAATCATCCAAAATCTAATTATTAGAAAACTCATAAAATGAAAAAACTTGCACTGCATTGGCAGATATTATTAGGAATGGCAGCCGGGGTAGTATTTGCCCTTATAATGACCAATTTTAGTTGGGGAGCAGATTTTGTTGGTGATTGGATCAAACCTTTTGGTAATATCTTCATTAATGCTCTTAAGTTAATTGCAGTGCCATTGATCCTGGCATCTCTTATCAAGGGAATATCAGATCTTAAAGATATATCGAAGTTATCTAAAATGGGTACGCGTACTATCGCGACCTATATTATGACCACCGTAATCGCTGTAAGTATTGGTCTGGTCCTGGTAAATGTCATTGGTCCTGGAAGAACAATTTCAGAAGAAACACGAAGTGACCTTATCGCAAGTTATGAAGGCGATGCTTCGGTAAGGATCACCGATGCTCAAAAGCAGAAGGAAGCCGGACCTTTGCAGGCTCTGGAAGATCTAGTGCCTAGTAATATTTTTGGTGCTGCCAGTGACAATGCTAACATGTTACAGGTTATATTCTTTGCTATTTTCTTCGGAATAGGCCTGATCCTTATCCCGGAAAAAACAGCAAAACCCGTCAAGGAATTTTTTGATGGCTTTAATGAGGTCATCCTGAAGATGATAGATATTATAATGCTTACCGCACCTTATGGTGTATTTGCGCTTTTAGCAGCCCTGGTAGTGGAGTCGCCAAGTACAGATCTTTTTGCAGCCCTGGCAATGTATGCTCTAACCGTGTTGGTAGGTCTTGCCTTGATGATTGGCGTCTATGTATTGCTGGTTTGGATATTTACCAAGAACACTCCGTCATTCTTCATTAACGGGATCGCTCCGGCCCAGCTTCTGGCATTCTCCACAAGTTCAAGTGCCGCAACCCTTCCTGTAACTATGGAAAGGGTAGAAGAGCATATGGGAGTTCACAGGGAAGTTACCAGTTTCGTTTTGCCAATTGGTGCAACCATTAACATGGATGGTACAAGTTTATACCAGGCAGTTGCGGCGGTTTTTATAGCTCAGGCTTTCGGAATGGATCTTAGTTTAGGAGCACAATTAGGAATTATTGCTACTGCTACTCTGGCCTCTATAGGTTCAGCAGCAGTTCCCGGAGCGGGAATGGTAATGCTGGTGATCGTTCTGGCACAGGCAGGAATTCCCGAAGCAGGTTTAGCACTAATCTTTGCAGTAGACAGACCACTTGATATGTGTAGAACTACGGTGAATGTTACTGGTGATGCGGCAGTTTCTTTAATGGTTGCAAAATCTGTAGATATGATGGGACCTCCTAATGTGAAGGAATGGGATGATGATTATCACCCTGAACCAGAAAATATCTCTGAAACCGAAAAGGTTTAATCCAGAAATTTAGCTTTTAGTTCGGGAGTAGGGATCATACATTGATCTTTTCTCCCGAACCATTTATAACGGTTACTGGCAATAAGATCATAAATTCCATCCCTGAAAACTTCAGGAATAAACAGGAAGTTTTTAAGTAAAGAATAACCTCCGGAAAGATCTCTCGAGATCTCAAGGGCGGCTGTCGATTTTCGATAATAAGCTACTCCAGGATCGATAAGAATTATAGAGTCTATTTCCTCAGGATCCAGCCCTCTTTCTTCAACAAGCTTTTTTCCCAGTTCACTTTGCAGTGACGCGAATCTAAAAATATCTTTCTTGTCATGCTTTATGATACGCTGTACTGCTTCGTTACAAAGATTGCAAACCCCATCAAAGAGTACGATCTTCTTATTTTCAGGAATATCACTCATAATCTATTTTTTAGCAGACTGGACCAGTTCCAGTTGTTCCAATCCTACTGAAGTGGTAAACATACCATAATTTACAATAGCTTTTCCTTTTTCTATAGTATCAATAGAACCTACAGCTTTCCCGTCTTCCAGGCGAACGCGATCACCAACTTTTAGTTTTGCCTTTGGCTTGTTGGCCTCCTGCTTTTTGATCTGTTCTTCCTTCTTTTTCTCTTCTTTTTTCTTTTCGCGGATAGGTTTGATCTTTTTCTGAACCTCCTGCTTTAGTTGCCTTTCTTTGGCCTTTTTGGCTTTCTGCTTTTTTATATCCTCTTTCTTCCTTTTGGAGTTCTCAATTTCGACCATTTTCAGGAATTCACCTATCAGCTCTTTCTTCTTTTTATTGCTGAAGTATTTTTCGCTGAGATCATTCACTTTTTGCCCCAGGTAAATAAGCCTTTGATTTGAATCATAAAGTTCCTGGTAATTCTCCAGTTTCTGCTGGATCCTGGTGTTTATTTCCTCCAGTTTTTCCTTTTGCGCGGCGGCCTTTTCTTCCTTTTCTTTTAGTGAATCGGTGGTTTTTCTAAGAACAGAACGCTCTTTTTGAAGATTTGCGATACTCCTGTCAAAACGGATCTTACCTTTTTCCACCTTTTTCTTCGACCGATTTATAAGACTGTATGGTATTCCATTTTTCTGGGCTACCTCAAAGGTGAACGAACTTCCTGCTTCACCAACCTGAAGTTTATAAACCGGCTCTAATGTCTTATTATCGAACATCATGTTTGCGTTGCTCATTTCAGGCAATTCATTGGCCAGTTTTTTCAGGTTCGCATAATGCGTGGTCAAGATACCATAGGAACCTTTCTCATAGAAAACTTCTAGGAAAGTTTCAGCTAAAGCTCCACCTAGTTCCGGGTCACTACCGGTACCAAATTCATCTATAAGGAAGAGGGTCTTATCATCACATTTCCGAAGGAAATAATTCATGTTTTTCAACCTGTAACTGTAGGTACTCAGGTGATTTTCAATAGACTGATTATCGCCAATATCAGTAAGTATCTTTTTGAAAAGACACATTCGGCTATATTCATGAACAGGGATGAGCAATCCACTTTGCAGCATAACCTGCAGCAATCCTACAGTTTTAAGAGTAATACTTTTTCCACCTGCATTTGGTCCAGAAATAACCATAATGCGATTATCTGGCATTAACTCTATACTCTGCGGAAAGGTCTTTTCGCCCTTCTTTTTATTATTCAGGTAAAGCAGGGGGTGATAAGCCTCTTTTAAATGCAGCTCCCTGTCTTTGGTAACTTTCGGGAGTATGCCATTGATCTTTTCAGCATATTTGGATTTGGCAGAAATAACATCGATATCGCTAAGAAGTTCCTGGTATTCTATCAAAATTTCCCGATATGGGCGAGCAAATTCTGTAAGCTCCTTTAGAATTCTCTTTACTTCTTCTTTTTCTTCATACTCTAGATTATTCAATTCCCTGGTGTATCTGAAAGTAGTTTCCGGCTGAATATAAACGATACTTCCCGTTTTTGAATTCCCCATGATACCACCCTTTACTTTCCGGCGATACATGGCTTTTACGGCAAGAACGCGCACATTCTCCACAACACTTTCCTTGATCTCATCAAGATAACCGTAAGATTGGTAGGTGCTAAGTGCAGAATTAAAGCTGGTATTGATCTTTCCTCTAACCGAATTTATGGAGCGTCGAAGATCCTGCAAAAGGGGAGAAGCGTTATCTTTCATTTCCCCAAATCTGTCTATCACTGCATCGATCTTATCTGTTAAGCTATGATCAAATTCTATGTGAGCCACAGTTTCGGAAAGGGCCGGGTATGCCTCCCGGTATTTTTTAAAGTATTTAAGATGTGTGTTCACAGTTTCTGTGATCGCAGATATCTTTCTGAACCCACCAATCTCAATTACAGAGCCATCGATGCCCAGTAATTTGATTTCAGATTGTATTGAATCGAACCCATGATTTGGGATTGGTTGATCCTGGGTTTTAGAATTGAAATATTCATTGGTTTGGTTCAGACCAAAAACCGTTTTATTATAATTTGGATAAGGTTGAATTTTAAGGGCCTTTTCTTTTCCCTGTCCGGTGATGCATAATTCACTTACCTGCGCGCATACCACCGGAAACTCAAGATCATCAAGACTCCTGGAACTAATTTTAATCATATCAATTTTTCCCTACTTTTGAGGTCCTGCAAAGTTACTTAATCTCATGAACGTAAGAATACATCAAAGCTGGAAAAAAGAGCTTGATCAAGAATTTGAAAAAGAATATTTTAAAAACCTGATTAACTTTGTCAAGGAGGAATATTCAGAAAATAAATGTTTTCCTCCCGGCCCTGAAATTTTCGCTGCTTTCGATCACTCAAAATTTGAAGATACAAAAGTAGTCATCCTTGGGCAGGATCCTTATCACGGTCCCGGGCAGGCGAACGGACTCTGTTTTTCTGTGAAGGATGGAATTACACATCCTCCTTCGTTGATCAATATTTTCAAAGAGATAGAAACAGATCTTGATAAACCTATCCCGAACACCGGAAACCTGGAACGATGGGCAGACCAGGGAGTTTTATTGCTGAATGCTACTTTAACGGTTAGGGCACACCAGGCTGGGTCACATCAGAAAAAGGGTTGGGAAAAATTTACTGATAAGGTGATAAAAACCATTTCAGAAGAAAAAGAAAATGTCGTATTCCTTTTATGGGGAGGCTATGCAAAGAAAAAAGCAATATTAATAGATGATTCAAAACATCTTATTTTAACCAGTGGTCATCCTTCTCCTTTAAGCGCAAATCGCGGATATTGGTTTGGTAATAAACATTTTAGTAAGGCAAATGTTTACTTAAGGCAGCACGGAAAAAAAGAAATTACTTGGTAAATTTAAAAGACCGGCTTAATGGCCGGTCTTTCCTATTATAGTCACATTACTGATTTTACATTTCAAGCATCCTAACTTCTGCAATTCCTCCTACGAAAAGTTTATTTTCCAGGACCCATAGATTACCTTTTTTATCGAAAGTAATTGCGCTAGGATAAACAAGGTCTGAAGCTATTTCCATAACCATTTCACCAGTGTCTGGATCATAAGCCGATATGGAGCCTCCACCTGCTGGAACTGTTTCTGCGACTGAAGAAATCCAGCTATTAGAATCAAATTCCACTACATAAAGAAGTCCGTCAGGGCCAATTTCAACATCGATAACCGAAGTTAATCCTTCTATCAGGACATTACATTCATTTGAGCCTTCGATTTCTGAACAAACTAGATTATTAGCATCTGCAGGGAATTTCCAAACTCTGGATAATCCTATAGGAAGACCACCGTCAATCTCACCGGTTAATTCGCCAACATAAACATAGCCGTCTTCAGATATGGCGACTGATGTTGGTACGGGTTGCACATAGCAGTCTAAACCATCCTGATTAAATAAAACCATATATTCACCGTTTTCTACCGGAGGAGTAAGAATTGCTTTCCAGTCAATTTCGCCTTCCGTGGTCGCCTGTAAAACAGTATTTCCGGCGGCATCTGCTACCAGTACAGTTTCACCATCAAATGCACTAAGTTTGTATGGATTATTCTGTGGGCCGGCACTGAACCCACCGTAATTTTCACAATCCTGATTTTTCCATTTAGGGCCTTCAAAGGCATCGGGATCATTTTCACGTTCAAATTTCGCAAGGTCTGCCACCATGCGGACTTTTCCTTTGGAAGCACGATACAATTCACCATTCTGAGCCAAATCGGTTCCTGCGGTGGTGAAGAAAGCATTTCCCGCACCTATGGACTCAACTCCCTGGATATCGGTTTCAGTATCAAGGCCAATCATAGTGGAAATTTCTCCATTCTTGATAAGTTTAATACTTCTGTTTCCCGAAAACTCATTCACTCCCACCATAATACTTCCGTCAGGAGTAGTAGAAATATCAAAAACGATACTTCCGGGAAATTCATAAGGACCTGTTGATTCCATTTTTTTAGCTGACAGATCACTGGATTCCTGTATCAGACTTTCAGATTCTTTTTCACAACCAAGGATAATTGCAATGGAAAGGAATAGTAAAGTAAGCCATCTTAATTTGTGTCGTTTAGATTTTAAAATCTTCATAATGATAATTTTTGGTTAATTATTTACACAATTACCAAGCATGAAGGTTTTGACCGTAGTTTCGGGTTATAGGCATTATTGCAGGCGATAACTTCAATCGCCAGTATGGTAATGCAATAGTTTCACTAATAATTAAATTGTCCTGAACTAAACTTAGGGGCTTAAAAATAGCATTGTAAAAAAGGGGGGGAGGTTTAGACTTTTCTGAAACCTGTTTTATAAAATAACCTGGAATCAGATTAAGTTAGCTTAAGTTCTTTTATAGCCCTATGAATATAAGGATACACGCGAAAAAATGCAAATATTTGCGCGTAGAACCTTTATTTTTAGGTAGTTTAAAACTTTGAAAAGATTTCAATTCTTTGATTTCAATTGACCCATAAAGCTCATATTCTGATATTCTCCCGTATTTATGGAGGTTTTTACCTGGTTTAAAGCCTGGGCAGTTAACAGGACATTGTTTTTGGAATTTTTCTTGTCTGTATAATGCATTTCAGTTACCAAACCTTCTGAAAATTGCTTGATCAGCTTTGGATCTATATTCGGAAGGTCCTTACCCATAGAGCCTGATGAATTAAACAGTTGACTCATTTCAATTGGTGCTTCTAAAGTGTGGTAAACCTGGGCGATATATTCATCATTTTCAAGTTCTACACCTTTGCTTTTATAACCAATTATGGTTTTATCTGGCAGCTCCCTTATTTTAAAGTCGGCCATATCGCCTTGATTTTCTTGTCCATCCATAGAATGGATCTGGAGAATCTTATTATTTCCGGCTTCCATGAACATCACCAAAGCCTTTATATTTGAATCAAACACCATGGTCGCTTCTTCAGATTTTTCCATCTTTATTTTCATACCCTGGTAATTGGTGTTCTTTTTAAGAAGGATCAACAGATCTAGCGGATCTTGCTTCTGGTTTGGCATTTCCATTTTCAAGTGGTACTCCCACTCAAAACTGTAAGTGGAAGGCAAATCTCCTTTACCTACGCTACTATTTCTGGTGTTTGAAGGCATGGAATTATTATACACGGGATCATTTCCGCTACTATTTCCCTGCACTATGTTTCTTTCTCCTGGAGGTGTGGCATCGGCTCCCGCCATAAATAGATCCTGAAATGGCTGTTTTACTTCCACCGCTGCGGGAACACTAATGCTCACGGGAACATATTCAAATTTATAAGATCCATCACCCTGAGCCTGCTGTGTATTTACGTTAGCATATATTTCAGACAAACGTTCCTGGCTGTCGAACAAAACCCAGGAACCTTTATAATCTGGATCTTTATAGATGAACTTGGGGCAGTTTCCTCCACCCGGGCAGGGAGCGTTAGTTTCCTCGTAATCTCCGTTACGAAAATGTTCCGGCTTATAAATAAAAGCCCATTCCACGATCTGAAAAGTATTCATATTCAGCCCCTGTTCCTTTAGTTTTTGCGAAGCATCTAAACTTGGCCCTGCCGGCAGTTTTAATATCCCCATAGACATGGCCGGCATCATAAAGGCCATAGCGTCAGATCTCATTAATCCTGTCTTTTCCCATCTGCCTTCATGATCATTATATCCGTATTGATAGCCTTCGCTATCTATGTATATTTCTTTACCATTTGGAGCAAGTCCGCGGGCAGCAAGCTCGTCACTATCAAAATAATATTCACTTCCTTTTCCTTTACTATCAGATGTTTTTACAACAACATCATTGGTATAGAAAGATCTTTTAGCTTCGGTATTGATGAGTTTTGCCTCGTTAGCTCTTGTCGTTTCACCAGGAAGGATATTGTTTTTTTGAGTGGAATTAGGATTTACAACACTATCTATCGTGTTTCCTACGACTTGCTCCGTCTTTTCATCGGTTTTTTTTAATAAGACCTTTTCTGTTGTGTTCTCAATTTGCTTTTTGAGTTTTTTTAGAATTTGTGATTCCGCTGAAGAACAAACAAAAATTAGACTAATAACGAGTATAAGATATCTTGTTTTCATAACCTCTGCTTTTTTGATGATTTTAGGTGGTATTTTTAGAAATACCGTCGATCCTGAAAAAGGATGACCAGCAGGGGGTTAGAAGAAAAGTATTTTAAGTATAAGGAATTATTGATTTTGATTATCAGGCAGTTGCAAAGATACAAACTATCATATTAAGTTTTTTAAATTCTAAAAATTAAACTTTGCATCTGTTTAGGATGAATAATTCAAAATATTAGTGTTGTAATGTCCTTAGAATCAATCCCGGAATATGGTAATAAAAATTGGGGTTAAAGCTTATGCGTTAGTTTTTCGGAACTTACTTCATGATCTATTAAATTCAGCCTCAATAGGTTTTTCTGAACTTTTTCAAGGTCCTCGCTACTTATTTGTTTTTGGCTCCATCGGGTAACGTCCAGCCATTTTCTAATATCTTCAAGTTTTTGCTCGTACCTTTCGGAAAGCTGGAGGTCAATCTCCTTTTGTTGCTTGAAACCTTTTGTCTCTTCATTTAATACCCGAAGCATCTTCTTCAATGCCACAGAATCCTTTTTTATAATTTCATCTGTAGCTGCGATAACAAAGCAAGGCCATGGAGTAGGGCAGTCTGCGACAAGTCTGAATGTTTTATTATCCACTAGTGGCTTTGTGGTAAAATGTTCCCACATAAAATATTGAGCTTTATCATTTTTAAGAGCTTCTACCGCACCTTCCAGGTTATTGATTATCTCGAACTTAAGCTTATCAATATCCCAGTTCTTATGTTCTGCATTTACATAAGCCATTAAATGTGAACCGCTACCTTCTCTACTAATGGCAGCTTTTGTACCCTTAAGATCTTCAATATTTTTATAGGGAGAACGAGCATCCACGTGAATTCCCCAGATTAGTGGGCTGGCAATATAGGTTTGAATGATCTTACTAGGATTACCGTTGATGATATCTCTAATAATTCCTTCAGTAAGGATCACCGCAACATCGATCTCTCCTGCTCTTAATGCTTTACACATAGCTCCTGTACCTTCTGGAAAATCCTTCCAGACAATATTCAGGTCTTCAGATTCAAACTTATTGTTTTCAATACAAAGGTGCCATGGTAAATTGAAATGTTCTGGCACTCCACCTACTTTGATCGTTTTCATGAGGTATGTTTTTCTTTGAGATACTTATAGATCTCATATTGTGAGCGTATCTTCTTTTGTCCCTTCTTCCTTTCTACATAACGATTGGATTCTTCAGCATCTTGGATTCTAGCTTTTACGTTATCATTCAATTGGATCTCAAGAATATCCTTGAATTCCTTTTTTACATCATTATCTAAAACCGGAGAAATAACCTCTATTCTTCGGTCAAGATTCCTATTCATCCAATCAGCGCTGCCGTAGAACATCAATTCATCTCCGCCATTTTCGAAAAGATAGATCCTACCATGTTCCAGGAATCTATCAACTACACTGGTAATATAGATATTTTCGCTAAGGCCTTTTATGCCGGGAATTAGGCAGGTAAAACCTCGAATCAGCATTCTGATCTCAACACCGGCCTGGCTGGCTTTATAAAGCAGATCAATCATTTCACCATCTTCCAGACTATTCATTTTAGCCGTGATCTTAGCTTTTTTGCCCTCGCGGGCATTCTCAATTTCGTTATATATAAGTTTAATGAATTCCTGTCTGGTAGAGAAAGGAGATATCAATAAGCTTTTTTCGCGCGGAATGATCAGCTCACCTTCAAGAACTTTAAAAAGCCTGCTGAGTTCCTTGGTAATATTCTTATCTGCTGTGAAAATTGCATGATCACAATAGATCTCTGATGTTTCGCTGTTAAAATTGCCGGTTCCAATGTAGGCATAGCGCATATTAATATCACCTTCCTGGCGACAGATCAACATGATCTTTGAATGCACTTTTACTTTTGGATAGCTGTAAATAACATTCGCTCCTTTTTCTTCAAATTTTCTTCCCCAACTAATATTGTTCTTTTCATCAAATCTGGCTTTTGCTTCCACAAAAACAGTTACTCTTTTTCCATTCTCCAGGGCTTTCATTAAAGAGTTTGTAAGATCAGACTCATCTGCCACGCGGTATAAGGAGATATTAATATCGGTTACCTTTTCATCTTCTGCGGCCATAGCTACGAATTTTTCCACGTAGGAAAAGGACATATATGGGAAATGCAGAGATTGATCTTTCTTCGTGATCTCTTCAAAATAATTCTCGCTATTTTCCAGCACTTTGTGAGGTAGAGCAGGGAGTTCTTTATAATGAAGATCCTTATTGTTGGTAGGGTCTGGAAAAGAAAAGAAATCCTTGAAATTATGATACTGGCCACCCGGCATCATATCGATCTTCCCTAATTTCAGAAGTTTTCTGATCTTTTTCTGAACTTCTTTCGGCATACCAGCATCATATAGTAACCTGGTTGGCTGACCATCTGTACGTTGTTTTAAAGACGTGTAGATCTTTTCTGCAAGGACCCCTTCATAAATATCATCTATATAAAGTTCGGCGTCACGCGATAATTTTATTTCGTAGATACCGGTGATATCATCTTCCGGGAAGATCTTATTGGCTTCATATCTAATGATCTCATCAAGATAGGTGATCTCATGTCTATCTTTTTCATCTTTAAGGGAAACAAATCTTCCGCATTCCTCTACAGGAATATTTACTACGGCTAGGTTATCTTCATTTTTAAAAGTAACCAGAAAATAAAGGACCGAATTTTCTAAAAATAGTTCGTTCTCTTTCTTAAGATCTAAGCGTATGGGTTTAAGATGTTTTTCAACCTTATCCTGGAAGAATGAACTAATAAAATCGTTATGTTCCGAATTAAAATGGTCTGCATCCAGAATATGAATGCTATTTGCAGCTAGTTCTGGAATAATCTCATTGTGATAAATATCTCCAAATCTATCCTGTTGCTCTTTAACCTCCTCAATAATCTGTTTAGTGATCTTTGAAGGCCTTAGAGCCAGTTTTTTACGGATACTTTTTTTTACGCGTTTCATTTGCCTTAACTGTGAAACACGTACCCTGAAATATTCATCTAGATTGGAGGAGAAAATGGCCAGAAATCTAATCCTTTCGTATAATGGATTTATCTTATCTGTGGCCTCCTGAAGAACCCTTTCATTAAAACTCAACCAATTTAGATCTCTATGTCTAAATCGGTCTTCATTAGGTTGCTGCATGGGTTAAGATTTGTTTCATCAAAAATACAAACTACTCCAGGCTTAGTTTTTAATATATTGTTAAATAAGAATGCTAGTAAGCGATCCTGTTCAGGCAGTAAATAATAAGTTCGTCCATCATAGCTTTTGCATTTTCTGCAAATTCTCCTGTAGCTCTGTTGGCCAGAACAAGGTTCATGGAAACAGCATGATGACCCAGGATTTTAGACATTCCATAGATGCCTGAGGTTTCCATTTCTAAATTAGTGATCTCATGACCCTTATAAATGAAATTCGCTATCTTATCATTCATTTCATGATCTGGGACATCTGCTCTTAAAATTCTCGCCTGTGGACCATAAAAACCAACATTGGTTCCCGTGAAACCTTTCACAGTTTTATCTGAGCTTAATTTTTCGATCAGTTTTTTGCTTCCTTCAACTACATATGGATAAGCTTTTTTATCTGACCAGTTTGTTTGCTCTACAAACGCTGCCGCTATTTCCTTTTTTAGGAATGAATCGTCTTTATAGTAGTGCATTAATCCGTCAAAACCCAGAGCTAGTTCACTTACGATAAACGAATCTACCGGGATCTCTTTTCTAACCGAACCAGTAGTACCTATCCTGATTATATCAAGACTTGTAAGTTTATCTTTGATCTTTTTAGCTTTCAGATCAATATTTACAAGCGCATCTAATTCTGTTATTGCGATATCTATATTATCTGTTCCCATACCTGTAGACATCACCGTGATCCTTTTTCCCTTGTAGATACCTGTATGGGTGTTGAATTCTCGTTTTTGCTTTTTTAATTCAATGGAATCAAAATGTTTACTAATAGAAGAAACTCTCGCAGGATCTCCAACGGTTATGATCGTATTGGCCAGTTCCTCGGGTAAAAGCCCAAGGTGATATATTGAACCATCTTTATTCAGGATTAGTTCAGATGCTTTTAAACTCATTTTATAATTTTAATAATCTGTGTGATTCAGATTCATAAAGGAAATCATACATTTTTGCCCCTCCAAAAAATTCATCATTCTTGAGATCTCTGTAGAAATTCTTTTTGCCTTCAAGGGCTAATTCTCCTGCTTCGGTTAAAACGATACCTTCATCATCTTGCTTGTAGAAGATGGAAAGTTTTTTCAATAATCGTTGCATTTGGGTATCACTGTAACCATAGTATCCCTGATATTGCAAAGCATAACCTAAAAGATGATTATCATTTTTTATATCCTGGTTTTGGATAAGTTTGAGGATATTTCTTTCCAGGGTATTAATCCCGGTGATACTGTTGGGAAATCTTTCTATATGTGCCCGAATACAACTTGACAAATATTCAAAATTGGTATTTACCTTGATCTGTGGTTTTAGCTTCATAGGATTATTACCACAGTAAAGCTCCCAAATTAGCATGGCAACTTCGATATCCTCAGTATTCAACTCTATTCTGTTCTCATAATGATTTTGCAGTTCTTTCAAACTTAATTGAGATAATGGCTGAAATTCTTTTTCTCCCTTCAGCTTTTTACTGCAAACCAGGGAAATTGGAGCCTGGTGATCCTTTTCAGAAAGACAGCTAATAGCAGCCAGCATATTAATATGGCAGAAAAGGTCGAACTCGAACCATAGAATTACATTATCGTAATCTTTAAGTGATTTTAGTCTTTTAACTTCTGAAATAAAACGCTCATCGTAATTCTCTGCAGAAATATCGTATGTTTTACGCAGAAATTTCTTCCTGATCTTAAAGAACTCCTGATCGATCTCCTTTAGGGTAGGACCTTCACAAAGTAATTCTCTCCATACGATTAGCTCTCCAGGCAAATTTAATTCCTGCATTTGCTCGGCCAGACTATCGCCATTTACTATGTGTAAGGTCTTATTTTTCATCATTATGAATTAAAAAAGCGTGTTGAATTAACCTCCAACACGCTTTACATTATAACCTTCTTTTTTTAGGATCTGCATTATTTTTTCACGGTCATCGCCCTGAATTATAATTTCTCCGTCTTTGGTAGATCCACCAACACCACATTTTTTCTTCAACATTTTTCCAAGGGAAATGAGTTCATCATCTGGCCCCTGAAAACCTTTGATTATGGTTACGGTTTTTCCGCCGCGACCTTTATTACTAAAATGTGCTTCGAGTTGCTGTTCTCCCGGGGAAAGTTCTTCCTGAGATCCTTCATCTGTATATTCAGATTCGTCAAAATCATCATTTGTAGAAAAAACAAAACCTCCAAGATCTTCCAGTCCTAATTTCTTCTTTGCCATAACTATTTTTTAGCCAGTCCTATTTCTATAAGGCGCTGATTCAAAAATTCACCGGCAGTGATATCTTCATATTGTTTTGGATGATCTTCATCTATACATTCTTCAAGACAATCCAGTCTCATTTCACTACGTGGGTGCATGAAGAATGGAATAGAATATCTGGGTTTATCCCATTCTTCCTTAGGTGGATTGATCACCCTGTGAATAGTTGACCTCAATTTGTTATTGGTATGCCTTTCCAGCATATCACCAACGTTGATCACTAATTCATCTTCCTGAGGAATTGCATCTATCCATTCACCATCTTTTCTTAAAACCTGAAGACCTCCGGTGGAAGCTCCCATTAAAAGTGTAATAAGATTTATATCACCATGGGCGCCTGCTCTAACAGCTCCTTTAGGCTCTTCTTTGATAGGAGGGTAGTGGATGGGTCTTAAAATGCTATTTCCGTTACTGGCCCAATGATCGAAATAAAATTCATTAAGCCCGATATACAATGCCAGTGCTCTTAAAACATAAATACCTGTTTTTTCAAGCATTCTGTAAGCTTCCATACCAGTATGGTTGAAATCTTTTAATTCTTCAACCTGTACATTTTCGGGATATTCCTCAGTAAGATTCGCATCTTCAGAAGGCTCCTGACCAAAATGCCAGAATTCCTTAAGATCACCTTCTTTTTTTCCTTTAGCATGTTCTTTACCAAAAGAAATATAACCTCTTTGTCCGGCTAAACCTTCGATCTCATATTTTTGTTTAGTCTCTACCGGAAGATCAAAAAATGACTTTACTTCTTTATAGAGTTCTTCAACCAGTTGATCGCTTAGAAAGTGATTCTTTAAAGCCACGAAACCTATTTCTTCGTATGCTTTACCAATTTCGTTTACAAATTTCTCTTTGCGTTTTGGATCATCTGATAAAAAATCAGCAAGATCTACGCTTGGGATATTATTCATTGCCATTATTAGCAGTATTTTTATTTAAGGTAACAGGCAAAGTTAAGTAAAATTAAGGGATATGCTTATGCTTTATATTTTTCTTAGCATATAGAAAAATAGTTACATTTGAGATATAATCCAATTTATATGCTTTCAAGTAAACCCAAATCCCAACCTATAAGATATCAGTCTGGAAAACTTTCAAATATAGAATTGACAGACCTATATTCTTCAATGCTGAAGCCTAGAATGATAGAGGAAAAAATGCTTATTCTATTAAGACAGGGTAAGATCTCAAAATGGTTTAGTGGCATCGGGCAGGAAGCTATTTCGGTTGGAGTTACTAAAGCTATGCAGGAAGATGAATATATTCTGCCTATGCATAGAAACCTGGGGGTTTTTACTAGTAGAAACATACCTTTAAATCGCTTGTTTTCTCAATGGCAGGGAAAATCCTCTGGTTTTACTAACGGTAGGGATCGCAGTTTTCATTTTGGTACGCAGGAATATAAGATTGTTGGCATGATCTCGCATTTGGGTCCGCAAATGGGGGTAGCAGATGGGATCGCCCTTGCTCATAAATTAAAAGAAGAGAAAAAAGTTACTGCAGTTTTTACCGGGGAAGGAGGTACTAGTGAAGGAGATTTTCATGAAGCTTTAAATATTGCTTCTGTTTGGGACTTGCCGGTAATGTTCTGTATAGAAAATAATGGATACGGTCTTTCAACTCCAACTGCTGAACAGTATCGTTGCAAAGACCTGGCAGATCGAGGTATTGGATACGGGATGGAGTCTCATATTATAGATGGTAATAATATTGTTGAAGTCTTTATCAAAGTTAGAGAGATCGCAGAGAGTATAAGAGACAATCCCAGACCTGTTCTTATTGAATTTAAAACCTTCAGGATGCGGGGCCATGAAGAAGCCAGTGGAACTAAATATGTTCCCCAAGAATTAATGGATGAATGGGAAGAAAAAGACCCTATTTCAAATTTCGAAAATTTCCTTTTAGAGAATCAAATTCTGGATGAAGCTAAAATAGAAGAATTCAAAAGTGAATTTCAAAGAGAGATCGATGATAATTTACAAATCGCGTTTGCCGAAGAAGTAATTAATTCAGATTCTACTAAAGAATTAAATGATGTGTATGAAGATTTTGAATATCAGGAGTTTGAAGATATTGATAAAGTAGAAAATGTTCGATTTGTGGATGCCATATCCCAGGCACTAAAAGAATCTGCCGCACGTCATGAGAACCTTGTTTTAATGGGACAGGACATCGCTGATTACGGTGGAGTTTTTAAGATCACCGAAGGCTTTATCGAGAAGTTTGGAAGGGAAAGAATACGAAATACTCCAATTTGTGAATCTGCTGTAGTTGGAGCTGCCATGGGACTTTCAATCAACGGCATGAAGGCAATGGTAGAAATGCAATTCAGTGACTTTGTGAGTTCAGGATTCAATCCAATTGTGAATTACCTGGCAAAAGTAAAATACAGATGGGACCAAAAAGCCGATGTAGTTATAAGAATGCCTTGTGGTGGCGGAGTAGGAGCAGGCCCATTTCATAGCCAGACCAATGAAGCGTGGTTTACTAAAGTCCCTGGACTAAAAGTAGTCTACCCGGCTTTTCCATATGATGCAAAAGGTTTGCTTAATACTGCTTTCAATGATCCGAATCCGGTTCTATATTTTGAGCATAAGGCTTTATACAGAAGCGTAAGGCAGGATGTGCCCGTAGATTATTATGCTTTGCCTTTTGGAAAGGCCTCAAAAATAAAGGAAGGTTCGCAGGTCAGTATTATTTCTTATGGTGCAGGTGTTCACTGGGCCTTGGATATCCTGGAAGAGCTTGGCTTCAATGATGCAGATCTTATTGACCTAAGAAGTCTCCAGCCATTGGATATTGACAGAATATGTGAGTCTGTCACTAAGACCGGAAAAGCAATTGTTCTTACCGAGGATTCATTAACAGGTAGCTTTGCTTCAGAAATAGCCGCAATCATATCAGAAAATTGTTTTGAAAGTCTTGATGCGCCTGTCATGCGCGTGGGAAGCCTTGAAACTCCAATTCCATTTGCTCAGCAATTGGAAAAAGAATATCTACCAAAAGACAGATTCAGGAAAAAACTTCAGGAATTAATAGAATATTAATAAGCATCTTTATTTAAGCTATTTTATTTAAGAATACTTAACAAAAGCACTGTTAAATTATTAATAATCTTTTGCGGAACGCAAGCACCTACTGTAATTTAGACATAACTAATCAATTAAATCTTTAAATTATGGTACGTCTAATCGTTATTTTTCTGATCATCGCGATCATTGCAGCAATTTTTGGATTCGGAGGAATTGCGGAAGGAGCTGCAGATATTGCAAAGATTATATTCTATATTTTCCTTGTACTATTGGTGATCTCTCTGTTAAGCAGATTATTCAGAAGATAATATAAGAATCAAATCGTTAAATCCAATGTGTTCATATGATACTCATAAAACACATTGGATTTTTGTTTTAAATCAAATCTACAATGAAGAAGTATTTAATTTTATTTACCGTAGCGGTAATGATGGCTGCATGCGGTGGCGCCAGCAAGGTGGCAAAAGAGGCTCGAAAGACCTTTGACGGGGACTGGACCCTAACCAGTATCACCTATCCAAATAATCCGGGAGAATTTAACGTGACCCTTTTCAATGAAGCTTCTGCTTCGTGTTTTGAAAATAGTACATGGGATTTTGTCTCAAATAACAATCGTGGCACATATACTGTAAGTGGTATAGGGTGTGATGGTGATACAAATTATTTTATTTGGTCTATCGATGAAGAGAACACTCCTGCAGGAGTATATGATTTTCTTCTAAAGCCAACAAATGATAATTACAAATCTACCACAGGTAATCAGGGATTCAGATTGAATCTTAAAAGTTTAACTGATACCAACATGGTATGGGAGCAGACAGTGAGTTTAGACGGTTCTCCTTTTACCATTAGAATGAATTTTTCAAAATAATAAACAAACAGAAAAGCTATGAAGACAGTATTTAAGAACATGTTCGCTTTATTGGTGATTTCAAGCCTTTTATTTGGTTGTGAGGCTACCAGAAATGCGAATAATAAGCAAAAAGGTGCAGTAATAGGCGCTACAGGAGGAGCCGTAATAGGTGGTGTAATTGGTAATAATACCGGTGATGGTAATACCGCGCTGGGATCTATTATTGGTGGTGTAGTTGGTGGTGCTGCCGGGGCGATCATTGGAGATCGTATGGATAAGCAAGCCAAAGAGATCGAGCAGGAAATTCCTGGGGCTGAAGTAGAAAGAGTAGGTGAAGGTATTAATGTGACCTTCGATGAGAAAAGTGGAGTTTACTTTGATACAGAGAAGTATAATATCAATGCTAAATCTCAGGAAACTTTGAACAAACTTGCAGATATTTTTAAGGAATATCCTAATTCTAATATCCTTGTAGAAGGGCATACAGATAATACTGGAAGTGATAGTTATAACCTTACTCTTTCCAAGAACAGAGCTCAGGCGGTTACTGGATACCTAGTTGATAATGGTATTGATAGAGGTAGGTTTACCACCAAATGGTACGGTGAATCACAACCAAAATATGATAACTCTACCGCAGAAGGTCGTTCTAAAAACCGTAGGGTTGAACTTGCGATCGTAGCGAATGAAGAGCTTAAAGAGCAAGCTAAGAGAGAAGCTGAACAACAGGAGGGCAACTAATAAACCCTACTTTGTATATCTTTAAATTAAATCCCGGATTATTTCCGGGATTTTTTTATTCTTTTAAGTAAATTGAAAATGTGAAAAAGCCTCGTATTATAATAATTGGTGGAGGATTGGCAGGTTTAACCGCCGCTATCGATCTGTGTAAACGAGGCATCGAAGTCATACTTTTTGAGAAAGAGGAATATCCTCATCATAAAGTTTGTGGGGAGTATTTGTCTACGGAAGTGTTACCATATTATGATTCCCTTGGTATAGATCTACATGAATTAAATCCTTACAAGATTAATCAATTAGAGTATTCATCCAACTCTGGGAAGGTGATTCATTGCGACCTTAAAATGGGCGGATTAGGCATTAGTCGATTTAATCTGGATCATTTTCTTTTTAGATCTGCTATCAAAGCTGGTTGTACGATTATTAACCAACAGGTTACTGAGGTTAATTTTGAAAAGGAAAAGTTTAAAGTAATAGCAAAAGAACAGAAATTTTATTCAGATTTTGTCTTAGGTGCATTTGGTAAAAGGTCTAATCTGGATAAAAAACTGGAACGAAACTTTATTAAAAATCAGTCTGGCTGGTTGGCGATAAAGGCGCATTATAAAGATGCAGACCATCCAGGGAATCTGGTTTCTCTTCATAATTTTAATGGCGGCTACTGCGGTTTGTCCAGAACCGAGATGAATACTGTAAATGTTTGCTACCTTGCTACCTACAGCAGTTTTAAGAAGTATAAAAATACCGAGGCCTATAAGAAGGCGGTGTTGATGAAAAACCCCAGGCTGAACGAATTTTTTGAAAGATCTGAACCTGTATTTCAAAAAGATCTAAGCATTGCTCAGGTAAATTTTGATAAGAAATCTTTAATAGAAAACCATGTCCTTATGATTGGTGACGCAGCCGGTCTTATTCATCCACTTTGTGGAAATGGAATGGCCATGGCTATTCACAGTGCTAAATTAGCAGTTGAGAGTCTGGTGAATTTTTACACGAGAAAAGAATTGAACAGGCAAAATGTGGAAAATATATACAGAGAAAAGTGGCAGAATAATTTTAATAACAGGATAAGGTCTGGAAGGGTATTACAAAAGATTTTATTGAACAATACCTTATCTGAACTATCGCAGAATCTTATTGGTAAATTTCCTGGAATCATGCCGCATATCATTAAGAGTACTCACGGAAAACCTATTTATGCGTAAGATCGATACCTCAAAACGCACAGATGAAAGAGAGATCATGGATGATTTCGATCTTAAGGGTGAAGAATTGGGAAAAACTCTCAATGATCTCGATAATATTAATACCTGGTTGGGAGGAAACAGGATCACCATCAACGGAATTAAAAAATTGTTGCAGGATATTCCTAAAAATAGAACTGTAAGTATTGCGGATATTGGATGTGGGAATGGAGCGATTCTAAGACAAATTACTCATTGGGGAAAAAGGAATGGCTATAAACTGGAGTTAACAGGAATAGATGCCAATGCCCATGCGATTGAATTTGGAAAGAGACTTTCCAGGGATTATGACAATATTAGCTTCCGTACACTCAATATTTTTAGTGATGAATTCAAAGCTCTGGAATTTGATATTATTCTTTGCACTCTAACTTTACATCATTTCAAAGATGAGCAAATCATAGATCTCCTTGCACAGTTATATCATCAGGCTCAATTAGGAATTGTAATTAACGATCTGCACAGAAGTACGACAGCCTATATTTTATTCCAGGCGTTTTGTGCCGTTTTTGTAAATAATGAGATTGCCAGAAAAGACGGATTGATTTCTATTCTCAGAGGCTTTAAAAGGACAGACCTGGCTAAATATAAAAAACAACTTCCGGGGAAGACTCATTTAATCAACTGGAAATGGGCTTTTAGATACCAGTGGATCATTGAAAAAGAAACGAAAAACTTATGAGCGTAAAAATTGTTAGGGCTGAAAAAGAACTACCACAATATTCCAAAGAAACTAAAGATATACTGCCATTCGTTGAAGATTGGCTATCTGGGCAGGAGGAAAGGTTCCGCAGAAAGATCCTCAAGATCTTTGAAAGTGCGGGAGTAGATAAAAGGTATTCTATAATGTCGCCTGAAGAAGTATTTACCGCTACCTCTTTCGAAGATAAGAATGATATTTATGTACGGGAAGTCAAAAAACTTGGCAGCAACGTACTGAAAAAAGCCCTTCATAATTCCGCATGGAAGCCGGAATCTCTAGATTATATCATTACGGTAAGTTGCACGGGTATTATGATCCCATCCCTGGATGCCTATTTGATCAATGATCTGGAGCTTAGAAAAGATGTTACGCGTCTCCCGGTCACCGAAATGGGTTGTGCTGCAGGGATTTCGGGTATGATCTATGCCTATAATTTCCTGAAATCCAATCCGGGAAAAAGAGCTGCCGTAATTGCGGTGGAGAGTCCATCGGCTACTTTTCAGTTAGAAGATTACAGCATGGCCAATATGGTAAGTGCTGCTATTTTTGGTGATGGAGCTGCCTGCGTCCTGCTTTCTTCCGAAGAAAATATTAGTGGCCCAAAGATCCTGGGAGAAGAAATGTATCACTTCTATAACGCTACACACTTAATGGGATTCGATTTAAAGAACAGTGGTTTACAAATGATATTGGATCCTGAGGTTCCGGTTACGATTTCAGATCATTTTCCTGAGATCATTCATCCGTTTTTAAAAAGACATAACACTTCTATTGAAAAAGTAGATCACCTGATCTTTCATCCTGGAGGCCGAAAAATTGTACAGACGGTTTCTGATCTTTTTGGTAACTTAGGAAAGAATATAGATGATACCCGGGAAGTTTTACGCCTGTATGGCAATATGAGTAGCGCGACAGTTCTATATGTTCTGGAGCGATTCCTTAACAAGGATATATCTGAAGGGGAGCAGGGAATTATGCTCAGTTTCGGACCCGGCTTTTCAGCACAAAGAATTTTAATAGAATGGTAGAAGAATTTAAAGATCAGAATTACTGGGCGCTAATTCTTGGCGGAAGTAGTGGTTTAGGTTATGCCAGTGCCAAGAAACTGGCAAAACATGGCATGAATATTATTATCATTCACCGGGATAGGAGAAGTGAGATCCCGGATATAGAAGAAGCTTTTGACGATATTCGTAAATCTGGCGTGCAATTCGAAAGTTTTAATGCCGATGCGGTCAAGAAAGAGAGCAGGGAGGAACTTATAGAAAAAATTAAAGATATCCTTGGTGAAAAAGGCCGGATAAGGACTTTGTTACATAGTATAGCCAAAGGAAATCTAAAGCCAATGGTAGGGGAGAATAACCTTCTTGAGAATATAGATTTTCAATTAACCATTGATGCAATGGCTTTGAGCCTTTACGATTGGACCCAGGCAGTCTATAAAAATGGATTATTTACAAAAGATGCGCGGGTGATCTCATTCACCAGTGACGGAAATAAAAAAGCCTGGAAAAATTATGCGGCTGTATCAGCAGCAAAAGTTACCCTGGAGGCTCTTACCAGAAGTATGGCCCTGGAATTTGCCAGGTTTGGAATCAGGGCAAATTGTATACAGGCGGGGATTACAGTGACCAGGTCTTTTCAAATGATCCCTGGCAATGAAACCTTGCGGGTTCATGCATTAAAGCATAATCCCTTCAGACGACTTACCGTTCCAGATGATGTTGCTAATGTAGTTTACCTATTAAGTAAAGATGAAGCTAGTTGGATCACCGGAACCATCATTCCTGTTAATGGAGGAGAACATTTAATGTAAATGCAGGAAATACTAGATAAATTACCCTATTCCAGCCCTTTTCTTTTCGTAGATGAGATCCTGAATGTGGATCCCGGATCTATAGAAGGAAAATTTACCTTTTCACCAGATCTGGATTTCTATAAAGGCCATTTTAAAGATAATCCTGTGACCCCAGGAGTTATCCTGACCGAGTGTATGGCCCAGATAGGTGTGGTTTGCCTGGGAATATATCTGCTTGATCAGGAAAATAAAGATGATCTAAAAGCAAAGATCGCCATGACTTCCTCTGAAGTGGAATATCTTAAACCTGTATATCCCGGTGAAACCGTTAACGTACAATCAGAAAAGCAATATTACCGTTTTGAAAAATTAAAGTGCCGGGTGAAAATGTTCGATTCTGAAAATAACCTGGTATGCAGAGGCGTGATTGCGGGGATGATTTTAAAGGATAGATCGTAAATGAAAAAAAGGGTTGTCGTTACCGGGATGGGAGTCACTGCACCAAATGCGGTAGGACTAGATAATTTTAATTCAGCGATTCAGGAAATGAAAAGTGGAATTCGCTTCTTTCCGGAACTTAAAGATTTAAAATTTAGCTGCCAGATAGGAGGGAAGCCTGAAATTTCTGAAGAATTACTAAAAGAATACTTTACCCCACTCCAGCTTCGAGGGCTTAATAGCAGCGGGATTGTTTACGGCGTAATTTCAGGCACCGATGCCTGGAAGGATGCAGGACTTGAAATAACAGAGAATGGTTCCCCAGACTGGGATTCCGGGATCATATTTGGAACTGGGATCTTAGGTGTTGATAAATTCAGAGAGGCAATTCATTTGATCGATGCTGGCAAGACCAGGCGATTAGGCAGCACCAGTGTAGTTCAAACCATGGCCAGTGGTATAAGCGCATATCTTGGAGGAATACTTGGATGTGGCAACCAGGTTACTACAAATTCTTCTGCCTGCACCACAGGTGCCGAGGCCTTATTGATGGGATTTGAACGTATACAAAACGGAAAAGCAAAACGTATGCTGGTTGGAAGCTGCAGCGATCATGGGCCTTATGTCTGGGGTGGCTTTGACGCCATGAGAATTTTACCAAGTAAATATAACGAAGATCCAACTAAAGCATCCAGCCCTTTAAGTGAAAATGCATCGGGATTTGTTCCAGGGAGTGGAGCGGGTGCGTTAGTTCTTGAAGACCTCGATTCGGCTAAGGAGCGTGGAGCAAGGATCTATTGCGAAGTTTTAGGAGGTAATGTAAATAGTGGAGGACAAAGAGGAGAAGGCAGTATGACTGCGGCAAATAATGAAGCGGTAACTAGGTGCATCATGGCGGCATTAAAAAACTCCGAGGTTGAAGCCTCAGAGATCGATGCTATAAACGGTCACTTAACGGCAACATCAAGGGATGCAGTTGAGGTAATGAACTGGACCAGTGCACTTAATAGAACAGATGAGGATTTTCCTTATATCAATTCTTTAAAGGGAATGACCGGGCATTGTTTAAGCGCTTCGGGTTCTATAGAATGCGTAGCTTCAGTCCTGCAGATCTACAATGAGTATATTTTCGGGAATTTAAATTGTGAAAAAGTTCATCCCGAAATTTCAAAACTTATCAATCCGAAAAAAATACCCACATCAAGAATTAATCAAAAAATCAATATTTTGGCTAAGGCCAGTTTTGGCTTTGGAGATGTTAATGCCGTAGTCCTATTGAAAAAGTATATTGCTTAAAATAAAATTATGAGTGAGAAAGAAATATTAACCCGCCTGAAGAAGATTGTCAAACCTTATGTGCAAAGACTGGAAGGCTTGAACAATTTCCAGGAGAATACAGATTTCCTGAACGATCTTGAGATAAATTCTGCTAACCTGGTAGATGTCGTTCTTGATGTTGAAGATGAATTCAATATTGAAATTGATAATGATTCCATGGAAGGTATGTTAACTGTAGGTGATGCAAAATCCATTATTCAGCGGAAATTAAGTAATTAATGGTTGTAGGGAATGATGTAATAGATCTTGAACTTGCCAGGGCTGAAAGGAAATCTGAAAATCCGAGATACCTGTCTAAGGCTTTTTCAGAAGAAGAAATAGAGCAGGTTTTGAATGCTGAAGACCGTGAACTTAGACTTTGGCTATTCTGGGCCATGAAGGAGACTGCCTATAAAGCACACCAACGGATCTTTAGCCTTCCCAGGAAAATCAACCCCAAAGCTTTTCATTGTACGCTTGAAAGTTCAGAGATGTTTGGAAAAGTCTCAATTGATGAATCGGTCTATGATATCGAATTAGACATCACCTCTGATTATGTACATGCTACCACGTCTTCAGAAAAAATCTCAAAAAATGTTTTTCCGAATCCTGAAAATTCAGCTACAAATTATATAGAGAGTCTCTCTAATAAATTCCAATTTAGACCGGAAGATTTTATTATCAAAAAAGATATTCTTGGAATACCTTCCTTAGTGATTAAAGACCATTCCGTAGAAATTCCTTTTTCCTTGAGTCATCATGGAAAATTCACCGCATTTGCTATTCCGTTAATTAACTCCTAAAAGCAGTTAAACAATTAAAAATTGGTTTGACCTCTCCGGGCTTGTTTTGTATCTTCAATTCATCAATTAAAAATCAACAATATATGAAGACAGTAGATAAAATGGAGGTGATTCACAGCCAGACGGCTGAGTTTATTGAGCAAGGTGAAACTGGTAAATTTTTAAAACTAATCCCAGATACCTTTATAATCAAAGGTGAGAAGGAAAACGGTGTTTTCAATCAGGGTTATGCAATTAGACATCTGAATAGAAGGGATATGATCCTTATAGATGTCGTAGAAGAATCTTCTAAGGCAGCTGTTAAGAAGCTGGTAGAAGAAGGATATCAAATAAAAGGTATTTTGATTACCTGTGACGGTGTACTTAAATCTGCCTATGCAGATCTTAAAACTTTATCTGAAGATGCTGGAGGTGCCCCAGTTTACGCCCACCCTAGAAACAATTTTAAGGATGATTTCAAGACTAGGGATATTACAGGAAAAGATAAGGTATTAGATAGTTTCGATATCAATATCTTTGATCTTCCAGGTAACGAAGGTGCATCTGTAGTAGTTTATACAGAGATCAATGACGGAATGTTGTTTCCCGGAGAAGATGCCGTTGGTTCTGACTACGATTCAGAATTAAATACATTTATCAGACCTGAAAAGAAAAACGAAAATAACGATTTTGGACTCGCAGAAAGCTGGGCCGCCTTCGATACTCCATTCAGTTTCTTATTTCCGAGAAAGGGAAAACCTGGATTTAATCTTGAAGAAGGAGAACAAATAGATATTCTAAATAAACTAGGTAAAAGCTAAATTTTTAATTAATTAATTTTTCCGAAAGGGCTGTTTCGAAAGAATAAGATTGACCATGATTGCCTTGAATTCAGTAGATCCGTCGATACTTTTTTCTATCAAAGCGCCCTTTTCTTATTTTATCTAATCAGCTTTAGATTCTTGCTCCTCTTTTTTCTCTTGTTCCTTAGCCTCTTTGGCTCCTTCATTAGAGATCAATGGATGATCCTTAATATTAAGTCCTACTATCAAAATAACATTGGTGATCGTACCATATAACATCATTACCACTGCAATAAATCCTCCACCTAGTAAAGCCGCCATCCCTAAACTTATATAGTAAATGGTCTGGTACCATGATCTAACTACTTCTTCAGATTCCCTGATAGGTAGATTCAACATCAGGAATGTGATTACCGCAGCCACAATTAAAATGGTATCTGCCTTAGCGATCATAAGTACATCCTTATAATGTCTATCTGTTAGGCGTGATTCAGATGATCTACTTAACCCAAGCAGGGTAAGCATCAATGCTAAAATAGTTGTAGATCCAAGGATAACTGTATTACAAAGCATATTGATTCCAGACATGGAGTTTCTTAGTAATTCCAGAGCTTTATAACCTGATATCTGTCCCAGTATAAATGTCCCGGAGCCCATGACAATGGTAGATACAATTCCACCAACAATTGCTCGCTTAACGATCGTATTCATTGTTAGATTAATTAAGTCTTAAATATAATTTTTTAAACGCTTTTTAGGGCTAATGTTTTAAAAGCGCTAAAATTTCTAGCTTTTAGGCTAAGGTTCTGTTAAAGGGAATAAAACTTCCTACAAAAGATAGTATTTTAAAGTCTAAAATTACCAACTATGTCAAAACTTAATGTCACGCAAAAGCTTATTAAAGAACATCTCTTAAAAGGAGAAATGGAACCTGGGAAAGAAATTGGGATCAAAATAGATCAGGCTCTTTTACAGGATGCCACCGGAACTTTGGTACAGCTTGAACTAGAAGCTATGGGTTTAAAAAAGGCCCAGACAGAAGTGGCTGTCCAGTATGTAGATCATAACCTTCTTCAAACAGATTTTAAAAATGCAGATGACCACTTGTTCCTTCATTCTGCAGCACAACGCTTTGGACTATGGTATAGCCGACCAGGAAATGGTGTTAGTCATCCCGTACATATGCAGCGCTTTGGAAAACCAGGTAAGACCATGGTAGGATCTGATAGCCATACCCCGGCTGCAGGATCTTTAGGGATGTTGGCCATAGGAACAGGAGGATTGGATGTTGCAGCTGCAATTGCGGGGCAACCATATTTTGTCAAGATGCCGAAAGTAATGGGTGTAAAACTTACCGGAAAACTTCCAGACTGGGTAAGCGCCAAAGATGTTATCCTCGAGATGCTTAGAAGATATGATGTAAAAGGAGGAGTTGGTAAAGTAATAGAATATTATGGAGATGGCCTGAAACATTTAAGCGCCATGGATCGCCATGTGATCGCGAATATGGGAGCAGAATTAGGGGCTACTACCACTGTTTTCCCAAGTGATGAAGAAACTAAAAGATTTTTAAAATCACAGGGAAGGGAAGAAGACTGGACAGAATTAAAAGCTGATGAAGGTTGCGAATATGACTCTCACGATGAAATCATTCTTGATGAACTAGTTCCTTTAATCGCATTGCCAACAAGTCCTGGAAATGTAGTTCCGGTAAGAGAAGTTGAAGGAAAAAAAATTAGCCAGGTGGTTATTGGATCTTCTGCTAATCCTGGGTTAAGGGATTTCTGGATTGCCGGTGCAATTGTAGAAGGTAAATCAGTGAACAATGATGTTTCATTCGACATTAATCCAACATCAAGACAGATGATCCAGAACATGATAGATAATAGGGCATTTGCCAATCTTATTAAAGCAGGTGCAAGATTTCACCAATCTGGATGTATGGGATGTATTGGTATGGGACAGGCTCCGGCCTCTGGAACAATTAGTTTAAGAACCATGCCTCGAAATTTCCCTGATAGATCTGGCACAAAAGATGACCAGGTACACTTATGCAGTCCGGAAACTGCTGCAGCATCGGCATTAACTGGTAAGATCACAGATCCTAGAGATCTGGAGAAATTATACGATATGAAGTATCCGAAATTCCAGCATCCTGAGATCGAGATCATTAATACAGAAATGCTGGTGGCACCGCCAGAAGATGGTACTAATATTGAATTGAAGAAAGGTCCTAATATTAAGTCATTACCATATATCGAACCAATGCAGGAAAAATATTGTGTTCCGGTATTACTGAAAATGGGCGATAATATTTCTACAGATGAGATATTGAAAGCCGGGGCAGAAGTTCTTCCGTTTAGAAGTAACTTGCCTGAAATTAGTAAATATTCGTATACGGTTATAGATGAGACTTTTTATGACCGCGCTATGGAAGCTAAAACAACTCACGGCGGACATATTGTGGTAGCTAAAGATAATTACGCACAGGGCTCCAGTCGTGAACACGCTGCCATCGCTCCAAAATATCTTGGCCAGGTGGCTGTCATTGCTAATTCCTATGCCCGTATTGCATGGCAGAACCTTGTAAATTTCGGAATACTTCCCTTAGAATTTATCAATATTGAGGATTATGATAAAATAGAGCAGGGGGATAATGTATACTTCAGAAACCTTCGTGATGATGTACAGAAAAGAAATAATATAAAAGTGATCGTTAAGAACGATAACGGAAAAAAAGAAGAATTCGAAACTAAACATTCAATGAGCGATCGCCAGATCGATGTTCTTCTTAAAGGAGGAATTATAAATGAGTTCAAAGACAGGCTTGAAGAGGAAGATCTTAAAGCTTAAGTGAAGAATTATTTATCCAATAAAAAAGCCTTTCGATTTCGAAAGGCTTTTTTTGTTCAGCATTAAAATATTTTAATGTGTACTCATTTTGGCTTTACGCTTACTACATTGTCTTTCTATATCTTTAGCCGTTTGCGCAATTGAAGCTTCAAAGGAATCTTCGTTGGACTGGGCAAAAATCTCAGGTCCCGGTGCACTTAACCTGATCTCTGTGATATATCCATTAGGTTTTTGATTTTCATCTCTTTTAAAGTAGACATTCGCACGTACTACCCAATCATATTTATTTTCAATTTTGTCTAATTTCTTCTGAGTAAAAGATTCAAGGTTATTACTCTTGTCTATGTTTACGAATTCAAAAATAGCTTCCATATATTCTTCTTTTAGTTTAGATAAATAAACTTATTTCTAATTGGCTTACCAAGGCTCTTAGGGTAGAATTGGCAAACTTTTAGCAGTATTTTTAGACTTTCCTGTCCATACCTTAAATTCTGCTTAATCTACTCGCAAATAGTGTGAAATAGGGGGTAAGCCACCAATTATTCCGTAAATTTAAAACGTTATGGGAACAAAGGATTTACAAAAGAAGATGATGAGCAGAGCACTGAGTCTGGCTCGAGAAGGAAGGGATATGGATAATGGAGGTCCTTTTGGTGCGGTGATTACGAAAGGAGATGAAATTATCGCTGAATCACGAAATGAAGTTCTGTGTGCCGGAGATTGCACACAACATGCAGAATTAAGGGCAATACAAAGAGCCTGTAAGAAATTAAAGACAAGAAATCTTCAGGGTTGTGTTCTTTTTACGAGTTGCGAACCCTGTATGATGTGCCTTGGAGCAGCCTATTGGGCCGATTTCGATTATATTTACTATGGAGCCTCGGCCGAAGATGCCCGAGAATACGGGTTTGAATATAGTGATATGTACTATGATTCTGATAGGGATAAAAGGCATACCGAATTTAAAATGATTCAGTTATGTCGTGATGAAGCGGTAGAGATCTGGGAACAGGTTACTAAAGAAGAATTGCACTCCTGAATATCAAAAAATAATTAAAATAAATGTCCGGAGGTTTTAGAGCTCCGGATTCTTTATTTTTATACAAAATGGACGAATACAAGCGTAAATGGATTCAGAAAAGAAACAAAAAAATAAGGACGAGCAGAAAAAAGTAAACGAGGAAATAGAAAATTCTGGATCTAATGACTCTACTAAGACTAAGACTCATGGGGAAATTCTAAAACAACAAATTATTGAGGGTTGTGAAACCTATGATCGTAGTTCAAGTAGTATCCTTTTAAGTTCTTTTACGGCAGGGCTTGAGATTGGTTTCAGTTATCTCATGATCTGTTCGGTGTTTAGTTTTTTCCAGGGTACAGTTGCAGAGGCAACTATTTACAAACTTATAGCTTTTGTATATCCCATAGGGTTTATACTTGTAGTACTTGGCCAGTCTATATTATTTACAGAACAAACCTCTTTACTTACCCTTCCGGTATTGAGCGGTAGCAGGAGTGTTCTTAGTTTGTTCAAAATCTGGGGACTGGTGATTCTTGGTAACCTGGTAGGAGGTATGCTAATAGCTCTTACGTTATCCTGGATTGGTCCTAACTTAGGACTTTTCGAAGCAGACACTATCGCATCTATAGGTGAACATTATGCAGATTATAATTTTGCCACCATTCTGGTAAGTGCAATTCTGGCAGGATGGTTAATGGGACTATTAAGCTGGCTGGTAACCTCTTCGAAGGAAACAACATCAGAGATCATCATTATCTATTTAATCACCGCTGTTATGGGCTTTACGGGGCTCCATCACAGTATTATAGGTAATATTGAAATATTTGCAGGGATGTTGGTCTCCTCAGAAATAGATTTTCTGGTTTATTCAAAAACCCTCATCACAGCATTACTTGGTAATGCACTGGGGGCAGCAATTTTCGTAGCATTATTAAAGTATAGAGCTTTCGTTTTTAATGTAAAAATGCCCTAAATCGTTGTTAAATGATCTTTAAACCCGATGGCTTCAGCATTTCAAATTATTAAATTAGAGAAAACAATTATTATGTCTGAAGATAAAAATAATGAGCAGGCCGATTGGCAAAAGAATTCAGGAAGACCTTCGAATTTTCATGAAAAGGATGATAAACTGAGGAAGGATGGGGATGGTAATCTCAAAATCAAAAAAGACAGATCACGTATTACAAGTGAGGAAGAAGAAACAATACAAGATACCTTAGATTCTATTAGTGGAACAGAGGAGGATGAAGAGGAAAAATAAAACCAGAAACATTTGAGAATTGATCCGGTAACAAAATTGATGTTACCGGATTTTTTTTGTCAAATCTTTACAGGAGCAGAAATTAGATTTCCAGAATTAATCTATCTACCAATTACTTCTATAATTTTAAATTTACAATTTAAAAAACTGAAAATGAGATAGTTAATGAACGCTTATAGGTTTTTAGTTTATATTTGTGTATAACTATCTAAAAATGTGTAAGTTAACTACTACACTTTGTGTTTTTCTTCTGTTTCTTACTGATGTTTTTTCCCAGGTGGAATATACTATTACAGGAAATGTAAAAACTGCTAACGGGGAAGCATTGCCATTCGCAAATATCCTTTTGCTTAAGCAAATAGATTCAACTTTAGTAGAAGGAGGTATAACACAGGATGATGGGAGTTATAAACTTTCAGGAGTACCGGGTGATTATCTGCTAATGGCCAGCATGATAGGATATAAACCATCATATTCAAAAAATTTCAGTTTAAATGAAAATTTAACGATGCCTTCGCTGGTATTAAATGAGGAATTACTGGATGAAGTTCAAATAGAGGGGACAAAACCTCTTTTTCAGCAAAAAATGGATCGTATGATCATTAACGTGGAAAACAGTATTATTTCGGCAGGAAGTTCAGCCCTGGAGATATTGGAAAGATCTCCGGGTGTTCTTGTAAACCGGCAGAATAATAGTATTTCTATTCTGGGAAAAGATGGAGTTGCCATTATGATAAACGGGAAAAACAGTTATGTTCCCGTTGCCACCTTGATCCAAATGCTGGAGGGGATGACCTCAGATAATATTGTAAGTATAGAATTGATAACAACGCCACCCTCGAATCTCGATGCTGAAGGTAATGCCGGGTTTATTAATATCATTCTCAAAGAAAGGACAGATGTTGGACTAAATGGCTCCGCGTCACTATCGGCTGGGTATAGCAATGATTTTCTAACTACCAATTCTATCAATTTTAATTACAGGAAAGGTAAGTTAAATCTATTCGGAAATTATTCATACAGTCTCAACGAAACAGATCAGATTATTACCGTCTCCCGGGAATATACTGAAGATGGAGACAGCGTTGGGAACAGTACATACTCAGATAGGGATGCCCGGCAGGAAAATCATAATATAAGAACAGGTTTAGATTATCAACTTTCAGAAAAAACCATCATGGGAATACTGCTTACTGCTTATGATAATCGCTGGTCTATGTACGCGGAAAATGAAAATATCAATACCAGGAATTCTGAAATCGAGTCATTTATATACCTGAAAAATCATGAGATCAATCATTGGAAACATTTTGGGGCGAACTTCAATATTTCTCACGATTTTACTGATGAAAAATCTCTCGTCTTCAATCTTGATTACCTCTATTATAAAGACGATAATCCCAATGATTATAAAAATTCATATTTCGATGAAAATGTTGTTTTTGAAGCCGATACAATTTCCCGAAGCACTAAGCTAACTCCTATCAAAACCTATGTTGGTGCCCTGGATTATAAAACCAGTCCCAATGAAGAACTTAAAATAGAAACAGGTTTAAAATTAACAACCTCTAATTTTGAAAATGACGTTGCAGTAGAGGAGCTCATTAATAATTCCTGGATCCCAGATCCTACACTCACCAACAAAAGTTACCTGGATGAAAGCATTTACGCCGGGTACTTTAGTATGGAATATCAGTTCTCTGAAAATACAGGGATTAAAGCAGGCCTTAGATATGAATTCACCAATTCTGAGCTGGATACAGATACACAGGGTAGAGTAGTGGATCGTGAATATGGAGAATTTTTCCCAACTCTATATTTAAACCATAATTTAAATGATACGCTAAGTATGAATCTCAGTTATTCAAGGCGAATAACCAGGCCCACTTTTAATGATCTCGCGCCATTCGTGATTCTTTTTGATCCTTATACTTTCATTTCGGGAAACGCTTCTTTACAACCGGCCCTTTCAAATTCGGTTAAATATAGTATCAATTATAGATCTTCTGTCCTGTCTGTTGAATATACAAATGAGGATAATACTATCGCGAATTTTCAGGAGCGTTTAGATGAAGAGACCGGCCGGCTTATATTTGAAGCCAACAATCTGGATTACACAAGAAGCCTGGCCGTGAGCCTTGGGTTTCCCTGGCGTATTACCAAATGGTGGCGCACACAGAACAATCTAAATTATGTTTACCAAAAGCTTAGGGGATTCTATTACGAAGACACGGTAGAATTAAGTCTTGGTATTTACTTTATAAATAACATAAATTCTTTTAAAATTTCTGAGACCTGGTCTGCAGAGTTAAGCGGTTTCTATAATAGCGAGAGCTTTTTTGGAACTGCCAAATACGATGCTTTTTATAGAGTAGATTCCGGAATCTCTAAAAAATTCGGTGAAAATGGCGGAACCCTGAAGTTAACGATTCGGGACATCTTTGACTCTTTTGAATTTAATGGTGGAACCAATTTGCCTGAACAGGATCTAAAAACACAGAACCTATTCGATTTTTCAGCGCGTACCTTCCTGCTAACCTTTACCTTCAATTTTGGAAACCGAAAATTAAAATCTTCAAGAAACAGGGAAACGGGAGCCGAAGCGGAAAGAAGAAGAGTACAGGAGCAATAATTCTTTTTGGAACAGCTGCTTTAATGGAAAATGAGTAAATTATTAGCGCTAGAATAATAAATTGATACCGATGAAGATTTTTAAAAATATCGAATTAAGAAGATCCCTTAGTGCAAGTTTTCTATTTTTTTCTTTATTTCTATTGATAGCCTGTGGTAGTTCAAATACTGCTATAGATAATGAAAACTTCAAGGAATTACAGGAACTGGTCTCTAAAGGCCAGTTCGAAATTGAGAATAATTTGGCATATCCAAATAACGGAGGCAATATTAATTTGATTGGTAACCCGAATCATATAAAATTCAATAAGGATAGTGTGGATGTTTTTTTGCCTTATTTTGGAGTAAGACATTCTGGAGGTAGTTATGGAAGTGACCAGGGAGGAATTAAATATGAAGGGATCGCAAAGAATATTAAAACCTCTGAACAACCTGAAAAAGATAGGATTGAGATTACTTTTGAAGCCCTGAAAGACGGTGAGAGCCTTGACTTTAGAGTCACTCTATATCCTAATAATAATGTGAGAACCTATGTCATCTCAAGTCAAAGAACAACCATTTCTTATGAGGGGAAATTAAGTGAATTTGAAGAAAATGAAAATTAAACAGGTAGATTACCGGTATATTCGAGTGCTAATTTAAGGTCGGTGAAATGCATGATCTTTCCTTCTTTATAGAATAATCGTTCTATGGCGATATTGGTAGTTCCAATATTATTGTGTGTGACAATGCAAAAACTCCTGAGTTTGCGATTTTCTTCAAAGAATTTTATCCAATCCTGAGCCACTACGGAATAATCATTTATACGGTTAGACATGTAATTCACGTAAAAATCCTTACCGAAATATTTTTCTGCAAGAGCGATAACTTCAGAACCTTTTTCCCATCCATAGATAATACCTTCATTTAATTCTGTAACAATAGTTTTATCCAGGAAAATAATATCACCAAAATCCAAATGGTGAATTTGTTTGATGGCGTTCTCGGGAACAGAATTTACTACAGAATTAGGATGAAATGCCATAATTTAATGATTCTTAGAATTTACAAAAGTAAAAGGTAAATTATTAAAAATCAGATATTAAGGTAAATTTAAATAGAAAATAATATTAATTGAATTCATAGTCTTTTTAATACAGCGAATAATTTTGGAAACAGAAGTTTATTCATTCATTAAAGAGGATCTATTAGTATTAAAATTCAATTATTATATGGAAGATAGAGAAGTAGAAGACGGATTAAGTAAGAATCTAGACGACAACTAGTAAAATATTATATTTTACATAATATAAATTATAGTTCATATATGATATATTAGTTATTAAGTGAAATGTACATTTCCCGCACTATTTGATCTATTTATCAAAAACTCCAGCGAAGTCTCACAAAGAGAATATTTCCTAAAGTCTGGTAATCTTCAAATTCAAAGAAAGACTGACCCGTGAAATTAAGATCCCAGTTCATGGCAATTGAATAATCTAGGCTAGGTATAATTATTACTGAATAGTTTGTTGGTGAATAAATGCTGCTAAATGACCACCTGAAAATCGGTGTAAATTCATTAGCAATTTGTAAAAAACCTGAATATTTAAACGGCATTAAATTTTTCGCGGTTAGACTGGTAAACACCAGATCCCCCAGATTTGCTGTTGAGTCTTCCGCATTACTATTATACAATACCGAACCATGAAGGTACAATCCACCTGGAAACCCATAATCAACGGATAAGGATCCGCTCAACACATTTTCAGAATCCACATAAGACTCATAAGGTACAAAATATGAGATCTCTCCTTTAAAACCGGTTTCTTTTAAGTTTCCGGCCCAACCGGCTCCAATAACCCAATCCTTTTTATAAACGCCCGTAATTAGCTGTATATCATAGGAAGCCTTATTGAATTTATACATTGCCGCAATTATTTTATCATCGGCGCTTTTCCCTTTTTTGGCAGCTACTTCAATCTTACTAAAATCACCTGTAAAGTATTGTATCCTTATGGCATCACTCCCCGGCCGTTCTTCATAATCAAAGTCCAGATAATTATAGGTATTGAAGATATCATTTGGATTCCAGACTAAATTCATTCCCCAGTTAACACGCTGTCTTCCAACGGTAATATCCCAGTCACCTTTGGTGTAATTAATTAAAGCCCTGTCTATGGTAGAATTAAAAAGAAGGTCTTTGTTATAAATTATATTCCAAGAAAGATCTACAATTCCATTGTCCTGAGAAATGTAGTCCGAAAAGCCTGGTATATTCTTAACATTGTTACCATAAATCACTCTGTTCCTAACTTCTAACCTCGCTGTAATGGAATTTGAAGGAATATACTTAAAATTCAATCTGTTGTGTAAAAATGTTGTCCACTGTAACTGTTCCAGTCTGTCTACAAAACTGAATTCCTGCAGATTCTTAATGTAACCGTTGAGAAATAGTTTTTCCTCCCTTTCCTGGGCATATATCGTAGTTAAGGTGAATAATAACAGATATGTTAGTAATAACCTTTTCATGAGGATCAGGTGGGTGTTTGTTGTACATCAGAATCTACCTTACCATCAACCAGTGTTATTACGCGTCTCGCCTTTTGAATCACTCTCTGGTCATGCGTAGAAAACAAAAAAGTGATATTCTCTTCTTTGTTCAGTTTGGCCATAATGTCCAGCAAATTAGCAGCAGATTTGGAATCTAAATTCGCCGTAGGTTCATCTGCCAGTATTATTTTTGGTTTTGAGGCCAATGCCCTGGCAACCGCCACACGTTGTTGCTGTCCGCCGGAAAGTTCACCTGGCTTACTATCTATCTTATCCTCAAGATCTACTTCTTCCAGTAAGTTTAATACCCTTTTTTCGCGCTCTTTTTTGGGCATATGCTGCAATTGCAAAACAAAACCCACATTTTCTTTTGCAGTGAGCACCGGGATCAAATTAAACGCCTGGAATACAAAGCCAATATTGTGCAGTCTGAAATCTATTAATTTGTTTTCTGAAAGCTCGGTCAATTCAACTCCATCTATAATTACACTTCCTTTTGTGGGTTCATCCAGGCCACCCATCATATTCAGTAAGGTCGATTTTCCTGAACCCGAAGGGCCGACCAAAGCGACGAACTCCCCCTCCTCTATATGTACGTGTACATCCTGAACCGCATAAACCGGCACTTTCTCAGGGTTGTATGTTTTACTCACATTATGTGCGTCTATTATTGTCTTTACCATCACTTTATATTTTACGTATTGCTTCCGAAGGATTTAATTGCAGGGCTTTATAGGCTGGATAAATAGCCGATAATATGGCCGTGATAAAGCACATGGTCATGATGATCATATATTTTTCCTGATCTAAAGCCGGATAGATCATGGAACTGAAACCATAAGATGCCAGGCCTTCAGAAAACATAGACATATCTATTCCAGTTCTTCCTAATATGGTCACTGTTAACCAGCCCATTAGCAGGCCAATTGGACACCCAATTAGTGTTAAATAAATGGTTTCCAGCATGATCATGAAAAATATCTTCCGCTTGTTTAAGCCAATTGCCATCAACATTCCTAGCTCTCTAATACGCTCTAGTACAGACATTAACATCGTATTTACTATACCACAGGTTAAAGCCAGTAAAATGAGCCCGCTAATGATATAGGTATACAAGTTGAAGGATTCTATAATAAGGTCCAGTTCAGGAGCAAGCTGCCTCCAGTCCTCGATCTTCGCATTAGGAACAAGTGTTTTGTTGTAATTTGTAATGCTGTCCAGTTGTTCTTCATCTTTAATTAAAATGGCTATTTCGTTGGTTTCAGAAGGCTTTAAATCCAGTAAATTTCTTAAATGTTCCTTTTTTACATAAACATTCACTTCATCTAAAGAAATGTTCTTAGATCTGTAAATCCCTCCAACCCTGAAAGCTGCGGAAACTATTTCAGAGTTCACATCGGTAAAGGTTAATACCACTTTGCTTTTAAGTTTGAGCTTATGTTTTTTAGACAATTTCTGGCCAATCAGGATTTCATTGTCTTTGCCAGATCCAAAATATGCGCCCTCAATAAGGTTCTGGCCCAATCCTATCTGCTTAGTTTCTGAAACCGGATTGATCCCGTAAATGGTCACTCCACTGGCAGTTGTAGTGGAGGTAATCATCCCGGTTGCAATAACCCGGGAACTTACGGATGCAATTCGGCTATCAGACTCTAATTGTTCTAATATCGAATCGGAATCCGGTATAATAAATCTAGGATCCATTTCCTGTTTAAAGTCAGGATCATGAATTTGAATATGGGATAATTGCTTATAAACAGATTCGTTGATATTGTTCTTATACATGCCCCAGGAAAAAGACAGAATAAAGATTCCTGCCCATATTCCAATTATGATTGAGCTAACCACCACTAAGCTTCTGGAGGTATTCCTCCATATATTCCGCCAGGCAATCTGAAACAACATGACTAACTATTTATGGCTTCAACAGGTTTTAATCTCATCACCTTATAGCCCGGATAAAAAGCCAACAGGATAGATAAGACCATAACAATTAAAGTCTGAACAATAAAAATCTTCTCCTCACTGGAAAAGTATAGAATGGATTCAATGCCATAATCCTCATATACCTGCTCTATTTCGCCGGTTAAACGAATTGGATATATGGTGAACCATTTCACCACCAAAATTCCTCCAATGATACCGGCAAAACATCCAATCAAAGAGATCATTAAAGATTCCAGTAAAAGGATAATGGCCAGTAAATGCTTTTTCATTCCAATGGCAATAAGGATTCCCAGTTCGTGTTTTCTTTCAAAAAGCATCATTAGCAAGGTGCCAAATAATCCGAAGGAGATAATAATATACAGGACAGCGATAATGATAAAATGTCCTGTTTTATCGGCCTCTATAAACTGGTCAAGTTCAGACAGCATTTCTTTCCAGGTCATTACCTCATATTTCTCTGGATCTATTGTTTCCTGAATAGATCTTTTCATGCCTTGCAGATCTGTTGTTTTGTTAGGCATGATAGATACCGATGATAAGCGATCTTCTGCCCCATACATATATTGTGCCTGCCTGAGTGGAATATACACCACGCTGTTATTAAGATCTATAGCTCCTAATTTCACCAGACCTTTCACCCTGTATTTTGCTGCGGCACTGCTTGCATGATAGCCCTGGCCCAAAAGCACCAGGGTGTCGTTTACTCCTAATTTGAGCTTAGAGGCTAAACCTTCCCCTAAAACAACCGCATTTTCATTGGGGTTTTCAATGAATTCGCCGCTGGTGATCTTTTCGTGAAGATTATTGACAGCTTTTTCTTTGTCCGGGTCTATTCCTAAAACAAGAACACCCTTTGTTTTATCTGTATAAGATGCCAGGGCAAAGCTTTGTAAACGGGGGATAATATTTTCCACATTCGGATTTTTAAGCAACTCCTGATACAAATTTTCATCCTCCTCAAATGTGTTATCAATAGATTGCTCATCCCAATAACCTGTCTGTTGGATCTGCAGGTAACCGGTTGAATAACTCACCACGTTATGGATCATATTATCATAGATACCATCGGTTAAGGACTTAAAAGTAATCGCCAGCAACACCGCGAAAAAAACAGAGGTCGCGGTGATGATCGTTCTGCGTTTATTACGCCAGATATTTAACCAGGCTAGTTTTAACAACATCACTTTAATTGTTTCATATTTCTTGTGGTGAAGAAATCATCTTTAATAGGCTCATCAAAAACAATATCATTGTAAATGATCACCGTACTGTTTCCTTCCTTATCAACCGGGAACATTTCTATTTTTGAAGTTATTTTTCTTCCTCCCATTTCTTTTATATCACTGGACCTCATAATGTTTACCAGTTCTCCGTCCTCATCATAGAATTCAGCTTTTAACTGCAAAAAATCAAGAGTGTCTATCCAGACAATTACCTTTTCCCAAACTATTGCTGCGGAAGGTTTGGGGATCATTTGAATTTTATAGCATTCCTTTCCTGCAATAGTTTCTTTTCCCAGCAACGTATGATCATAATCTGATACCGAAGAAGCTTCCCTCACCAGATCGTCATTAGTAAAGTCAGTCCCCATCCAGCTTTGAGACATCATGGATGGAGGTAATTTGATATTGCGTTCAATAGAAGGTATCCAGTTCCATACTTCCTTTATTCGCTTTAAAAAAACAGTGCCTTTTTCTTTCGCGGGACTTGTAACTAAGATCATGGAATAATCATCGCCCTTGCTCCAGGCTTTCATTTGCATTTCCCGGCTCCAGGTAGGCCTTATGATCTTAATGGTGATATCTGTCTGCGAGGTTTTCCCACGCATATTTTCATCTGCCTTCTTCACTATATCTTTTGCAGAGAGCTCTTGCTGACCAGAAACGGTCATGATTGGCACTATGAAAATCATAATGCCTAAAAGCAATTTTAGGATTTCTGAGGTTTTCATAAAGTCAAAGTTACCTGACCTTATTTTGAAAAAGAATGATGATTATCAGTGTAAATAGAAAGAATACTTTGAGAATTAGTATAATTCTTCCTGTCCTATTTTTTTCTATCGTCTTTCATTTGCCCGAACAATTCCTTAAACAAACCGCGAGCGATCAATAATTTCATAATCTCGTTGGTGCCGGCGTAGATCCTGGCCACCCTATTATCTGCATACATACGCGCAATTGGATAATCCCACATATAGCCATAACCACCAAATAACTGTAGGCATTCATCAACTACTTTATTGTGCATATCAGTAGCGGAATATTTGGCCATGGAAGCACTTTCAGCAGTGAGTTCATGTTTTGATAACAATGATGTACAGCGATCTAAAAAAGACTGGTGAACCTGTAATTGTGTAGCGCATTCGGCAAGTTTAAATTGTGTGTTCTGGAATGCTGCTATGGGTTGCTTAAAAGCGGTTCTGGTAGATGTGTATTCAATGGTATTGGCAATCGCGCCCTCTGCTCCACCAATTGCATTTAATGCAACAATTAGACGTTCTCTGGCCAGTTCGGTCATCATAATCTTAAAACCCGCGCCTTCTTCTCCTAACAGATTCTCCTTCGGAACCTTTACATTATCGAAAAATAATTCACAGGTATCCTGGGCTTTCATCCCTATTTTTTTGAGTGGCTTTCCCTTTTCAAAACCTTCTGAATCACTTTCAATGATCAATAAAGACACTCCCTCATTCTCTGTTCCTTTCCCGGTTTTAACTGCTACCAAAGACATATCACACATAAATCCATTCGTGATAAAAGTTTTCTGTCCGTTTACCAGATAATGATCTTCCTTATCTACCGCCGTAGTGGTGATCGCCTGAAGATCGCTCCCACAGTTTGGCTCCGTCATACCAAGAGAAGTGATCATTTTACCAGCAGCCATGGCAGGTAGATACTTTTGCTTTTGAGCCTCAGTACCATACTTTAAAAGATATGGAGCAACAACATCTGAATGTAATGAGAAACCAGGTCCGGTTACTCCCTTTTTCGCCAGCTCTTCAATGAATAAGGCGCTAAAGCTGAAATCAAAACCACTGCCACCATAAGCCTCAGGCATATCGATACATAGCAAACCCAATTCTCCGGCACGTTCCCAGATCTCCCTGCTCACCATGCCATTCTTTTCCCATTCGTCTGTTTGATTCAGAATTTCATCACGAATGAAGTCCTGGATCATCTTTTGCATCATTTTATGTTCTTCAGATGCATATATTTCGCGTTCTAATAATACTTTTTGTAACATACGGCCGGTCCATTTTAATTAATAATTCTCAATAATGTCTTACTGGAGTACTAAAGGTACTATAAATCAGGTTTATATGTGATTTTACCCATAGGAGATCATTCGGCCGTCTCAGGAGGTAATTCAGATAAAGCTATCTATTTTACTTATTTGATGAACCTTTGGAATTTATCTTCAAGGATTTTTATTTTAGGATCTATATACAATTTACAGAATGGCCTTTCCGGATCGGTCTTGTAGTAATTGGTTATTTCAGGTCTGGATGCCTTAAACTTGCCAAAATAATATGCCGAAGTAATTATTGGCTTTTCAAATTTTTCCTGCAAAGTATTCAGAATATCCAGCACTTCGGAATTTTGCTTTGTATTGAAGGTATAAACAGCAGAAAGATATTTGGAACGCATACTATGATTGGAAGTACTCTGATGCGTTTGCAGATGGATCTCGATAAGTGCCTGAAGGCTGATACTTCCGGGATCATAATTTACAAGTATTCCTTCATAAAAAGTTTCCTTTTCCTGAGCTGTCGAAATATAACCCTGCTTCACTTCCTTCACTCCTTTTATAGCCTGAAAGACCGCTTCGGTACACCAGTGGCATCCACCTCCAAAACCTATTCTATGCAACTCTTTCAATATCTGTTTATTTGGTCTATCGGTTTACTAAAATAATAAAGCAGGGCATATTCCTGTTGATATATCTCCATAGAATTCATTAATTTTAAAAAAAGCAAAATCCCATGTGTTACCGTACAAAACTCAATTCTAAACTCTCGTCGCTGGAAAAATCTCTGGATGCCCGGTTTATCGAACCTGAGAAATACAAACCTCAGGATGAGATCAATGCATTTAGTTTTGCGGAAACTCCAGTGATCACAGATGAAAATCCCGGGGAGATAAATATTTACCACTGGGGCCTTATTCCTTTCTGGGCCAAGGATGATAATATCAAAAAAAGGACCCTGAATTCCAAGATAGAGACCGCCAGTGAAAAACCGGCTTTCCGGAATTCAGTGAATAATCGTTGCCTGGTGATTGCAGATGGTTATTATGAATGGCAATGGCTGGACTCTAAAGGAAAAGAAAAGCAGAAATTTCTCATTCAACCGGTAGATCAGGAAATATTCTCTTTTGCAGGGATCTACTCCTCGTGGAAAAATCCGCAGACCAATGAACTGGTGAACTCCTACTCTATTCTCACCACCGAAGCCAATGAACTTATGAATGAGATACATAATAACAAAAAACGGATGCCGGTTGTGCTCAAAAATAAAGATATGGCAGCCTGGCTTGCTGGAGATGACCTTGAGAAGTTCGCTTTCCCTTATGAGGTGGAATTAAAAGCCAAACCGGTATCATAGATGATCCTGAGAAAAGTTCCGGATGCTATCTATATTATTTCCCTTTGATATTAGGTTTCATCGTTATAAAATATTTTTGATCCAGCCCCCATCAACCGCAAGGGAAACTCCCGTAATATAACTGGCTCTTTCACTAGCTAGAAAAGTGACCGCAGCAGCAAATTCTTTGGGTTCCCCAAAACGTCGCAAGGGAATATCCTTTTTCGCTTCTTCCATTTCCGGGTTTTTATTGATCAGACTCTTCAATCGGTTGGTGTTGGTATAACCGGGCATCACATTATTTACCGTGATATTATATTCTCCCAGTTCACCTGCCAAAGTTTTCATTAATCCAACTACAGAAGCCCTTACAGAATTAGATAAAATAAGATTCTCTACCGGCTGCTTAACCGCCTGTGAAGTGATACTGATTATACGTCCCCAGTTTTGTTCTTTCATTCCGGGAATAAAACTTCGCATGATCGACACCGCGCTGCCTAACAGTAACTGATAGGCTTTATCCCAGTCTTCCTGTTCGAAGTTTTCAAATTTACCTGAAGGTGGCCCGCCGGTATTGGTTACAAGAATATCAATATGACTGAATTTGTCTTTTATTTCAGCTACAATTCTTTTTCTGTCTTGGGCAATTGAAAGGTCACCGGCAACTGCCATCACTACGGTATTACTGGCTGAAGCGATCTCATTTTTCGTTTTTTCAAGCGTTTCTTTATCACGGCCATTGATGATCACTTTTGCACCTTCAAACGCGAGTTCCATAGCCACACTTTTCCCTAGCCCCTGACTGGATGCTCCAACAAAGGCTATTTTATTCTTTAATCCAAAATCCATAAAAATCTATGAGTTGTTTCTTAGGTAATTATCTGTTCCGTCAAGCCAGTCTTCGCGTATGGGCGCCCAGGTGTCAATTTCCTCTACGTCTCCAATCATAAGCGCTTCATGAGGAAGATCTGCCGGGATCACGATAACATCCCCGGCATTAAGGTCTATTGTTTCCTCTTTATTTTTACCAAACCAGAAGCGAATGGTTTCCGAAAGCACATTGGTCACCTGTTCATTGATGTGGCTGTGTAGCGGCACTAAAAACCCGTCTTTGAATTTCATTTTTGCCACCATAACTTTTTCGCCATAGACCAGCTGGCGTTCCATTTTATCGGTAACCTTTTCAACGGGAATGGTATCCCAGTTCAGTTTTTTGATCATTTTCAATTCTATTTAAAACTGAAATAAGATAAGGATATTTCCTTAAACCGATTCTGCCTGAAGTTGTGCTTGTTTCCTGTTCATTCTGGAAATAAAGAAACTGCTTATTAAAATAAAGGCTCCACCCACATAAGTATTCCAGCTTAGTGTTTCGTCCAATAGAAAATACCCTAATAAAATAGCGCTTACAACCTCAAGATACATAAGGGATGTGGCGGTTGCTGCTGGAAGAAATTTGAGTCCGTAGAAGAACAGTTTAAAAACCACCACCCCAATAACGATCCCATAAACAAGCCCTGTTCCCATATGACCAATTTCGGTAGATGGAAGTCCGGTTAAAAAGGGTAGAAAGATAATTGCCCCTGCAATATTCTGATAAATAATGAGCTGATTCTGACTATAATTATGCGTTTCCTTTTTAAACATGATCACGGTTACCGCATAACCGATAGCAGCTCCCAAAGCTGCAAGCATTCCTATAAAGTCATCAGACTGGAAACTAAAAGGCTTTCCGGCATAGGTAAGCACAATTCCTGTGAAAGCCAGAAATAAAAAGAACCATTGTTTATTTTGTATTGGGTGTTTATAATACAGGCTTTCTATGCCGGTTACAAATAATGGATATGAATAGAAGAGCACGACCGCATTACCAATGGAAGTATATTTATAAGCCAAGAGATATAGGAACATACGCCCAGCGTTTAAAAAAGACACGATAAGCATGTGACGATAATTTCCTTTTAATTCAATCCCGCCCTTATGCCATACTGCTGGCAATAAAAAAAGCGCAGGAACTGCTGTTCTAAACCAGGCGATCATACCAGTAGACATGCTGGTCATCTCCTTTATGAAAATACCATTTGTACCGGCAATCAGTGCACAAATGACCACCCCGTAGATCGCTTTTTTCGTCATTGCTTCAAGTAGCTTAAAGAAGCGGCGAAACTACTCTTTTTATGAATATTGCCTGACGAAAAACTATAAGAAAACTTAATTAGCCTATAGGATATTTCAGATCTTCTAAAGCTGTGATTATTCAGTCGTTTCCGAAAGAATAATTACTTTTTTTCCGGCATATTTTCATCCATATGAGACATAGCCTGTTTCATACAATCGTCGTTCATCATGCCCTTAGTATGCATCATTTGGATCATGTTAGACATCATTTGAGGATTATTCATAAAGGATTGCATCATTGCCGTACTGTCTTTCATATTCATCATTCCACCACGACGATTCATACCCTTCATAGATCCATCCATAATCATTTGTGAGTTCCCATGATGTACCTGCATATAATTCCTGAAACTCTTTAGGTACTCAGGATTATCACTAATAGAGCTAAAAATTTCCGTTCTGGTTTCTTCATTTTCCAGCATGGATGTAACCTCCTGTTTTTGATTACAACCCAACAATAACATTAGGCCTGCTGCGACTACAATAATTAAAACATCCCTTTTCATAATATTGAATTTTATTATTAGAAAATCTATAGCAAATAGTTTTAAGTTTAGGATTCATCTTTAAAGGTTTTAGAACCTTTAAGTTACAGGTAACCCGATTTATATTGAATGATATTTATCATTCAGTGAGAAAAAGGAAATTATTAATGGGAATTAATGCCTGGTGCTAGGGCATAAAAAAGCTGTTCATTTCTTTCAATACGCTTAAAAGTAATAAACAGCCTTAATTATTATTCCAAAATACCTTAAATCAGTATCTTCAATGCAATTTTTAATTTTTACGTTGTCTTTCAATTTTCATTACTGATCCATCTTCTTTGAAAACAACATCCATATTTTTCCCTTTCTGTTTGAATTCCACATCATAGAATTCGCCTTCTTTCGCACTATTCACGTGTTCGACTTCGGTAATTTTTCTATCGGGATATTCCTCTTCAATTTTTTTCTTAATAGCGTCGGGAAGGTTCTCTTTTTTAATGCTATTTTCGGTTTCTATCCAGGATCCGTCAGCATTAAAATCAGCTCTGTATTTTTCGCCATCAATTTTGAAATGTGATTCCCAGTTGCCGTGATCATCTTTTTCCCAGTCTGGATCATTCTCTACAGGATATTTATTCTGAAAAGTCCTTTGAACCACTTCCGGTACTTCGTTCTTCTCTTTCTTAGTGTCCTTTTTCTCCTGGCAGCTCAGCAATCCAACCGTTAGTAATGCTACCAATAAAATCGAAACTCTTCTCATGATCATAATTTTGTATAAAACTAGGATAGCAAAGAAACCTAAGCAGCCAATGAAATCATAAAATTTAATTTTCTGCTGACCGGGCTTTAATTTCTAGAAAGTATCTGCTAAATTCACTATTAAAATATTGAAGAAATGATCAGGATAGAAAGAACGAACTCAGACGATACAGATTTTATAAAACTGGTGAAGGAACTGGATGAATATCTTGCTGTAAAAGATGGTGATGAGCATGATTTCTATGATCAATTCAATAAACTGGACAGGATAAAGCATGTAGTAGTTCTATACAAGGAAAAGGATCCGGTAGCCTGCGGAGCGATCAAGGAATATACAGAAGGCGTCATGGAAATTAAAAGAATGTATGTGAAACCTGAAGAACGCAATAAAGGTTATGCCAGCAAAATACTTCGAATATTAGAGCTTTGGGCACTGGAATTAGGTTATGAAAAATGTATACTCGAAACAGGCACCAGGCAAACAGAAGCTATTGGTCTTTACCAAAGAAATAATTATAAACTTACTCGGAATTATGCCCCTTATGATCAAATGGAAAATAGCCGGTGTTTTGAGAAAGTGCTAAAAAGGAATTTAGGTTAAGATATTTATATATTATTGGCTAATGAATGTTCAGTTTGCATCTTATTAGATGATAATTCTTTAAATTTCCTGAGATAATCTTCATTTGCTTTTTTCACAAAATACATTTTCATAAAGCCCTTGTTCTTGACTTCAAATTCCCCCCTGTATTCGCATTCAAAATCTCTATCTATTAGCTCACAGGTTTTCTCTGAAATGTTGATCTTTCCTGGTTCTGAATGCGACTCCATTCTGGAAGCGATATTTACAGTATCTCCCCAAATGTCATAGGCAAATTTCTTGGTCCCCACTACTCCGGCCACTACTGGTCCCGAATTAATGCCAATTTTGAGATCAAAATTTAATTCTTTATATTCAATTTCAGACCTTGCTTTGGAGGATCTAACAAATTCTGTCATTTCGAATGCAGCCATCACAATTCTTTGAGCGTGGTCTTGAGAAGGAAACGGTAATCCACCAGCGCACATATAACAATCGCCAAGGGTCTTTATTTTTTCAAGGCCATATTTCTCAACGATCTCATCGAATTTTGAAAAATAAAAATCTACCGAATCTACAACTTCTTCTGGACTAAGCCTTTCTGAATAGCTGGTAAAACCTACAAAATCGCCAAATAGAACACTTACGGAGTCAAATTTTTTCGCTACCACTTTTCCAGAATCCCTTAATTCCATAGCTGTGTCTTTAGGTAGAATATTCAACAATAATTTTTCTGACCGGTTTTTCTCTTTTTCTATGATCGCTTTGGTCCTGGATATGAATTTATTGCGCCTGAAAAGTCCAATAGCCAGAATTGCAATAAGTAATAAGGCAATAGCAATACCAATTAAAACGGCTTTCTGAGTTTTTCTTTGTTGTTCTACCAGGTCCAGCTGAACCTGTTTCTGAGAAACTTCGTAATCTGTTCTTAAACGGGCCATTTCCTGCACAGTTTCGAGGTTATTGATACTATCCCTGTAAAGAACAAAGTTCTCATAGTTATTAAAGGCATTTTTATAATCTCCCCTATTTTTATTGAGCTCGGATAACTGAAGATGAGCTTCGCTTATCTGCTTTTTTAAATTATATCGCTCTGCGAGACCAAGACTTTGTTCGGCGTATGAGAATGCCTTATCTAATTTATTTTTCCTGAAATAGATATCAGACATATAATTGAGATAAACCGATATTGGAGAATAATCCTCCAGTTTTTTTAAGATATCGATCGCTTCAGAGATTCTTTTCTCTGCCAGCTCATCTTTTCCCTGCTCTGCATATACCATTCCTGAATTTCCATAATTGTAAGCAAGGCCAATTGGGACATTTAGTTCTTTGAAGATCAAACCAGACTCTTCGAAGTATATCAGTGCGCTATCATACTGTTTTGTTTTTAAATATTCATCTCCTGCATTTAGAAGGGTTGTAGCAAGAACCATAGAGTCATTGATCTCTCTAACTTCTCTTAAGCCCCTTTTATAATAGGATTTCGCATTCTTTGAATTCCCCATTTCTGAATAGGTGTCAGCTATAGAAATTAAAACTGCAGATTTACCTAGTTCATCTCCGGCTAAAACCGCCTGTTCTTCGCTTTTAAAGAAAGCTTTGAGTGCTTCGGTATAATTACCCAATGACTGCAGATGATAACCCTTTTGCAGATATCCGGAATGAGCATATTGATTGCTGGCTTCTTTTAAAGCTTTCGTTATAAGAATATCTGAGTAAATAATTGCTTTTTGAGGATCGGTTTCATATTCAGCAATTTGTTTTAAAACCTCAAGGTCATTATTTGTCCCTTTTTCATATATTAAAATGAGACTATCAGCTTGTTTTTGATCCTGCGCATAGACAGAAATGCCCAAAATACAAAACAAGCCTATTGTTAGGGAATAGGCTTTAAGCATGCAAAACATATTTGAATTAGTTTTTAATAGAGAGCTTGGGATCATCGGTATAGGTCTCGCTATCCCCATCTATGGTAAAGATTATTGAATAATCTTCGCTATCAATGGTTTTACCACCTTTCGTTGGTTTCTGGGATACAATTGTACCTTCATAGTTGCCGTTACCTGTAGAATGAGGAGAAGAAGAAAAAATACTGGTCTCGCCTGTTTTTTCAACGATCTCAATACTTTGTATCCCGCTAGTTAGATCTGGAACCCAGGTAACATTTGCGCCAAGTTCTACATTAGTATTCATTTGATTGTCTCCGGAATCTCCCACGGAATCTTTTAGTTTAAGCTTTGGCGGATTACTATCTGAATTTTTCAAACTTACGGTAATGATCACTGCAGTACTCATAGAATTTAGTTTAGGTTGGTTAATATTTACGGGAAGGCCCTCAGTTTAATTGTCACCTTAACAAATGAAATCGAAATGAGTTACCATCTAATAATCAATCACTTATAAAATTAGAGTAAATTTCAGTGATAACATCCTTAATTCATTATAAATTGCTTATTATCAGAAAAATACATTTGTAAACATGAAGTTTGCTATTAAATTTCAAGATTAACTAATTCTTTCTGGACATTTACCGGAACTGGTTGATATGATGAAAAAATAGAGGTGAAAGTCGCCCTTCCCTGCGTGAGGGACCTTAGATCTGTAGAATAGCCATGAAGTTCTGCCTCTGGAGCTACACATTTCAAGACCTGGTAATTACCATCACTTTCAATTCCCTGTATTATTGCCCGCCTTGATTGTAAATCTGTCATTACATTCCCAACCATTTCTTCGGGTACTTTTACTGTTAGTTCTACAGTTGGCTCTAATAGTTTTGGATTTGCATGGAGAAAAGCTTCTTTAAATGCATGTGCTCCCGCGATCTTGAAGGAAATATCGTTGGAATCTACCGAATGCATTTTGCCATCATAAACCATAACCCGAACGTCACGACAATAAGAACCCGTTAAAGGCCCCTCCTCCATTACTTCAAGAATTCCTTTCAGAATAGATGGTAAATATCGCTGATCTATCGCACCTCCAACAATACAATTATAAAATACCAGTTTTCCGCCCCATGGAAGGTCTATCTCTTCTTTTCCTCTTATATTAAAGCCTTCAGGCTCAGTAATACCTTCGAACCATGGTTCAATCTTCATGTGTACCTGAGCGAATTGACCCGAGCCTCCAGATTGCTTTTTATGCCTGTAATTTGCATTGGCAGAGCGTTGAATAGTTTCTCTGAAGGCTATTTTCGGCTTTTGAAAACTTACTTCAACTCCGTAAATATTAAGTAAAATCCATTCCAATATCGCCAAATGAAGCTCACCCTGGCAGGCTATGATCAACTGTCTTCCCTCTTTGGAATAGGATATCTCTACAGTTGGATCCTGACTATGGATCTTCTTCAAAGCTTCACTTAATTTCTCCTCATCTTTATTATTTATAGCAGAAATAGCCTTGTGATACCTGGGTTGTGGATATTTAATAGGTTTAATAGATAACTCACTCCCTACTTCAGATAAGGTGTCATTGGTTTCGGTATCTTTCAATTTCAAGGTGGCTCCAATATCGCCAACGGTAAGCCTTGAAACAGGAATACGCTCTTTTCCATCCATGATAAAAAGCTGGTTCAAAGTTTCAGTTTCCCCGGTACGGGAATTGACCAGTTTATCATTCAATTTAACTTCTCCTCTTTTAACTTTGAAAAAAGTAACCTGACCCAAATTAGGCTGATGAACTGTTTTAAAAACGAATAATGCTGTTGGGGCCTCTTTTTCAGGAATTAATTCTTTTCCATCCATACTTTGCTCCGCATCCATATCTGTAGCTGCCGGTGCTACATTATCTATGAACCCCATCAACCTTCCGCTGCCCATATCATTAAGTGCAGATACACAAAAAACCGGGAATAACTCATGATTCATCATCCCGGCTTTTATCCCTTTTCTCATTTCATTTTCATCGAGGCTGCCCTTATCGAAAAATAGCTCCATAAGCTCTTCATCATTTTCAGCAGCTTTTTCCACCAGCTCGTTATGTAAGAAATCTGCCTTCTCTTTTTGATCTTTTGGTATCTCTAACTTTTCGGGCTTTCCTCCTTGCGGCGGAAATTTATACATCCTCATTTTCAAAATATCGATGATACAATGTGCTCCATCTATCATCACCGGATACTGAATCTGAACGGTATTATTTCCAACCAGATTAGAAATGCTTTTTAAACTTTCTTCAAAATTGAAGGCCGGATGGTCTATTTGATTAATAACGAATAAGGTTGGCTTGCGATACCGGTCTATATAGTTCCAGATGATCTCTGTGCCCACTTCCACTCCTTGTTGCCCATTGATAATGGTCAATATGGTATCTGCGACTTTAATTGAGCTTATAACTTCTCCTATAAAATCATCGAGACCAGGTGTATCGATTATATTGATCTTATAGTTCCGCCATTCGGTATGCAAAGGAGTTGCATAAACAGAATTCCCTTTCTCCTGTTCAATTTCGTGATAATCTGAAACTGTGTTCTTATTCTCTACACTTCCTCTCCTATTAATGAGGTTAGCTTCGAATAACATGGTTTCGGCCAGGGTGGTCTTGCCACTGTTATGGGCACCTACAAAGACCACATTTTTAATGTGCTTATCATCATATACTTTCATTTCCGGCTGTTTTTAAATTAGTATCAAGCAGGAAATAAAGATCAAAATAGAATGGGAGATGAAAAATGCAGGAACTGCTTAATAAAGATAAGCATAAGCCTAAAAACTTGTATGTTTTTTTCCCAGGTTTTTAATCAAAGATAAATTGAAAGTGTTCTATTCGGAAAATTCCTTTTTACTGAATAAAATACCGAACGGTTTTAATTCATTGATATTCAAAAGAACAACCGTAACTATTCCCATGATAGGGATTGCCAGGATCATTCCTATAATTCCCCAAACCATATTTCCCAGAATAACGGCTACAATTACAAAGAATGGATGTACATCTACCCTTTCCCCTACTACATAGGGTTGCAAAACATAACTTTCTACAAATTGGGTTACGGTAAAAGTAAGTGCAATCCCAATTAATACGGTAGTATCACCTGAAGTAAGAAATCCAAATGCCACTGCCATCGTGAACCCAATCACATTACCAACATATGGAATGAGCGTTAATACTGCAGCTATCACACTCACCAGGATAAAATTGTTAACTCCTGAAATTCCAAGGCCTATGGAGTATAGAACTGCAAGCAAGCCCATTAAGATTAGTTTTCCGAGTAAATATTGGGGAGCTACTTTAGCCGATTTCGTAATTATGGTTTTTACTGTATCGCGTTCCTCGTCTGGAAACATCCTCATTAGAAAATCCTTGAAAATTTGCCGGTAATTTAGAAGGAAGAATACATATACAAAAGTTAGCAGATAATTGGCTAGAAAGCTGGAAAGCCCACTCATGAATGCTTTTATCCTATCCCCGGTCCCGGAACCCATTTCAGAAGAATTATTCTTCGCTTCCTTAATATCTTCCTGATCCAACGGCGTGTGTTTTAAGGCGAAGGCCTTAAATTGTTCGATCTTAGGAGTCATGGTTTCCTCGATCTGTGGCCAGTCTTCTGCAAAAGACCTTATTTGATATGACACCAGAGCCATAAGTCCTACAGAAATAATAAAAAGGATCAGGCTATTTAAAATGGCAGCCAGTGGCCTTTTCATTTTCTTTTCCATTAATTGTGAAAGAGGTAATACCACTAGACTTAAAATAACAGCCGTTAATAAGGGCGCAAAAAACCCTTTAGCTTTGGTAAGGCCAAGAAATAAAAAATATGTGCCTAAAATTAGAGCTGTGCCGTAAAGCAGCAGTTTTTTTTTGGTTATCATGTGGTTGGTTTTCTGGTATAGTATCAGCAATATCCGAAACTTTTTAGCGACTTTCTATTAAAGAATTCAAAAACCCTTGTTTTATTTTTAGATAAACCTAATTCTTGCAAAATTAATTTTAGGGATGAAGAGGATCCAAAATTGAAATCTTTAGTACTGTGTTTGAAACTTTCCTCATAATGAATTTAAAAGTTTCTACTGTCTTAACTAAGTTGGTTGATCTGTAATACTTACTTAAAATTTTTCTGGTTGGCTTATTATCAATAAATACAGAATTCCGAAAATAAAAAAAAGCCATCTTTTCAGATGGCTTTAACTTTTAAAAAGGGATCAACTAATTAGTCGATAAGCTCAACGTTAATTGCGTTTAATCCTTTTTTTCCTTGCTCAGTTTCGAACTGAACTTTATCGTCTTCACGGATATCGTCAATTAGACCACTTGAGTGTACGAAGATATCTTCGTTAGATCCTTCAGCCTGAATAAAACCAAATCCTTTTGTATTGTTGAAAAACTTTACTTTACCTTCTTGCATTACTGTACTTATTAATTGTTATAAATTTGCCGCTTTATTTATAGATCATGCGACGATCGATCTGGATTATTTCTAAACTCCTTAAAGGTGTTCTAAAATAATTAGTCTATAACTTCTACGTTCACAGCGTTAAGGCCTTTTTTGCCTTGCTCTACTTCGAACTGAACTCTGTCATCTTCACGAATTTCGTCGATTAGACCACTTGAGTGTACAAAGATGTCTTCGTTTGAATCGTCAGCTTTAATAAAACCAAATCCTTTGGTATTATTGAAAAACTTTACTTTACCTTCTTGCATTACTATACTTATTAATTGTTACAAATTTGCCGTGCTTGTTTAGAGATCGTACGACATACAATCTTCATCATTAACAGATCTCTAAAGAAAACTGAAAATAATTAGTCAATTACTTCAACGTTTACGGCGTTAAGGCCTTTTTTACCTTGCTCAACTTCGAACTGTACTCTATCGTCTTCACGAATTTCGTCGATTAGACCACTTGAGTGTACAAAGATGTCCTCGTTTGAATCGTCAGCTTTAATAAAACCAAATCCTTTGGTATTATTGAAAAACTTTACTTTACCTTCTTGCATTACTATACTTGTTATTATTTATAAAATTGCCGTCTTTGTTTAAAGATCGTACGACATCCAATCTATATTATTAACCTGCTCTAAGATTATCCATCCTTCCTAACTGGCGAAGCATTTTGAAATGCTCTCCAACTGCCGAGACAAAGCTGTGTTTATTATGGTAAGGCAAACCGTATTCTTTTGCGGTTTGTGCTACGATATGTGATATTTTTCTATAATGAACATGACAGATATTTGGTAATAAATGATGTTCTATCTGGTAATTTAATCCTCCAATGAACCAGGAAAATAACCTGCTTTTTGGTGAAAAATTACTTGTTGTAAAAAGTTGATGACTCGCCCAGTCCCCTTCTACTATTCCTTCTTCATTTGGCAAAGGATATTCGGTGGTAGGTACTATATGCGCCAGCTGAAATACAGTTGTGATAAGAAGTCCAGTTACAAAATGCATACTAATAAATGCAAGCACTACTATCCACCACGCTACAGGAGCCATAATAATTGGCAGTACTAATACGAATCCAAAAGAAACGACTTTCCATCCAATAACCTTAGCCAGCTCTTTATTAAAAGCTTTTCCTCCTTTAAAGAATCCCATTTTTTTAAATCGTGCCATTCTAATAAAATCTTTCGCAGTAACCCATGATACTGTAGACAGACCATAGAAGAACCAGGAATAGATATGTTGGAATTTATGGATCATATACCTTTTGGTATGTGGTGTAAATCTTAAAAAGAATGGAGGATTTATATCATCATCTGCCTCTTCTATATTAGTGAAGGTATGATGAAGTACATTATGCTGTATTTTCCAGATACTTGCATTTGCTCCAATCAGGTTCAAAGTATATCCTAAGTATTGATTTACTTTTTGATTTTTAGAGTAAGAATTATGGATCGCATCATGCATGATGCCCATTCCAATTCCAGCCATCCCAAAACCACTGGTTATATATAAAGCAAAGATCAACCATACACTGGAAACTATCCCAGTATTGATAATCACTAAAGGAGTAATGAACACCAATAACATTAAAATCGTTTTAACGATCATACTGCCATTAGCATGCTTACTAATTTGATTAGTTTTGAAATATGAATTTACACGGCTCCTAAGAGTCTTGGAAAATTCTGAAGCCCGTTTCTGGGCAAATTTTGGATTGTTGATACTGGTACTGTTTTTAATTACTGTCTAAATACTGAAGTGACTAAAACTTGGAATATCCTGAACGGATTTACTAAAGTGAAGAAAACTAAATTATTTAACATGGCAAATGTACATTTAAATATCCGATGCACACCACAATAACCAATTAATTTTCAATAAATTACAATTCAGGATAATTTGTGTAGTAGTATAAGGCTTAGAATCAAGCCTAAAGAGATTTTAGATCCTTTTAACCCTAACAGCGTTAAGACCTTTCATTCCCTGTTCTAATTCGAAACTTACCTTGTCGTTCTCTTCGATCTCATCTATGAGACCGCTTACATGGACAAAATATTTTTCACCGGTTGTTTTCCCAATAATGAATCCAAAACCTTTAGAATGGTCAAAAAAGGAAACTTTTCCTTCGGTATCGGTTACAGGTTCTTCATAATCCCTATCCTCTTTCTTAGGTATAGCGATCTCAATATCTTCTGCGTCTACTTCTACCTTTTGAGATGGATCTGGCGGAGTATCTGTAAGATTCCCATCTGCATCTACATAGGCGATCATATCTTCAAATGATGCTCCTTTGTTAGAATTTTCTTTTCTCTCCTGCTTTTTAGCTTCCTTCTCTTTACGTTTCTTAAGCTTCTTTTTCTCTTTTTCTCGTTTGTTTTGGGTTTGTCCGGATCTTGCCATTCACTAAATTTTAATTACTATTCGTTTTCCAACTTCAATGCTTTGAACCAACTAAACGAATACCAGAAAAATTTAATGTGTAAGATTATCTTTTGAAGGTTTAATTCAGAGAGAGCAATGGCTGATCTCAGCCTGCATCAAAATTTTGGTAAAGATAGTCATAGGAATCCGATAATAAAAGATTTAAAGCTGAGACTTCCTAAAATTATTCTTTTTCATGCAAATACTTGAATACTGCTGTAAAATCAAGATCGGCCATATTTTTATGTTTAGCCAAACCATATATCTCTTCTGCAGTGCTAGTCAAAGGACTTGGTTGCCCCAATTCATAGGCAGTTTCTGTGAACAAATGAAGATCCTTTTGAAGGTGTTTCAAAGGGAAATTAGGCTCATAATCATTATTCTCTATCCTGGACCTGAAAACATCAAGAATTGGCGCCGTTACGGGTGTTTTAAGTAAAATGTCCATCCCGGTCTTTTTATCAATCCCCATGGCCATTCCCAAATTGAGGCTTTCGGAAAACGCCAGAATACTTTGTCCTAATAATTGATTTATCATGATCTTCATGGCTGAACCTTTCCCAGCTGGACCTATATGTACTGCATCTTTACCCATTTTTAAAAATAAAGGTTTAGCTTCTTCAAAATCTTCTTTTGTGCCACCTGCCAGAAAAAGCAATTCACCTTCTTCCGCAGGAACTTTTGAACCCGAAACAGGCACATCCATAAATCGTATACCTGTTTTTATTGCGAGATTGGACATCCGTTCACTGAAGGAAGGATTCACCGTACTGCAATCTATCCAGAGAGCATCCTTTTGCATTCCTGATAAAAATCCTTCTGAACCAGTTGCCATTTCTTCTACGACCGCCGGTTTTTCCAACATAGAAAATAGTATATCAACTCCCTCCCCTGCTTCTTTGGCGGAATCTGCCCAATGAGCACCATTATTAAGAAGTTCTTCTGCTTTTTCTTTAGTGCGGTTATAAACCTTTAGATCATAACCAGCATTTAAAAGATTAAATGCCATACGGCTACCCATAATTCCTAAACCTATAAACCCTATTTTCATAATATACTTTTTTACCGTTAGTCAAATTTAACCACTGCAGAAGAAGCAATCAATAACTACTGGATTTTAGCAAAAGTTTATGACCTGTAGAATTGAAATGTCAATAATGACTAGTAATTTGAAAAGAAAAACATGAAAGCGATAGGTTTTAAAAAATCACTACCAATAGACCAGGATCAAAGTCTTTTTGAGTTCGAAACGGATAAACCTTCTCCAGAAAAACGTGATCTACTGGTGAAGATCAAAGCAATTTCGGTTAATCCTGTAGATTATAAGGTGCGGCAGAGTGCTGCAAAAGATGAAGAACTGGACAATCCTAAGATCATAGGATGGGATGCCGCGGGAATTGTTGAATCTATTGGTGAAGGGGTTACTCATTTTAAACCAGGGGACGAAGTATTTTATTCCGGAGATATAACCCGGTCTGGATGCTATTCCGAATTCCAGATTATAGATGAAAGGATCGTTAGTCACAAACCTAAAAACCTTGATTGGACGGAAGCCGCTGCCTTGCCACTTACTGCTCTTACAGCTTGGGAATCTATTTTTGACAGATTGAGGATCAAAGAGAATTCCGGACAGGGAAAAAATATTTTAATTATTGGAGGTGCCGGTGGAGTTGGTTCGATTGCGATCCAAATATTAAAGAAATTGACGAAATTAAAAGTTATTGCCACCGCCTCCAGGGATGTGACCAGGAACTGGTGTGAGAAAATGGGAGCCGATGATATTGTTGACCATCATGACCTATTGGACCAAATGTCTGGTTACAAAAACGTGGATTATATTTTAAATTTTGCCGATACTTCCGGAACCTGGGACGCCATGGCTGAATTAATCGCACCACAGGGTGGAATTTGTTGTGTAGTCAACACTACTGAAAATGTAGACCTTAATGCTTTAAAAAGTAAAAGTGTAAGTTTTCACTGGGAACTAATGTTTACAAGAAGCATGTTTGAGACCGAAGATATGATTGCTCAGCAAAAAATACTACAGCGCATAAAAGATCTTGTAGAAGAGAAGAAAATATTTTCTACGATGAATAAAAAGTTTGAAGGTTTAAATTCTGAAACTTTTAAAAAGGTGCATAAGCTACAGGAGTCAGGTAAATCTGTCGGAAAGAATGTAATACAGTTTTAGAAAAGACTTTTAGTTATAGATAAGGAGAATCAAAATTCAATTTATAAGAGGAATTATTGGATAAAACGATAATAGATATTTACCGGTTTTGATTAAGAAATGAATTTTTAATCTCTAATGTCCATTAACTCCCTTAACCTGTTTATGTGCTCGTCTACCTCTTTGATCTTATCTGAATATGAACGGGAAATTTGATCTGAACCCTTTGTTTTAAAGCTGTCGGCTATATTAAGCATAAGGACTTTTTTCTCTTCTAAAGTTCTTAAACAAACCCATAAGGTTTCCTCCAGATTTTCATTCTGAGCCAGTAATAAAGATTCTTGCGAAAAGGAATGTCCAACGTGACAGCGATATCTTTCGATTCCTGTATCCTTAATTTTCCATAATGGTCCGCCACAACTCGCACAACTTAAAGCTACTTTTTCACCAAGAAAATCTTCCGTCTTAACCTGGCTTCTGATTTTTGTTGCAATTTCAGATTCTCTTTTAATGGTGTAGGGAATTTCTACTTCCTGCGGCAGAGGCTTTTCGGTTAATTCCTCAATTAATTCGCCTATTTCTTCTACTTGTAAAGTATAATCTATTTCTACAAATTTTTGAGCAGATATTGCCATTCCTGCAAACTCTGCAGATTTCGGCTCCTGAATAATGGTCTTTCCGCCGCATCTTTTTACTGCTTCCAGGCCAACAGTACCATCATTCAACCTTCCTGAAAGTAATATACCTACACATCGATTACCAAAAGCTACTGCCGCAGATCTGAATAAAACATCTATAGAAGGCCTGAAAAGATTTTCTCTTGGCCCATTAGAGTTCCTGAGTTTACCCTCATGAATAACCATGTGCTGGTTAGGAACAGCAACATATACTTTACCTTTTTCAATATTCATATTTTCTTTAGAATCCAGAACTTCCATCTGGATTTTTCTATTAAGATATTCTGAAAAACTGGAGATCATATCGAAAGAGGAGTGAACAACGACCAGAAAAGATGCATTGATTTCCGGAGAGATTGATTTTAAAACTTTTTCTACAGCAACCCTCCCTCCTGCTGAAGCTCCTATCAAAAATATTCTGTTTTCCTCCAAAACAATACTGATTTAAAAATTTATTTAACTCCAATAATATTTATTCTAATGATCTTTAGGCCTTTAAATTAAAGCGCAGAAGCATCATCCATTAACTTTGCGGCGATTTCTATGTTTTAATGATCCTCTCTTCCACTTTTATGTGGAGATATAAGTTAAGAAATACACCACAATAGTTTGATATACAAAGGTTAAAACTATAATATAGTTCATAAAAAAGGCCAGTAAATTTACTGACCTGAGACATCTAAAATGAACAAATTCCTAGCTGGATTTTTCGAATGAAATTTTCGCATTCACGGCGTATGAAGTTATCGCATCGCCGTTCACCTGTGCTTTCATTTCTTTGATATAAACAGATTTTATATTATTGATAGATTTTGCAGCTTCCTTAACAGCATTTCTGGTAGCATCATCAAAACTCTTTTCAGAAGTTGCGATCACTTCGATCACTTTTACAATTCCCATAATTTTAAATTTTAATTGGTTATAATTATTTCTCTTCTTGAAAATAACCAATAATACCTTGTATTTCAAATGATTAACACAAGATTATAGAATGGAATTATGGATTTGTAATCCTTTAGTCTGAATCGTTTTTGACGGGAATAAGGTATACTGGAATCTTTGTTTTTTCCAGAATTCTACTTGCAGTGGTACCCATTAAAACCTTTTCCAGGACTGAGTGGCTATGAGTTCCCAGCACAATTAGATCTGCATTCCATTTATTGGCATAATCAAGAATCGCGGCTGAAGTTGGTCCTTCAGCAAGGTGAGTTGTTACCATGGGATCATCCAGGTGTTTGGCGGCCGTTTCCAGAAAATTTTTAGCAACTTCCCGGAGTTCAGAAATAACATTTAGGTCTACCTGCATTTCATTAAAACCTTCATACCCCATGAAATTAGGATAATTTACCCCATAATAACTTACATCTGCCAAAACATGGATAAGACAAACCTCGGCACCTAGCTTCTTTGCAAGTTCGTATCCTTTTTTTGTCACTCTCTCTGACTTTGGATTATAATCTAATCCAATTAGAACCTTTTTCATAAATATAATTAATGATTGCTCCTTCTAAGTTAGGTAAAAAAGGATTTATTCTGAAGCAAATTAATTCGATTTCCCAGCAAAGGCATCAACTGGCTTTTCAAAGGCCACAAATAATAAACAAGGCTCTCCCCCACTACAACGAGCATTATGAGCCTTTTTCTCTGGACCGTAAGCATAAAAACCCTCTTTCAGAATTCTGGTTTCTTCTCCTTCATAGGTGACTTCTAATTCTCCCTGTAAAAGGATCATTCTTTCTGCAGAATTATGCCAGTGCTCTGGAATATCTGTGTTTGGTTCAAATCTAAAAAGGACATCAGCATTGTTAAGGGTTATATCACCATTAAGTACCGTAACCTGGCAACCATTAGGGATAAGGTCTGGGCAGGCACCCCACTTGATGTTACCATCCTTTAAATTAATTGCCACTGAATTCTCATTTTTCATAGCATCCTGTGCAAAGGTGTATGTACTAAAAAATATTAGTAGTAAAATAAGCACTGATCTTTTTAACCCGGAAGACTTCAAATAACTTTGCATTTTTATTGGTTTTAAATGATTATACCACGGTTCAATAGATAGAAGTAAGGAAGAATTACGGCTAATATTATTTTAAAACTAGTCTTTAATTACTCAATTTGAAATGGGGATTATTCTGTATAATGACCTGCTTAATAAAATCGGTAAAAATATGACAATGGTCATCTAATTTAAAGCTGTAAAGTTCTGTTAACCTGTACTTTTGAAGTATCTTTAAGTAGATAATTAAATAAATTTTCAGTGTTATGAAAACAACAAGAGAATCGGCCAGAGAGGCAAGTCATAAAAACCTTGTACAAGTTCTTACAGATTTACTGGAAAAGAATTATGATGCAGAAAAAGGTTATAGAAAAGCTTTAGAACATACCACGAACCCCGATCTTAAGAAGTTCCTAAAAGATCAGGCCGTACAAAGAAATCATTTCGCAACCGAAATTGATAAATACATTCACCAGTTAAATGAACATCCTAAAGAAAAATCTAGCGGTACAACCTTAGGTAGCCTTCATCGTTTCTGGATAGATTTTAAAAGTTCTGTAACCAGGAAAAATGATGAATCCATTCTTGAAGAATGCATCAGAGGTGAAAAAGCAAGCTTGAAGGAATATGAGGAAAAACTTAAAAAGAATATTCTCAATCCTACCGTAAAAGAAATGCTGGAAGAGCATAGGGATAAGATCCAAAAAACCCTGAAACAGATCAAAATCCTGGAAGACCTTGTAGATTAAATAAAAAAAAGCCGGGATGTTCCCGGCTTTTTTTTGTTTTATATTATAAGTTATTTAGTTTTTAACAACGATAAGTTCAGCTTTTGCACCTGTAAGAAGATTCCATTCTTTTACAGCTATCTGCTCTCCCTTTTCGCTTAAAACCCTTAATTCTGCTGTATTTGGACCGGAACTTCCCTGGTTGAGCGCTACAAATTGAATACTATTGAAACCATCTTGCAGGGTTACCAGAATTGGTTGAAAACCGGCATGTAAATTTACACTGGCAGCAACCATTTGACCATTTACAAAGATCTGAACTTTATCACCGTCAATGTATTGATGGTCACGACAATAAACTTCTACAAATCTTCCCTGGGTTACAACATTTCCTAGGCTCTGGTCCTTTCTATATTCCTCTCTTATTTCTTTGTCTTTACTCCATTTCTTCTTAATAACATCAGCCTCGGTCATTAATCCATTAGGATTTTCTCTAAGGTCTATAGGTTTTGGTTTATCATTCAAGAACCTGCTTTCAGTCTCAGCTTCTTCCCTTTTAAGTATAGGAAATCCTGTAGAATTAGATTCTTCAGCTTTTATGATAGGTCCGGTATTCGTGGTACGCGGAATTTCTATCTGGGCTGATGCAGCTAAACAGACACAAAAAAAGCAAATAAAAAATAAACTGGTTCTCATGTTTTAAAGATTCGAATTGTATCTTTTAATATATCAAAAATACAGCCAATTTTTTAATAATCCTGATTTTACGTCTCCCAGAGCTTTTTCAAAAAAAGGATCTGCTTTAACACAGATCCCTAATTCTCTATTAATTGAACCTATGAATCAGGAAAATCTGGGTTTGATTTTACTTCCTCGATCTGGGCGGTATGTCGTGCAGTATGTCCTGCCATGAAAAGAACTGTTTGATAGGCATCGATCTTTCCAAATGGAAATTCATTAACGTAATTTCTCATATCTACATCAGAATCTTTCAGCCAGTCTACAATGTTTTCCCTCTGATCTTCAAATGCATCCAAGGCTTCATCTGCACTTGATAAATTACCTGTAGGTTGAAATTGGTCCTGTGTTTTTATCTTTTCTGTTCTATTGGTAATAAGCGCCACAACATCATCATCGGTCATTACTATTTCGGTTTTCTGGTCCAAGTCTTCTCCAGCATCAAATTTAGCTTGCAGCATAGATTTAAGGGCTCCTTCAACGGTAATTATATGTTCTACCGTCTGGGCCACAGACCAATTTTCAGCATCTGGTTTAAATTGCATTTGCTCTTCAGAAAGGCCTTCAACGCTCTCTTTTAGTGATTCTTTGGTTTCTTCCAGATATTCGAAAATATCTGCTTCATTCCAATGATTTTCAATTGAATTAAGATTATCTGAATCTTTCAGACAATCTTTGTCCCCTGCATAATCTGAACAGAAAAAAGCAAGGCTTAAAAATGTGATCAATATTTTCATGATTTATTTATTAAATTAATTCCTGTGAACTTTTATAGAGGGATTGAGTAAATATAGACTAATGCTATTTCTTTTTAAGCATGGTCACATAAGTGCGGAGTTCTTTAAATTTTGAGCCGTCTGAATCTGAGAAAATATATACATCACAGAAAGCATATTTTTTCTTCTTCCCCGGTTCAACATAGAACTCCACAATGCCTTCTACTACAGATTTATCTTTGATATTTATTATTTCGCTGACCTTAATTTCTGTAGGACCGCCATGTCGCATTCTATCAAGTGATTTCTCAAAGTCTTTTCTTCCAGAAATAGTTTTCTCTCCAATAATTTCCCATTTAACGTCATCGGTAACACTTTTGGCAAGGAAATCTGTATCACAATTCGCGAATGCTTCATTCAGCTTTTTTATTAGCTCATCTCTCTCCTTCATGATCTTAATTTTTTTGTTCTATCAGGGAAAGTAAATTACCCGCCGGATCTTTGAACCAGGCAATTGCTGTAGGATTGGATCCGCGATGGATTCCCCTGGCATCTGTCCTAATCTTTCCATCATATTGTTCAAACTTCACCCCCTTTTCAGTCAGTTCGTCTACCTGTTCTTCAATATCTGGCACGTAGAAGTTCAAAACTGTGAACTCGGCGGGGTGATGATCTTCTTTAGGATATATCAGGACAGAACAATGTCCCGGATCTAATTCTAATAACCCCAATGAATTTTCTTTAAGATGAAGACCAAGGATATTTCCGTAGAATTCTTTGGCCTTTTCCATGTCGTTCGTGGAGAATGTTGAGAAAGCATCGCAGTTCTTTAACATGGGCCTGATATTTAGTTTGTTACCACATAAATTTACATTTTATTTTTAAAATATATTATAGAATGAATTTGTTAAACATTCTTTGAACTTTGCAATTTTGATCTGTTTAATAAAGAAATTCCCCTGGATACTTCAATCTCTTTAGGTTCTATCTGGAAAAGCTTAAATTTGGTCTGAAAATTTTAATAGATCACTATGGAGGTTCAGGAAATACTCAAAACCAATTCTATCGCGAACAGGTTCATTTCTCAGCTTAGAGATACTGGAATTCAGAAAGACAGAATGCGGTTTCGAAGAAATATCGAGAGACTTGGAGAGATCATGTCCTATGAACTCAGTAAAGAATTAGAGTATGAAAAAATGGAGATAACCACTCCTCTGGGACGATCTGTAGTTCCGGAACCAAAGAATGAAATAGTGATCTGTTCCATACTTCGTGCAGGTCTTCCTCTACACCAGGGAATACTCAACTATTTTGATGATGCAGAAAATTCCTTTATTTCCGCTTACCGTCATCATCCCAACAATGATGAGAAGTTTGAGATCCTGGTAGAATATCTTGCGTCGCCTTCACTTGAAGGCAAAACGTTGATCCTTGCAGATCCCATGCTCGCTACTGGGAGATCTTTTGTAAATGTCCTGAAAGCACTGGAACCAATGGGCAAGCCTGCTAAAATTCATCTGGTATCTGTAATCGGTTCAGATGAAGGTGTTAAATATTTAAAAACTGAATTTCCAGAGAATTCCAAATTATGGATCGCCACTATAGATCATGAACTAGATAAGAATGGCTATATAGTTCCCGGGTTGGGCGATGCGGGAGATCTATGCTATGGAAATAAAATGCAGCATTAGAAAGGATAACCAATTGCAAAATTAAATACCGGACTTCCAAAATCATTAACCCAGCGTTCACCGGCTGGTTCCCTTGGATCATGCAATGGGAACGCAAGGTCGAACCTGATCACAAAACTCTGAATATCTATTCTTAAACCAACACCGGTTCCAATACCTAGTTCATTAATAAAACCTGAACCAAATTCTCCTGAACCATCGGTATCGAGATTCGTTGTTTCAGGACGTGACTCTGAAGTCCAGATATTCCCGGCATCAACAAAGAATGCCCCGTTCAAATAAGTCACAATAGGAAACCTGTATTCCGCATTCGCTTCCAGCCGTATATTCCCGGTTTGATCGCGATAGGTAGCGACATCTGAAGGTTCGTCTCCAGGTTCGGTTAATTCTGTAGGCTCGCTAGGGTCAAAAGTTCCCGGTCCTAAAGATCTCGTTCTAAAAGCTCTCACGCTATATGGCCCACCAGCAAAATATTGTTTACTAAAAGGCATTACATCAGAATTTCCGTAAGGCATCCCATAACCGGCAAATAACCTGGTGGCGATAGTCTGGGTTCCCAACCTTAGATGATATCTAAGATCAAGATCTAGTTTAGCATATTGAGCATATTCCAGGCCTAAGACTTCTTTATTTCCATCTTCAGCCTCCTTCCCGAACAAACTCATGGTATTACCCGCCATATCAAAGTTTGAGTTCAGGAAAAAGGCATGTGTTTTCTGGGTATCTATTAATCCGTTATAAGTAAAAGAATAAGTAAGACCGGCAATGAATTCCTGCTCAAAACTTCTTTCCAGGAAAGGATTTTCATCAAGGATATCCTGAAATTCAGGAGTAACATCACTAAGGCTCACATAATTAAGACTAACAGGATTAAATTCATGGGTCACGTACCTGTTCGCGTTCCAGAAATATCCAAAAGTAGAATTCAGTGATGCCAGGGTAAATAACTGTGTTCTTCTTAAATAATCACCTCCCAGACTGATCTTGGTTTTTGGAATATCATATTTAAAATAGTTCTTGCTAAAACTTATAGGAAATAATAACCTCGGAATGATAAGATCATTTGAGACTCCTAATTGCAGGGAATTACTTCCCGGGTTGTTTCCTGAAGCGACCTGAAATTCATACCCGAAATTAGCCGAAATATTAAGTGTTTCACCACCTTTAAAAAGGTTTCGGTTTACAAATGTCAAGGCAAGATGTGGTCCCGCAAAACTATTAGATTTAGTAACCGCCTGTAGTTCTGCCCTAATCGCTCTTTTTTTAAGAGGAGAAAGAAAAATATTCGCTTCGAGCAGGCCCAGGCTGTCTGTAGCAAGCGTGTCTATCTCATCATACCTAATGTTCACGAATTTATAGACTCCAATAGTCCCAAGTCTACGGCTGGTATTCCTGGACTTTGCAGGATCATAATAATCACCGGTCTCAATAAGAATATATGGATCCAGATATTTAGGCTTGAAGAAAATATTTTCCTGTAAGTAATTCTTATTCTTATACCTTTCAAAATTCTTACTTAGGGAATCTTCCTCAATATTATTATTCGGATAAACATTTACATTTGAAATCTTATAAGGAATAACAGATTTTGAAGGCACATCTTTTTTTAACCTGAGAAAAAGATCGAATTTCTTCTGCTTATATTGATTTGTATCTGCCTCAAAGATCAGGAATCCAGGGTTAAAATTATAATAGCCATCTTTTTTGAGATGAAGATCTATACGTTCACGTTCCTGCTTTAATTCCGGCAGATCGAAAGGCATACCCTCTTCAAGAACCGTCTTGTCCAGATTTTCCTGAATATTCTGATAAACCAGCAAGGAATCTGAATCTAACTGGTAGCTGGCCATTGTATACGGGGTAGGCACATTTAGCGAATAAGTTGCGGAACCAGTTTTAGCTTCTTTATCTGTAATAGTTTCTGAACTAACTCTGCTATAAAAGTAGCCCCTGTTCTCTAATCTGTTTATAAGAATATCTTCAGTATTATTTAAGTTTACGTCTGAAAGGTAAACCGGTTCTTCGCCTATCTTTTTGTTCAGGAATTTGTTGATGAACCCAGGTTTTTCTCTTTGCGCTTTATAGTAAAAATAAAGTCCGGGACGCATCCCTAGGAACTTACTATTTGGCTCGGGTCTTAGTACTTTATTTAATTCGGTGGTTAGCGCTGGTTTATTAACGATGGTGCTATCAGACTCAAACTCGATCTCTGCCCCGGTATAAAGTAATTCATCATCTGGAATGAATTTCTCCACACTACAGGCTTGAATAAAAATCAAAAAAATGATTATTGCCGAATATCTAATTCTCATCTGTGTTATTTTCTTCTTTTTTAGGTTTATCTTCCTCTTTCTTTACATTTTCCATTACGGCTCTTTCGAAGATATTTTTGAATTTATTGAATTCCTTCGTAAAAATTAAAGCAATTCCGCTTACCACCAACTGGCCATCCACTACGTTTTCATACTGACTTTTACTAAAACCTTTTAATCGCCAGGTGCCATTTTCGTCCAGTAAGTAAGAAATACTCACGTTCCCAATTACCGGGCTTGTCTCCTGCCCTTCCTGGTTGCCACCCTGTATATCTACTTCACTACCTACTTCTACAACTAACCTATCCTCAAGAAATGCTTTTTGTGCGCTTATACCTAACTGTGTTCTTTCTTCCGGGCTGGTACCCTGGTAATCTGTAAAACTATCTACGTTAAAATTAAGCTGGACCCCGCTTTCTCCAAGAATCTTACTGGAAAGCATATTCAATTGATCTGATAAGGCAGAATTAAGGTTATCCCTCGCCACGGCAAGTGTCCCTCCCTGGCTTCCGTCACTACCCGATTCGGGGAAAAAACGATTTAAAACGAGCAAAGAAAATACCTGTTTATTCAATTCTTGCTCTTGGTTGTTAAGTTGCTGCACCCGTCCGAAGATTTCTCCTCCCGCAATACCTTGTTCATCCTCTGGCATATCCAGGTTGAAAGTGATCTTTGGCTCCATAAGGTCTCCTTCTACATTAAGATAAACCAGGAAGGGTATTTCCTGCCGGAATCTATCTCCTTCACCACTATCTAAATTAGAGGTCTGAGAGGCCATTAAAGCCGAAGCTGAAGTTTCTACCGTATAGATCGCCCGTACATCCAACTGTGCATCAAATGGATCTCCAGCCCAGGAAACACGGCTGCCATCTGCAATATCAAATCTTCTTTTTACGAGATTATACAGGCTCATTTCATAAAATCCATCATTTATCTCGTAAATACCTGTAAGTGCTGTGCGGCCATTAGGATACATATTGAAGATTAGATCTCCCTCACCCTGGACCTGGAACTTATCCCCTGTCTCTTCATTTATAATAATGTTGAAGGTGGCTCCTTCATTTACGGTAACGCGGGAGTAAATATCATAGCCTGAAACCACATAGGATTCCTCTTCAGTTTGGGAGAGAATGGCATCAGGATTTTCCTTATTTACAAAAATCACCACTCCGTCCCTTTCATTGATCTGAAGTTCAGTTTGAGGAACCACATAAGTGAAATTGGTACTTTCCTTTATATCTACATTCATATCTACCTCAGGAAGATTAAGGTCGCCATTGATCTGTGCATCAACATCAACCACCGCAGTTCCATAAAAAAGCTCATTGTCCTCTTCAGTAGAATTCAATAACCTGAAATCATTTGCCTGAACATCCAGATCAAATGTCGGATTCAACAGGTCTTTGGTTCCAACTTCTCCATTTAGAACAACCGAATTGTCATTTGTGTCATTAATATTGAAATTATTAAAATAAACGGCATCGTTATCTAATCTCAGTTCTTCATTGGGAAGGATGAAACTGGCGTTTAAAGTAGCAATATTGAATTGAGCAGAATTAAAATTCATACTACCTTCATATTTAGTCTCTAAAACGGTTCCGTTTAAACTAAAACTACCCGAAAAACTACCGCTTCCATCTTTAATTACTCCTTGTGAAAAACCTTCCAAAGCAGTCATTTGAATCTCATTTAGATCAAGCTGCATATCAATTTTTGCGGAAGGATCTGCTGCAGTATAAGTACCAGTAAGGTCTAGGTCAACTTCACCTCCTTTTATGGCCATTTCGAAATCATAATTACTAAAACCTGCAGACTCTCCTTTAAGATCCAGGGTATTAAGATTGACCCCCATCACCTCGAATTGATTTATCTGCATATCTGCCAGAATTCCTGTTTCGCCAAAAGGTTCCTCGTAAACGATATTCCCATTCAATTGACCGGTAGCGAGCTTGTTTTCAGGATTTAAATAATTCAATAGGGCTGCTAATTTGAAATTCTGGAAGTCGAGGCTTAAATGTTCTTTTTCAATCCCGGGTTTATCATTACTTAATTGCATTGCCTGATTATTCCGGGATATCCTGAAATTCTGGAAATCAAGATATTTTTCAGCAATACTTATTCTGTTGGAATTATCAACCTCCCACTGGTTTGAATTGAGAATAAACTTCTTAGGATTAATATGAAATCTTAAGGTATCACCCTTAAAATCTAATTCAGAATTGAAATGTACAATTTCAGAATCTTCATAGAAGGAAGAAAACTCAAGGTCCAGCTTCTGGTTAAGAACATTGGCATTTACAACAGTTTTCTTAATGGCCAGCGGCCCGGCGTTAAGCTCATTAAAGGCAAGGTCAAAATTGAGGTCTTCTGTATCAGACCGCATAAATACTTCTAAACTATCAATCTCGCTGCCGTAATACATCACATGAGGTACCGAAACAGTTGCTTCTAATTCACGGTCCTTTTCCCTGAAATCTATATTTACGTCTATGGTATCCAGATCTTCCAGATTCACTAAGAATACTTCATTAAGAATTGGCGCCTGCCTTATCCTGGCATTTACTTTTAAATTAACGGGAGTAGTTATAGAATCTTCCTGGTAATTCTCAGTAATATACCTCTTTAAATGTCTGTTTATCGAATTAGAGAAATCGGCCGGACTGGCATTAGATTGCAGGTCCAGATCTATCATTCGGTTATCTATCTTTACTGAAGTGGTATCCTCTCTAACATATGCCGAAGCATTAAAACTACCAAGTAAATAGGTTTCATTATTATAAACCGCAACACCGTCTATAATGCTTGCCTCCATTTCATATTTGCTGGAGTTTCCTTCGAACCAGCCATCAAGCGTAAAACCGGTCTTAATTTCCTTTCTCGTTATGCCAAGAGCTTCTAGATCTGCTCCCTCCAGAACAAAATGAATGTCAAATCTCGGTGAAACCGAATCCAGCTGAATCCTGGTTTCAGCATTCATATTTAAATTATTGTCCTTATAATCGATATTTACAGGCCCGGCACCATTCTCCAGTTCTCCATTGATGTTGATGTCCCGGAATTCATATCCATTATAGGTGAATGAAGATATTTCAGAATCCAGACTGGCATTAAGGTCGTTAATTGAGCTACCCTTTCCTGAAGTTTTGAGATTGATCTTTATTTCTCCCAAAGCTTCATTCTGCAGCAGGTTACCCAAAGCTATACTATCGCCCTGCACTTCAGCATCAAAAACGATTTGATCTCCCATCTGAAATTCCCCATCAACATCCAGGCTTCCTTCCGAGGTAATAAGTAAGGCATTTGTATTTATCTCGCTGGCATTTCCTGAAAAGCTTCCACTTAAAGAGACGGTTTCCGGCAATTTTACACCCAGGTCTTCCTCTTTTACAAATTTCACAAGATCACTCCTCTGGGAATTAACCTTGACATTAGGTAAACTAAAATTTAGGTTTTCAGGATCCTGGGCGTTTAAAATATTTCCATTTCCTACGATCCTTGTATTGCTCCAGTTTAAATCAAGGTTCTGCAAATTGATATTGTTCAATTTCCCATTAGCACTTACATTTCCCCTAATTGGAGAACTTGCCAGCGCCTTGACATATTCATTATCTTTAAGATCGGGCTGAAAACGGTATATCTCGCTCAGCCTTAAATAAATATTATTCAGATCAAGATCGAGTCTCGCATTATCAGGTTTATTAAGGAAGTCACTGAAATTCTCATAAGCAATGCTAAGATTCCCCGACAATCGATTATTATTTACTGATATATCAAGATCTGAAAATTCCATTTGCTCATCGGTAAGGCTGGCCTTAATATTAAACTTATTCAGATCAAGCCCCGATCCTTCCTGAAATTGCACCTTTTGAATTTTAGCACTGGCCATAGCTTCTTCATAAAGAATGTTCTCAGCCTTAAAGATCAAACTGTCTATTTCTACCGCATGGGGATTAAAAGTTCCTCTTTTTATCCTGGCATCATTTACCAGGTACTTGAAGGAATTATTTTCAAGATCTATACTGGCCAGGTCTATCTTCCACTGTGGCCATTCAAAAGGCGCAGATGTACTCGTTGTATCATTTTGCTTACCGGAAGATTGTTGCATCTTCAAAGTAATATTGGAATTGGAAATACCTATAAACTCACTCGAAATCAAGTTATCTTTTAGATCAAGTCTTGACCTATCCAGGTTTACGTCGGTAATAAGAAAGCCCGTATACAGGGAATCTGGCCTGGAGTCATAAACTCCCTGGATATTGGAAATTTCGATATTATCAATCTCAAATACCGGCATCGGCGGAGCTTCGGTATCGCTTTCAGGAAATGGTTTTGTTTGCACATAATTCACCATCGCATCACGAAGGATCACATCATCTGCCCTGAATATCATATTCTGAAGATCGGTTTCGGTAAATTCCAACAGGATTTTTTCGAATTTCACTTCCGCATCGATCCCACTTACATCGTCTTTATAAATAATGTCGAAATCATCCAGGTTTATATCACCTATATTGATCTCCATTGGCGCAGAAGTCGTATCGGTTGCAGGAGCAGCCTGCGTTGTATCTGAAGCATAGGCATTTGTTAGAAACTCATAATTAAATCCGGAGACAGAGTCTTTCCTTATTATTCTCGCCTTAACATTCTTGACATCCAGACCATCCAGGCCAAAACTATTACCTTTTATTAAGGGCATAATGGGAATATTTGCAGACAAACTGCCGGCGTAAATAACAGTATCTCCCTCGGGTGTTTTGATTAGAAGTTCATCTATCTGTATATCCCCATTAAATTTAATAAAGAGTTTTTCCAGTGCAATATCCCCACCGGTTTTCTCCTCTATAGAATTAATTACTTTATCTTTTATAATATCCTGGCCCCATGGACTACGAACAAATAAAATGACTAAAAGCAGGAAAATAAGAATGCCCAGAAATATTTTACCCAGTATTTTCAGGATCTTTAATGCCTTTTGTTTCTTATCTGCCAATGCTTATTTTTTTGGATTTCTCAAAGTTATCGTTTAGAGATTATTTCAGGAAGTTTATATGCTTTAATTCTGGTAAACTTGTGTTAAATCAGTATATATAACAGCATTCAAAAGGAATTCTTTAAATAATATTGAACCAAAACTGTGGAGATTTTTTACACAATTAAGGTTTAATTCCACAGTTTTTTTCCTTAATTCATCACCTGGTATTTTTCTATAGAAAATTTACTGAATATTATTCTAATTACAGAATTAGCAACCTAATCACCTATTTCTTAAAGCCTAAGAGCTTTTCAAACTTTCCAAAATTCATAGTCCTGGTATACGATTATAGCTGTAATAAACGAATGGCACTGTTATAGCTCTTATATCATTGATTATTCGAACTAAATAATTAATCAAAAGAACAAAATTTAAAAATCTGATTTATGAAAAGAGTAATAACTGTTACAGTATTGGCAGCTACTATGCTAACTTCCTGTGTTTCTAAGAAGAAATATGTAGCACTGGAAAGTGAACTAAATGATACTAAGAGTACATTACAGAAAACCAGAGTTGAGAAAGAAGAAGTTGAACAAAAATATGCTCTTATAGAGCAAAGAGTTGCAGAATACAATGCAAAAATCAATTCTCTTAGAACAGAAAATGAGGGAATGATGGAAATGAACGACCTAACGGTAATGTCTAAGAATACAAAAGATAGAATGCGTAGCACTATCTCTAAAATGGATCCGGAAAAAGTAAAAGGTGCTAAAACCCTTGAAGATTCTATTAACCTTGCTGTTTCTTATAACCTTAAGCAAAACATTTCTGAAGGTGCAGATGAAGATGATATTGACATTAGCGTTGATGAAACTGTAGTAATGATCAATGTTTCAGATAAACTATTATTTGGTAGCGGTAGCTATAGAGTGACTAAAGAAGCTCAGCCATTACTTAAGAAACTTGCAGAAGTAATTAATAGTGAGCCTGCCATGGAAGTGATGATCGAAGGTCATACTGATGATAGAACAATGGTTAAGGACTCTTACCTGAAAGATAACTGGGACCTAAGCGTTAGAAGAGCAACCTCTATTGTTAGACTTCTACAGGATAAATATGATGTTGAACCATCTAAACTTATTGCTGCCGGAAGAAGTAGTTACCAGCCTTTAGTTGAGAATACGAACAAAGAAAATATGGCTAAAAACCGTAGAACAAGAATTGTAATTATTCCTAACCTGGATAAATTCTTTGCAATGTTAGAAGGTGATGCTTCTGTAGCTAAGAACTAAGACACACATTCCACAAAATTTAAAAGGAAAGCGTAACTGCTTTCCTTTTTTTGTTCTTAGGTTTAACTTGAATTTAACCCGTCATTTAGCTTAATCCTTTGATTATTCTTTAAATTAAAGATGAATCAGAAAATGATGAATTATGAAAAAGGAAGTAAGCAGAGCAAACGAAGAAGCAAAAAAATCTAAACCTGAGAACTTGCCCTATAACCCTGAGGTAACAAAGGAAGATAAACAAGCCCTGAACGAAAAAGGCCGTAGCATGAATAAGGGCCAGGATAAGGACCTGGATCGAAATAAAGAAGTAGATTTTACCGCTGAGGAAATGGATGTTCCGGCGAGCAATGATTCAAAGCCAGAGAGAAGATCTGAATTAGTTGATGAGGAGAATATGCAGTACAACAAAAAAGGATCAAGACCCGATCATAAAAAATCTACAGATCATCCTCGAGACGAAAAAATCTAAAACATAACCCGCTATTTTTATAGCGGTTTTTTTATATCAAATAATACATTATGGAACTTACCAGTAAACCCATAATGGCAACAATCCCGGTCATAAGGGTCCAGGATCTGAAAGTTTGTTTTTCAGTGAGGCCGAGATATTTTCCTACCAACCAGAATCCACTATCGTTCACATGAGAAAACCCAGATGCTCCCGCAGCAATTGCAATTACTATTAACGAGATCTCTGAAGGAGAAAGTGCAGAGGTTGTTATGATAGGAGCGGTAATTCCGGCAGCTGTGATCATGGCAACCGTTGCAGAACCCTGTAGTAGCCTAACGAGTAAAGCTATAGTAAAGCCAAAAAATAAAGGATTAAAGAAGGTTCCCTGAAGCGATTCTGCGATCATCTCCCCTGCCCCTGTTCTTATTAATATTTGCTTGAATGCTCCACCAGCGCCTGTCAATAAAATAATGATCCCGGCTGCTTCAAAGGATTTCATGGCAGTTTTATTCAAAAATTGTTTTCCCGCTCCCCTTTTGATTCCAATAAAGTACCAGGCTAAAAGGTTCGCAATTATGAGCGCTGTAAATGGATGGCCCAGTAAGTTGATCAAATAAAGTAAAGGACCCGAAATAAAATTTTCAGGGAACAATGGGCTGGTTAGCACAGTGTTGAAAACAATAAGAATGATTGGTACAGAAATAATAGATAAAATTAGTCCTGGCGAAGGCAGGTCATTATCAATTTCATTACCTGATTCGGTAAATGTTGGGGGTGTAATATTCATTTTTTTAGAAATGAATTTCGCAAAAATAGGTCCGCTTATTATGGCCACAGGAATCCCGGTAAGTATCCCAAAAAGGATCACCCATCCAAGATCTGCTCCCAGAATGTCGGCGACCGCTATTGGCCCAGGCGTAGGTGGAATGAATGCATGCGTGATCGTAAGCCCGGCAAGAAGTGGCATGGCATATAGAACCAGTGATTTTCCTGTTTTTTTACTTAGAGCATAGGTGACAGGCACCAGGATAATGAAGGCGACATCAAAGAATACCGGGATTGCTACAAGGAATCCTGTTAACATCATCGCCCATGGAGACCGCTTTTCTCCAGTCTTCCGAAGTAAATATTTAGCAAGGCTGTTCGCACCACCAGATTGCTCCAGTATTCCGCCAAATAATGCACCTAACCCCACCACGGTAGCAACAAAACCTAAAGTACTGCCCATGCCTTCCTGCATGGTAGTTAATATTTCAGTAGCAGGCATTCCTGCAAAAATACCTACAAGTATGCATACTATTAGCAATGCCAGGAACGCCTGTATTTTAAGTTTAAGGATAAGGAATAACAAAATGGCAATTCCGCCGAGAACGGCGAATAAAATTTGAAGATCCATAGGTTATTCTGGTTTCCAGTTTGAATGAAAATATTCACCCCTGGGTTTATCTATCCTTTCATATGTGTGAGCACCAAAATAATCTCTTTGTGCCTGAATAAGATTGGCCGGTGTATTCTCTCTGGTGAAACTTAAAAAGTAATTTAAAGCTGAGGAGCATACCTGCATTGGACATCCTTGAGATAAAATCGCAGGTATAATTCGTGTGAATATTTCCTGATCCTCATTTAATTTTTCCGCAATATCGGGGTATAATAATAAATGGCTACTCTTAGTTGAATCGTAAATTCCAGACAGCTTTTCCATAAATGAGGATCTAATTATACAGCCATTGGTCCAAATCCTGGCTATCTCAGAAAAGTTTAAATTCCATCCATATTCCACGGAAGCTATTCGCAACAATTCAAAACCAATACTATGGTTGATCACAGAGGCCGATCTATAACTTTTGAAGAGCTCATCATCTGTAATTTCCAGATCAGCCTTATTTTTTAGCTTATACAATTCCCTGACCTGGTTTTTATGCTTTTTAAAAGCCGAAATATTTCTGGCAAAAACTGAAGCTGTTATCGTATCCAGGGAAACCCCAACCTCAAGCGCAGCAACGGTGGTCCAGCCACCAGTCCCTTTTTGACCTGCAATGTCCAGAACTTTATCTAACAGATATTGATTATTTTCCTTTTTCAGTAAAATATCGGCAGTGATTTCCAGGAGAAAGCTTATCTGCTTCAGGTTCCACTCAGTAAAAACTTTGGATATAGCTTCCGGTGAACGGTCCTGGAAATACCGCATAAAATAATAGAATTCTGCTATAAGCTGCATTTCGCCATATTCGATACCATTATGCACCATTTTTACATAATGACCGGAACTTCCTGGGCCAATATAATTACAGCAAGGTCTTTCCAGTCGATCTTTAGCCGCGATGCTGCCTAACAAGTCCTTTACCCTATTGTAGCCCTCTTTAGAACCACCGGGCATGATAGAAGGACCATTTAATGCTCCATCTTCACCTCCGGAAATACCGACTCCTAAAAAGTGAATTCCTAATTCACTTAATTTTTCAAGTCTTCTTTCGGTATCTTTAAAATGGGAGTTTCCACCGTCCAGAATAAGATCGCCAGTCTTTAAAAATGGGATCAATTCTTCGATAATCTCATCTATGGGATCACCGGCTTTGATCATCAAAAGTATTTTCTTCGGTGACTTCAGACTAAAAACAAAATTTTTAAGATCATCAAAACCTTGCAACTGATATTTATCTGAATATTTGTCTACAAAGTTTTGAGCTATATTTTCTTCTAATTCTCCTTCACGCCTGTTATATACAGAAACCAAAAAGTTTTTTCCTGCCATATTCAAAGCAAGACTTTTACCCATAACGCCCAGGCCTATAATACCAAATTCGGGCATATTCAGTTTTTGAAGAATTTCCTTTAGCGATTCCTCTGGAGAGTTTTCAACCTTTATATGAATACCATAATCTGGCGGTTCAAGTGTATCATATTGGGATTTTAAAAGATCTGGATTGAAGAAATGCAATTTCCTTTTACTGATCCTATCTGCGATTATGCTGAAATCCTCAAATAAAAAGATCCATTCCAGGTCTTTATCAATACCACCGGCAAGCTGATTACGATATTTTTCCTTTAATGCAGAACATGCCAGAACACCTCCATTTGAGCTCTGCCATTCCGGAATTAATGAACTCATCTTTCCAAGCCATCCTTCCCTGTCCAGATCGGTCAAAGGAATGCCATTTTGCATCTTTTCTTTATTAGAAGCAGAATGAAAATTATCGGCATCATAAAATGGGACTGAAAGTTCTTCAGCCAGCATCATTCCCAGCGTAGTCTTACCAACACCAGAAACGCCCATTAAAATATATACCTTACTCAAAGTGCTGCTATTTTCTATTTTGTAAAAGGTAATCCAAAGAATACTTTCCTCCTCCGCAAATTGCTAAAAGTAAAAATCCGAACATGAAAAGCAATGGCAATTCCTGTTTTCCAAAACCATCGGGTACATGAACAATAAATGCAGCAACAGCCATGGTAATAATAATAGGGATCGCTGAAAATCTGGTGAGAAAACCAAAGATTATAAAAGCAGAGCAGATGAATTCCGCGAATACTGTCAGGGTAAAACTTACAGTTTCTCCAAGACCCAAGGGATCGGCAAATTTAATTTCATCAGGCCCAAACAAGGTCAAAAGCTTTGGGAACCCATGGGTTAACATTAATCCAGCTATTGCTATTCTAAAAATTAGTAAGCCAATATCCACATTGAGTAGGTTAAGATTTGTTTTATAAGAATTCATCAGGTTATAATTTTAATTGTTTTAAAGGTAAAAAAATATAGCAGCCTCAAACATAGTATTTTATAAAATTGTTCTTATTAAGTAAACAAGCATGCAGGAATTAGGGGTAATTATAATTTGAATACAATGGTATTGAACTGACATTTTTTAAATTTTTCATTGATTAAAATATGGTATTATATCGATCTGATTCTGGAAGTGGAGAAATATCAACTTAAGACTGAAAAGTGAAAAATTAAGTTACATGTCTTTCCAAATCAATTTCAGGGAATTGCATTGGCCGCAGAGGTTCTGGGGGAAGTTTCCAGATGTTTTATTTTAAAGAAAACAAAAGTCTAAACGGTATAGGCAGAATTTCTGTAAATGTAATTGATGAGAATGAAAATATTGCAGCAGAATTTCTAACTGGAGGAAATGGATATTTTACCTATCTCAGTTTTAAACGAGGCCATTACATCGGAAAAATAGACCAGAACCAATTTGAAACTCTCAATTTTAAAGGTTCAGTTGAAAAGTAATTTACTATAGAAATAAACAAATTAGGAGGCATCGCAGATGACCTGGATTTTCGTTTGCAAAAGGGTTAGTAGTCTATTTTTAGGATCTTGAGTTTTCTAATTTCATTCCCAAGTTTAAAATCTACCTCCTCACCTACTTTTTTACCGGTAACAGCTTTAGCGATAGGTGCTACAAAAGCGATCTTTTTCTTTTTGATATCAGCTTCATCTACTCCTACTATTTGGAATTCCTGTAACTGTCCCGAAGTTTCGTTTTTCAGTTCTACATGAGCCCCGAACCTGATCTCATCTTCAGGTTGATCTTTTGGATCCAGCATTCTGGCAGTATTCAGCCTTTCTGATAGTAGATTTATTTTACCATCAATTAAACTCTGTGCCCGTCTCTTTTCGGTATCATTTTCGGCATCAACATGAGCTCTTGCGAATTCAAGATCCTTCAGTTCATTTTTCAGTTCTTCTAATCCCTTTGGAGTTACATAGTTTGTTTCTCCCTCTGGAATAGCAGCTCTCGGCGGAACCAATACCGGTTCTTCCTGGTCTTCTTCTTTTACAAATCCTCGGCTCATGATCAATATTTATATTTCAAGCTATGAAATTAAAGTTGAATCTGGCAATTCTTAAACTTATAAGAATCATAAATATTTCTGAAAGAATAATCTGAAGAAGAACTAAGGACTAATTTTATAATAAGCCTTTCATTATGAGCCAGGAGATCATCATACTATTTAGCATAATCATTATCGTGATTTTTCTATTCGCCTTGGAGGTCTTCCCGGTAGATAAGATCGCGTTCTTTATTATGGTAAGTCTTCTGCTTGCGGGATTTATTTCTCCCGAGGAAGCAATTTCCGGGTTTTCAAGTCCTGCGACTATAACCGTTCTGGCCTTAATGATCATAGCCATTGGGCTGGAAAATAACGGGGTTATAGACTGGCTTGCTAATGGTATGAAAAAATTAAAAGGATTACCTCTACTTCTCATGGTACCGGTTTTTATGTTCATCGCCGGTAGTATTTCAGCGTTTATAAATACTACCGCCGTGGTTCTCGTTTTTGTGAAGATCATAGATGAACTGAGTGATAAGTACGATATTCCCGAATCTAAATTATTACTACCAATTTCTTTCGCGGGAATCATTGGCGGAAGTTGCACCTTAATGGGTACTTCAACAAACCTTATTGTTAATGCGGTGGCTATTGAACGAGGGGTGGAACGGTTTAGTTTTTTTGAATTTACCTGGCTTGGGGTGATTTTCTTGGTGATTACCATTGTCACTGTGAGTATTCTTATTGGCTTTCTACCGCGGAAAAGGAAAAGTGATATTTCAACCGATTATGACCTCGATGAATTCATTACCAAGGGAATCATAAATAAGAACTCGAGACTCATAGGAAAAAACATCAATGAAATTTTTGGATCAGAAGCTGAAGATATTGAAGTGATCAGGCTGAAACGAAAAGGAATTGTGAACGATCACCCTGGGAAATATACTACCATGAAAGAAGGAGATCAACTCTTGTTAAGGTGTAGTATAGAACAACTTATAAAACTAAAGGATTCTGGAGACATCGTTATTATAAAGAACTCTGATAAAAAAAGTGATGAACTTTTTGAAGGTAATCCTGATATCCTGGAAGATGATATCCAACTGGTTGAAATTTTAATGCTTCCAAATTCCCCGCTCATCGGTAAAAGTATTAAAACTGTTGGCTGGTATGATCTTCATGGTGCCTCTCCATTGGCAATAAGAAAAAGGCGGAACCTTAGAAATCCAGGGAGAAGAATCTTCGACAAACAATCTGATGACATAGAATTAAGAGTTGGTGATCGCTTACTTGTGGAAGTAACAAATTCAGATCTTCTGGAATTACAGAAAATGGATGATATCACCATTTTAAAACAGCATCATGATATTAACATTACTACTAGATACAAAAGGAACATTTCCCTTGGCATTCTTCTTTTGGTCATTGGATTATCAGCCTTTTCTATTTTCCCTATTTTAAAAAGCGCCTTGATAGGCTGTTTTCTTATGATCTTTTTAAAATGCATAGATCTTGGTAAGATATATTCCCAGGTAAACTGGCAGATCATATTCCTTCTGGCAGGAATGATTCCATTGGGGGTTGCCATGGCTAATACCGGGGCCGATCAATGGATCTCTGAAAACCTTTTAAAATTGTTCGATAATAAAAGTAATTTTATGGTGATAGGTTTACTGTTTCTGGTAACCATGTTTTTAAGCGGATTCATCTCCAATAATGCAACCGCCATTATCATTGCTCCAATAGCTATTACCATTGCCGCAAGTTTGAATCAGGATCCTAAACCTTTTATCCTGGCGGTACTCTTTGCTTCTAATTTTAGTTTTTTCACTCCTGTAGGTTATCAAACCAATACTATTATCTACGGAATGGGAATTTACAGGTTCAGACACTTTTTCCTGATTGGCGGAATTCTTTCAATCGTTCTCTGGATAACCGCCAGTTTTCTGCTTTCGGGCCAGTTATAAAATGTTATTTTTGAAAAAAATCCAATGCCAAGACTTCTAATTATTGGTTACGTGTGGCCTGAGCCCAAATCTTCAGCGGCCGGCGCCAGAATGATGCAATTAATAGAGTTTTTCAAAAAAGAAAATTACCAGATCACCTTCGCTACCACGGCCAGGGAAACCGACAACAAGGTCGACCTTAATTCACTAAGCATAGATTCTGAAAAGATCAAATTGAATGATCCTGAATTTGATGATTTTCTTAAAGAATTAATGCCTGATGCTGTCCTTTTTGATAGGTTTATGATGGAAGAACAATTTGGCTGGAGAGTAGATAATATATGCCCCGAAGCTATTAAAATATTAGATACCGAAGATCTGCATTTTCTTCGAAACGCCAGGCAAAAAGCTTTTAAGGAGAATAGGGAGGCAAAAGATATCTATCGGAATTCGGAATTGGCAAAAAGAGAAATTGCAGCTATTTACCGGAGCGACCTGAGTTTAATAATTTCGGAACCTGAAATGGAATTGCTTAGATCGGAGTTTAGAATACCGGATGAAATTCTTTTCTACTTACCCTTTATGCTTAATCCAGTTAAGGAAAAAGAGCAAGGAGAACTTCCAGTTTTTGAAGCCCGGAAAGACTTCATAAGTATTGGCAATTTTCTCCATGAGCCAAACTGGAACGCGGTATTGTTTTTAAAAGAAAAGATCTGGCCAGACTTGAGGAAAAATTTACCAGATGCGAAAATGAACATTTACGGGGCCTATCCAACTCAAAAAGTTTTGAATTTACACAATCCTAAAGAAAATTTTCTTGTTCATGGTTGGGCTGATAATTCAAACCTGGTAATGAAAAGTGCTAGAGTTTGCCTTGCCCCTATTCAGTTTGGTGCTGGTATTAAAGGGAAACTGGTTGAAGCTATGAAAAATGGAACTCCCTCGGTCACCACTTCTTTTGGATCAGAAGGGATTTCAGACTTTAATCACTGGAATGGATATGTTTCTAATGAGACAGACAATTTTATCAGAAGGTCAAAAGATTTATATAGTAATAAAGAACTTTGGCAGGAAAAACAAAGCATCGGGTTTGAGATCTACAATGAAAGATTCAATTTAGATTTCCATCATGAACGCTTTAGAAAGGTTTTATTCCAGATAATTCAAGATCTGGAAGATCATAGGAACGCAAATTTTACCGGTAAAATGTTGAAACACCATCTGCATAAAAGTACTTATTTTATGTCGAGGTTTATTGAGGAAAAGAACAGGAATAAAAATTAAAAAACCGCCAGTGGCAATACCTCCCGACGGTTTTCACTACACAAAAAAATTAAGTTTAACCAAATGTTCGTACCAGATTTATAGAGATCCTACTCCTTCAGTACTAAAAAGCTTTTTATTAAGTTTTTGCAGAACTTCGACTTTATTTCTGGTATCTACCAAAAGGGAAATATTATTATTACTTCCTCCGTAAGATATCATCCTCACTGGGACATCCTGAAGAATTTCAAACAACCTGGAAGTACCGCGATCTTCAATAAGCCCCTCACCTACTACACAAATAATACTATGGTTAGCGTCAACGCTAATCTCGCCGTAATTATCCAGTTCAGATAGAATATGGTCCAGATTCGTGCAGTCATCTATGGTAAGCGAGATCGCGATCTCTGAAGTAGTGATCATATCGATCGCCGTTTCATATTTATCAAAAATCTCGAATATTTTTTTCAGGAAACCATGAGCCATCAACATCCTGTTGGATTTGATCTTTATTGCAGTAATTCCATCTTTTGCTGATATAGCCTTTAATCCTTTTCTTTCGGCAATTGCACTAATACAAGTCCCGGTAGCTTCCGGAGTAAATGTATTTTTAAGGTAAACCGGAATATTCTTCCCTATCACCGGAGATATAGTTTGGGGATGAAGGATCTTCGCTCCAAAGTAGGCAAGCTCTGCGGCTTCCTCAAAACTTAATTGTGATACCGGATGCGTATTTTCTACAAATCGCGGATCATTATTATGTAAACCGCTAATATCTGTCCAGATCTGAATTTCGGAAGCTCTAATGGCAGCACCTAAAATAGTGGCGGTATAATCGCTACCACCCCTTTTTAAAGTACTGATTTCATTTCGCGCATCCAGCCTTACAAATCCCTGGGTAATTAGAATATCATTTTGAGAAGATCTTTTTAAACAATCGTTCAATAACTCCCCAATATGTAACGTATCAGGATTTTCAAGGTTACTTATATGCATGAATTCTTTGGCATCCAGTAAAGTATTTTGGATACTTTCGAATTTTAGATAAGAGCTGAAAATGAAGGTCAAAAGGCTTTCACCTGTGGTCAATATGGTGGCCTCAATATTCTTATTCCATTCAGCAGAACAGATTTTTTCGAGCTGTTGAATTTGAGAATCTATATTTTCTTTGACTGAAGAATTAAGCGTAGCATCGGTGATAAGCTCATCAATAAGTCCAAAATGCTTAGATCTCAGTTCCTTTATTTTTTCCGAATTTTGAGAAAACTCATGATTTCTTACCTGATCTGAAATTTCAACCAGCATATTAGTTACTCCAGACATCGCCGAAAGTACCAGTAATTTACTACCCGGTTGATTAAGAATAATTTCCTTTACATTCCTGATACTTGGGGCCGAGCCAACAGAAGTACCTCCAAATTTTAAAACTTTCATATCTCTTTAATTCAGGCTGCATAGGTATTATTTAAAGCAAGGGAGGCAAAAATTATATTTCATTTTATATACATTTGTACAAAATGTTCAATATTTAACAATGAAGACGATTACCACCTGCGTTCACGATATAATTCGACATCAGCCATTCCTGGATGATGCCATAGCCCGGGATATTGTAAACTTCAGCGGATTAGCTGCCGATATTCAGCCTCAGGTAGAAAAAGAGATGCGTAAACCGGTAAAACAGGGAAGTATTATCATGGCTTTAAGGAGGTACGCTCCCAGCAGGACCAAGGTAAATATGCAAAGTCTTCGCGAACTGGGTGACATCATCGTTAGATCTGGTATTACGGAGTATACTTTTCTTAACTCCAAAACCATTATTTCAAATAAAGCTAAATTACTGGAAGCAGTAAAGGACCAGACAGGCGTATACCTTAATTACTCAAGTAATTATCAGGAAAGTAACATCCTGGTTTCATCTTCACTGACAGATCTTGTGGAAAAGTGCTTTAGAAATGAAGTTCGGGTTTCCGTCAAAGAGGAATTATCTTCAATTACCATTGCCTTACCAAAGAATAGCTCGCAAACGGTAGGTTTATATTTCTACATTTTTAAATTACTGGCTTATGAAGGGATTCCAGTATTTGAAATGATCTCTACCTCAAACTATTTTGCTTTGTTTTTGGAGAAGGAATATATAAACAAAGCCTTCTTACTCATGAACGAGATCAAACAGTAGTTACCAGTATTCATAATAAACACCGGTCATGGCCACCACAGCCACAAGAATAATGATCGTAATGGCAATATAAATCACCTTATTATTTACCTGGCGAGCGGTTCTTAAAAATTCGATCTCCGATTTCCTGTCTGTATGGTTTCGGGTTCGCATATAATATTTTTTTCAAAAAGAATTTTCAATATACTAAAAATCAACAGCTTAAAATAATTTGTCTTTAAAGTTTTCATAATTAAGAACTAATAATGGTTTTCCAGATATATTTTTAAAGTCTAATTCTTATGAATCATGAAAAACATTCTAAGAGCTATTTTAGCCGGTTGGGGAGCAAAGAAACTTGGTGGAGGCTGTGGTTGTTTAGGGATAGTTATTATGTTTATTATACTCTGGATCCTCCTGGGATATTTAGGACTTAATTAATTATAATCTTTAATAAGGTTAGCCCACTCCATACTTTTAAGGGTCCTTACCAGGATAGGATCAATCTTTTTTAATAACCTGGAATCCTTAGGAAAAGCATAACTATAATAATCCTTTTTAAGGCTCTGGCCAAGAATCTCCAGATCATTTGAAAGGTCTAGTCTCTCGATCTCGAATTTAAGTATGGGTTCATCATAAACAAAAAGAGTTGTTTTATCATTTCTTACTGCATCTAAACCTTCGAAACCATTACTCACCAGGTTATTTTCAATATTATAAAGGTCTAGCAATTCCTGGGAACTTGAACTTTTTACGGTGGTGACATCAAACCTTTCAAGGTCTTGAATATTTCTAATTTCCTCATTAATACTCTTCACGGTTAGGGATGAAGCAATGCCTGCAGTAAAGCTGGAAATGATGATCACGGCCATGAACATCCAGATCAATCCAACAACTCTTCCTCCAGTAGTTTTTGGGGCTTTATCTCCATAACCTACTGTAGTCATGGTCACAGCACTCCACCAGAAACCTTGCATTATTCCCCTGATATTCCCACCAAATTCTTCCTTATTTTTCTCTCTTTCAAAAGCCCACACTAGGATTCCGAAGATCAATATCACAAATAATAAAAGACCAATAACTGAAAAGAAGTCCCAACTGAAAAAATTCTTCAGATGTTTCAGAAATGTAGATTCCTTTTTCTTTACCACGCTGGTGTGAGAGATGAAGTATGGCTGCGAAAACTCCATTCTCTTCATTCGGTTGTCTGTTACGGTAATAGGATTAACACTCAGGTCTACTTCACCTTTTTCTATCGCATTTAGAAGACTTTCTAGATTCTTATATTCCTTGAATTCATAGGTTGCTTGTAATTGCTCATTAACCATTTTCCAGGAAGTGATGCTTAATCCTGAAAATCCATTAGGACGTTTTTCTACGAATGGCGGAGTTTCGGTAACCCCAATAATTAATTTTTTATTCGTTTGAAGCGAATCAGGTTCCTGTGCAATGGATTGAAAAGAACAAACTATGGTGAAAAGAAAGAAAAGGATATGTCTAACTGCTGGCATTGATAGAATTTTCTTCGAATATAATAAACATGGCATAATCGGTTTAATGGGAAATTGAGTCCTTGTGGAATATGTAAGCAATATTCAGTTTCTTTCTACCAAATTCTCTAGCAGCTTCTACGTTTTTACCCATATAAATATCTATTCGATTTCTCCAGCGATAATGCATTTTATCCTTTACCAGAAAAACACTGTCAAATCCTTCAATTTTAATTTTGGAATTATGGTCCAGTCCCATCCTCATAAGATCGCGTGAAACAGCTACGGCATTCATACCCGGCCTTAGCGTATCTCCCCAGGCCGTAAGCATGGGATGACCTTCTGTTTGACTATCAACAGAATTATAAGCCGTTGCTGTCACACAGATTGTATCCCAATCTACTTCATCACCTTTCATATCCCGGTCCTTGCAGGAAATTAGCAGCAAGATTAAGAATAGTCTGCTTAATAACTTCAGGAAATTCCGAAGCTTATAAAAGTTTGGATGAATCCATGTTTTCATATTATTTTATAAGGTAAAACCATCTGGATATTCCCTTTTCACGAACTGGTTAGCTTCGTCGAAGTTAGTCACTTTCATATTTTCAGCGTCCCATATCATTTTAATATCTCTTCCAGGATAATATATCTGCTCTTCTCCATTCTCATTCTTTCTGGTCTTCTGAATATCATAACCTCTAATGGCCAGGTTGGCAATTAACAAGGATTCTGTAAGTGGACCGGCAATATCGAATGGTGAACTTAATGGTTTTTCTCCATATCCAGCGATAGCGGCTTCCACCCATTGGGCATAATGCCCGGCCATACCACCTTCTACCCTGGCATATTTTTGTGGAACAGTCACTTCCTCTGTTTTAGAAGTAGGTAGTAATCGAGGATTCAGTCCATAAGTACCGCACATCATTTTACCTTTAGAACCAATGATCAGGGCTCCGTTACCACCATCTCCAAAAGTTTCTTCTGGTCCTAGCTCTTCAGGTCTCATTGGTTTAATCCCACCATCCATCCAGTGCATGGTTATATCTTTGGAATTTTCAGACTTTCCATCAAAACTCATGATCACATGACTGGAAGGCGGACAACTTTCCGGGAAATAACCTCTTTGAAATTCGTCTACGTAAACACTACCCACACTACACTCAACATCTTTAGGATATTTCAGGTCTAAAACACTAAATGGAGGTTCTATCAAATGACATCCCATATCTCCAAGGGCGCCGGTACCATAATCCCACCAGCCACGCCAGTTAAAAGGAACCAGGCCATCTACATATTCTTTATAAGGCGCGGTGCCCAGCCATAATTTCCAATCCAGTTCAGAAGGTACAGCGGTAGAAGTCTGCGGCCATGGTATTCCCTGTGGCCATACAGGTCTATTGGTCCAGACATAAACTTCATCTACTTCTCCAATAATCCCGGTATCATACCATTCCTTCATTTTACGAACACCATCCCCAGAAGCTCCCTGGTTTCCCATTTGAGTCACCACTTTATATTTTTTAGCAGCTTCAGTCAACTGCCTGGCCTCATAGATATCGTGGGTCAAAGGTTTTTGCACATAGACATGTTTACCACGCTCCATAGCCGCCATTGCCTGCACAGCATGATTATGATCTGGGGTGGAAACAGAAACAGCATCAAAATTCTTGGATTCCTTATCAAACAGTTCCCGGTAATCTTTATAGTATTTCGCCTTTGGGAAACGTTCCCTGGAAGCAGCAGCTCTGCGATCGTCCACATCACATAAAAACGCTATCTCAGCTTTCCCGCTTTCATAAAAACTGGTAAGATCAGATTCTCCCTTTCCACCTACTCCTATTCCGGCTATCAACAATTTATCACTAGGAGCGGTAAAACCCGGTCCTCCGAGAACATGCCTGGGTACGATCATAAATCCTGTAGCCGCAATCGCCGACTTCTTCATAAAATCCCTTCGGGAAGCTTTATCAATTTTGCAGTTTTTCGCTTTCATATAAGAATAAGTTAGTTTGACAGATTTGAAGTAAAAAATTCTGGAATTATTATCCAATTTACTGAAAATATGACAAAATGTGTCATCATCGGATATTCTGTCGGGTTATTTGGCCTTCGGCAGGGTACTTGCACCTTAACCGATAAATGGCTGAAAATTAGTTTATAGCCAAAATTAAAATTGAAAAAAATACTTTTTATGAGTCAAGTTAAGCAAAATGACGCCGTTAAGGTACATTACACAGGGAAATTAGAAGACGGTCAGGTTTTCGATAGCTCAGTAGAGCGTGGAGAGCCTATAGAGTTCACTTTAGGACAAGGTCAACTAATACCAGGTTTTGAAGAAGGTCTTATCGGTATGGAAGTTAACGAGAAGAAAACTATCAATATACCAAAAGAAGAGGCATACGGAGAACCAAAAGCTGAATTAATCCAGGAAGTTGAAAAAAGTCAACTGCCAGAGGAGCTAAAGCCTGAGGTTGGAATGCCATTAGTATCTAAAGGGCCTGATGGTCGTGAGATCAATCTTGTGGTAACAGAAGTTAAAGATGAAAGTATCGTAGTTGATGCTAATCATCCATTAGCTGGTAAAGATCTTGTTTTCGATCTTGAAGTTGTTGAGATCAAGTAATTAACAAGCATAGAATATAGAAAAGCCTGGAAGTTTTACTTTCAGGCTTTTTTATTTTACCCCTTATTGGTTAAGGTTTTTATAATTCTTTTCTGTTTCAGCCTGTGCTTCTTAATTTAGGAGAAATCACTAAAAAATTAAATTATGAAAAGAAAAGGATCGGCCGTATGGAAAGGCTCATTAAAAGAAGGAAATGGAACCGTTAGTCTTGAGAGCGGAGTTTTGAAGGATGCGCAATATTCCTTTGAAACACGTTTTGAAGATGGAAAAGGTACAAATCCAGAGGAATTGGTTGGAGCGGCCCATGCAGGATGTTTCAGTATGCAACTTTCTGCTTTTTTAACTGAAGATGGATTCACTCCAGATAAGATCGAAACAACTTCTGAAATTACTTTTGAAGATGGTGAAATAACCAAATCCCACTTGATTCTGGATGCGGTTGTGCCGGGAATAGATAAAGAAAAATTTGATAAAATTGCGAATAAGGCAAAGGAAAACTGCCCATTATCAAAACTTCTAAAGGCTGAGATCACCCTTGAATACGATCTGAAATAATTAAAGAATATCAATTATAAAAAAGGGATCTTAGAATTAATTTTTAAGATCCCTTTTTTATTTCCTGTAGTGAACTGAATATTATTTTCTTTAAGGTTTCATCCATCCTATTGCTTTTCACCCATTTCTGATTTACCTCCAGTTCGATTCCCATATAATCTTTTTGAAATCGCTTTCTCAGGCTGGTTGTAAAACCATCAGCCTTTCCAAGATAGGGATAGTTAAACCTGATCCTTGTTTCGGAATGACCTTTTAAAATAGTTTCTTTCCATTTTAAGGCAATTTCCTGTTCTTTCTTTCTTCCAGGATCATACAGCAATCCTATATCACAATTACGCTCTATCCCATTTAATACCGGCGTAAAACTATGTACAGAAATATGAAGAACTTCATTCCCTACACCAATCAGTTGTGCAATATTATCCTCCACTTCACGGCGATATGGGTTATAATAGGTTTCCAGAATTTCCTTCTTTTCTAAGTCGGTTAAGCCTTTGCTAAATCTTGAAAAAAGGTTCTTGTGTCCTAAAGATCTGTTCGATTCAACCAGTAATCTGCCTATTTTTTGATGAATAGTATAATCTGCCAGTTCCACCAGGTCTGTAAAAAGATCGTAAGCACCGGGATCGTATGCTTCATGTGTTTTTAAAACTTCTAAGTCCGAAGTAAATAGCTCTTCATATTTTTCCGGAATATCCGGAAAAGCATGTTCACATGTCAAGACCAGTTTCATGGCCGGAACATTCTGTTTTCCTGAAGGCACTCTGCTAGTCTGGTATAAACCTTTTTTATATTGCCTTGGGAAAAGTCACTTCTCAAAGCTTTCAAGATCCTTGTAGATAGACTTCCATTCTGGATAAGGAATTCAATATGATTCTGTTGATCTTCAGTCAACTTCCCTCCTACTAATTCGTATATCTTTTTCCAAATAGCCCTTACGTCACAATCTCTATCCAGGTCAAAGATGGCGAGGTATTTTTTGTCTGTTATAAGCGTATTTTCAGCATTCTTAATGACTTCATCAAAGATCTGAAAAAGCTCATCTTCATGCCATGCTTTCTGATCATTCAGGGAAATAAGTTCTTCTGAAACCAGTAATTTCAAGGCTTCTATAATAAATGCAGCGATCGCAATATCTGCTGAAGGATTTTCCTGTATATCGATAACCCTAATTTCAATAGCATTCCTGTCGAATCTGGAAATAGCGCCACGGGAATTAAGGAAGTGATGGTCAAGGATCTTTTCAGTATCAAAAGGTTTGATAGCTTCTGTGATAGGTTCAAAAATGGTTTTGTAATAATCTGCTTTATTGAAGACCTGCTCGGGAATAACTTTTCCCGTCATATGTGGAATTTCCTTTTGATTGCTCTTATAGTAATGCATTCTGGCATCCTTATAACCGGTAAATTCACCGTCCAGAACAGGTGAACTAGCCGCAAGCCCTGGTATAATTGGTAACAAAATCCTTACAGCGGCATGTAATTTTTCAAATTCAGCATCATCGAAGAAAGGCAGGTTAATATGCATGCTTTGCACGTTACTCCAGCCATGACCCTTACAATCAAAGATCTTATTGTATAAAGCATATATCTTACTATAATGATGCTGCCACAAACGTGTTTCGGTATCTGGATCCATGAATGGATGAGCCGCGGTTGGAAGAAGACAGGTATCAAAATCTTCCAATAGTTGATTCATCTCCTGCACGTTCTCTGCAAATAATGCAGCTAAATGGTCGATATCATCTGTAGGTCCGTTGGTCTTCATTTCCACAACATGAGAAACCAATTCGTTGCTCCATTCTATTTTCCCATTTTCAACATCAGAAGTCAATGAGCCATTTTTTTTGGTAAGAAGCTTATCCACGATAGGATTCACTTTTAAATTTGATCTTTGAACCAGCATATATTCCAGTTCAATTCCATACACTTCAAAAAGGTGATATGCCATTATATTTTATTTTCCAGTCTGTTCTTGATTGCCGTTAAAATGTTCAGGTAAACCTTGTCCCCATAGTATTCATCCTCTACCCCGGCGTCTATATTAGGATTATCGTTGATCTCTATTACCAGAGCCTTATAATTCACCTCTTTGATATCGATGCCATAAAGACCTTTCCCCATAAGTTTCGCGGCTTTTATAGCGTTTTTCAGGATCTTTTCAGGCACTTCTTCTATGGGCAGACAATCTGCATTCCCATCTTGATCATCTTTCTTCTCTGCATCCCAGTTGTAGATCTGCCAGTGCCCCTTGGCCATATAATATCTACAGGCATAGAATGGCTTGCCATCCAGAATACCAATCCTCCAGTCATAATCTGAGGGCAGAAACTCCTGAGCGATCACCAGGTCAGATTTTTTAAGCATAGCGTTTACTACCTCAAAATATTCTTTTTCGGTTTCAGCCTTTTTTACACCGAATGAAAAAGTGGAATCTGGAGATTTCAAAACAACGGGTAAACCGGTTTTTTTCAGGACTGAATCTTTATTGTCCTTATGAACGATAATGGTTTTTGGTGTTGGAATACCTGCATTCTCAAGTGCTTCAGCCATAAAAACCTTATTGCAGCATTTTAAGATAGCATCAGGGTAATCTACCGTAGATATATCTTCCTGTTGCGCTTTCCTGGCAAAAGCATAAGCCTCATTATTAACTTCAGTACTCTGGCGTATCAATAATGCATCAAAAGCCGTTAACCTTGATAGGTCCTTAGGATGGATAATTTCTGTATAGAATCCCATCTTTTCTCCTAGCTCAACAAACTTTTTTAATGCTTTAGGATTACTTGGTGGAGCAACATCATCTGGTTGTACAAGAATTGCCAGATCATACTCAAAAGTTGTACTTCGCGGAGTATCATACCTTTTCTTTGCAAAATACTGCTCAGCAAAAACCAGCATACTTTCCTTATGCTCTTCGGGGATCTCAGATTCTGAAATAGCTTTGATACTTTTTATATTCCACCTGGTAGTGAAATTGAATTTTACCCGAAGAAAGGGAATTTGAAAATGACGAAAGAACATCGCGCTTAATTCCCTGTACTTTGCCGCCACATTCTGCCCAAAGTAAATACTTAAAGTAAATTCCTGGGATTTTATATTCTTCAAAGATTGTTGAAGGAGATCATCAAAATCTTCAGATACGATCTTTACTAATTTTGGTTCACCAAGGTCTACAATATTTTTAACGGTTGGAATTGCCAAATGCCCCCTTGCTTCCGCAAGAAGAGATACATAATAACCTTTAGACTGATAGGAATAATCCTTGCAAAGGTTAAATATCCTTGCTTTCTTAAGCTTAGAATATTCTGGATTGGTAAGGTAATCCTTAGAGGAAATGATCTTTAGATGTTCAGAAGATATCGTCCAGGTCTCAGGTTGATTAACAACTATATATTTATTCATTAAACAGTAAAATGTTTGTTCAAATGTAGATTAAAAATTAATCCATTTTTGGATTTTAAGTTTAGCTTAATAATAATTCTTACATTCAGTCCTTTAATTTCAAAAACCGCTGAAAATGAGACTTAAATTCACTGGGATCTTTCTATTTACAGGGCTGTTAACTCTTAATGCCCAAACTTCAGATAAAGAACTTATACAGAAAGCCCGGGAAATTCATGAGAATGCAATCACTATAGATACTCATAACGACATTAATGTAAACAATTTTACCGAGGCTAAAAATTATACCATGAACCTGGATACTCAGGTAAACCTTCCGAAAATGGAAAAAGGCGGTATAGATGTGACCTGGCTTATTGTTTACACGGGACAAAAAGAGTTGAATAAGGAAGGCTATGACGCTGCGTATGAAAATGCAATTAGCAAATTTGAGGCAATCCACAGGCTTACAGAGGAAATAGCTTCAGATAAGATTGGCTTAGCTACCACTTCGGATGAAGTAAGGAGACTGGTAAATGAAAATAAAAAGGTTGCCATGATCGGGGTTGAAAATGCCTATCCTATTGGCACCGATCTTAACCGAATTAAAGAATTTTATGATCGTGGAGCAAGGTATATGTCGCTTTCACATAACGGCCACAGTCAGTTTTGCGATTCCAATACCGGTGAAGAAAATGATGAATGGCTATATAATGGACTAAGTGAATTGGGTAAAGAAGCAATTGCTGAAATGAACAAATATGGTATTATGATAGATGTCTCGCACCCAAGTAAGGAAGCGATCAAACAGATGTTCGAGCTTTCAAAAGCTCCGCTTATAGCCTCGCATTCCTCTGCCCGGGCTCTATGTGATCATAGTCGTAATCTGGATGACGAACTTCTTGCCTTGTTTAAACAACACGGCGGAGTTGTGCAAACAGTTGCATTTAGTTCTTATTTGAATACCGAAAAGGATGAGGCATTTGCAGCTGCTTCTAAAGAATTATACGAAAAGAAAGCTGAGGAAATGGATATTGCAATTCTTGAAAATGATAGCATTGAGAAATTGACTCAGAGCGAAGAAGACCTCTATTATGAAAATATAGATAAGTTGAAGCTTGCCGCTAAGCCTGAAATTGAAGATCTTAAAATGAAAGTAACGCCAGTGAATGTTTCAGATCTGGTAGATCATATAGATTATCTTGTTGAAAAGATTGGGATAGACCATGTAGGTATTAGTTCAGATTTTGATGGTGGCGGAGGAATTGATGGCTGGCAGGATGCTTCAGAAACTCTAAATGTTACTATAGAACTGGTAAAAAGAGGTTATACCGAAGACGAGATCAAAAAGCTTTGGGGAGAAAACCTGTTGAGAGTTCTGGATGAAGTGCAGGCAATAGCAAGGGATATTCAGAAAGCCTGATCAATTAAAGAATTTCAATTCTATAATATTTGGAGCTCCACCTAAACCTTCATTGGCAATGAACATACGACCAGAAGGACTAAAACAAAGACCTTCAGGCTGAGAAAATTCTTCTGGATCTAATAAATGTAACTCTTTGATTTTTCCCGAATCTTTAAGTATAAGTAATTTCTGAAATTCAGCATCCAGAACATATAGTTCTCCTGTTACGGGATGGAAGCTAATATCTGAAGGTCTTATAAGTTTCCTTGGATTATTGGTGCGCAGGACATCAAAAGCGGGATCATTATAGTTGATCTTCACCACCGGATCATAATTCAATTTATTGGTTTTTGGATCAAAAGAATATATAGCTTTATAATCACCACGATTATCGAGGTTACGCTCCTTAACAGCTAACCATAGATCACCATCCTGTGTGGACGCCAAGCCCTCAATATTGTGGCGGTATTCAAAGTCCAAGATGAATTTTTCGGCATCCTTTTCAGCGAGATCAAGGTTCTTAACCTTGTACAATTTCCCGCTACTTTCTATCACCCAGTATTCTCCATTGAGAAAAGTTAGAGCTTCGTAATCTCCGGAAGGACCAAACTTATATCGTTTTACAATGCTGTTTGAGTTTAGGTCGAAAATAAATATAATGCCTTCCTCATCCTGTATGCAGGCAATGCGATCGTCGCTTACCCAATGAATTCCTGAAACTTCTTCAAGTTCTGAAGGTAATTCCCATTTATTAATGATCTTATAGGATTTTGTGGAATCCTTAAAATCATAATCGTTTTTTTCATAAATACCATAAATCGCACCGGCGATCACCAATACCATCATTATTATACCTACGGCCCATCTGTTCATATAAGAAGACTTTAAACTAAAGTACATTAATGAACAGCGCACGCAAAAAGATTAACAATAATTTGAAAACATTTAAAGGCCTTCCCTTCTCCTGTTAACTCACTGAATTTCAGTTGAAAAGTTAAAAAGTTGTTAAATCGGTACCTTTTATTACATAGTACTGTAACAGATTATTTTTCCTGTCGTCTATTTAATAGAAACAATCATTAAAATCATCAATTATGACAACTTCATCAGTTAACACAAAAAGTAGAAAATCATTTATGAACACTGAGGCTAATGCCGGTTCAATGAGCATCTTAAGCAGAAGAAGATTCGCTTAGTATTATTAAAATCATCATCAATCATCAAAAATTATCAATCATGACAACTTCATCAAAAAACACAAAAAGTAGAAAATCATTTATGAACACCGAGGCTAATGCCGGTTCAATGAGCATCTTAAGCAGAAGAAGATTTGCTTAGAAGAATTAAAATCATCATCAATCATCAAAATCATCAATTATGAGAACTTTAGATAGCGTCATCCAGGATTTCGGAAGAAATAAAGAAGGTGGAATTACACACCGCCGACCTTTTCTAAATCTGAAACATTCAGCAGGCTATTTCAATTGGCACGAGAAAAAGTGCTATGCGTAGTTGGTCGTAAAATCCATCTTACATGACGACCCGCTGAACCAGTTCAGATACGGGAGTAATACCAGCGATCTACCATAAACCTTGGCTGACTTAAAGAGCATTTATTAATGGTTCTGGCTGGGATTCAATCAAAACCAGGATCAATAAATTATCATCTACCTTATGAACACTATTGTAAATTAGTCGGTAAACTGAGGTTTGCCGGCTTTAATTTTTGGTTAAAAATGAATTAAAATATGCTTAAAATTGAAAGGTCTAGGATAAACATTTGTTTATTTGCAGCATTTACCCTGAACAAATGTTAGCAAGAATAAAAAGACATCCTAAACTAAAGTGGGCACTAATCATCCTTACCAGCTTAATCACTCTTTTCTTTTTATTTTTTGCGAGTATCTATTTTGGCATGTGGGGGAAGATTCCCAGCTCTAAGGAACTAACCGAATTAAAACAGAATAAAGCAACCCAGGTCCTTGCCGCCAATGGTGAGTTAATAGGTAAGTTCTATATTTTCGACCGGCAACCTATCAAGTTTTCTGAATTCCCGCAGCATCTCATTGAAGCCCTTATCGCTACTGAAGATGCGAGGTTCTACGAGCACGATGGTATAGACAACCGAAGTCTGCTTAGAGTGTTTTTCAAATCTATCCTTCTACAGGACGAATCTGCCGGTGGTGGTAGTACCATCAGTCTACAGCTAGCCAAGAATATTTATGGCCGGCGTGATTTTGGGATGTTCGGTATTGTTATAAACAAAATGCAGGAAGCAGTCATCGCAAAGAGACTTGAAGATATTTACACCAAGGATGAGATCATCGAACTTTATTTTAATACAGTTCCCTTTAGTGACAACACCTACGGAATTGAAAGTGCTTCCCTAAAGTTTTTTAATAAACATACTTCAGAATTAACCCTCGAAGAAGCAGCAGTTTTGGTAGGAATGCTTAAAGCCAGTCATTACTACAATCCAAGGATCTTTCCGGAACGCAGCAGGCTAAGGCGCGATGTGGTTCTTATGCAAATGGCCAGAAATAACTACCTGACCATGGAAGAAGCTGAAGAAGCAAAACTACGCCCATTGATCCTTGATTATAAAAGTTACAGCCATGATAAAGGTATTGCTCCCTATTTTAGGGAACAGGTAAGAAAAGATGTGAGCCAGATCCTGGATACTTTGAAGAACAAGGATGGTAAAAAATATAATATATATCGTGACGGCCTGATTGTTCATACTACTTTGAATTATGAAATGCAGCAACTAGCCGAGGAAGCAATGATTGAACATATGTCGCAATTGCAAGTGGAGCACGAGAAATCCTATGGCAATTACGCTCCGTGGATTCGCGATAAGAAGATCCTTAACGATGTCGTAAAAAGAACACCTAAATATCAGTCTTTACAGAAAGAAGGACTTAGTGAAGCTGAGATAATGAAAAGACTGGAACAAAAACATCCTACCGAATTATTTAGTTATGAAGATGGAATGGAAACCAGGAATGTAAGCACTATAGATAGTGTTGCTCATTATCTGAAATTTTTAAATTCTGGTTTACTGGCAGTAGATCCCGAAAATGGTGCTGTTCAGGCATGGGTTGGCGGAGTCGACTTCAGGTTCTTTAAATATGACCATGTTGCACAAAGCAAAAGACAGGTAGGCTCTACTTTTAAACCTATTGTTTATACTGCGGCTCTTGAAAATGGAATAGACCCCTGCTCCTACTTTTCTGTTCGGGAAGTAACTTATGAGGACGGCTGGACCCCCTCAAATTCGTCTTCAGAAGGTGATGATCCAAACATGAACTATAACTTAAAGACCGCTTTGAGCAGGTCTATGAATACGATCGCAGTAAAGGTTTTGATGGAAACCGGAATTGGAAATGTTATAGAGCAGGCCAAAAACATGGGAATAGAATCTGATTTGCCAGCAGTGCCCTCCATAGCCCTAGGAACAGCTTCTTTGAATCTTAGTGAATTAACTTCTGCTTATACCAGTTTTGTAAATAAAGGACATTATTCCAAGCCATTTTACATATCAAGGATAGAGGATGGAAATGGAAATCTACTCGCCGAATTCAAACCTGAAATATCCAGTGATAGAGCTTTTTCAGAAGACACCAGGAAGATAATGATCAATATGATGCAGGCCACAGTAAATGAAGGAACCGCTACCAGATTGCGTTATAAATATGGACTTCAGAACGATATTGCTGGAAAAACCGGAACTACACAAGACAATAAAGACGGATGGTTCGTTGGAATCACTCCTGAACTGGTTTGCGTAACCTGGGTGGGAGCCGATGATCACAGGATCGGTTTTAGAAATACCGGTATTGGCCAGGGGGCAAATTCAGCCTTACCGATTTTTGCCAGATTAATGCAAAAAATGAATGCTGATTCGAATTTCAACAATATCACCAATGCTAGGTTCGAACCTCTTTCCAGCGAACTTGCGGAAATGATGGAATGCCCTCCACAAGAAAGAGACAACTTCTTTGAACGCCTATTTTCTGGAAAGGACAAAGACAATCAAAAAAGAAACAATAAGAAGGAAAAGAAGAAAAAAGGATTCTTTAATCGTCTATTCGGTAAAAAAGATAAAGACAATAATTAGAATTGCTTATTGATCTCCATTCTAAGTTTACGCGAATAATCTTCTTCCAGCCAGTCCCTGTAATTTTTGGTGCTTTTACTAATGCAGTATGAGTATTGTCTAATCCTGGATGCAATATCATCTTTCAGCTCCTTCGCGAGGATTCTCGCATCGAATACATCTTCACTGTTCTCTACACACATTTGCACGTGCTGCTCCATAGACCATTCCAGTACCGCCTTAGATTTTAATCCTTTCTTTATGACTTCATCATAAGCTGCTTCAATATCAAAGGTTACATCTTCGGTCTTAGCGAATTGTTCCCGAACCTCTGGAGGCATCTGATATTGGAAATCCCTTTCGATCTCTTCATCGCTTAGAAGATTTTCAAAATAGAAATCTGGTGATCTAAAGATCTGTTTCCAGTCTACCGGCGTGCTCCAGTGACCAAATCTGGCCATATTATTACCAAGATCGATCACGTTGAATTCACTCTTATCTTTTAGTACACGAGATCCACGACCAATCATCTGGAAATACAGAGTCAGAGATTTAGTTGCACGGTTAAGGATGATAGTTTCTACGGTAGGTTCATCAAAACCTGTTGTAAGTATACTAACAGATGTAACTATAGCATCTGGCGTATGTTTAAACCATTTTAGGATATCTTTACGATCCTGCTTACTTGTAGTATTATCAAGGTGCCTTATAGGCAGACCGGCATTTTTAAATGTATGATATACTTCTACAGAAGTATTGATACCATTATTGAATATCAGTGTTTTTTTACCTCGGGACCTTTCGTAATATGCAGTAAGAAGCTTTTCCTGCATGCTGTAATTAGAATACAGCTCCTCTGATGACTTTACGGTATAATCCCCATTCATCCCCACTTTAAGATTGGTAAGCCCAACATTATAGCTGAATATGTTCGCTTTTGCCAGGAAACCTTTTTCAATTAGAGAGTTTATAGAGTCTCCTACAATAAGTTCTCTATAATTGTCTTTCATTGGTAGCTTGATATTCGAACTCAATGGTGTCGCTGTAACTCCCAGGATAAAACATTTCTCGAAGAATTTGAAAAGCTTTCTGAAAGAGTTGTAATGCGCCTCATCAATGATCACCAGCCCAATATCCTGGATCTCCAGTTTCTCGTCATTCAAACGATTGTTCAGGGTTTCTACCATGGCCACGAAGCACATATAGTCATCCTGGTCTGGAAGTTCCTTCACCTTAGAATTAATGATCTTGTTACGAACCCCAAATCCAGATAACATTTTGGATGTTTGCTTACAAAGCTCAATTCTATGGGTAAGAATAAGAACTTTTTTATTTGTCCTCTGTATATATTCTCTCGTCATCTGAGAGAAGATCACGGTTTTTCCACCACCCGTAGGTAGTTGATATAACAGGTTGTAGTTACCAGGGTGTTCATCTATTACCCCGAAAATTTTATTTATATCCTTCTGCTGATAGTCATATAATTTCTTGTCTACTTTCTTCTTTTCAATACCAAATGTTTCTAGCGCCATAGATTCCTTTATAAGTAAGCAATTTTGCAAAAATAAGGCATTTTATACTTTAGTCAAAAATTAATTGAGCAATAAGAAGTATTAAATAAAATATATCACATGGAAAATTATTGTAATTTTAAGCAGGTGATTTTATACTATAATTTTTTCAGCTTTTGAAAAAATAACATTTTACCCATCCCCCGGAAATAGTTCTAACTAGAAAATTCCGGAAGTTTGATCCCTGCAAATAACTTTTTTTCTAAGTATCAGTCAGTATTAAATAATTGCGAATTATTCGCTGACCTGAATGAATCTCAATGGCAAGATTTGCTAAAGGATTTTCATGAAGAAAAGTGGTTGAAAAACACCTGCATCATTAACCATCAAAAATTTCTTTTTCATTTCTATATCATCACTTCCGGTCGCATCAAAATGTATAATGTAGATGAGTTCAGTGAAAAAGAACACACCTTATTCCTCCTTAAAAAGGCTGATGTTTTTGATTTGTTTTGCCTATTTGATGGGGCAAAACACAGGGTTTATTATGAATGCCTTGATAATACAAAAGTACTCGCCATTCCAATGGACAGACTCAGAGATTGGTTGAATAAGAATCCTCACCAATATCAACACTTTCTTTCTTATGCTGGAAAGATGATGCGCGCATTAGAATCTAATGTCTCCCAGCTTATTTTTACGAACATCACTACCCGCTTGCTTAAACTTCTCCTTGAAAATGTGAATTCCAAATCTAAAAAGCTGGAATTAATCAACGACTTACCAAATAAAGAGATCGCTAATTTAATTGGTTCTACAAGAGCGGTGGTGAACAGACATCTACAGTTATTAAAACAAAATGGTTCTATAGATATGGCCAGAAATCAGTTGGAAATTAAAGATATTTCTCTGCTTTTAAAAGAACTGGACAACCAGAATAGAAATCAAAAATAAGTGTTTTGTGCTACTTAAGTGGTTTTTAAACAGGTGGTTACAATGTATATTAGAGTTTCATTCTTAAACAGTTTATCAATCATTTTATTTCTTGAAATCATGAAAAAGATCATCACATTTATTTTAGTAGCAGGATGGGTTTTAAACTCCTATTCTCAGGAAGTTATCCAGTTAGAGGAAACAACTTTACATTATGAGCCAACCGGCCAAATCGTTTTTGAAGATTATGCTAATGGCATCGTTAAGGTAAAAGAAAATTACCAGAAACAATTCCAATCTAATGCCATCGCATTTATTAATGAGAATTTTGATCTTCTAAGATTTCGCGAAGAGTCTGGTAACAAAGATGGAGATATTTACATTACTGTAAAAAGCTCTAATGGGCAATTAAACGCCATGTACAATGACAAAAATGAGCTTGTAAAAACTTTTCAGAAATTTAAAAATGTACCATTACCTTTTGATGTTAGGAACCAGATATACACTAACTATTTAGGCTGGACTTTAACCGAAGACAAATACATAGCCTCTGGTCTAAAAGGAAACATAGATAATGAAAAGTATATCGTATACCTTGAAAAAGGCAACCAACGTGAAAAACTAAAAGTTATTCCTGCCCGTAGTTCTGTCACTGGTGTGGCATCTATTGAAAAATTTTAAATTGAAGTAAACTTTTGGAGGCTGTATGGATATTTAGCGCTGTCTAATCTCATAAGACAGAATGTTAAAATGTAATAGTAGTTAATAGTTAATAAATGGTTGATCTCTCAGATCACTAAAATCACACAGAGTTAACGCTAAAATTCAAACAGCCTCTTTTTTATTGCTCAAAAAGATCTGATGATAAGTACCGGTCACCTCTATCACAGACGATGCTTACCACAAGGCCATTATCTAATTCATTGCATAATCGAATTGCGGCACTGGCAGCTCCCCCACTACTCATACCGGCAAAAATTCCTTCTTCTTCAGCTAGTCTTCTGCTCATTTTGATTGCTTCCTCCTCACTAACCTCGAGCACCCTATCTACTTTTTCCGGATTAAAGATCTTTGGTAAATAGGCTTCCGGCCATTTCCTGATGCCAGGAATACGGGAATCATCGGTTGGTTGTACTCCTACGATCTGGATATCTTTATTCTGCTCTTTCAGGAATGTACTGGTTCCCATAATGGTCCCGGTGGTTCCCATAGAAGAAACAAAATGGGTCACTTTATGATCGGTATCTCTCCATATCTCTGGTCCAGTGGTTTTATAATGAGCTTTCCAGTTATCATCATTCCCGAATTGATTCAGCATAAAATAGTCGCCAGATTTCATCTTATCTTCAGCAAAATCCCTGGAACCTTCGATACCATCGTCAGCACTGGTCAATATTACTTTGGCTCCATAGGCTCTCATAGTTTGAACTCTTTCAATGGTTGAATTTTCTGGCATTACCAGTTCGATATCCAATCCAAAGATTCCAGCGATCATAGCAAGCGCAATTCCCGTATTTCCACTGGTAGCCTCAATAAGTTTTGTTTTCTTATCTATATCTCCCCTGTCAAGGGCACTTTTGATCATATTGTAAGCCGCCCTGTCTTTTACACTACCTCCGGGATTTTGTCCTTCGAGTTTAAAGTATAATTCTACTCCCGGTTTATTAAAGACGCGTTTTGCTTTTACCAGCGGTGTGGTTCCTACCAGGTCTAATATTGAATCATTCATTTATCTGCTGCGTTTTTTATACTTATTTGAGGCGTATGAGAAACCATGGAATTTTTTGGAACCGATTTAGTTAACCAAACGTTCCCGCCAATAACACTATTTTCTCCTATTACCGTCTCTCCCCCTAAAATAGTTGCATTTGCATAAATGGTAACATTGCTTTCTATCGTAGGGTGTCTTTTAATATTTCTTAAAGTCCTGTTCACCGTAAGGGCGCCTAGAGTTACACCCTGATATAACTTCACATTGTCCTTAATTACAGCGGTTTCTCCTATAACCACTCCGGTCGCATGATCTATAAAAAACGAATTTCCAATCTTCGCTCCGGGATTTATATCGGTACCGGTACTACTATGAGCACATTCGGTCATTAATCTGGGTACAAGCGGCAAACCGAATTTATACAGTTCATGGCTTAACCTGTAAGTTGCTATGGCATAAAATCCAGGATAAGACAAATAAACCTCCTCCACAGAATTGGCCGCAGGATCATTTCTCGCTATTGCCTGCGCATCAAGGTTAAGCTTTTCAAGTATACCGGGTAACATTTCAAGATAATCCTTCCAAATATCCTGACAGGGAGAGCCCGGCTCCCAGCAGACAAGTTTCGCCAGAACTTCAAAATCCATCCCCAATTCCATAAGATTGTCTTTTACCGGAGTTTGTTTATCGAAAAGAGTGTAAAAAAGTTTATGGGTAAAGGCTTCGGTTTTACTTTTAATACTCAAATTAAGATTCGGAAGATTTTTCTGTTCTTCAATTTGAGAAATTATTTTTTCCAATTCCATAGCATCAATTATTGACTTTCAAATTTACTCAATTAGAACGAACCCAAAAAGCCTATTATTCCAAAGCTTAAAAGGATTTAAAATGTAGATTGGTTTGACTTCAGAACTTATTCTTTTAAATATTCTTAAACAATTTTAGACAAAACTTAACGCTACATTTTCAGGCACTTCTGCTGAATCATCGTAATTAAAACCACTAACCAAAAAAATCATTTTTTTATGTCTAAGGAAGAATCCTCCGGATCTTTCGGATGGCCTTCAGTCTAGGCTCTCGCCGCCGGCGGAATGGTAGGTGGCGGAATTTACACAGCTTTGGGAGTAGTCATTTCAGCTGCAGGGCAATGGGCATGGCTAATGCCTTCGCTTATACTAATCAAGTTTTGAGCCAGTACGTGAGTAGTGGTAAAAAACCATAGAGGTTTACTGGGAAGGAGCACCTGAACCAATTATTCAAAAATCATATGAATTTAAACCTGAAAAATCTTATATCATCATCTTTTTGAATAAAGAGAATAAGCCGGCAATAGAGATCCTGGAAAACTGATTTATCTGATTAAGGAAAAATGAACGGTTTGATCTGGAAAGCCAGAAATTTTGATCAGGCACCAATAATCATCGGCTGGAAGATCTATACCATTAAATTTGCCGTTCCATTGAAAACCTGCTCCACTCCCTGCTTTCAGGATCTTACCATATCTATCGAAGATCAGGATCTCAGATTTACCAAAGAATTCAACTCCCTTTAATTCAAAGTTATCATTGTAACCATCCCCATTTGGGCTTATCATTTTAGGGACTACGATATGAGCAAAATCAAAGGTATCTATATTACAACTCGCCAAATCCCTTATATAGGCCGTATAAATACCTCCGGCAACAGAATTAAAAGTTTGAAAATCCTGGTAATTCACACCATCCAGGGAGTATTGAAATTCCCCTTCAGTGACAGGCGTTATTTTTACATTTTCTCCTTCAGAAATCACCTGTTCAATTTGGGCATCACTTACAGGAGTAACTGAAAATTCCTTCGTAGTTATACATCCTTCCGGGGTTATAACCTCTACAGAATATTGACCCGGGGAATTCACCTCGATGTAAGACGTATTCTCCCCGGTTGACCATGAGAATTCATATTCATTAAGCCCGGTATCCAAAATTAAATTAGATTCAGGACAGATTTCAAGATTTTCATTATCCAGATCGGGCACTGGATTCACCGTAAAGTTCACGGCAGTTCTTTCACTTGCTCCACATTCATAACCTTCTTTCCTGGCTTCGGCGTAAAAAATCCCCTGTTCCTCTGGAAAATATGATGGAGAATTTTCCGCAACCAGATTACCGTTGGCATCATACCAATCCACGCTTTCATCTTCTTCTACGGTGACGCTTATTGATGGAAACACGTCATTTTCGCAAACCTGAACATCACCATTACTTTGTGGAGCGTCAGGAGTAGAAATCACTTCTATAATAAATGCTTCCGAAGCTGAACTACAAACATTGTTATTCAAATTATTCTGATCTTCAGCTACTTTAACACGGAAATATCGAGTTTCTTCAATTAAGCTTGTTTTAAAACTAGCAGAAGTTGCTCCCGGAATATTTGTCCAATTATCTCCATCAAAGCTTTGTTGCCATTGAAAAAACGGATCTTCATATACAGAACCATCTGAATTAGCTTGTAGATCTGACTGGACCGGTGTTATTTGCTGGCAAATTGTAAGACTGTCTTCATTTTCTTCAGTAGTTATAGTGGTGAGATCGCCGCAAGACCTGAAAATTATATCATCTATCGCAAGATCATTCCCACACCCACCTTCACCATTATTGAACATCTTTAAAATGACCGATCCCTGGCCGGATTGAGATTTGAACGTCAGGGCAAACCGGTCCCACACAGGATTGGAGGTTGAATTGATCATGGGAGTATCTCCAGATTTGATAATGTAAGAATCGGTTTCATCCCAAATTTCAAAACGTACATTATTTGGAATACCTCCATTAGGGCAAATAGTGCTTGAACGATTATAAATATTCATCAGGAATGCGGAAAATTCGTAAGTAGTATTTTCACAAAGCCCTGAGATCTCTTTTCTATAGAACCTTCCTGGATTAAAATCGGCATTCACTATTAGAGCCCTACCTCCTGAAATGTTGGTATTTGGCAAATAGGAATGCCAGGAAGTGATATAATTTCCAATAGTACTGGAAATAGTATATTCCCCATCCTGCGGATCCTGCCGTACAAAATTATAATTGGTAATGCCCGGTGCTAGTGGATCGCCGGTACCTGAGCCTTGCCCAAAATCTTCATGAAATATTGGATCCCCCTTACTGCCACTGCAAAAGCCAAGCTGAGAATACCCGACAATTGAAGTAAAAAACATTAATAGGGATAATAGTATTTTCATGGTTTGTATTATAGAAACCGGTCTTTCAATTGTTCAAATTGATAGGAATTCACCCATTTCTGTCTTTCAGCCTCGTTTCCTATTTCATGAATCCTTTTCATGAATTCGCTGGAGATGCCTTTATCTATTACAAAATTCACCGCCTGGTCATAAGATTTCAGCATGCTTTTTTGAAAAGCTTCTGTAACGTTGTCTTTATCTCTGGAGTAGGTTTGAGCAACTTCGATATTATAGAACATTACATCTGCCAGGGCATGAGCCTCCATTTCCAGTTTCAAAAAGTGTTTAATTAGCTTATGTGCAACAGATCTTCGGGTTTTTGGTCTTCGGTTATTTGGCGGAAAATATTCCTTCGAGATCTTAAACTTAGCTTCCCTAACCAGCTTTTCTTCATTAGGATTGAAGACAAAATTGTAAAACACTTTTACATCCTCAAATCTGGTATACAGATCCATGATCTGTTCTTCAAGGTCTTCTTTATCCAGAGATTTTATATATTTCTTAAAAGCGCGTTTACTCATTTACTCCTTTTTTAGCTTTTCGATATTCACCTGCAGTTTTTCTGATATATCCAGCAACCATTCTAATTGGCCTGTCACCAAATGAGCTTCCTGTAATTTGAACCGCATTTTTTCATCGATCATTTCCTTTCCAGCCTCTATCTCCAGATCTCTTTGCTCTGCAAGTTTATCGAATTTTTGCTGAAGTGATTTACCAGCATTAGAGATTTCAAGTTCTTCCTTTTTTATCAATTCCTTATCCTCGAGAAAGTTCACGCAATTCTTAAGATTTACAGTGATCGCCCTGGTATAGGTTTCAAAATCTTCTGAAGCACTGGTAGTGGGATGCGTCCTGATGTAGGTCCCCATGGAAGCCACAGCGGATAAAAAGGTGTGGTTTAAACCAACGATCTCATAAATAAGTCCTACCTGTTTTTGTCTGGATTTAGGTTCCTGGGTCATACGTTGAAATGCACCACTAAGAGCTCCCATGTCCAGGAAAGCCTTTTTTCTGGATAATTTGTAGGAAATTGGTAGCGACTTCTTCTCATGATAATACTTATCTATTTCCTGTAGATATTCGAGATTAGCTTTAATAGAGGTAGCAATGACATTGTTTAAATTTTGTGACTCCCACTTTGGCCATAATAACAGGTTTCCAAAAGCTGCCAGCCCTGCCCCTATTAAAGTATCTACGATCCTAAATTGAATTACATTCAGCACTTCTGGTTGCAATAGAGCGTAGATAAAAATTATACTTAAGGTTATAAAGATCGCGGCGGTAGTATAATTTCTCTGGATCAGGGAAAAAGCAAGGGTTAGAGATAATATTCCCAGAATGGCATAAACTGTAGTATTCTGTGTAAGAAATACAATAGCAATTGCGATCGCGCCCCCAATTAAGGTTCCCATGATACGTTTCCTGGTTCGTTGTTTTGTGAGTCCGTAATTTGGACGCATGATCACTACAACCGTAAGAAGAATCCAATAAGAATTTTGCACCGAAAAATAGGTGCCTATTAAATAACCAGCCATTACCACTAGGGCAAGCCTAAGAGAATGTCTGAAGATCGCCGAATCAAAATTTAAATTGGTCGTTAAGGTTTTAAAACTGTATTCCTGTTGTGTTAGGAATTTTGAAAATTCCTTTTCTTTTACGAACAGTTTTCTTTTTCCTTCCAGGTTCCTTAGGATCCTGTCTATATTATTTATTTTTTGAGCTTGTTTAGACTGGTAATCAAAAAGATTACGCAACATGAGCATCTCTTCCCTGTTCTGACCAATGTCTATTTTTCTTCTGAAATTATTCAGAACATCTTCCACATTAGCCAATGCTTCAGGAATTTTATTCTTTGGCAGTTTGGAATTCTTAAGCATGGCAAGAGCAATAGCTTCTAACTGGGTAGCCATTTTTAAACTGAAATCAGCAAAAACTTTTAATTCCGGCGAATTCTTTTCAAAAGACTTTTGCATGTTCTTATAATCGATAGGATTAGCCATTGCCAATTCCAGCATATCCACCAGGTCTATAAAAATAAGTAGTCGCTTCCTGGCGTAACCTGAACTACCGGAAGATTGCCTGGAACTTATAAGTATTTCACGAAGACTTTCATGATGCTCATTCAATTCACTCTGACTCTGAAAAAGCTTTTTCTGTATCTCCTTTTCGTCGGAATCTGGTTTGAATAATTCTACTCTTAACCTTAGATAGTCTGCGGTCAATTCCATCGTTTCAGCGATCAACTGCTCGGTAGCTCTTTCCGGCTTTATCAAGTACCACGAGATACTTACCAAAAGATACCAGATTCCACCAGCACCAACAAGAAGTGATTTTTGCCAGATCTCTATTCCGGAGGAAATATTGGCGAAACTTAGAACCACGGCAAGTAAACCTGAAAATGTTACAAGCGATGCTCTAAATCCATAGACTGATAGGTATGAAATGGAAAACATCATTACCGCAAGCATGGGGATAATTGCCCATAGAAATTTAGCAGAATATCCTGCGATACAGAAGGAAAGAGCACCCAGCAATGCAGCTGCCAGTATCCCATATACCTTATGTTTAAAACTTCCCGGCACGTCACTGGGAGAAGACAATAAACACCCCATAGCCAGACTTACCCCAATTTCCAGGTTCCCAAGATTTGAAAATATTGCAATAGGAACAACAATAGCAATCGTGAGTACAATAGCTTTTGAAAAGTCGGTGCTTCTCAGGAACTTTATAAAATCATTCTGATATTTCTTAAATTTTCCGGTCACTAATAATTTGCTTTCAGGTTTTGAAAATAAAGCTTTAAGTGCAAATTAAGCTTGCTTTAGTTCGATTATCGGAATTTTAGTAAAGTTTATTCATTCAAAATTTATTTCTCAACTCTGATATAATGAAGTACCATTTGATCTAAAAAATAAAAAAGGCCCGGTAAACCGGACCTTTCAGAATTATAAGAAATTGATGCTTATTGTGCCTGTTCTGTTGGCATGATATAAACATCATTGATGTTTGCTCTTTTCGGCTGAGACAGTGAATAAAAAATTGCCTCTGCTATATCTTCAGATTCCAAAGGAGTCATTTCCTTGAAATTAGACAAAAGATCATCTTTAATTTCGTCATCGGTAATTGTTTCAGTAAGCGCTGTATCTACAAAACCGGGTTCTATAGAGGTTACATTAATGTTATAATTTGGCGCCAGTTCCTGTCTTAAGCCTTCAGAAAACATTCTTACTGCAGACTTGGTAGCACAGTAAACTGCTCCACCAGGATAGATCTTTCTCCCGGCGCTGGAAGAAATATTGATAATATTACCACTCTTTTGTTCAAGCATAGTTGGTAGGACTGCAGCCACACCGTTTAGAACACCTTTAATATTCACATCTACCATCTTATCCCATTCATCTGTATGTAAATTCTTAACATAGGACAAAGGCATAAGTCCCGCATTATTTATTAGTCCATCAATACTACCAAAAGCTTCTTTAGTCTTTTCAACCACCTTTTTCAGGTCATCTTTTTTGGTGACATCTGCAGGAACAACAATAGCTTTTCCAGATTTTTCTTCCTCGATCTTAGATTTAAGTTTATTGAGCTTATCCTCACTTCTGGCGGTAAGCACAACGTTCATTCCTTCTTTGGCGAGTTTTATCGCAGTTGCTTCACCAATCCCGCTGGAAGCTCCTGTAATTATTACTGTTTTTCCTTTGATACTCATAACAATTTTATTTTTGATTTAGCTCTAAAATACTCCAATTACCCCTAAAAAACTGAGCTATTACAGGCTTTGTAATGAATTTAACCCTTATCGGGAAGAGCTGTTAATTTTTTAATCTTTGATTAAAACAAAAAAGGCCAGATCTATAAAATCCAGCCTTTTCAGATTTAATGAAAAATTTACTTTTTAGGAGGTTTTGAAGGTCGAACTTCAATCTTACTTGGAAGCGTCCTGGGATTCATTTTTAAAAGGTCTCCAACCAATTCGCCAATATCTTCGATCTGAATTTTCCATGCATCTTCCTCAGAAGGTTCATGATCATTGAAATATGTTGCGACAGAACCAGGCATAATGGTACTTACTTTTACTCCTTTATCCCTTAGATCCAGCATTATCGCTTGCGTGAATCCAGTAACACCAAATTTACTCGCGTTATAAGCTGCACCACCTGCGAAGAAATTAGTTCCTGCAAGACTGGAAATAGTTATAATATAACCTTCAGATTTCTTAAGGGCATCAACACATGCTTTTACGCTATAGAAAACACCAGTAAGGTTCGTATCAATGGTATCTTTCCATTCATCTACGGTAAGGTCTTCTACAGAACCAAAATTACCAATCCCCGCGTTAGCTACCAGTACATCCAGTTGACCCCATTTGTCCAATAATTGCTGAACAGCCTTTTTCTGACTTTCAAAATCTCGAACGTCAGCTTCAAGGCCAATGATCTCTCCCTCAGCTGCTAATTTTTCGGCCGCCTTTTCAGCAGCAGATAGAGATCTGCTAGTAACAGCGACCTTATAACCCATTTGTAAAAGAGTTTTGGCTACGCCATATCCTATACCTTTACTTCCGCCGGTTACCAGCGCTGTTTTATTTTCTTTACTCATAATATTTTATTTTGCGATTTAAAGCTACTAAAGACGTGTATCTCTCTAAAATTTAAAGCTCTAAGATTGTGTTAATTTTAAAGGTTAAATACTTGATAAAACCTCTAAAAAGACTTTTATAGAAACGTAAAAAAACTAACTTTGTCATCGGAAAAATTCTACCGGTTTGGAATTGAATTTTCGCTAAGTCAATACTAACTTAATTTAAAGAGACACCTTGGAAAATATCAAAGCTCAGAAATTACTCAATAAAATTCAGCGCGATTTAATGCGTAATGGAATTATCACAAATACAATTGTTGAAGACCTTAAGGAATTAAGGAAATTTGTGGTTGAAGAGAATATTCCTTTGCTTGCCAAGGTTACCAGGTTAACTTACGAACATATTGGTGAACACGAAGATTTCTTAATTGCCATACCAGATGACGAACCTATAGAAGCAGGTGAAGATGTAGAAGAAGCTGAAGAGACCGAGATTGCAGAAAACGAGCCAATAACCGGTCAGGAAAGTTTAGAATATATGCTTTCTCTAATGGCAGAGCATGATAATAAGGTGAACGAACTGGAACTTCGCGAGTATGTAAATGCTTTAAAAGAGCACGCCGGGGAGGACTATTAATATCCATTATTTTATTTCTGCATATCCCACTACTTCAGTTGAAGAATTTCTAAAAATTGCTATAACTAGAAAGGAAATTAATGAAAGAAAAAGCGAAATCTAAGAAGAAGTCGCGGATACGTTTATTGCATCAATATTACAATTATACTGGTTTTTATTCCTTTGTTTGGAATAGTCTTAAAAAAGCAGTTTTACCAATTGTACTTTTTGTTGGTGCTTTATGGGCTATAGATCACTATCTACTGGATATTGAAGATATGCTTGTGACTATAACTGAGACTTATGCTCCTTTCGAAGTTCTGTCGATTTTCTTTTTATCTGAATCTCTTTTAGGTCTTGTACCCCCAGAACTTTTTATAGCTTGGGCCGGTAAGTCAGGTAGTCCTTTCTTATTCTTATCCCTGCTCGCCACGGCATCTTATTTAGGAGGGATCGTTTCTTACTTTATTGGAGTTGGGATCACAAAAATTCCAGCTGTGCATGAAGCTATGGAACTCAAAATGGCTAAACATATCAAGAACACACGTAAATGGGGAGGATTTTTAATTATAGTTGGTGCTCTGCTACCCATACCTTTTGCAATGACGAGTATCGCTGCCGGGATCATCAGATTTCCTTTTTCGAGTTATCTAATTTTTGGTCTACTAAGGTTCGCCAGATTCTACCTATACGCTCTGGTCATTTTTGAAATGGTTTAACGCTTTCCTTATAATTAATCTAAACTTTTCCTAACGCCTCAGGATATAACCTGACTTAATTTTACCTTGGTCGAAACACTGGTTAAGAGCTATTTATCGCTCATAGCAGTGATCTATTTAACCAATAAAAAAATCAGGATATGTCTTTATTAACGATCATTTTAAACATTTTACTACCACCATTAGCTGTATTTATGAAGCACGGTCTAGGGGTAACTTTTCTAATAAGTTTGCTTTTAACCGCTCTTGGATGGATACCGGGCGTTATTCACGCTTTTCTTGTAAATGGTACCAGGTAAAATTTTCATATTTAAAGAAAAAAGACCGGCAAATTGCCGGTCTTTTTTTATAGTAGATAGTTATCTTTAAATAACTAGTTTTCTTCTTTTTCTTCCCTTTCCTGAACAACTTTTTGCCATTTCCAGGCACTTTCCAGTGCATCGTCTAGAGACCTGTTCGCTTTCCAGCCCAGATCTTCATTGGCTTTAGTGGTATCTGCATAGGCAGCGATAACATCACCTTCCCTCCTACCAACTATTTTGTAAGGTAAATTTTCACGGGAGACCTTTTCAAAGGATTTTATAACCTCAAGGACCGAATTACCTTGGCCTGTCCCTAAATTAAATACCTCATAATTACTCTTTTCGTTATTTTCGATTAGCCTGTTCAAAGCCTTTACATGTGCTTCGGCAAGATCCATTACATGAATATAATCGCGAATCGCTGTACCATCTTCTGTAGGATAATCATCCCCAAAAACAGAAAGCTCCTCTCTTTTACCTATAGCCGTTTGGGTAATAAATGGAATTAAGTTCTGCGGAGTACCAATTGGTAATTCACCTATTTCAGCTGTAGGATGCGCTCCTATAGGATTAAAATACCTAAGCGCGATGGCTTTAAAATCTACATTTGTTTTACAGGTATCCTGAATGATCTCTTCGCCTATTTGCTTGGTATTCCCATAAGGAGATTCTGCCTTTTTAACCGGTGCATTCTCTGTAATGGGCAACTCATCTGCCTGCCCATAAACAGTGCATGAAGAACTAAAAATAAATCTGGAACTTGGCTTTTTATTCAGTTCCTGTAATAGGTAAACCAGCGTAGAGATGTTATTCTCATAATATAATAAAGGATTCATTACACTTTCTCCAACAGCCTTTGAAGCCGCAAAATGGATCACATCTTCAATATCATGATATTGCTCGAAAAAATCCTTAACCGCAGTTTTATCTCTTAGATCTATATTTTCAAATTCTGGCGTTTTTCCAGTGATCTGGGTTATTCCTCCAAGTACATCTATAGAAGAATTAGAAAGATTATCAATGATCACTACCTCATGTCCTTCCTTTTGAAGGGCAACTACCGTATGAGAGCCTATAAAACCAAGACCTCCGGTAACCAATACTCTTTTAGAACTCATAATTTAATTTTACGTTCGCAAATTAATAAAAATGAGCTCATGAGAATCGGGAATTATATTAAAAACCTCCTAAAGGTTGGTTTATCTTCCCAATGCCATGTCTAACTAATCATTTATCTTTGCCTAAGTTTTAAATATTTCTTATGTCACTGGAAAAACAAGTCAGGCTTTTTAAATGGATCAGTATTCTGGAAGGAATCTCATTTTTATTGCTATTATTTATTGCAATGCCTTTAAAATATATTTTTGAAATGCCCCAGATGGTACAGCAGGTAGGCATGGCGCATGGCATTCTTTTTATGGCCTATGTGCTTGGCGGTATTCTACTTATTAAACCAATGAACTGGAGCCTGACCCAAATAGGCATTATTCTGGGCTGTTCTGTTCTTCCTTTTGGTCCTTTTTATGTAGAAAAGAAATATCTTTAATTCATGAATATGGAAGAAGGACTTATAGACCTGATCTGTTTTTTTGAAGAGTTTTTTGTGAAGCACGGCATGAATGCCACCTTTGCTCAGTATTTAAATCTTTTGATCAACCTTATCATTTTAACCCTGATTATCCTGGGGATTAATTACCTGATCAAACACTTTATCATTGAAACCTTCAAACTTTTCACGAATAAGACCAAGACTACTTTTGATGATTTTCTTATTAAAAGTAATTTCCCAAGATATGTTGGGCGTTTTCTACCACTTTTCGTTATTTATGAGTTATTCCCCTTAATCTTTTCTGAATTTCCCGAAGTACTCAAGATCTTCTATTTTGGCTTTAAGATCTATGTTATTATTCTGGTTATCTGGATTTGCCGAAGTATACTTCGATCCACAAGAAATTACTTAAAAACAAGGCCGGAATTCAATGATAAGCCCCTTGAAAGTTTCAGTCAGATCATCATGATCTTCATCTGGATCATTGGCCTGATGTTCATTTTTTCTGAGATCACAGGGAAATCTGTAGTTGGATTTGCCATTTCTTTAGGTGCGGCTTCGGCCGTTATTTTATTGATCTTTAAAGATACTATTCTTGGTCTGGTGGCCTCTATTCAGGTGTCTGTAAATGATATTGTAAGGATCGGTGACTGGATAAGTTTTGAAAAATATGGAGCAGATGGTACGGTAACAGAGATCAACCTGGCCACCGTAAGAGTCCAGAACTGGGATAATACCTATACTACGATACCTACTTATAGCCTTATATCAGATTCTTTTCAGAACTGGAGAGGAATGCAGGAATCGCCGGGTAGGAGAATTAAGCGATCTGTCCTTATCAAACAAAATTCGGTTAAGTTCCTTAGTACCGAGGATATAGAAAAATTAAAAAGAATTAAATTAATTGCTCCTTATCTGGACAATCGCCAGGCTGAAATCGATAAGTATAATGAAAGCAATAATATCGATAAAAGCTTGCTCATAAACGGCAGAAATCAAACAAATCTAGGGGTTTTCAGGAAATATGCAGATTCTTATTTACGAGAACATTCTGCAATTCATAAAGAGATGTACCTTATTGTTCGTCACCGTGAACCAACGATGAACGGGATACCTTTAGAAATTCTTTGTTTTAGCAGGGACAAACGCTGGGAAAATTATGAGTATATTTCAGCCGATATTTTCGACCATCTCATTGCGGCTATTCCGTATTTTGATCTTAAAATCTTTGAAGCACCGTCTGGAGACGATATTCTTAGTTTTCTGGGAGAAAAGCATTAAGCTTAACCAATACTAATTATGAAATTAAAACCTTTCCTTCAGGGCTTCGGTATACTAGCCGTAATGATTACACTAATCCCGCTTATCGCCGCAGATTTCTGGTGGATAAGGATGTTTGATTATCCGCATATTCAGTTAACCCTTCTCACATTAACCGCTATTGCTGCGTATTTTTTCAGGTTTGAAATAAAATCATGGAGAGATTATACATTTATGGCGGTCCTTGTCACCTGTTTTATCTTCCAGTTTATGAAGATATACCCCTACACCCCATTTTCACCATTTGATGTTGGAGAACCTACAGAAGCGGTAAATAAGGAAACAGGCTTTATGCTTTTAACTTCGAACGTACTTCAAAAAAATAAAGAGACAGGCCTTCTTGTGGAGGAAATGAAAAAGCTCAATCCCGATGTTGCTATATTTACTGAAACAGATTCAAAATGGAACCAGGCAATAAAAGCAGGTTTGGGATCTGATTATCCTTATAAAGTTGAGGCACCGCTAGATAACACTTACGGTATGATCCTTTACTCTAAGCTGGAACTTATAGATCCAGAGATCAAATATATTGTTGACGATAGTATTCCATCTATACATACAGAAATTGTATTAAGGTCTGGAGACAAGATACAACTGCATGCTATTCACCCTACACCACCAATGCCACAGCATAATCCATCTTCGTCTGACAGGGATGCTGAAATGATGAAAATTGCACTGGAATCCCTGGATTCTAAAATCCCGGTAGTGGTGATTGGGGATTTCAACGATGTGGCTTGGTCAAATACCGTTAGTATGATGCAATCTGTTGGAGAATTACTGGATGTGAGAAAAGGACGCAGTTTTTATAACACTTTCGATGCGACGAGTTTCATCATGCGATGGTCTTTAGACCACATATTTGTTTCTGAAGAGTTCCGTGTAAAGAATATAAATACAGGCAGTGATATTAAATCTGACCACTTCCCGTTTTATGCCGAATTATTTCTGCAACCTGAACTTGCAGAGGAGCAGAAACCAACAAAAGCTACTGAAGAACAAATAAAGAAAGCAAGGGAACAAATTGCTGAAGAAGAGAAAGAAAATGCCGAAAAGGGACAGAATGGCTCTAGCAACCAGTAAAAACTAACATTTCCTTGTGACAATCTATGTTTCCTTATTTATAATTTTAGGGAAAACCATAGAATGCAGTATTCCATTCCCCTAGAAGCTGAAACCTTATCTGAGGCTTTTCAGAAATTCTATAGAAATTTCATTGAGCAATTACCTGGTATTGGGCTGGGGCTTCTAATTATAATACTGGGAGTTCTAATTGGTATCTGGTTAGGAAAATTCTTTACCCGAAGAATATCGGCAAGAACATCAGACCCTCTAATGAGCCGCTTCCTGGGTAAGGCAATTAGGTTTTTAACTATAATTACCGCAATAATGCTCGCCCTTAAGGCAGCTGGTCTTGGCGGTATAGCAACAGGAATACTAACTGCTGCCGGTGCAAGTGCTGTAGTTCTTGGATTTGCTTTTAAAGATATTGGTGAGAATTTCATTTCCGGTATCATCCTGGCATTCAACCGTCCTTTCGACGTGAATGATACAGTGGAGATAGGAGAAAATTTTGGAAAGGTTAAAGCCCTGGAATTTAGATACACTAAATTGAAAACCTTCGACGGGAAAGATGTTTATATCCCAAATAGTGATGTCTTAACCAAACCAGTTACGAATTATACTGAGGATGGTTTTTTTCGATGGAGTTTTAATGTTGGTATAGCTTACGAAGATGATATTGCCGGAGCCAAAGAAACCATTTCTGAGGCTCTAAAATCAGAACCTATGGTCATTGAAGATCAGGAGCATAGGAATTTTGTGGTTGAAGATGAGTTAGCGACCAGCACGATTATCCTGAAAGTCTATTTTTGGGTAGATACCAAGGATTTTAGAATGCAGGCAATGAAAACTAAAGGTAATGTGGTTAGAACTGTTAAAGAAGCTCTGATGAAAAATGGATATTACCTACCTGCAGATATTCAGGAGATCAAAATTTACGGTAAAGAGAAAGATTTCCCCGTTCGTTTAGATCAAAATCATGGCACTCGAGAAAAAGGCTGATCTTACTTCAGCCTGTCTTTTACATATTCAATTTCGGTCTTGCCATGCGCTTTAGGTTTTCCATGTTCGTCTAAAGCTACCATCACGATCTTATCTATAGAGATGATTGTCTCCCGGGTCATTTTATTACGCACCTCACATTTTAGCGTCAGTGAGGCAGTTCCAAACTTTTTAACTTCAATTCCAATTTCAACAATATCACCTTGATGAGCTGAACTTTTAAAGTCTATCTCACTCATATATTTAGTAACCGTTTTAGGATTTTCCAGTTGGACTATGCTATAAAGTGCGCACTCTTCATCTATCCATTCCAGTAATCTACCTCCAAATAAAGTTCCGTTTGGGTTTAGATCCTGTGGTTTAATCCATTTTCTTGTATGAAATCTCATTGTTTTTATTTCGAAATTAAACAGAAAAAGGCAGTAAATAAAAGAGGACTCATAGAATTATCAAATAATGAAAGAGACCTAAATAATTTTCAGATTCCAAAAATTTAAAAAGAAATAAATATGATTATAGAAATTGTTGAGCTACGTTAATGATCTCATCATGATCGAACGCCAGGTCCATATTGTGAAGTTTTTCAATCTCAAACCAACCTGCATCCTCAGCATCATCTGATGGACTAAGATCCTCTTCACAAAAGATACGGCTAAGAAAACCTATAGAAATTGTATGACCTCTTGGGTCTCTGCCCGGTTTACCAAAAGCCTGTACTTGCTGCATAGACTCCACCTTTACACCCGTTTCCTCTTTAAGTTCTCTTTTTGCAGCTGTTTCCAAATCCTCCCCTTCTTCTACAAAACCGCCTGGCAGGGCCCACTGACCTTTAAAAGGTTCTTTTTTTCGCTGAATTAATAAAACTTTGAATTGGTTATTTACTTTACAGAAAACAACGCTATCTACTGTAACTGATATTTTTTGTCCCATATTAAATTGTTTTAGGAAACCTTATTATTACTTGAACTCCCTGCAGGATCATTTAAAATAAACGGTTTTTTTATTTACAAATTCCTGTATACCATCTGCTGATAATTCTCTCCCGTACCCTGATATCTTGGTTCCACCAAAAGGTAACCTTGGATCACTTTTTACCAGCTCATTAACGAAGACAGCGCCATCTTCAAATTCCGGAACTATCTTCTCTGCAAAATCCATATCCTCGGTGAATATGGATACTCCTAACCCAAAATCGGAAAGATTGACCAGATCTATTGCTTCCTGGTCTTTTTTAAAGGTGGTGACACCAATTGCAGGTCCAAAAGTTTCTTCACGAAACATACTCATTTCTGGAGTAACATTGGTAAGTACAGTTGGTTCCAAATATGCTTTATCTCTTTTACCTCCCAGGATGATCTTCGCTCCTGCCTTTACCGAATCCTGAATTTGTTTCTCTAAGTCTTCAGCTAGATCTTCTCTTGCGAGAGTACCTATAAAAGTATTTTCATCTAATGGATCGCCGCTTTTCAATTCCCTTACCTGCCTAACGAATTCGTCTATAAATTCATCGGCAATACTTTCATGAAGAATAAGCCTTTTCCCGGCAATACAGCTTTGTCCCGTGTTCTGAAATCTTGCCTGTACACAAGTTTTAACGCTTTCCTTTAGATCTGCGTCCTTAAAAACCACGAGGGCATTACTGCCACCAAGTTCAAGGACAGATTTTTTGATCTCACTTCCTGCAGTTGAAGCCACGGCAGCTCCAGCTGGTTTACTACCGGTTAGGGTTACTGCTTTAACTCTCGGATCTTTGATTATCGCCTCAATTTTACTACTTCCAAGAACTAAATTTTGAAAACATGCATCTGGAAAGCCTGCTCGTTCAAAAACCTTCTGGATATTATTAGCAGAACGCATTACGTTGCTCGCATGTTTCAAAATACCAATATTACCGGCCATTAATGCTGGTGCTGCAAATCTGAATACCTGCCAGAAAGGATAATTCCACGGCATTACAGCCAGCACTACTCCTATCGGTTCGTATGAAACATAGCTTTTCGCAGCGTCTGTATGAATATTCTTTGAAGATAAATGTCTTTCGCCATTTTCTGCATAATATTCACATACCCATGTACACTTTTCTATTTCTGAAACAGCCTGTGAAATTGGTTTTCCCATTTCCAGACTAATATCCCTGGCATATTCTTCTTTGTTCTTTTTAAGTTCCTCAGCAGCTTTAAGCATAAGATCTGCGCGATCTTTAAAGCTTGTCTTACGCCATTTTTTAAATCTCTTGTCTGCTTTTTCAAGAGCTTCATCTATTTCCGGTTTTGTAAGTTCTTTGAACTTCTCTATCACTTCCCCGGTATATGGATTCTTAGATTCAATCATTCTTCAAATTTCTTTTGCTATTATTTTAAATATAACAAGATGGCTTTAAGATGAGAGACCGATTAAGACAGATTTAACTTGACAGTTGTTTATAACCGGTTTACAAGTCAAATTAAGGCATGGTAAATGAGACATTATATTTAATTATATTTAAGAAACAATACTTGCCATGACTCCGAGAGATATTAACCTATTGGAACTCAGACCCGAGATTCCTTCCGCAAGAATTACCGAAAACATGAGTGCAGACGAACGATTTCAGAATGAAACGCTTCGGCCTGTCGTTAAACTTCAGAACGATTTGCTTCTCGCTGCTTTTAGAAATTACATCAATAAGCACAAGAATAAGTTCTATGAGCTTAAACTTGAAAAAAGACTGGAGTATATCGAAAATACGATCCAAAGGGATATAAAGTTCAGAAACAGTTTAAAAGGTATGATCATTGGACAATTCACACTGGAAGAGTATGAAAGATATATTCAGAATTCTTCTGCTTTGAATAAAAGAATGATGAATATTGTTAGAGAAAGACTACAGAGCAATATCCAGCTGCTAGAACGCGATATGGCGTACTAGGAAACCAATTAGAATTGTGATCGTAAAGCTCATCAGGGTTCCTATGAGCACGTACTCGGTTTGCTTTCTCGCGCCGGTCTCAGATTTATCGCTAAAGCGTAAAATAGATTTTGCCGCGATCAAAAAGCCTATTGCTGAAAAATTTGCAGTTAGAATAAAAGTTAGGACAAGAATTCTTTCGAAGATCCCTATATATCTACCCGCAGCGTCCAGACTATTCTTTCTAAGGTCATCCTCAACTTCACTTTGCCATCTTTTGGTAGCTTTTCCAATTAAGAATCCGGCGGGAAAAATAATGAGCAGGTAACCGATTAGGGTAGCAAGTATAACCTCAGACTGAATTATATCTGATAAGTAAGAAAATATATTTGAAAAATTAGAAGTGATATATAACCAGGCAATCAGGATCGCAAAGAAATGTAGTAACTGGTCTGAAACGAACATTTTTAGATTATCCTTATCGAACTGCAACTTCCAGAGATCAACAAAAAAGTGAGTTACTCCAATAAAAATTGCAATATACCACCATTCTAAACGCATTAGAAAAACAAAAGTCAGGAAACCAGCAATGAAAGCATGCAGGTATAAGAATTTTGATTTTGATTTGTGATTACGTTTATGCCTAACCCATTTTGTTGGCTGGATCACAAAATCTGTAATGATATGCGCTAATAGTAATTGAAGAAAGATCAGTATGCTATTTTCCATTAGAGAAATGTTCAGAAATGACTTTTTGATAACGGGCTATTAAAACTTCAATTGCATCCCAACCGGCAGCTTTTTTTCGTTGGTTAACGGCAGACTGGCTAATACCAAGTTCATCTGCAATTTCAGTTTCCTTAAATCCTTTCAAAAGATAATAAATTACTTCCGCCGAAGCAGTACTCCATTTATCAGATAAGGTATCGAATAGGAAAAAAGAAGTGTTGAATTCTTCATTTAGATTATCATCTGAAGTCTTTAACTTCAATTTACGGTTCTCCTTTTTCATTTCGTCCAGGGTGCGTCCTGAAAATTGAAATGCTTCCCCATTTGATTCCAGAATGGATTCCCTTTTAAAATCATAGGTTCCAATCCCAATAGCCATTCTCAGATCTGCTTCACGCTTAAAAGCTTTATTACCATTAATACCCTTTAGATGCAACCTGTTAATAGCCGTTTTAAAAAGTAAAGCTAATGTAAGAGCTTCAGAAGGTTCATGAACTACACCCTGGAAACTATCGCCACGAAATATTCGAAAACCCGAGTCTTCTTTCGAAGTTTTCTCAATGGATTCAAATTCCTTGTTTAAGGTAATGATAACCTTTTCCAGCAAGTCCTTTGGATAGCTGGATGAGGATAATAGATCTGCTGAGATTACTGCAATCATATTCAAATATAATAAAAATAAGCTTAAAAGCTTATAAAATATATTTATAAGTCTAAAAGCTTATTTTAATGTAATATAAGGCTATACCCTAAAGTGATTTTTTGATATTAAATATTTCCTAAATCTTCGATAAGCAATAATAGCTTAACTAATTTTAAATTTCAATTTGAAAATAGAAATATCATGGTAGCTAATAAAGAGGAGTTATATTACAAATGCCTGGATACTGTAAACAGGCAAATAGAGAAATATCAGAAGGAGATGGACCAGATAAGGGAATCCATGGAGAATAATGATGCCCATACAGATTATGACGAAGACGACAGTAAAGGGCAACTACTTGGAGACTTTGAAAAATATGCTGAATATCTGGACAATTCTACCAAAATGAAGGAGAAATTAAGCCGTATAGATAAAAAACATTACACCGAGCAAATTGATTTTGGAAGTGTGGTGGAAACTTCAGAGAACTATTATTTTATTTCGGCAGCATTAGGAAAAATAGTACTGGACGAAGGAAGCACGGTTTATGCAATTTCCACCGACGCGCCAATTTACCAGGAAATGAAAGGTAAAAAAGCAGGTGAAAGCTTTACGTTCAACGATAAGGAACATAAGATCCTGAACGTGCATTAATTACTCGGGATATTCAATACGCAGATGGTAAATGTTCTTCAGTTTTCTCTTAAGGATCTTTTTTACCATCTGTATTTCTTTAAAGGTAATATTTGAATTTAGGAACTGACCCTCTTCCATTTGTTTGTTTATGATTTTTTCTACGAAATTATCAATTAACACCGAAGTTGGTTCCTTAAGACTTTTACTAGCAGCCTCCACACTATCACACATCATTAAAATCGCGGTTTCCTTGCTAAAAGGAATAGGTCCTGGATACCTGAAATCTTCGGGAGAAGTATTTTCATTAACTTCTTTTTCCTTTTTAAAGAAGTAATAAACTGTACTGGTTCCATGATGAGTCCTTATAAAATCGATAACCCTGTCTGGCAGGTTATTCTTTTTGGCAATTTCAATACCTTTTATCACATGTTCAATGATGATCTGGGCACTTTCCCTGGGTGCTAATTCATCATGAGAATTCACCGAGGTAGTTTGGTTCTCGGTAAAGTAAGTTGAATTATGCATTTTCCCAATATCGTGATACAAGGCTCCTACCCTGGCCAGCATTGCATTAGCATTGATCTCATTAGCCGCAGCTTCAGCCAAATTCGCCACATTAAGGCTATGGTGAAAAGTTCCCGGAGCTTTTTCTGCAAGCTCCTTCAGCAATTTTGAATTAGTATCAGAAAGTTCCAGCAAAGACATATCGCTAACCATTCCAAAGATCTTTTCATATACATATATCAACGGCTGAACAAATAGCGTGGCCAAACCTCCTAATAAAAAGGTAAGGAAGACTTCGGGTTTCATATCATCAATATTCCCTTCCTGTATAACCGTAAAAGCAAAATATGCAATAATATATACCAGAGTAATCTGACCTACAGATATAAATAAATTCGCTCTTTTATAAAGCTCGCTAACTGTAAGAATGGTTACGATTCCAGCAATGATCTGCAGGAACATGTATTCGTAACTATTAGGAACTATAAATCCCAGAAGTAACACCGTGATCACGTGAGTGAATAAACCTAACCTGGCATCAAAAAACGCCTTTAAAGTAAGTGGCAGTATACATAATGGTACCACATACACATAGTCTATATTGAAATTCACTACCAGCGTGGTAAGCATTACCATAAAAATGATATTGAAGAATATGAAGGTAACCTTCACATTATTCTCAAAAATAGTAATGCGATATTTCCGCATAAAAAGCAATAACATCAATAATGCTAAAGCAACAAGGCCACTGTAACCAACGATGATCCAGTTATAATTGGATTTACTCCAAACTTGGGATTCATATTCAGCTTTAAGAGACCTTAGAATATTATATTTATTCCCTTCTACGACTTCACCTTTGGCAATGATCCTGCTCCCCTGCTCGATAATACCTCGGGTATAGGAAATATTACTCAGCTTACTTTGAAGTTCATTCTGAGTAAGTTCATTGTTGAAAGTAACATTAGGTTCGACCGAATTAAAGAAAACTTCCAGTAATTCAGTTTTAAACGAAGAGAAACCTGCGTCGGTTATTTCATCGCTAAGGAAACTACGAATTTCACCCTGCTTCAGGATACGCCTGTAAGCAACTTCGGAAGCTTCATTTCCTTTTAACAGATAGACCAGCTGATCTGGCCCCAATCTTTCACTTTCCTGAAGCAGCCCAAATTCATAAATTCTGTTTACTGTTTCAGATATAAAATCGTCTATGATAGTTTCATAGACATTAAGCGTTGTATCCTGAAAAACATTTTGAACTTCCTGAAGAGCATCTTTTTCTACCCGCTCAGGTATTTCTGTATTAAAATTATAATATGGAATATGGGATCTCGTTATATCCTGACGCTCGGCGGCAATTTCCTCATCTGTTTTGAGGATGGCAAAATCAAAAGGAGCGTATAAATTCTCATATTGCCACGGTTTCCCCTTAGGTATATCGTATTTAAATTTACCGCCTTTGGGAAGCAGGTAAACGATTAATACAGAGGTAAGCACAAACAGGAAAACTTTATAAAAAAGCGCCTGATTTTTGTATAGCTTATTAATGAAATCGCTCATAAATATTCAGGTAATGCTCAAATGTAGTAAAAATAGGGCTCATAGCGCTTAGGTTATTTAATTCCTTATAAAATCACTAACTTCGCAACACTTGAATTAATTAAACTTAAAACATGAATAAAGAAGTAGTAATAGTAAGCGCCGCGAGAACTCCAATAGGGAGTTTCCTTGGTAGCTTATCCAGCATTCCCGCAACAAAACTTGGTTCCATCGCTATAAAAGGAGCCCTTGAAAAGATCAATCTTAAACCAGAAATGGTCGAGGAAGTTTTAATGGGAAATGTGGTACAGGCTGGTGTAGGACAAGCTCCTGCCAGGCAGGCTTCTCTTGGTGCCGGAATTCCAGATAGCGTTCCATGTACAACCGTTAATAAAGTTTGTGCCAGCGGTATGAAAGCTGTAATGCAAGGTGCACAATCTATTATGCTTGGATACAACTCTATTGTGGTTGCTGGAGGAATGGAAAACATGAGTCTTATTCCTCATTACGTTCATATGAGAAATGGTAAGAAATTTGGCCCTGCTACCCTTGAAGATGGAATGCAGAAGGACGGATTAGTAGATGCCTATGATCACAATGCCATGGGTGTATGTGCAGATCTTTGTGCTTCAGAACACGGTTTCTCGAGAGAGGATCAGGATAAATTTGCAGTTCAATCTTACGAAAGATCTGCAAAAGCATGGAAAGAAGGAAAGTTTGACAATGAAGTAGTTCCTGTAGAAGTTCCTCAGAGAAAAGGCGATCCTTTAGTAGTAAAAGAAGATGAAGAATTCAAGAATGTTCGTATGGACAAGATATCTTCTCTTAGACCGGCCTTCTCTAAAGAAGGAACGGTAACTGCTGCCAATGCCTCAACCATTAATGATGGTGCAGGAGCAGTAGTTCTTATGAGCAGAGAGAAAGCTGATGAACTTGGATTGAAACCTTTGGCAACTATAAAAAGCTTTGCTGATGCTGCAACGGAGCCAAAATGGTTCACCACTGCTCCATCAAAGGCTTTACCGAAAGCAATAGACAAGGCAGGTATAAAAATGGATGAAGTTGATTTCTTCGAATTCAATGAAGCATTTTCTGTAGTTGGTTTAGCCAATATGAAAATTTTAGGATTAAACGATAAGAACACCAATGTAAACGGTGGAGCCGTTTCTTTAGGTCATCCACTAGGATGTAGCGGGGTTCGAATTTTAATTACCTTACTTAGCGTATTAGAGCAAAACAACGCGAAAATTGGAGCTGCCGCAATTTGTAATGGTGGCGGAGGAGCTTCAGCAATGGTCATTGAACGTAATTCCTAAAATTGAATAAGATTAATTAATGCAATACGGTATTTGCCATTTAAGTATTGTACCGCTAAGGGCCGCTGCATCTCATGAAAGCGAAATGACTTCCCAACTACTGTATGGGGAGCATTTCAAGATCCTTGAAGATCGTGTTCATTGGAGCAGAATCAGGAACTCATTCGATGGGTTTGAAGCCTGGATAGACAAAAAGCAGTATAAGAAAATCGAAGAAGCTGATTATTATTCTCTTGACGAGGACGATCTTCAGCTTTCTTCAGATCTAATCGAATATATAACCGATGAAAGTGGCTTGCTAATGCCGGTTGCAATAGGGTCTGTACTAAATTTTACGGAAAATTTAGGTCACAGGTTCGAAGGTGAAAAAATAAGGCACAGGGTTTCTAGGAAAGAAAACCTAATTAATACAGCTGCCCTGTTTTTGAACTCCCCTCATATCTGGGGCGGAAAAAGTCCGTTTGGAATAGACAACAGCGGCTTCACCCAGATCGTCTACAAATTGAATGGATTTAAGATCCAGAGGAATGCTGCGGAACAGGCAAAGCAAGGAGAAGCGCTAAGTTTTATTGAAGAAAGTGAACCAGGAGATCTGGCATTTTTTGATGATAATGATGGCGTGATAGACCATGTTGGAATAATGATGAAGGATAATTACATTATTCATGTAGACGGTAAGGTGCGTGTAGATCGAATAGACCATTCAGGAATTTTTAACTCTGAATTGCGCAAGCACACTCATAAGTTAAGAGTGATCAAAAAGATCATTTAGGAAGAAAGTTTCTTTCAAATAATGGAATAAAAAAACCCGCTGAAATTCAGCGGGTTTTTATTTATAAAAGAATTACTCTTTTTACAATTTAGCTTTTAGTTCAGCTACTTTTTCCTGATTACCAAGATTTGAGTAAAGGTTCATAGCAGTCTGGATAATATCTTTATTATCTGGATCTACTTCCATCGCTTTCTCAAGATCTGGAAGAACTGCTTTATAAAGCTCCTTTCTTTCAGCATCCAGTTCGTCGTAACGAGCATTGTCCTTTTTACTCATACCAAGACCATTCATTTCGTTAATGATCTCTTTCTCTGCACTTAATTTAGCAGCGATCATATTAATTCTGGCCTCATTGTATTCAGGATCTTTCTCAAGAGCCTTTTCATAAAATTCAACAGCTTTTTCGTTATCGTTGATCTCAGCATACATTAAACCAATATTGTTAAATGTAGATGGATCTGATGGGTCTTTTGCTGCAACTTCTTCAAGGATCTCTCTTGCTTTATCCTTTTCTCCCATCTGGTAATACATGTTAGCTTCTGCTTGCAATAATCCCATATCATCTGGATTAGTTGCCTTAGCTTTATCCATCGCCGCAATCGCCTTGTCATATTGCTTCTGGCTAATGTAGATTCTAGCAATCAATTGAGCGATATCTCCTTTTTTAGAAGGAATCTTTTCAACTTCAGGATCCTTATACTGTTCGGTTTTGATCATAAGATCCATCTGTTGCTTTGAACCAAGATTTTCTCTCTCTCCAGTCTCGATGTTTACCGCAGTATAGGCTTTACCTGAACCATCATAATCAAGTTCATTCAAAGTCTCAAGATATTCAACCGCTTTGTCATAGTCTTGCGCCTGAACCATATTATTTGCCGCATAATAAAGATAAACTGTATCTTTTTTGCTCAACTCGTAACTGGTATAAAGTTTATCAGCTGCAGCTGCAAAGTTCTCTTGATTCTGATCTTCGATCGCACTTTCAATAAGACTTGTCTTTAAAGTCGATAAAGCTTCTACAGCTTCCTCGTTACCCATTTCAGCAGCTTTTTTCAAAGATTCAGCCGCAATTTTAAGGTCTTCCCCAGTAGCACTGGTTCCGTCAGCCATATATGCTTTACCTTTATATAGATAAAAGTTTTCTGTCCATTTATCATTAAGCTCACCTAAATTTGCCTCAGCAACTTTAAGCTGAGCTTTAGCTTCAGCATAGTTATTGTCTTCCAGGGCATCTTCTGCGTTTTTTACCTGGTCTTTTTGTGCGACTGCTGTCATGGTTAGAAATGACACTGCCGCCGCTGTCAAGATATTAGTTTTCATTGTTGTTTTGGTTTAAATTTTTATTCCTCACTATCATCTGCAATAGTTGTGCCATTCGCCGATTCATCACTACCTACAGGCTTTTCGGCATCCTCCATACTCTCTAAATCATCTTCATCATGTAGCACTTTAGCCACAGCAGCAATAGCGTCGTTACCTTTTAGGTTGATCAATCTAACTCCCTGGGTTGCACGGCCCATTACGCGTAAATCTTCTACAGCCATACGTATCACAATACCAGATTTGTTGATGATCATAAGGTCATCTGCGTCTGAAACATTTTTAATTGCGACAAGTTGTCCTGTTTTTTCGGTAACGGAAATTGTTTTAACCCCTTTTCCACCACGGTTGGTGATTCTATAATCTTCAAGGCTGGAACGTTTACCATAACCATTTTCTGAAACGACCAGTATATCTGAGTCAAAATCATTAACGGCGATCATTCCAACTACCTCATCATTATCATCTGCCAGGGTAATACCTCTAACTCCGGAAGCATTTCTACCCATTGGGCGGGTTTTGCTTTCTTCAAAACGAATAGCTTTACCACTCTTCACAGCTAGCATCACCTGGCTGTTTCCTGTAGTTAATTTCGCTTCAAGCAACTCATCTCCTTCTTTAATGGTGATTGCGTTAATACCATTAGTTCTTGGACGGGAGTATTTTTCAAGTCTAGTTTTCTTAACCTGACCTTTTTTTGTAGCCATGATCACAAAATGATCATTCACATACTCTTCATCCTTAAGATCCTGAGTACAAATGAATGCATTTACTTTATCATCTGGCTCAATATTGATTAAGTTCTGGATAGCTCTTCCTTTAGAAGCTTTACTTCCTTCAGGAATTTCATAAACCCTCATCCAGTAACATTTACCATTTTGAGTAAAGAATAGCATATACTGGTGGTTGGTTCCAACGAACAAGTATTCAAGGAAGTCCTCGTTTCTTGTGTTCGAACCTTTTTGACCCACCCCTCCTCTATTCTGAGTCTTATATTCTGTAAGAGATGTTCTTTTAATATAACCTGCGTGAGAAATGGTGATAACCACTCTCTCATCTGGGATCATATCTTCAATACTTAAATCTCCACCGGCGTACTCTATTTGAGAACGTCTTTCATCACCGTATTTCTCTTTAACTTCTAAAAGTTCATCTTTGATCACTTCCATTCTACGCTCCTTACGGGCAAGAATATCTTCAAGATCTTCAATGGTCTTTAAGATTTCATCATATTCCGCTCTCAACTTATCCTGCTCCAGGCCGGTAAGTTGTCTTAACCTCATTTCTACGATCGCCTTCGCCTGAACTTCGGAAAGCTCAAAGCGCTCCATCAGTTTGGTACGGGCTTCATCAGCATTAGAAGAGGCTCTAATCAATGCAATAACTTCGTCAATATTATCTGAAGCTATGATTAAACCTTCAAGAATATGAGCTCTTTCTTTAGCTTTTCTTAGTTCATACTCAGTTCGTCTTACTACAACATCATGTCTGTGTTCAACGAAGTGATAAATAAGATCCTTAAGATTAAGCATTTCCGGTCTTCCATTTACCAGTGCAATGTTATTTACACTAAAAGAAGATTGTAAGGCTGTATGCTTAAAGAGAGTATTCAGTACAATATTAGGAATGGCATCTCTTTTCAACTGATACACGATACGCATACCGTTTCTATCAGATTCATCCCTGATCAGGCTGATGCCTTCAATTTTCTTTTCATTTACAAGATCGGCCGTTTTCTTGATCATATCGGCCTTATTCACCTGGTAAGGAATTTCAGTAACTACAAGATATTCCCTTCCATTGATCTCCTCCATATGAGATTTGGCTCGCATTACAACTCTTCCTCTTCCGGTTTTGAAGGCTTCTTTAACGCCATCGTATCCATAGATAATACCACCAGTAGGAAAATCTGGTGCTTTGATATACTGGATAAGCTCATCGATCTCGATATCGTGATTATCAATGTAGGCGACGGTTCCGTCTATTACTTCAGAAAGGTTGTGAGGCGGCATATTGGTGGCCATACCTACGGCGATACCACTTGCTCCATTTACCAATAGGTTTGGAACCCTGGTTGGCATTACTACCGGTTCGCTAAGTGAATCGTCAAAGTTTAATTGGGTATCAACAGTTTCCTTATCAATATCAGCAAGCATATCCTCACTGATCTTACGCATACGCGCTTCAGTATAACGCATCGCTGCAGGACTATCACCATCAACAGATCCAAAGTTACCCTGACCATCAACAAGCATATATCTCATGCTCCAATGCTGGGCCATTCTAACCATGGTGTCATAAACAGATGAATCTCCGTGTGGGTGATACTTCCCAAGTACTTCCCCTACGATCCTCGCAGATTTTTTATAGGCTCTGTTTGAAAGAACTCCAAGCTCGTACATACCGTACAATACTCTTCTGTGAACTGGTTTTAATCCATCACGTACATCTGGTAGTGCACGTGACACAATGACCGACATCGAGTAATCGATGTAGGCTGATTTCATTTCATCTTCAATGTTGATAGGAATTAGCTTTTCTCCTTCAGCCATACTTAAAATTTTAATTTATCTCAAAAAATCTAAGGGGCAATTTACATATTTTCTCCTTCTTTAAAGGGTAACAAACACAGTCCAGCCCTTCTTTTTATTAACAAATTTTTATTGTGATTTGGTTAATAAGTTCACTATTTTACACTTGGTTTATTGAAAGTAATTTTGTCAATTAGCTACTAACACCTTGTTAGGTACAGTTTTTGTCCTAATTGGAGTGAAAATAAATATTGAGAAAGGAAGATAAAATGGATGATAATTTTTCACCAAGAGTAAAAGATGTCATTGCTTATAGTAAGGAAGAAGCATTAAGACTGGGTCACGATTTCATCGGGACAGAGCATCTTATGCTTGGTTTATTACGTGACGGTGATGGCAAGGCTATAGATATATTGAATGCATTAGAAGTAGATCTAAGTCATTTAAGACGAAAAGTCGAAATATTAAGCCCGGCTAACCCTAATACGGTTACCATTAGTAATGAAAAGCGAAACCTGCACCTAACCAGGCAGGCAGAGCGAGCATTGAAAACAACGTTCCTGGAAGCTAAATTATTCCAGAGTTCTAACATCAATACCGCTCACCTTTTGCTTTGCATTCTTAGAAACGAGAACGATCCTACAACTAAACTACTTAATAAATTGAAAATAGATTACGACGGAGTAAAAGATCAGTTTAAATATATGATCGCTAGCGATGAAGATGATTTCTCTGACAGCCCGTCGGCAGAATCTTTTTCAGACGATGATGGTGGAGATGAAACCACCAGGGAAAATCCATTTAGCGGTGGAGGAAGTACAGGAAAAACTTCGAAAAAATCCAAGACTCCGGTTCTGGATAATTTCGGAAGGGATCTTACTGCTTTAGCTGAAGCTGACAAACTTGACCCTGTTGTTGGAAGGGAAAAAGAAATTGAAAGGGTTTCACAAATACTTAGTAGAAGAAAGAAGAACAACCCTCTTCTAATTGGAGAGCCAGGAGTTGGTAAATCTGCCATTGCCGAAGGATTGGCTTTAAGAATTGTAAAGCGTAAAGTATCGAGAATTCTTTTTGATAAAAGAGTGGTCACTCTTGACCTGGCAAGCTTAGTTGCTGGAACAAAGTATCGCGGTCAGTTCGAAGAAAGAATGAAGGCTGTAATGAACGAACTTGAAAAGAATGATGATATTATCCTTTTCATTGATGAGATCCATACTATAGTAGGTGCCGGCGGTGCCACAGGTAGTCTGGATGCCAGCAATATGTTCAAACCTGCACTTGCCAGAGGTGAGATACAATGTATAGGTGCCACTACCCTGGATGAATACAGGCAGTATATCGAAAAAGATGGTGCCTTAGAAAGAAGATTTCAGAAGGTAATAGTAGAACCTACTACCGTTGAGGAAACTATAGAGATCCTGAACAACATTAAGGATAAATATGAAGATCACCATAATGTAGAGTATACAGAAGAAGCAATTCAAGCCTGTGTACATCTTACAAACAGGTATATGACTGACAGATTCCTGCCAGATAAAGCTATCGATGCACTGGATGAAGCTGGGTCCAGAGTTCATATTACCAATATTGACGTTCCTAAACAGATCCTGGAGCTGGAAAGAAAGCTGGAAGAGGTAAGGGAAAGCAAAAATTCTGTTGTTAAAAAACAGAAATATGAAGAAGCTGCAAAGTTGAGAGATGATGAAAAGAACCTTGAAAAGGAGCTTTCAATCGCACAGGAAAAGTGGGAAGAAGAATCTAAAAAACATAAGGAAACAGTTTCAGAGGACAGTGTTGCAGATGTAGTTTCAATGATGACAGGAATTCCTGTTAACAGGATAGCTCAGACAGAAAGCAATAAACTTGTTGAGTTACCTAAGAAGATAAAAGGAAAAGTTATTGGTCAGGACGAGGCCGTTGGTAAGGTTGTGAAAGCTATTCAGCGTAACCGTGCCGGTTTAAAAGATCCTAATAAGCCAATTGGATCCTTTATTTTCCTGGGACAAACAGGAGTTGGTAAGACACAGTTAGCGAAAGTACTGGCGCGTGAATTATTTGATAACGACGATGCGCTTATACGTATTGACATGAGTGAATACATGGAAAAATTCGCTGTGTCACGTTTAATTGGTGCACCTCCGGGATATGTTGGTTATGAAGAAGGCGGCCAGTTAACTGAAAAAGTACGTAGAAAACCTTACGCCGTAATTCTGCTTGATGAGGTCGAAAAGGCCCATCCAGATGTTTTCAACATGTTGCTTCAGGTATTAGATGATGGTTATTTAACTGACAGTCTTGGTAGAAAAATAGACTTCAGAAATACTATCATTATCATGACCTCGAACATTGGAGCGAGAAAACTTAAAGATTTTGGACAAGGTGTTGGATTTGGAACTGCTGCTCAGAAATCTCAGGTAGATGATAACGCTCGAAGCGTAATTGAAAATGCCTTGAAAAAAGCATTCGCTCCTGAATTCTTAAATAGAATTGATGACGTTGTGATCTTCAATAGCCTTGAAAGAGAAGATATTCATAAGATCATTGATATTGAACTTGAGAAACTCTTCGATAGAATTCAGGGTCTTGGTTATGATCTTAAGCTTTCAGATAAAGCGAAAGATTTCATCGCAGAAAAAGGATTCGATAAGCAATATGGAGCGCGTCCATTGAACAGGGCGATTCAGAAATATATCGAAGATGCTCTTGCTGAAGAGATCATTAGCTCCAAATTAAAAGACGGAGATAAGATAATAATGGATCTAGACGAAGAGAAAAAAGAGTTGACGATAGATATTCAAAAATCGATCAAAGAAACTGAGTCTTAATCTCTTATAAATACAATTTGCAAAGCCACTTTTTTCAAAGTGGCTTTTTTAATAAAATCTTTTCTCCCAATACATTAATTATTCTAAATTAGCGCAAAACAGGCCCTACAACAAATGTTAAAGAACGAGATAAAACTTGATTTTGGGACAGCGTATATCCATGAGAATATCCTGATCGCTAAACTTAATGAAGGTGTTCTTTTTGATGTGGATTCCAATCAAAAGTTATTAGATCTCGGCGCAGAAATCTTTAATGGAAAAAATTACGGATATATCTCACATCGTGTTAATTCTTACGCCGTAGATCCTATGGTCTATTTTGAATCTGCGAACGCCACGAATCTTCGAGCCATTGCCGTAGTGAGCGAAAATGAAATGACACGCCGAAACGCTGAAGAAGTTGAAAAGAAATTCTATAAAGACAATAGCTGTTTTGAAGTATTTCAAACTTTGGAAGAAGCGGTAACCTGGATAAAAACCAGGATCTAATCAAGAAAATCTTCTATTTCCATATTATCGATAAATTCTTTGGCTTTTTTAATGTAAGGCGCCATGGTTCTATCCTCGGTTAATACAGGAACCTCTTTTCTGAAACTTTCAATTACATTACTAAGCGTTTCTGAAGTTTTGGCAGGCTCTCTAAAATGCATCGCCTGTGAAGCATTAAAAAGTTCTATAGCAAGCACCGAATTTAAATTCTCCACCACCTTAAGCAGTTTGGTAGCACTATTGGCTCCCATACTCACATGATCTTCCTGTCCATTGGAGGATACAATAGAATCTACAGATGCTGGAGTAGATAATTGTTTATTCTGACTTACGATACTTGCTGCGGTATATTGAGGGATCATGAATCCACTGTTCAGGCCTGGGTTCTCAACCAGGAAATTAGGAAGTCCGCGTAAACCTGAAACCAGTTGGTATATCCTTCTTTCAGAAATGTTGGCAAGTTCAGAAAGTGCGATCGCCAGGTAATCTAAACCTAATGCAAGAGGCTGACCATGGAAGTTTCCTCCCGAAATGATCTTATCTGCTTCAATAAAAATATTAGGATTATCAGTCACCGAATTGATCTCGGTTTTTATCGTTTTTCGAACAAAAGATAAGGTATCCTTCGACGCTCCATGAACCTGCGGAATACATCTAAAAGAATACGGATCCTGCACATTGTCCTTTTCAGATTCTGCTATAGCGCTTCCTTCCAGAAAACTCCTTACTCTTTCAGCTGTTTTAACCTGTCCCCTGTGCGGCCTTACTAAATGAACCAGTTCATCAAACGGAGATAAATTACAATCAAAAGCATCTAAAGAAATTGCTCCGATAAGATCTGCCATGTAAGAGAGTTTATATGCTTTTAACAGAGCATACACTCCCTGAGCACTCATAAACTGCGTACCGTTTAGCAAAGCCAATCCTTCTTTACTCTGAAGTTTTACCGGCTCCCAATTCATCTTTTCCAGTAATTCCCCACCAGATATTACATTACCTTCAAAATAAACTTCTCCATCACCAATCAATGGTAAAGCAAGATGTGCCAAAGGCGCAAGATCACCGGAAGCTCCTAATGACCCCTGTTCATAGATAACGGGTAGTATGTTATTATTATAAAATTCTATAAGGCGCTCCACTGTTTCCAACGCAACTCCTGAATTTCCATAACTCAGGGATTGTATCTTCAAAAGAAGCATGAGTTTTATTACAGTCTTTGAAACCTTATCTCCCGTTCCACAGGCATGTGATCTTACCAGGTTTTCCTGTAATTCAGTAAGTTTCTCTGAAGTGATCTTAACATTACACAGTGCCCCAAAACCTGTATTTATACCATAAACCGGTCTGTCACTTTCCTTAATTTTGTTATTCAGATATTCCCGGGATTTAATAATATTCAATCGGGATTCATCACTTAGAGCAAGTTTTCTATCATTTTTTAAAATGTCATGAATTACTTCAAGATCTAAAACTGCGGAGCTTATATAGTGATGATTTTGCATTTTCTAAAATAGGTTTATGGATTGCAAAAATCTTATTTCAGGAATAAGATTCCAAATAAAAGGGATCACAAATAATAATAATTTCAACAATTCTTAATTTCCTTCCGAATCTTTCATCTCATTTCTAAATAGATTCTTTACGGCTATACCTATATTATTAGCTATATCACCTGCCAGCAGACTTTCATATCCCAATTCAGATGCGGCGATATCACCCGAAAGCCCATGAAGAAAAACTCCCAGTATTGCAGCCGATAACGGTTCATAAGATTGACCTATTAAAGATGTTATCACACCAGATAATACATCCCCACTTCCCGCAGTAGCCATTCCAGGATTCCCGGAATTATTTACATAGACTTCTTCATTTTTGATAGTAAAAGTGTGCGCCCCTTTCACTACGAGTACAACATTATAGCGCTTGCTAAAATCTTTAGCCTTATCCAGCTTTTCAAAATCATCACTCCAGTCCCCTATTAACCTTTTTAATTCCCCAGGATGTGGCGTAAGAACAGAGTTTTTAGGTAAGAAATCCAAAAGCTTCCTATTTTTTGATAATATATTAAGACCGTCTGCATCAATTACAACTGGAGACTTTACAGTATGCAACATGTCTTTTAAAGCTTCTACCGCTTTTTGGGAAGTACCAGCTCCCATTCCAAAACAAACAACATCTGCTTCAAAATTTTCAGGATAACTACTCAACTGCTCATTATCCCTGTCTGTTAATACCATTGCTTCAGGCAAACCGGTTTGAACTATATTATATCCGCATTTTGGAATATACAGACTACATAAGCCAGTGCCAGTTTTTAGAGCCGCAGTCGCTGTAAGCAAAACACTACCAATTTTTCCGTAGCTGCCACCAACTATAAGGGCGTGACCATAATCCCCTTTATGAGAATTGATTTTTCTTGGTTTGTAAATACTGGCAGCTTCAATTTTTCCAATCAAATGATTCATAGAACTAATTTGACCAAGATGTTCCCGGTCTAATCCAATATCCAGTATTTGCAGATCACCAACATAATCCATGGTTTCAGGTAAAAAGAAAACGAGTTTTGGCGCCTGGAAACTAAGGGTGAAATCGGCTTCGATCACCGCTGCGTCTTTACCGGGTACTTTGTCTGAAAATAATCCACTAGGCATATCTATAGCCAATGTAAATGCCTTTGAATCATTTATTGATTTAACCAGTTTAGCGACCCAGCCTTCTATTGGCCGGTTGAGCCCGATCCCAAACATGGCATCTATAACAAAATCTCCGGTATTGATATCCGGAAAATTCTCTTCGCTTTTAATTAATTGTGGCCAGTCATTAGTAATATTTTTGAGTTTCTCATAATTCGCCAGAAAGTCATCAGACCTTTTATCGCTATAATTAACTACATAGACCGTCACATGATAACCATGCTGAATCAAATGTCTTGCGATCACCAATCCATCCCCTCCATTATTTCCAATCCCACAAAAGATCTTAATTGGGATGGGAGCACCATTTAGTCGGTTATGAATTTCATTAAAAACCAGGGTAGCTGCCCGCTCCATTAATTCTTCAGAAGTTATATCCTGTTTCTTGATGGTAATTTTGTCGGCTTCGGAAAGCTGCTCTGCAGTAAGTATTTTCATAAATATCTAATTCTTGAACTTATCTCCTATAAACTTAAGAATACATATTAAATATAAATCCATAAAAAGGCCAAATAAATATTGTATTCTTCCTGAATTGAATAAATTTGCGCAAATTTTTGAAAATAATGAAAGAAATAGCCCTGTCTGAAAAGCACAAAGAATTAAACGCCAAAATGGTTCCATTCGCCGGTTTCAACATGCCCGTATCCTACGAAGGCGTGAATATTGAACACGAAACAGTAAGGAAGGATCTAGGAGTATTTGACGTTTCTCACATGGGTGAATTTCTAATTTCCGGGGAACATGCATTAGACCTGATCCAGAGAATAAGCTCCAATGACGCATCCAAATTGGTAGATGGGAAAGCACAGTATTCCTGTATGCCAAATAATGAAGGTGGAATTGTGGACGATCTTATCATTTACCGAATAGATGCTGAAAAATATTTGTTAGTTGTAAATGCTTCTAACATAGAAAAAGACTGGAACTGGATCGCACATCACAACACCATGGATGCTACCATGCGTGACTTGAGTGACGATATGTCTCTATTGGCAATACAAGGACCAAAAGCTGCTGAAGCAATGCAATCGCTCACAGATATAGATCTTGCGAATATGAAGTTCTATACTTTTGAAGTAGGAACTTTCGCAGGTGTAGAAAAAGTGATCGTTTCGGCAACAGGGTATACCGGAAGTGGAGGTTTCGAGATCTATTTCAAAAATGAGGATGCCGAGCAGATATGGGATGAAGTGATGAAGGCCGGAAAAGATTTTGGAATTAAACCTATTGGTCTTGCGGCAAGAGACACTTTGCGACTGGAAATGGGATATTGCCTTTACGGTAATGATATAGATGATACTACTTCACCTATAGAGGCTGGCCTTGGCTGGATCACCAAATTCAATAAGGATTTTATAAATAGTGAAGAGCTTAAAAAACAGAAGGAAGACGGGCCTAAGCGAAAATTAGTTGCTTTTGAACTGGATGAAAGAGGAATTCCTCGTCAGGGTTATGATATCGTAGACGAGAATGGTAAGAAAATTGGAGAAGTAACTTCGGGCACCATGTCCCCTTCCCTTGAAAAAGGAATAGGTTTGGGATATGTACCATCTGATATTGCAGGCGTGGGAAATAAGGTTTCTATTCAAATACGTAAAAAAGCGGTTTCTGCAACTCAGGTAAAATTGCCCTTTTATAAAGGATAATTTATTTGAAACGAATACTCATTTTAGGAGCTAGCGGATTTATAGGCAACGCCTTATATAAAGAGCTATGCTCCTATTTTGATACTCACGGTACTTATCATACAGAGAATGATTTTTTTGAGAGCAACCATCAGTTTCACCATTTTGACATGGAAACTGAAAATATCGAGATCCTTCTTGAAAATTTGAAACCTAATGTGATCATTTCTGCCTTAAGAGGTGATTTTGATGCGCAGGTTGTCACGCATTTTTCTATTATCAACCACATATTAAAGTACAATTCGAAACTTATTTTTATAAGCTCTGCGAATGTTTTTGATGCCTTTACAAATTTCCCATCATACGAATACGATAAAACCTTAAGCCAGAGTATTTATGGCAGGTTCAAGATCAAAATAGAAAATGCACTGCTAAGATTACCTAACCATAATTATAATATTGTTAGGCTGCCGATGGTTTTTGGAAAAGCTTCGCCCAGGATCAAACAGATAAAAACGATCATCGATCTGGGTGAACCGCTTGAAGTATTCCCTAATGTTGTGATAAATGCAACTGAGATCCTGAAGGTGACCCAGCAATTTCACTATATCATCAACAGGAATAAACAGGGAGTTTTTCATCTTGGAAGTACAGACCTGGTTCATCAAAGAGATTTTATAAGCGACATTTGCGAAGGTCTCGGTTATGAGAATCCGCTTTTCAAGAATGTCTATGATTCCAACTATGATCGTTTTCTGGCGGTTTTACCAAAAGATAACAAACTACCCAGGAACCTACAGATAACAATAAGCCAGGTTGTAGAGGCTTCTACGAAACTATAGCTGTTAATCTTATAATAAAGGAGTCAATTTGCCTTCCATTTCACTGCTTAATTTCTAACTTTAAGAGAAACCAAAAGATTTAAGCAATGAAAAAATTAAGCGAAGACGAAATTCATGATAAATTAAATGACTTTGATGGCTGGACTTATGCCAAAGGAGCTATTCATACCTCCTTCCAGTTTGAAAATTTTAAGGAAGCCTTCACTGTAATGACCAGGATAGCTTTTGAAGCTGAAGCTCAACAACATCACCCTAACTGGGGAAATGTCTATAATCAATTAGAGATATCCCTATCCAGTCACGATGCAGATGGGGTAACCGAAAAGGATTTCAAACTTGCCCGCACTATCGAAGATATTATTGAAGCCACAGGCTGATCTTAATTATTTTTATAAAAACATCAGCTCCTGATTTTACAATGTGAATTAGGAGCTTTTTTTATATTTTTGCCCGAATCTAATTTTATTGAACAATGGGAAGAGCATTCGAATTTCGAAAAGCACGTAAAATGAAACGTTGGTCTGCAATGTCCAAAGCCTTTACCAGAATTGGGAAGGATATAGTAATGGCAGTTAAAGAAGGTGGACCAGATCCCGATACTAACGCCAAGCTGCGTGCCGTAATTCAAAATGCGAAAAGCGTGAACATGCCAAAGGATAATGTTGAACGCGCCATTAAACGCGCTTCAGATAAATCCCAGGGAGATTATAAGATCGTGCTTTTTGAAGGCTATGCACCTCATGGAATTGCGGTATTGGTAGAGACAGCGACAGATAATAATAATCGTACCGTAGCGAATATCCGTTCACATTTCAACAAATGCGATGGTAACCTCGGAACTTCTGGATCTGTTGAATTCATGTTCGATCATACCTGTAATTTCAGGATCAATTCTGAAGGGCTTGACCCGGAAGAACTGGAACTGGAATTAATAGATTTTGGAGCCGAAGAAGTTTTTGAGGACGAAGATGGAATACATATTTATGCGCCTTTTGAATATTTTGGAGCGATCCAGAAAGAACTTGAAAATCGCGAAATAGAGATCCTTTCTTCTGGTTTCGAAAGAATTCCGCAGGTAACTAAATCCCTGAATGAGGAACAAACTGCAGATGTAGAAAAGTTACTTGAAAAGTTAGAAGAAGATGATGACGTACAAAACGTTTATCATACTATGGAAGCCTCTGAGGAAGCTGAAGATTAATTAAAAGTTCTCAGGGATCTTCCCCTGAACACCATCATAAAAACTGAAAATCTCAGTATAATCTTTTTCAAAATCTCCGGTTGGCCAATAGGCATCGGAGATTTTTACTTTTTTAGTACCATAGTCAAAGGCCACCCTTATAATTGGGACTTCAGCCTTTAAAGCGATATAATAGAAACCTGTTCTCCATTTATCGGTTTTTTGCCTGGTCCCTTCAGGAGACATCGCTAATCTAAAGATGTCCTTTTCTTTAAAGATCTGTGCAATGGCGTCCACTTTGTTCTTATTTCCGCTACGGTCAATCGGCGAACCTCCTACCATTTTAAAATACCAACCAAAGGGAGGTTTAAAAAGTTCTTTTTTACCCACAAAGTTTATCTGGATATCCATGACCTTACGCACCAGGATTCCGATAAGAAAATCATATGAACTCGTATGCGGTGCAACTATAAAGACGCACTTCTTTATCGCCGGATCAAAATTACTCTCGAGCTTCCAGCCGAGGATCTTATAAAAGATAACTTTTGCTATCCGCCGCATGTGTTAATTATTCGCGGTGATGTTTCGTAGATTTATCACCTTTACGCCTTTTCTTTTCCTCGCGTAACAAACCAAGTTCCCTACCGGTTTGACCTTTTACAGAAGTATTTTCCTGGGCTCTTCTTAACAAATATGGAACAACATCTCGAACCGGGCCAAATGGAACCAGTTTTACCGCGTTATATCCCTTCCTCGCTAAGTTGTAGCTAATATGGTCACTCATACCGTATAACTGGCTAAACCATATTCTTTTATCATCTAAGGAAAGTCCTTTATCTTCCATGATCTGAAGCGCCAAATAGCTGCTTACCTCGTTATGTGTCCCTATAAAGACAGAAATATCTTCTAAATGATTAAGGCAATACGACATCACACTATTGAAGTTAACATCAGTGGCCTCCTTACTTTCACAAATTGGAGAAGGATATCCTAGCTTCTTTGCACGAGCATTTTCTTTTTCCATATAGGCGCCACGCACAATTTTGGCTCCTACCTTAAAGCCTTCCTGTTTTCCTTTTTCATGCAGGCTTTTTAAATAATCCAGCCTGTCCCATCGGTAACACTGCAGTGTATTAAAAATAAGGACTTCCTCCTTATTATATTTCCTCATCATTTCTTCCATGAGATCATCTGCGGCCGTCTGCATCCAAGTTTCCTCACCATCGGCATAAAGTCTCACTCCAAGTTCATTAGCGCGATTACAAAGAGTATCTACTCTTTTCTTTACTCTCTCCCACTCTTCTTTCTCTTCATCTGTAAGATTTATCTTCTCACTCACCTTTTCCCAGATCTCAAATCTACCAATCCCCGTTGGCTTGAACATCGCGAAAGTTACTTCATCACTCTTTTTAGCATATTCAATAAGACTCAGCTTTTTTTCCATGGCAGAATCAAACTCTTCCTCGGTCTCTTTTCCCTCTACTGAATAATCCAAAATACTATGAAGGTTCTCATCATACATTTCTTTAGTCACCGGTTTACAATCTTCTTCAGTAACTCCTCCACAGAACTGTTCAAAAATTGTCTTTTTGATAAGTGTCTCTACAGGTAAATGTAATTTTAAAGATAATTTAGTTAGTGCTGTCCCGGCCTTAACCAAAGATGAATAATTCATCATACTGAATAAAAATATCGCTCTATCCAATTCAGTATTAGACTTAAGCTTAAAAGCTGATTTAGTGTTATTGAATATTTTCTTATTTATCATTTCGCGCTATTAATCGAGCAAATATAATTATTGAAGTTGATAAAATTCAATAATTCTATTTAATTTCCCCCGCACAAATCTTAATGAAATGAACGATTTAACGGCATCTTTAAATCCTGTGCTTTATGCTGAAAATGGATATGAAAAACTGAATGCTTTTATAAATTCTGAAAAGCCTTCAAAAATTTTCATTCTGGTAGATAGCAACACCCATTCTTTTTGTCTTTCCAGGTTTCTTCAGAAAATTGGAACAGATATCATCACTGAAGTGATCGAGATCGAAGCTGGTGAGGAATTTAAAAATCTTCAAACCTGTGAAGGAGTGTGGAATGCCTTATCTGAGCTGGAAGCAGACCGAAAAAGCCTGGTGATAAATCTTGGGGGTGGCGTAGTGACCGATCTTGGCGGATTTGTAGCCTCAACTTTTAAAAGAGGCATCCAGTTTATTAATGTACCCACTACCCTTTTATCTATGGTGGATGCTTCAGTTGGTGGTAAGACCGGGGTTGATCTAGGTAATTTAAAAAATCAGATTGGGGTTATAATTCAACCGGAAATGGTTCTGATAGATTCGGACTACCTGGAAACACTTTCACCGCAGGAAATGAGAAGTGGCCTTGCCGAAATTCTTAAACATGGATTGATCGCTAATGAAAATTACTGGAATAAAGTGACCAACCTGGCCGAACTGGACCTTTCAGACCTCGATGAAATCATTAAAGATTCAGTAGATATCAAAGCCGAGATCGTTAAAAAAGACCCGTTTGAAAAGAACATACGCAAAACACTTAATTATGGTCATACCCTGGGACACGCAATTGAATCTTATTGCCTTACCCATCCTGAAAAGAACAAACTTCTTCATGGAGAGGCCATTGCTGCAGGAATGATCCTGGAGAGCTATATTTCTCATAAACTTGAGGATTTCCCTGAAGCCAAACTTCAGCAAATAAACGAGGTCATAAAAAAAATGTATGGTAAAGAGGAATTTTCTAATGAAGATATCTCCCGGATAAAAGACCTGATGAAATTCGATAAAAAGAACGAAAGAGGTAATATTAACTTCGTGCTTCTAAAAGATATCGGAGAACCATTAATTGACATTATCGTACCCAACGATGTTATAGACAAGGCCTTTGAATATTATTTAACCAATTGATTTTTAATTGTTTAAATTTTTAAATATTTCGTTATTATGTTTTGCTTGTAATTTGATTTTTTATTTATACTTGCATAAACCAATTACACTATGAAAAGGATAATCGTAGATTATAAAAAGCTTACTCCCGAAATATTAAGCATGTTAGTGGACAAGTATCCTGATGGCTATGATGATGACCAGGTGATCTCATTCAAGAATGCCAAAAATGAAACTGTAGATGCGATCGAAGTACGTACAGATGACACTATCTATCTGGTAAAAGTGAGCACCCGCCTGGAAAGCACTATGGCCAATTTTGATGAGGATGATTATGATGATTCAGATTATAATGACCCAATAGTGGACATCCCTGAAAAAGACGATGAAGATCTTGATGAAGATTCCGATAAATAATTAGATATAAAAAAAGGAGCGTAAAAAACGCTCCTTTTTTCTTTCTAGCAATTTTTATAAAATCTTAGGCATGTTGCAGATCATGTTTACCTTCCTTGATCTCTTCAATTACTTTTGCATTAAAAGCTGGAAGATCATCTGGATTTCTACTGGTAACAAATGCTTCATCCACAACTACTTCTTCATCTACCCAAAGCGCTCCGGCATTTTCGACATCTTTCCTAATAGAATTGAAAGAGGTCATTGTTCTACCTTTCACTACTTCAGCACTAATGAGCGTCCATGGTGCATGGCAAATAGCGCCTACCGGTTTACTTTGCTTAAAGAAGTCTCTAACGAAAATAAGTGCAGATTCTTCCCGTCTTAAATTATCTGGATTTATAACTCCTCCAGGTAATACCAGCGCATTATAATCTTTGGCTGAAACTTCATCGAGGCTGTAATCTACGTCATATTCTTTTCCCCAATTATCCTTATCCCAGGATTTGATCTTTCCTTTTTTAAGGCTTACAATATCAACTTTAAATCCTTCTTTCTCCATTGCTTCTTTTGGAGAGGCCAACTCACTTTCTTCAAATCCATCTGTGGCCAAAATTGCAATTCTCTTTTCCATAATAAAATTTTAATTTTTGGTTCATTCAAAGATAGGGAGCAACTACGGGAAAGTATATTAAGACCCTACTAAAACTAGCGGCACTTAAGTTAAACCTTTATTAAGACTGGGGTTTGTCATTTTCTGAATCCTCTTTCTCATCGATATCCAAATGAGACTTCAACCTATCCAGAATATGCTTTTCATCCTTGATCTCCATTTTGCGCTGTTCCAGTTTTTCCATCTCCTGGTAAATTGCCGGCTCCCCAAATCTATTAGGAACTACTTTTTCTTTTTTCAGCAAGGCGTATTGAACGGTGAATTCGGCACCAAAGAATAATATCAAACAGGTAAAATAGACCCACAGCAATATTAATACTACAGATGAAGCCCCACCATATACAGAACCTGGAGAGCTTTGCCCAAAGTAAAAACTAATTGCAGATTCTCCTAACAGAAACAAAACTGCGGTTAAGGCAGCACCTACGTAAGTGGTCTTTATCCTGATCTTAATATCTGGAAGAAGTTTGAAAATAGCCGCAAAAAGAGTGGTGATTATTATAAATGAAAGGCCATAATTAGCAAAAGTGATCATCAATTCGGTAATATCGGGGAAGAAATTCTCCACCTGCCCAGCCAGCATTTTCAATAAGGCAGAAATTACCATGGCGATAAGTAGTAACAACCCAAGAACAAATACCATCCCCAGTGAAATCACCCGGTCGAGGACTAATCTAAGGAAGTTGGTCTTTTTAGCAGCAACATTCCATATATTGTTCATCGCAATTTTAAGCTGAAAAAACACCCCGGTTGCCCCGAATATCAGCATAGCTAATCCAAAGATCAGAGCTAGTGTAGAATCCTGGCTGAGAGCCGCATTCTCTATCATAGACTCCACGGCATTCGCCGTATCTTCACCTATGAATTCTGATATTTCCCCGGTAAGGCGCCCTTGTACAGCCTCCCTTCCAAAAAAATAACCAGCAATACTAACAACGATGATGAGCAAAGATGGTAGCGAAAACAAAGCATAATATGCAATGGTTGCACTTTTTGCATAAGCTCCATTCTTTTCCCAGCTTAAATAGGATTTTTTTAAAAGTTTCAGGAATATTTTAATGCCTTTCCACATTAAAGATACCTGTTGCTAATAACGTCCTTATGGTGTTTCGCATGGCCAACCATAATAAACCCAATAGCCCTTGGAGAGGTATTTACATCATTCATATTTCCTGTAATCTTAAGCATGGTCTCAGTAAAGTTTTTAAATAGAAAAATCCCTGAAGTTCTTACCGCTTTAAATTCTTCAATCAAGTCTGCTGAATTTCTATGCTCTGCACCAGAATTTAAAACATAAAGATCCTGATCAAATCCAGGCAGGGCTTTTTGTTCGTTTCTTGCAAAGCATAATGCCCTGTACTGGAAAATTCGTTCAGTATCAATGATATGCTGCAACAAATCCAGCAAACTCCATTTATCAGGCTGGTACCGGTGACTCCATTTGTCTGAAGGTATACCTTTGAAGAATTCCAACATCTCTTCAGTGTTATCCTGAAGAGACGGAAGGAGTTCTGCGTCACTATCTAACCTATCGATATATCCGGAATAGAATTCACCGAATTCTCCTTTGGTCAATTGTGATTTTTTCATTTAAGCTGAATTTCTACTTGCATTAATATTACCGTATAAAGACCTGGTCACAATCTTTTCATAGATCTCAAGTTTCTCTTCGGTACCTGATGGCTGTTTATTTAACTGCTGAATGGTCCTTAAGGCATGTTGCTGTATCGTTAATAATGGCAACACTATACGTTCCCTTGCTTCGATTGAAGCTTTACCTGCAGGCTGGTTTTGCATTAGTTTATCATAACCCGTAACCTTAAGCAACATCTTTTTAGAACGTTCGAACTCCTCATGTATCAGTTGCCAGAATTCACCAAACTCCTCATCATTTTTCATATATGCAGTTAAAGGAAAGAATGACTTGGTAAGACTCATCATACTATTTTCCAGCAGAGTCCTGAAAAATTCAGAGTTATTATAAAGTTGCTTCACCTTATCAAACTGCCCTTCTTTCTCAAGTTTTTCCATCGCCGTTCCAACTCCAAAGAATCCGGGAACATTTTGTTTTAACTGGCTCCAGCTACCTACAAAAGGAATTGCCCGCAAGTCTGAAAGATTCAGCTCTGCAGATTTATTACGTTTAGAAGGCCTACTTCCAATATTGGTCTTAGCATAATATTTAAGAGTACTCATTTTTTCCAGATACGGAATAAACCTCGGATGCTTTTTGAAATTCGTGTAGGTCTCATAACTGATCTCAGCAAGTTCGGTCATGGTCTTTCTGTCCTCATCTTTCAATTCATTCTTACCATTGCTGAAGATCTCGTTCGACACCCCAGAACTTAATAATTGCTCAAGATTGTAAGCACACGAATCTTTTGTTCCGAAATTAGAACTAATGGTTTGTCCCTGAACCGTCAGCTGTATTTCTTCGTTCTCTATAGATGGCCCTAAAGAAGCATAAAATTGGTGAGTTTTACCTCCACCTCTAGCCGGTGGTCCACCTCTACCATCAAAGAAAACTACTTTAATGCCATATTCCCTTGATATTTTGGTAAGAGCCTCTTTTGCTTTAAAAATACTCCAGTTTGCCATTAAATAACCACCATCCTTAGTACCGTCACTAAAACCAAGCATTATTGTTTGCTTATTTCCTCTTCTTTCCAGGTGTTCTTTATAAACCGGATTGGTATATAAAGTTTCCATCACATTATGTGCGTCCTGAAGATCTGGAACTGTTTCGAATAATGGCACAACATCTACTGTTGGATGCTCCCACCCCGTCATTCTGATAAAGGCAAACGGCTGAAGAACACCCTGCGGACTACCACAGTTACTAATGATATACCTATTAGCACCTGGTTCACCACTTTTCTCCTGAATTTCCTGCATGGCATATATTGAGGAAATAGTAGCTTTACCCATACCTTCCTCAAATTCTTCAGGATCAAGTTTTCCTTTTACCGTGCTCAATATCTCGATCTGCTTCTTATCATCTAGCTCATTGAAATTGGAAGGAATCAATTCGGGTTTCATTTTGCTGATTTCATCCAGAACTTCCTGGTGAATACTTGAATCCTGACGGATATCCAGCGTTGCAAAATGATAACCAAAAAGATTAACCTTATTGATCATATCGTTTACTTCATCAATAAACAATGACTGATGTTTTTCTTCAAGTATATTCTTGATCTGATTGAATTTGCGCTTCAAGTCTTCAAGTGGAAGTTTAATGCTTCCAGATCTTGATACAGCCGAATCATATAATCCTTTTTCGATCTCAGCCATTAGCTCATGTACTTCTCTAAAAGTCAATCTTCTCTTCAATTCACGTACATCACGATAATAATTCAGAAGTATGGTTCTTCTTAATCTTTTCGCTACCCTAAGAGTAATATCTGTAGTAACAAAAGGATTCCCATCACGGTCACCACCTGGCCAGAAACCAAGATTTATAACCTGATTCCCTACATCTTCACCATCAAAAATATTTTGTTGAATATAATTATGGATCTTACTGGCACTCTGATAAAATACATTCTCAAAATACCATATTAAATTTACCGCTTCATCATATGGAGTAGGCTTCTCTTTTTTGAAAAATGGAGTTTTACCTAATTGAGCAAGCAATTGTTTGATCCTTACAAGGTCATTTTTTCTAATTGCATGATCCAGATCTGTAATGATCCCTAGAACTGTTCCAGGATAAAATTGTGTTGGATGAGCAGTAAGCGTAGGCCTAACTTTAAATCTTTTAAGGTACTCCTTTAACTCCTCCACCTTTTGTTTAGCCTCGGCCTCTTCTTTTACACTTCTTAAAGTACCACGACCATCCATATTGTTAACTATAGAAAATGAAGCATCTTCTATTGCGTCAAAAAGAACAACCTGTCTTTCTATATATTGAATAAATCTGAAAAGAAGATCTATTTTTTCCTCCTCAGTCGGGTTTTCGCCATATTTATCAAAAAAACGCTCTACAATTTGGGAAGGATTCTCATTGTTTTGGAATCCAGCTTCACATATTTCCTGAAACAAAGGAAGCAAGGCTCCTGTTTTTTTGATCTCGTCGTATGGAAGGGTTAAGAATATACTATTATAAACCTGGTACTTCGCAAGCACGTTATCATTGAATCTATCTAATCTGGGTTCTCTGTGCATAATCAATTTTTAGGGTGGTCAATTTTTTTAAATTTATAAAAAAACCCTTTAAACAAAACAGTCTAAAGGGCCTTTAATAAAAGTTTAGGACTGTTTACATGTCTTTAAAAATAGAATGCATCAATCGCTTTTTGTCGTTTATACTCTCCTCTAAAGAGATCATAGTTTCTGTTCGGTAAACACCTTCGATATCATCTAATTGAAAGATGATTTCTTTAGCATGTTGAGTGTTCTTTGCTCGGATTTTACAAAACACATTGAATTTGCCTGTGGTAACGTGAGCTACCGTGACAAATGGGATCTCGTTGATTCTCTCAAGTACAAATTTGGTTTGAGATGTATTTTTTAGAAAAACACCTACGTAAGCGATGAAGGCGTATCCTAATTTCTTGTAATCCAGGGTCAAAGAAGAGCCAATGATAATTCCGGCTTCTTCCATTTTCTTAACTCTCACATGAACGGTACCTGCAGAAATAAGAAGTTTTTTGGCAATATCTGTAAATGGTGTCCTAGTATTCTCGATGAGCATGTCAAGAATCTGGTGGTCTGTTTCGTCTAATTTAAACTTGGCCATTTTAAAAGTTCTTTTTTTTAATGAACTTCAAAATTAATACAAAATCATTGAATTATTGTCAATTAATTGGATATATATTGATATTTAACCTGTATTTTCTCGTTATTTAAGATAATTTTATTAACTACAACGTTTTCGTCGAGTTCAACCCCATTAGGCAATTTAATTTCCGCTCCAGCCGCATCTATTTCTCTATGAGGATATTTTGAAATATTCTCCTGGATTTTTTCTACTACAGGTACAAAATCTATCTTCCCGCCCTTTAAAATCTCCTTGAACTGGATACTCACATCTTTAATACCATCTCTAAACTTCGCCCTTCTAATAATTACATCATTAAAAAGCTTCTGATTTTCCGGAATCTTAAAATATGACTCATAGTCTGCAATTTCATAAGCACCTACCGCAATTTGATAGATACAGGAAATCAATGCTTTGAAAACATATTTTCTACTAACCTCCCTTTCATAATCACCCGGGAAATGTCCCGCTTCAAAAAGTACTGTAGGAACTGAAAGATGCTGAAATGTATCCCCTGCACAATTAATATTAAACGCATCATCATACCTCCCTATTCTGCCAGGCAGCTCATTTGAAAGATCTTCCGCAATACCGGCGATCAAACTCATGCTTTGCTTCCTGAAATCATCTATGCTTCGCTCCTTATCTTTAGAAGGAGTTAAAAAAGATAAAGTTGCCGGTTCAGCTACCTCTCCTGCACTAAAAATTGTACGCTGATCATGCAGGTTTAAACAAAAATTGGGATTAAACCGGTGAAATTGCTCCATCAAAATCCTACTCTCGGGCTGACTAAGGTCCTGCATATCGCGATTAAGATCAACCTCATTAGAATTAACCCGGGTATATGCGGCAGCGCCATCTGGATTTAATATAGGTATGATAATAAAGGTACAGAGATTTAAAATCTCTTCGAAAACCTCATTTCTATCATTTTGAGCAAAAGCATTCAGAAGATCGAAAACCGCCTTTGTGGTGGTTCCTTCATTTCCGTGCATTTGAGACCAGGCTAAAATTTTAGTTTTACCACCTCCTAAGGTGATCATGTTAATTGATCTTTCTTCAACCGATCTTCCAATTTCTTCCACAGGATATTTATCAGCCAGTTTTTCTAAAACCAAATTCAGGTCGTCATTTGTAATGTATCGACCTGTAACTTCTTCAAATTTTATTTGAGAATAAAAGTCTTCCTGAAACAGATCTTTAAGCTCTTCATTTTTCATGTTTACAAAACTAAACAATGTATATTTTACAATTGTAAACACCTAAAATTACATTTGTTGTAAACAATTGTAAACACTGATACCAGGCCAGCAACAGTCTACTTTGGAAATAATCCTATCATTTTATTTGACATACCTAAATAATTTATTTTTAGTTATTTAGGTTGTTTTAATTGAAGTGTTTATTTGCATTGTTGTTAATTGTTTACAGATGTAACAGTGTATTCTTGTAAATATTATTTACATTTGTAAATGCAATTCACATCCTAATTATGTTACAATGGTAAACACTGAAAAGTTCGCCTCGCGACTGAATAAGATCCTCGATTTTTATGATCTTTCGGCCGCTGCTTTTGCCGATAAAATTGAAGTTGGGCGCTCCTCTATTTCACATATTTTATCTGGTAGAAACAAACCAAGTCTGGACTTTGTGATGAAGGTTGTACAGAATTTTCCAGAAGTGGAATTGTATTGGTTGCTAAACGGAAAGGGCAAATTTCCGGCAGGTGAAGATTCAAAGAATGAAATCGAGAAACCAAAAATCGAAGAAAAGCCTGCTACTCCCTTATCAAATTATCAACCCACTCAAAATTTTTCGCAGGAACAACCTACCAATTTTCCGTCTGAAAGATCTGGAAAGGAAATCAAGAAGATCGTTATTTTTTATACTGATGGAAGTTTTGAAGCCTTCGAAAATTGATTATTCCGCCTAAATTGAATTATTTTGCGGTATGAAGAAAATAACCGTCTTATTCAGCTTATTGCTTTTATGCTCCTGCTTCAACGCTGAAAGAAATTGTAAGGATTTTAGAACAGGGACTTACGAATTTGAGAGTTTTATCAACGGTGAATTAGTGACTTCCCGTTTTATTAGAAATGATAGTATAGAGATTGAGAAATTTCAGGGTAAGACAGATACTTCCAGTGTTCGCTGGATTAATGATTGTGAATACATTCTTAGAAATACCAACCCTGCAGGTATGGCTGAAGAAAAGCCGATACACATTAAAATACTTACTACAACCAAAGATGGTTATACATTTGAGTACGGACAGGTAGGCAGCTCAAAAAAGGCCAAAGGAAAAGTAAAGAAGGTTTCTAACTAACCCTGTCTTTCCCTTAGAAGTTTATTCTGCTCTTCCATCTTATCATTTAAACTGGAAAGCAGCTCAATATCTTTAGGAGTGACCACTTTAGTATTCTTTGGATCCTGTGCCTTATTACGGAAACGGTTCATAAACTTCACTACCAGGAATACTACAAAACCAATAACCAGAAAGTCTATGAGTGTTTCTATTAAAAGTCCGTATCCAATAGAAACTTCCTCTACAAAATTTGCATCTCCCTCAATTCCTGAGGAATCCTGTAGAATAATTTTCCTGTCGGCATAATTTACACCATTGGTAAGCATACTAAGTGGCGGCATGATCACCTGCTTTACCAGCACATCCACCACTTTATTAAAGGCGGTACCAATGATGATACCCACCGCCATGTCTATCATATTGCCTTTTACGGCAAATTCTTTAAACTCCTTAAATATTCCCATTACTCATCAAAAAGAGATGGTTGCCCATCAGAATTCTTTCCTTTTTCAGGTGCTTTGATCTTACCTGATTTTATATCCTCCCCGCTGATTTCTCCGTTTCCATCAGAATCTTCTTCTTCATTTTCATCATCCTCATTTTCCGGTTCCTCGTACGGCATTGGATCCAAAAGATTTATCTGGTTCACTTTTTCTGAAGTCAGCTGGTTTCCTAAAGCTTTGATCCCTTTAACTGCAATAAACTCAGCGAGGTTCACCTCTTCATTCTCCCTGCGCTCTTTTCCTTTTGGCTTGGTATACACAATTTCCGCCATTGGATAATAATCTGTGGAGACCAGTTCCAGGAACGAATCATCATGTTCTGAAATAAATTTTTCTTCCTTGTCTGGATGCTCAATGATGAAACGTTTCACATAATAACGCTCCTTTTCAGGCTCCCAGTAAATTGCCGAAACCGGTTTGTCTTTTACCCATTTTTCCAGAACAATGATTTCATCATCGAACCTGGTAGTAAGCTCTGGTTTAATAGTTTTCACCACACCGTCCTGGGTAATGACCAACAATCTGTCTTCGCCTTTAAATTCACCAAGTAGTTCGCCGCGATCATCAACATTAAGTCTTTTCACAGTATCATCGAACCAGATCCTACGTGGTTTCAAGGTTGAAACCCCTTCCTCCTTCATCTCGATGCGTTTTACAGAATACTTAGTGACAATATTTCCTTTTACGTTTCGGCCTTTGATAAGGACATCTGCAAAATCAAGGTCGAATTTAACCTTTCTAATGCTTCCCACCTGTCTCAGTAATACGGTAACCACTTCTGCCTCACCATTAGGGTTTGCAGAGAAATAAAGGACTTTAGAATCCTTTTTACCCTGGCTTAGATCATATTCGCGATCCCTGGTTACCGAAGTTACCGCAAAACGTTTCACATAAGTATTTCCAGCTTTTCCGTCACGATACACCATATTGTAAATAGTGCGCTTATCTTTCTTCTTGAAAATAGCAACGTGAATAATATCCTTTCCTATAAAGGTTTTACTATCCACTTTGGTGACCATCATCTTACCATCTGCCGTAAAACAGATGACATCATCGATATCTGAACAGTCAGTAACATACTCATCCTTTTTCAGGGCGGTACCAACAAAACCTTCAGCCCGGTTTACATAAAGCTTGGTGTTTCTTATAACTACCTTCGTAGCTTCAATATCTTCGAAAAGTCTAAGTTCCGTTTTTCTTTCTCTTCCCGTTCCGTAGTCTTTCTTTAGTTTTTTGAAATAATCTATCGCGAAGTCCACGATATTATCCAGGTGATGTTTCACCTGTGCAATTTCTCCTTCTAAAGCATCGATCTTTTGTTGCGCCTTATCTATATCGAATTTTGAAATTCTTTTGATTCGAATTTCTGTCAGTCTCACGATATCCTCTTCGGTTACCGCTCTTTTTAAATGTTTTGTGTGAGGTTTTAAACCTTTATCTATCGCCGCGATCACGCCTTCCCATGTTTCTTCTTCTTCTATATCACGATAAATACGATTTTCAATAAAGATCCTTTCCAAAGATGCGAAATGCCATTGTTCTTCGAGCTCATCTAATTTTATCTCGAGTTCACGTTTAAGCAAATGCAACGTATGATCTGTAGATCTTCTAAGAACCTCAGAAACTCCCAGGAATATCGGCTTATGATCTATGATCACACAACCTAGTGGCGCTAAAGAATTTTCACATTGGGTGAAAGCGTAAAGCGCATCAATGGTTTTATCTGGAGATATATTATTTGGCAAATGGATAAGGATTTCAACTTCAGCAGCTGTATTATCCTCGATCTTCTTGACCTTGATCTTACCTTTGTCGTTCGCCTTTAGAATTGAATCTATCAAGCTGGAAGTATTTGTTCCATAAGGAATCTCATTGATCACCAGCGTATTCTTATCCAGCTGATTGATCTTAGCCCTTATTCTTACTCTACCCCCACGTTTCCCGTCATTGTAATTGGAAACATCTGCAATTCCGCCAGTTGGGAAATCAGGGAAAAGTTTAAAACTTTTTCCTTTCAGATGTAAAATGGAAGCATCTATAAGTTCATTAAAGTTATGCGGAAGAAATCTTGTACTCAATCCAACGGCAATACCTTCTGCTCCCTGTGCTAGTAGCATAGGAAATTTCACCGGAAGATTCACCGGTTCTTTCTTTCTACCATCGTAAGAAAGTTGCCATTCGGTAAGTTTAGGACTAAAAAGGACCTCTAAAGCGAATTTTGATAGTCGTGCCTCGATATAACGGGGAGCTGCTGCCCGGTCACCTGTAAGAATATTTCCCCAGTTACCCTGGGTATCTATCAGGATATCCTTCTGGCCAATCTGAACCATGGCATCACCAATACTGGCGTCACCATGAGGGTGATATTGCATGGTATGACCCACGATATTCGCCACCTTGTTGTACCGACCGTCATCAAGATCCTTCATGGAATGCATGATACGTCGCTGCACAGGTTTAAATCCGTCTTCGATTGCAGGTACTGCCCGTTCCAGGATCACGTATGAAGCATAATCCAGGAACCAGTCTTTGTACATGCCGGTTACCTTAATAAGTTCTTCTTTACTTTCAAACTGCTCTTCCTGAGCTCCTTCTTGGTTTTCTTCCATTAGGCAGTAACTTTAGGAGTGGTTTCTAATACCTTGTTCAAGGAATCCACCATCCCTCTTTTCTTTTTTCGGGTTAAAAATGTAGTATTGAATGTATATTTTCTATAGCCTTTTTTTCTTCTGGAACTAATGTAAATGGTTAGAGCAGAATAAATACCATAATCCACGAACTTGAATTTCCCTAGTTTTCGCTTAGGAAATTCAGCCTTCTTTACACGATATTCCATGAATTTAGAAAAAAAGACCCCATTATTCTTAAAATTCAAAGTCTCACCATCACTATCAAAATCAAATGACTGGCCTATCTTATGTATATATAATCCAATTAATAAGGTTACGATATTGGGAACAAAATGGCTAAAACTTAACTCCTGTTCGGTTTCAGAAGAAGCCATGATCTCAATATTCACAAATACGTTGGTGACAAATACCGCTACCAGAACGATATAAATAGACGGTATTATTTTGACCTCATTTCTATTGGTAAATCTCATATTCCAAGTTCTTCAACCAGGTCAAGTTCAAATTTCAGGTTTTCGATAATAAATTCCTGACGGTCTGGTGTGTTCTTACCCATATAGAAACTCAGCATTTCTTCGATAGACTTGTCTTTGTCTAACATCACGGGATCTAAACGAATATTTTCACCAATAAAATGAACGAATTCATCCGGTGAAATTTCACCCAAACCTTTAAATCGGGTGATCTCAGGTTTACCCGAAAGTTTCTCAATAGCCTGCTTGCGCTCCATTTCGCTGTAACAATAAATGGTTTCTTTCTTGTTACGGACTCTAAATAATGGAGTTTGCAGTATATATAAATGGTTTTCCTTGATAAGTTCAGGGAAGAACTGAAGGAAAAATGTGATCAATAAAAGACGAATATGCATTCCATCAACATCGGCATCGGTCGCGATCACAATATTGTGATATCTCAGATCTTCCAAAGACTCTTCAATATTCAGTGCCGCTTGCAGCAGGTTGAACTCTTCATTTTCGTAAACGATCTTTTTGGAAAGACCATAACTATTAAGCGGTTTACCCTTTAAACTGAAAACTGCCTGGGTAACCACATCCCTACTTTTGGTAATGGATCCACTCGCAGAATCACCCTCGGTAATAAAAAGAGTAGTTTCAAGACAACGCTCATGCTTGCTATCGCCAAGATGAACACGGCAATCCCGTAATTTCTTATTATGAAGACTGGCCTTTTTAGCCCTGTCTTTCGCAAGTTTTCTAATTCCGGAAAGATCCTTACGCTCTCTTTCAGCTTGAAGTATCTTGCGCTGAAGATTCTCAGCTGTTTCAGGATTTTTATGAAGGTAATTATCCAGATGCCTTTTTACGAAATCATTGATATAAGTTCTTACCGTAGGTAATTCTCCACCCATATCTGTAGAACCTAGTTTCGTTTTCGTCTGACTTTCGAAAACCGGTTCCATTACTTTTATACTGATGGCAGCAACAATAGATTTCCTAATGTCACTTGCCTCATAATTCTTTCCGTAGAATTCACGAATAGTTTTAACCACAGCCTCTCTAAAAGCGGCCAGGTGGGTACCTCCTTGGGAAGTATTCTGACCATTCACAAAAGAATGATATTCCTCGCTATACTGAGATTTACTGTGAGTGATCGCTGCTTCAATATCCTCACCTTTAAGATGAATAATAGGATAAAGCATATCATCTTCATGAATACTATCTCCCAGAAGATCTTTCAATCCATTTTCAGAATAGAACTTTTCTCCATTAAAAACTATGGTTAATCCCGGGTTGAGATAAACATAGTTCTTAAGCATTTTCTCGATATACTCATTTCTGAACTTATAATTCTTGAAAATCGCTTCATCGGGAATAAAAGTGATCTTGGTTCCTCTTCGTCTGGAAGTTTCATCAAGATGCTCCTCCTCCATTAAATTACCCTGCTCAAATTCGGCAGCGTGACTTTTTGAATCCCTGGAAGATTCCACACGAAAATATGAGGAAAGCGCGTTTACAGCCTTGGTACCAACACCGTTTAGACCTACAGACTTTTTAAAAGCCCTGGTGTCGTATTTCCCACCGGTATTCATCTTGGAAACTACATCTACAACCTTTCCAAGAGGTATACCCCTACCAAAGTCACGAACGATGACCCGTTGATTCTGCACAGAGATCTCAATAGTTTTCCCCGCGCCCATCACGAACTCATCAATACTGTTATCTATAACTTCTTTTAAAAGGATATATATCCCATCATCCTGACTAGAACCATCTCCGAGCTTCCCGATATACATTCCGGGACGCATACGAATATGCTCTTTCCAGTCTAATGACCGAATATTATCTTCGGTATATTTAGTATTCTCGCTCATAAGTAGTCATGGAGTTATGGCCTAAATATAAGGCTATAGCTTAAAAATTGAAATAGATAATGCGTAAAGTAATTAACAAAGATTTTAGAATAAATGTTAATTAAGACAACCCAGGCATCTACCCGGGTATAAGATTAAATAATTACCATGCTGAAAATGAGAATTTAGCACAGATTTCATCACCCAAAACAGCCATAAAAATGGTACGGCTTAGACGAAATTTTTTATTTATTATTTCAGTTATTTTTGGAGACCAGGTCTCTTAGACATTGAAACGGAAATGCATTACATCGCCATCTTTAACGATATATTCCTTTCCTTCCACGCGCATCTTACCCGCTTCTTTTACCTTGGCTTCACTTCCAAAATTCACGTAGTCGTCATAGCCAATAACCTCAGCTCGAATAAAGCCTTTTTCAAAATCTGTATGGATCACTCCAGCGGCCTGAGGCGCAGATGCACCTACAGGTATCGTCCAGGCTCTAACTTCTTTTACCCCAGCGGTAAAATAAGTTTGAAGATCTAAAAGTTGGTATGCACCACGGATAAGTTTTGCAGATCCTGGTTCGTCTAACCCTATATCCTGAAGAAACATTTGTCTTTCTTCAAAATCGTCTAATTCGGTAATATCAGCTTCAGTTCCTACAGCAAGCACTAAAACCTCAGCATTTTCATCCTTAACGGCCTCTCTAACTTTTTCTACATGGGCGTTACCTTCTACAGCAGCTCCTTCATCAACGTTACAAACGTACATTACAGGCTTATCTGTAATGAACTGTAATGGAGCGATGAATTCTTTACGCTCATCCTCGGTTAGGTCTATTGCACGAACAGATTTACCAGCTTCCAGTCCTGCCTTTACTTTTAATAAAGCAGCCTCCTCTTTCTGGGCTTCTTTATTACCAGTCTTAGCGGCTCTTTTAACCTTCTCAAGTTTTTTCTCAGTAGTTTCAAGGTCTTTCAACTGAAGCTCCATATCGATAGTTTCCTTATCCCTGATAGGGTCAATAGAACCATCTACGTGCACAATATTGTCATCTTCAAAACATCTTAGAACATGCAGGATCGCATCAGTTTCCCTGATATTCCCAAGAAATTGGTTTCCTAGACCTTCCCCCTTACTTGCTCCTTTCACAAGACCAGCGATATCCACGATCTCTACGGTCGCAGGAACAACCTTTTCAGGATTTACCAATTCTTCCAGTTTCAATAATCTAGGATCAGGAACATTTACAACTCCAACGTTCGGTTCGATAGTACAAAAAGGAAAATTTGCACTTTGGGCCTTAGCATTACTCAAACAGTTAAAAAGTGTTGATTTACCAACGTTAGGTAGTCCTACAATTCCAGCTTTCATATAAAATTATTTAGATGCTTTGTTTTTGCGGCTGCAAAGATAGGTATTATCTAAGAGTATTTCATAATTACTTCTGCTCAATAAATAACAAAACAATTAGAAGAGAATTCGCAAATCTGACCCTCCTGTTTTCCTAATTCAATAATTATTGAACAGTAATTATTGATTATCGCCATTTCATTAATATCGTTAATCATTTTAATTATATTGCTTAATATAATTAACCAAAACACTTAGAAACATGAAGAAGTTTTTACTTTTTATTACAATGTTTTCATTACCCATAATGGTCTTTTCCCAAGATGAGATCACAGGGGTCGTGACAGATAATTCCGGCACACCCCTACCCGGCGTTAATGTATATGAAAAAGGGACCGAGAATGGAACTTCAACCGACTTTGATGGCCAATATACTATCGAAGTAGATCCTGAAGCTACACTTGTTTTTAGTTTTGTAGGATTTGAAGAGCAGGAAGTGGCTGTAAATGGAAGGTCTCAAATAGATGTAACCCTGGCCGATGGAGTTTCTTTAGGGGAAGTTCAACTTGTAGGTTCAAGAAGCCCAAAAAGAGCCTCAACAGATACACCTGTAGCCGTTGACGTTATTGATGTAAGCGAGGTTAACACACAAACTGGTAAAATAGAGATCAACGAGATGCTGCAATATGCCGCACCCTCTTTCAATGCTAACAAACAGTCGGGATCTGATGGGGCCGACCATATAGACCCTGCATCATTAAGAGGTTTAGGACCAGATCAAACTTTAGTACTGGTAAATGGTAAAAGAAGACACCAGTCTTCTCTGATCAATATTTTTGGAACAAGAGGAAGAGGAAATACCGGAACAGATCTTAACGCCATACCTGCCGCATCTATTAAAAGAATAGAAATCCTTAGAGATGGTGCTGCAGCACAGTATGGTTCAGATGCCATTGCCGGGGTGATCAATATCGTTTTAAAAGATGCTGTTGAAGAATTTACCGGAAGCGTTAATTACGGATTCTACAATACGAATGCGGAAGGAGATTTTCCGGAAGGTGCACCAAATACAGATGGAAACAGGTTAGACACAGATAGAGATGGAAATGCCATTGGGGATGATCAAAATTTCGACGGGGGTTCAGTAAAAGTAACCACCAATTATGGTTTTGAAATAGCCGAAGATGGGTACGCTAATTTTACTGTTGAGTATCTGAATAAAAATAAGACGCTTCGTCCCGGATTCGATTTTAGACGTGGTTTTGGTGAAGCCGCAATCGAAGGTGTGAACTTTATGGGAAATTTGGCAATCCCTATCTCAGAAAATACAGAATTCTATGCATTCGGAGGTAGAAATTATAGAGACACAGATGCCTTTGCTTTTACACGAAACAATCCAACGGCAAGAAACGTGGTGAGTGTTTATCCTGATGGTTTTACACCAAGGATCACTTCCATTATCACTGATAATTCGGTAGCCGCAGGTTTTAGAACTAAAACTGAAAGTGGCTGGAATATTGACCTTAGTAATACCTGGGGGAAAAACCTTTTCCATTATTACATAAAAGGAACCATTAACGCTTCTCTTGGAGATATTTCTCCAACAGATTTTGATGCCGGTGGTCATAACTTGAGTCAGAATGTGATCAATTTAGATTTCTCAAAGTATTACGAAGACATGCTGGAAGGAGTAAACTTCGCCTTTGGAGCTGAATACAGAACAGAGAATTTCGAGATCTTCGCTGGAGAAGAAGCTTCATACGCTACCTATGATGTAGATGGAATTCCTATTACAAATCCAGATATACAAATGCAGCCTATAGATCCGGTAACAGGAGATCCAAGACCAGGTGGTTCTCAAGGATTCCCAGGATACGGACCAGATAATGAAGTTGATCGAAGCAGATCTAACGTCTCACTGTATGCAGATGCTGAATTCGAATTTACTGAAGCTTTCCTTTTAGCAGCAGCTGCAAGATTTGAAAACTATAGTGATTTTGGTAGTACTCTTAACGGAAAGTTAGCAGCAAGATTAAAGGCTACAGAGGATATTAATATCAGGGGTTCTGTTAGTACCGGTTTTAGAGCTCCTTCCCTGGCCCAGATCTATTACAACCTTAAGTTCACAAACTTTGTAGGAGGTGAAGCTTTAGAATCTTTATTATCACCAAACAATAGTCCGGTTACGGCCTCTTTCGGAATTGGACCTTTGCAGGAAGAAACGGCTTTAAACGCTTCACTGGGTTTTACAGCAAATTTCGGAAAATTCACTGCTACGGTTGACGGTTATTACATCAATGTTCAGGATCGTATCGTACTAACAGGTAATTTCGATGCTCCACAAATAGATAATGTAGAAGCTGCACAATTCTTCGCTAATGGGGCAGATACTGAAACTGTAGGTCTTGACATTGTTCTTTCCAACGAGTTCAGCTTACGTGAAGGTAAACTAACCACAAGTTTCATAGGTAACTTTAATGACATGACGATCACTGATGTAAAAAATGGTGATCTTGATGAACAGACATTTTTTGGTGAAAGAGATAAGTCATTTTTACTTGCATCAGCTCCTGATAGTAAATTGACCTTAAATCTCATTTATGATATTGAATGGTTTGATGTAGCTTTAGGTTTAACCAGATTTAGTGAAGTTACCCTACTGGACTTTCAGATGTTTGAAGATGTTGCAGATTACGGAAGTCTGGAAAATCAAGTTGCTGCCGCTTCAGATGTATACGATTCTAAAATTGTTACTGATCTTAACTTCGGTTTTAAATTAAATGATGCTCTTAAACTTAATGTAGGAAGCAATAATTTGTTCAATGTTTATCCAGATCAGCAGGATGACTGGACCGAGGCTGGTGGTTACTGGGATGCTGTTCAAATGGGATTTGGAGGAGCATATTACTATGCTAAACTGAATATCAATTTGTAGAATACCTATAGATTAACAGAAGATAAAAGCGGGGATTATTTCCCGCTTTTTTTTGCATTCTCATAAAGTGGTTTACTTAAAATTTGAGTCTTAGTATATTTTTAACTCTGAAAGGCCACATATTTTATAAATTTAAAAGACTAACTCCTGATTTTTAATTATTTAAAACTCTCTTATGGCTAAAAGTTCCAATTCCAAAGAAAATCACTGGTACAAAGACGCAATAATTTACGAACTCCACATTAAGGCCTTTTTTGATAGTAACGGTGACGGAATTGGAGACTTTGAAGGGCTAATGCAGAAACTGGATTACCTGGAAGATCTTGGAGTAACTGCCATCTGGTTATTACCATTTTATCCATCACCACTGCGGGATGATGGGTATGATATCGCAGATTATTATAATATCAATCCCTCCTATGGAAATGTGGAAGATTTCAAGATCTTCCTGAATGAAGCTCATAGCCGCGGATTAAAAGTTATTACCGAGCTGGTGATAAACCATACCTCAGATCAGCATGAATGGTTTCAAAGAGCCAGAAAAGCTCCTGCGGGATCTGAAGAAAGGGAGTATTATGTGTGGAGCGATGATCCACATAAATATAAAGATGCCCGGATAATTTTCACCGATACCGAACCCTCCAACTGGAGTTGGGATGCTGAAGCCCAATCATATTACTGGCATCGCTTTTTCTCGCATCAGCCCGACCTGAATTTTGATAATCCTAAGGTACAGCAGGAAGTTTTCAATATTATGGATTACTGGTGTAAAATGGGAGTAGATGGTTTCAGGCTCGATGCTGTTCCATATTTATTCGAAAGAGAAGACACTAATTGTGAGAATCTTCCACAAACGCATGAATTTCTGAAAAAACTCAGAGCACATGTAGATAAGAATTATGATAACAAATTGCTTCTTGCTGAAGCTAATATGTGGCCTGAAGATTCCGCAGCTTATTTTGGAGATGGAGATGAATGTCATATGAACTACCACTTCCCTATAATGCCTCGTATGTTCATGGCTGTAAAAATGGAAGACCGCTACCCTATTATAGATATTATAGACCAGACCCCGGAGATTCCTGAAAATTGCCAGTGGGGGATCTTCCTTAGAAATCATGATGAACTTACCCTGGAAATGGTAACAGATGAAGAAAGGGATTATATGTATAAGGTTTATACTAAAGATCCTCAGGCCAAGATCAACGTTGGGATAAGACATAGACTGGCTCCGCTACTGGATAATAACCGCAGCAAGATAGAACTCATGAATATGCTCCTATTTTCTTTACCGGGAACACCAATTATCTATTACGGCGATGAGATCGGGATGGGAGATAATTTCTACCTTGGAGATCGTGATGGGGTAAGAACACCTATGCAATGGACGGCAGACCGAAATGCCGGGTTCTCACTTGCAAATCCGCAGAAACTATACCTGCCACTCATCATAGATCCTGAGTATAAATATGAATCTATAAACGTGGAGACCCAGCAAATGATCTCTTCCTCTCTTCTCTGGTGGATGAAGAGGATCATTGGTATGCGTAAAAAATATAAGGCCTTTGGAAGAGGAGATATAGAATTCCTTTCACCATCCAATTCCAAGATCATCGCCTACACCAGGATTTATAAGGATGAAAAGATCCTTGTACTGGGAAATCTTTCCCGTTTTTCACAACCAGCAGAACTGGATCTTGAAGATTTTAAGGGCTATACTCCGGTAGAAGTCTTTAGCCATAACAGATTTCCGAAGATAACAGACAGACCATATCTATTTACCTTATCGCCTTATGGCTATTACTGGTTTGCCCTGGAAGAAGAAAGAGAAAGAGTTGAAGGCGGAAGTAAAATCCCGGTTTTAAAGATCGATAACTGGAATAATCTTTTAAAGAACAGGACCCTTCAAAAATTATCTGGCCAGATCCTTCCTCCATACCTGGAGCACAGAAGATGGTTTGAAAGCGCCGGAAGGACCCTTCAGGAGATCACTGTTAAAGAATCTATTGAGATCAAAATAAAAGATTTGCCAACAAGGATCATTATTCTTGAGGTGACCTATAATGAAGGTTTACCTGAGTTATACCAGCTTCCGGTTTCTTTCGCATCAATAGAAAATGAAAATCTACTTAATGAAATACCCAAGCGTGGGATCATCGCTAAACTAAAAATTGATAAGGAAGAAGGATACTTATTTGATTCGGTTTATGCTGAAGAATTCAGGGATCATTTAATAGAAGGTTTCAGAGGATCAAAAAGATCTAAAACAGCATCTGGAGAATTAGACTTTTCAGCTGAAAAATCCTTGATAAAAGACCTGGATAAAGAACCTAGATCTGAACTGGTGAGCACAGAACACCGGCAAACGATCATCACTTATGATAACGAGCTGATTTTAAAACTCTATAGAAAACTAGATCAAACCTTTAATCCCGATGTTGAGACCATTAAATTCCTGTCCACTAAAACAGATTTCGAAAAGATTTCAAGGTATGCAGGAACGGTAAAATTCAGCCAAAGAAATGGAAAACCATATTTCCTGGGAATGCTTCAGCAAATTATCGAAAACCAGGGAGAAGTGTGGACCCATGTAAAGGATTCTTTGGACCGGTATTTTGAACGGGTACTTACTGCTAAAAAGGATATTGAAATAGAGAAACTGGATGATCATATTACGCTTCCGCTGGGATATGAGGATTTTCCAAAACCTGTTCAGGAAATTACGGGAATTATTCTTCCTGAAAGGATTTATCAATTGGGAGAATTCACTGCCGAACTTCATGATGCCCTTTCACAGCACTCTAAAGAAAAAGATTTTGATAAAGAAGAGTCTTCATTACATTACCAAAGGTCATTATTTTCAGGATTACAGACTTTGACAAGGACAAGTCTGGAGAAATTGAAACAGGTAATCAAAGATCTTCCGGAAGAAACGGCCAAAGAGGCAAAAGAAGTTATTGGTTTGAAAAAAGATATTCTAAATTGTTTTAAGGATATATATGACCATAAGATCTCGGTGATGAAAATAAGAACGCACGGGGATTATCATTTAAGACAGATCCTATGGACAGGTCGAGATTATATCATGAATAGTTTTGAAGGTGACCCATCAAAATCCTTTAGCGAAAGGCGAATAAGGAGATCGGCAATGAGAGATTTAGCTGCCATGATCAGATCTCTTCACTATGCGGCTTATAGCAATATACTTTCTCCGGAATATGACCAGCAACGAAAAGAAGGCGACCTGGAAGATTGGGCTGAAAAATGGCATTATTATATAAGCAGGCTATATATTAAAGGTTACCTGGACAAAGCCGACGCACGGGATTACGTACCTAAAAAACATGGAGACTTTAAGATCCTGATGAATACTTTTTTACTTGAAAAAGCGATTACTGAACTTAATTATGAAATAGAGAATCGCCCTGAATGGATAATTATCCCGTTACGGGGCATCAAGGCGATTCTGGATCATTATAAATCTGATTAGGACTTACTCAACGATGTACATTTCGTTGGAAGCTTTGATGTATTCCTGAGGATTAAAGGTGGATTCGAAACTATTTCTAACCAGGTCAAGTTTCAATTTAACGTTCTTCATCTCATCTTTCAGGAAGGGGTCATTTTGATATTTCTGAATAAGCTTTTCATATTTATCCAGGTTTTCAAGAATCCTGAAAGTTAGCATCCCGAATCTTATCTTTAAGTTCTGGACCGCAAGCATCTGGTCATGGTATTCCTGTTTCCAGTTCTCGGGGTTCGTTTTTCGTTCTTCCACGATATTATTCTCGGCTATTTTAGAAATATCCAGAATGTATTGTGTACGTTTTTTAGCGTCGGTCTCATTGGTGAAGTTCTCATTGAAATCTTTCTTTTTAATATCCAGTATTTCAACCAGGTTATCTTCCATAGCCTTATTTTGAAGCTCCTTAAGTTCATTTAAACTCTTGGTAATCGCCTCCCACTCGGTTTCAATAAGGTCCTTATCATGCGTGAATTGGGCAATAGATGAAGTAAGTTTCAGCATTTTCATGCTCTGGTCTTTCAACTCCTTATCTCTCCTGTTCAAAGATCCAATGAACTGGCTAATTCCGTCAAAAAGACTACCGGCAAACATTCCGGTAAATGGAGTCCCTTTGGCCAGGTCACCGGTTACCTGCAACATGTGATTAAGAGCTTCCAGCCTGGCATCATCTTCCTTCTCTTCAGCTATATAACTTTTAAATTTTCCAAACCATTCCTGGTATCCTTCATAATTCATAGGATTTCCTACAGCATCCAGGGTTGTATAAAATTCCCGGGAGGTATTAAAAAGGTTCAAAGGTTTGATCTCCCTTTCCATAGAAGCAAGATTCAACACTGCTGAACTGTAATTATATTTGTATACGCTAATAGTGTTCTTGTCGATCTCTTCCTGCCTTTCTTCCAGGTATTTTACCCTTTCCAGAAGTTTTTCAACCTTCTCTGAAGCAGAATTAGTATTCTTTATACTCTCATCGAGGTTATTGATCTTGGAATCTATTTCCTTGATCCTGAATTCAAGATTCTGGCTTAGTAAAGATCGTTCCCGGTTCAATTCTTTTAAAACCTGATCTGTCACCGAAGCACTTTGATTATCTGCATATATCTGTGCACTGGCACTATTAAAGCTGATGAAAACAGCCAAAAGGGCGAAGATTATTTTCTTCATAATTAACTTCAATTTTAGTCAACTTGTTTAACGTTTCACAATAAAGCATATTTCATGCCATCAAAATTAAATCAATATTCACAGCCGTTTGAATATCACAGGTTTGAAAAATGTAGAATTTTTAAGCAGGTCTGTCCATTTTCCCCATTCTGAGAAGTATAGGAAAGTTAACTTCGTTACTTTTTCCGAAAGCTTCACGAAGTTCAGATTCTATCAACGAAACTGGATCTCTTCCATTCTCATTTTCGAAATGCTTCACTGCAGACCAGGTACGTAAATAGCCCAATAAATGATCAATACTCCAATGGTAACGCTGCGCAAATTCTGGAGTAGCTATTTCCTTAAATGGAAAAGGGATAGTTTCATAATTTTCATCAAGATATATCCTTTCTTCATCCCAGTATGGACCTATGATATCATTATAAAACCTGGTTATCACCCTCTTGGTCTCTGTATTAGAATAAAAAAGACCGTACCCCATGATCATGACCTTGCCTCCGGGTTTAAGGCATCTTATCACTTCTGAATAAAAAGTATCAAAATTAAACCAGTGAACGGCTTGTGCACTTATTATAAGATCGAACTTGCGGTTAGAAAAGCTGGTCTTTTCAGCAGGCTGGACAGAGTAATGGATATTATCTCTTTTAGCCGCGTTCTTTAATTGATTCTCACTTATATCTGTTGCTTCCACCTTTTTAAAAAACTTTGAAAGCTCCACGGCCACCTGACCGTTTCCTGTGCCACAATCCCAGGCTGTATCGTAAGACGAGAGCTGGGCCTTTATAAAATCATAGACCTCATTTGGATAGGTAGGCCTGTACTGGCTATATTCTTTAGACCTGGTAGAAAAATTATCCTTCAAAACTTAATCTATTATACTGGAAAAAACCATTTGCCTGAATTTCCAACCAGTCTCGTCATTCAACGGTCCCTGGGTTTGCTTCATTAAAATGCCTATAATATCGTTTTTCGGGTCGGCAAAATATTGTGTATTAAAATAACCACCCCAGTCAAAAGTTCCTTCAGGACCCAAACCACCCTTGACCTCTCCTTCTTTGCTCACAACTCCGAAGGCTAAGCCGTAATAATTTTCAGGACCACTAAAAAGATCGCCGGTTTGGTTACTCATTATCATGTTGATAGTTGTTGGACTCAAAATCTGGTTTCCGTTATAATTTCCGCCATTAAGATACATCTGGAGAAATTTAGCATAATCCAGTGCTGTACTGGATAGACCGGCACCACCTGAAAAGAATTTTTTCGCTCCTGTTGCCGGATATTCAGGATCATAAAAAGTTACCGGGTAGTTTACCCATTCATCACCTTCCCGCTTCTGAATTTTCACCAATCTGTCAGCCTTTGATTCCGGCAAATAGAAATAAGTGTCCTGCATATTAAGGGGATCGAAAATTCTATCCTTCAGAAATTCATCAAAAGGCTTTCCGGAAATTACTTCAACAAAATATCCCAGCACATCAAGTCCTTCGGAATACGTGAATTTTTCACCTGGCTCATGATGCAAAGGTAGTTTGGCAAGTTTTTTAATATTTTCTTCAATAGTTACATCGTTTGTGGTAAAAAGATCTACTATACCGGCTTTAGCATAGATTTTCCTGAATCTATCATCTCCATCGATCACACCATAACCAATCCCGGAGGTGTGACTCAATAAATGCCGAATAGTTATTTCCTTATTCGCCGGTATCATTTGAAAACTGGAATCCTGCTCCTTAAAGCTAACCAGCACCTGCTCGTCTTCAAATGCAGGGATATATTTTGAAATAGGATCATCCAGCTTAAATCTCCCTTCTTCCCACAGCATCATAACAGCCGTAGAGGTAATAGCCTTAGTTTGTGATGCGATTCGGAAGATATGATCCTTTTTCAAATCCTTTCCTTCCGCATCTGCTTCACCAAAAGCTTTATGATAGACTATTTTCCCATCTTTCGCTATCAAAGCTACTGCTCCTGGTATTTGATCATTTTCAATTGAAGATGATAACATGTTTCCGATCTTATCGAGTCTTTCTGAAGATACCCCAACACTTTCTGAACTTGCTGCTACCAAACCGGTTTGTGCACGGATGGATAAGATAGAAAAGGTAGAAATGAATAAAAGAAGGTTAAATCCAGAAATGAGCCTTGGTAGTGTTATTTTATGCATAATCAAAAAAGGTTAGTCAAATTTAAAGCATTCTCAATTTAATGCAATAATATTTAAATTTATAACAAACACACACATCAATTTCAAGGTGATTCACATCATTTTATGCCTGAAATTCATTATATTGTATAAGTTTATTCAAACTTAATTAAATTTTACAATGAAAAAATTTGAAGCAATATTAAATGGTAAAACTCACTTCCTGATTTTACTGTTCAGCTTTTTATTCGTCTCCATGCAAAGCTTCGCTTTTCAACCTTCAGACATTAAATTTGTTGAATATAAAGGGGAAGTAGTTAATGCCCGAAATGGTAGGCCGATATCTTCAGCTTACCTTGCCCTTAATAATAGTAATATTTCTACTATTACGAATTCAGACGGAGAATTCTCTCTGAAAGTACCCGAAGATCTTACAGAGGCAACAGTTACTATCTCTGTACTTGGTTTCCAGAGTAAAACCCTTCCTCTTACCTATTTTAAGAGTTCCAACACAAGGATAGAACTTGAGGAAACTGTAGAAGAGCTCACTGAAATTAGTTTATATAAAGCTACGAACCCGGAGTTACTGGTAAGAGAAATGCTCTCTAAAAAGGATGAAAATTATTTAACAGACCAAAGTCTTATGACTGGTTTCTATCGTGAAACCATTAAAAAAGGCTGGAGCAATGTTAGTTTATCTGAAGCTGTGGTGAAAATTTTTAAAAGTCCATATAATTCTACAAAGAAAGACCTAGTATCGCTTTTTAAAGCACGTAAGAGTACAGATTATAATAAACTGGACACTCTTGCACTAAAACTTCGAGGTGGTCCGTTCAATACCTTGTATCTGGATATGATGAAATATACTGAGTATGTATTGAGGCCAGGAATGGTAGAAAGTTATGAATTCTCTTTTGACGACCCGGCAAAGATCAATGACCGTTATACATACGTAGTGAACTTTAAAGAAATTGATGAATCTGACCCTTGGTATTATGGCAAACTTTTTATAGATGCCGAAACCTCTACCCTTGTTAAGGCCGATTATAGCCTGAACGTAGATGACAGGGATGCTGCTGCCGCCATGTTCGTAAAGAAAAAGCCAAATGGTTCTAAGGTCTACCCAACAGAACTCAACTACCAGGTTGATTATGCGCAGGAAGATGGTAAATGGCATTTTGCCTACGGTAAAGCACAAATGGATTATGTGGTTAACTGGAAGCGTAAGATCTTTAACTCTAAATATAAGATAGATAGTGAAATGGTAGTAACCGACTGGCAGGAATATGCCAGTGATGACTGGAAGAAAACTGTTGATCTTATAAATCCGAATATTGTAATGGTAGATGATGTTTCCGGATTCTCAGATTCAGAGTTCTGGGGAAGCAATAATATCATTGAACCAGATAAGTCAATTCAAAATGCGATCGATAAGATCAACCGTAAAATGGATGACAATTAAGAATATTTAAATTGAAAAAGTAAAAAGCCCTTGCGAATCGCAAGGGCTTTTAAATTTGAATTAGCCAAAATTCAATTTATCCAACATCGATCCATTTTGAAAACGTGTTGGTCTTAGTCTTAATTTTTACAATATAACTACCAGAAGGCACTTTTGAAAAATCCAGTTTGCTTTTAACAACCAGGTCATTTGTTCTCAAATTTCCAACGGGCACGCCAAATTTATCAAAAATTTCTATTTCTACCTTATTTTCTTCAGGATTTGAAAGGCAAATAGATACCTGATCTCCTGAAACCCTATATAAAGGCTTGAAATCTAATCTGTAAGCAGTATCATCTATACTTAAATTCGAACCATCTTTTGTGATGGTTGAAAAAGAAACGCTGTGTTCCTTATCGAATATCAAAGTATATTTTCCATCTTCCAGACGATTAAAATCAAAAACCTTGGTGAAAGTGTCTTCATTAAAGAACTTGTCTTTATACACGATCTCTCCGGTTTCATCAAGAAGGCTAAGCATTGCCCCCTGCTCGAGTCTCTGAACCTCAACAATTAGATTTTGCTGATTATTCACTTTCAGGTCTAATCCGTCTGACGCATTAACTGAAATGGCCATCATAAAAAGAAAAGCCGTAATTAATTTTTTGAATGTCTTTTTCATAATCTTAAGTTTTAAGTTAGAACTGCGATTAAAATTCAATTAAAACTAGGTATAAAGAAGGCTCAATGATAGTACGCAATGAACAAGATTGTGTTATATATTAACATCAATTACAGCAGTGAAAACGTTTTCGGTTAATTTTACACATATTACAGATAATTTTGTAATACCTTTAAATAGTGATCCAAACTAAATTTATAGGAAAAATGGGATATATGGGAACAGGTAACAAACCTACTCTGGAAAAGATAGAACCGGGATTTGGAAGTTCTTTTTCCTATAGGACTTACTATAGTGATCCAGATCACAAAAAGCCAACTTTCTGGCATTACCATCCTGAGATCGAACTGGTTTATGTAAATAAAGGATGTGGTAAACGGCAAATAGGTAGCCACATATCCTATTATAGAAATGGTGATCTTATACTAATTGGTTCTTTATTACCTCATTGTTCGTTCACAGACAGCCTTACCGGCCATGAACGGGAATCTGTACTACAGTTCAAAGAGAGTTTCCTGGGTTATGATTTCTTCGAATCTTCAGAAATGACTGGGATTAAAAATTTATTGGAACGTGCTAAAAAAGGAATTGTATTTCATGGTGATACCAAACGGAGGATTGGTGCCAAAATAGAAAGCTTAAAAGACAAGGATCCATTTTCCAGATTAATAGGTTTACTACAGGTTTTAAAAATGCTGGAAAAAGCTGAAAAATATACTATTCTCAATGCCGGCGGTTTTGTATTGGAAACCTCCTTGCAGGATAATGACAGAATAAATATTATTTTCAATTTTGTAAAACAGGAATTTACCAGACCAATTAGTCTTGACGAGATAAGTGAAAAGGTTAGTATGACCAACCCGGCCTTCTGCAGGTATTTTAAAAAGATAACTGGCAAAACCTTTACCAGGTTCGTGAATGAATACAGGCTGGCACATGCCGCCAAACTATTACATGAAAAACAGATAAGTATTACTGATGTTTCCTTTGAGAGCGGATTTAATAATTTCAGTCATTTCAATAAACAGTTCAAGGCATTCACGGGGAAATCACCTTCCACCTATAGAAATGAATTAAAGTTCAGTGTTTCGTAAAAAAAATCCCGCTTATCTCTGAGCGGGATTTTCTTATAATATATAATTAAAATTATTCGTCGTGGTGCATAAAACGCTGTTTAGCAAGTAACTCCTCCTCTGTTTCCACATGATCTTCATCTGGAACACAACAATCTACAGGACATACTGCGGCACACTGAGGTTCTTCATGAAAACCTTTACACTCGGTACATTTATCTGGAACAATATAATATATCTCATCACTAACAGGTTCCTGTGCTTCATTTGCGTCGGCTTCTTTCCCATTTGGTAAAACTACATTACCCTCAAGGTCGGTACCATCGGCATATCTCCAGTCATCTGCTCCTTCATAAATTGCGGTATTCGGGCATTCCGGCTCACAGGCCCCGCAGTTTATGCATTCATCGGTTATTACAATTGCCATAGCTCTTCTTTTATTTGTAAATTTAAAAACACAACGAAAAAAGACCGTAGCTTTTAGGAAATTTTATGGTTTTAAGCTCTGGAAACTTTAATTTCGCTGCACAAATTTAACATAGGCCACATTCATAACCAAATTAGACGATGACAATCGACGACCATAAATCACATCTTACAACTTTAGGGAAATTTCTTCACCAATTTCAGCTTACCGAATCGGTAAAAAATAATGATCTGCCAGGTAATGATAAATTCTTTGCAGAGATGGAAGAAAAGATAGATTCTGCTATTCATTATAATGGCTGGTTCAACCGTGAAAATATCATCTTTTCCCTGCAACAATGGAGTGAAGCTTTAACTCCAAGGAATTTAAAACTGTGGCTGGACAGTTATAAACTTTCTGATAGTGGAGGAAAAACCGTTGGCATTGTGATGGCTGGAAACATACCTCTGGTTGGATTTCATGATTTTATATCTGTCCTGGTCTCCGGCCATAAGGTATTAGTGAAACAGTCCAGTAACGATCAACAACTACTTCCTGTAATCGCCGCTTATCTAATGCATCTGGATAAACGCTACGAAGAACGTATCAGTTTTACAAAAGAAAAACTGGAAGATTTTGATGCGGTCATAGCTACGGGTAGCAATAATACGGCAAGGTATTTTGAGTATTACTTTAAGGGTAAACCTAATATTATTAGAAAGAATAGAAATTCAGTCGCTATACTCACCGGTAATGAGACAAAAGAAGACCTGGAAAAGCTAGGTGAAGATATTTTCAGATATTATGGTCTTGGCTGCAGAAATGTTTCTAAACTTTATGTGCCGGAAAAATATGATTTCGATAGTTTCTTTAAAGCAATTAACGAATGGAATCCTCTGATAAATCAGAATAAATATGCTAATAACTATGATTATAATAAGGCTGTTTATTTAATAAGTGAATTCAAAATTTTGGACAACGGTTTCCTGATCTTAAAGGAGGATGAGAATTTTGGTTCACCTATCGCCTCTTTATTCTATGAAACCTATCTGAACGAAAAGGATCTGGAAAAAAAACTTGAGGAAAATTCAGATAATATTCAGTGTATCGTAAAGAAAAATTCGAATAAGAACCAAGTTACTTTTGGCCAAACTCAGAAACCAGAGCTTTGGGATTATGCAGACAACGTAGATACTATTGAATTCCTCTCTAAAATTTAATCTTATAATTTCCCTAACAGCAAATGCTTTGAAAAATTGGCATCTTTGTTTTAACCAACTATAAATTTATGAAAAAGCACAATTTTAGCGCAGGTCCCTGCATCTTACCGCAAGAGGTATTCAAGGAGGCCTCTCAGGCTATTTTAGATTTTAATAATTCAGGCTTATCAATTTTAGAAATATCCCACCGTAGTGCAGATTTTGTAGCGGTAATGGAGGAAGCTCGTACTTTAGCCCTCGAATTACTTGGCTTAAATGACAAAGGTTACAAAGCGCTTTTTCTACAAGGAGGTGCAAGTACGCAGTTTTTAATGACCGCCTATAACTTGCTTGAAAAAAAGGCAGCTTATCTTAATACGGGTACCTGGTCTTCTAAAGCGATTAAAGAAGCGAAATTATTTGGAGATGTAGTAGAAGTAGCTTCCTCAAAGGATAAGAATTTCAATTATATTCCAAAATCCTATGCTATTCCAGACGATGCAGATTATTTTCATTGTACAAGCAATAACACCATTTTCGGAACTCAAATGAAAGAATTCCCTGCGACTAACAAGCCAATGGTTTGTGATATGAGTAGTGATATTTTTTCCAGGGAAATGGATTTTTCAAAATTTGATCTTATTTATGCAGGTGCCCAGAAAAATATGGGGCCAGCTGGTACCACGTTGGTGATAGTTAAGGACGATATTCTTGGTAAGGTCTCCAGGGAGATTCCTTCGATGATGGACTATGCAGTTCACATTGGCAAAGACAGTATGTTCAACACTCCTGCAGTTTATGCGGTTTACGTCTCTTTGCTCACCTTAAGATGGATCAAGGAGCAAGGAGGAATAAAAGCCATGGAAGAAAAGAATAATCAAAAGGCTGAACTCATTTATAACGAAATTGACAGAAATCCATTATTCAAAGGTTTTGCCGCTAAAGAAGATCGTTCTGCCATGAACGCTACTTTTAATCTGGTTGATGAATCTCATAAGGAAACATTTGATAAAATGTGGAAAGATGCCGGGGTGAATGGACTGAATGGTCACAGAAGCGTTGGAGGTTACCGGGCTTCTATGTATAACGCCCTAAGTCTTGAAAGTGTTAAGGTTGTGGTCGAATTAATGAAAGAATTAGAAACAAGAAGCTAGATAAATTATATAGATCATTTAGAAAATGAAAGTATTAGCAAATGATGGTATCTCCCAGAGCGGAGCAGAAACACTTAAAAAAGCCGGTTTTGAGGTAATAATCAAGAAAGTTGCTCAAGAACAGCTGAAGGATTTCTTGAACAAGAACGGTATTAGTGTACTTCTAGTAAGAAGTGCCACGAAAGTTGGTAAGGATATCATTGATAATTGCATCCACTTAAAGGTTATTGGCCGTGGTGGTGTAGGAATGGATAATATTGAAGTTGAATATGCGAGAAGCAAAGGCATTGCCGTGATCAATACACCTGCTGCATCATCCAGTTCTGTGGCCGAGCTTGTTTTTGCTCATCTCTTTGGAGGAGTTCGTAAATTACATGATTCTAACCGGAATATGCCTCTCGAGGGCGATTCGAGATTTAAGGAACTTAAGAAATCTTACGCTGGCGGAATGGAACTTAGGGGGAAAACTCTTGGTATCATAGGATTTGGAAGAATTGGTCGGGAAGTGGCTAAAATTGCACTCGGTATCGGTATGAAGGTCATTGCAAGCGATCAACATGTTGGGGAAGCTGAAATTACTCTTGAATTTTATAATGATCAAACTATAAAAATTCCTATTAAAACAGAACCTGTAGAGATGCTGATCAAAGATTCAGATTTTATTACCCTTCATGTACCAGCACAGAATAAGCCTGTTATTGGTGCCAGGGAATTTGAAAAAATGAAAGACGGTGTCGGAATTATTAATACTGCCCGGGGAGGGGTATTGGATGAAGAAGCTTTACTTGCTGCTATTGAATCTGGGAAAGTGGCCTTTGCAGCACTGGACACCTATGAGAATGAACCTACCCCTGCGATCAAACTATTAATGAACGAGAGTATTTCTTTGAGCCCACATATTGGAGCAGCAACTAATGAAGCACAGGAAAGGATTGGGGTTGAACTAGCCCAGCAGATCATTTCTATATTAAAGAAAGAAAAAAGCAATTCCAGCGATAGCTAAATTCATTAGGTTTTTTTTGTAAATTCTAGGGATTTACAATTAAAAAATAAAAAATTATGGCATCGATCCTGGATATTTTAAATACACCTGCTGGTGAAGCATTGATTAAGAGCGCTAGCAATAAAACTTCAGAAGAAGAAAATAAAGTGACAACTGCACTGGGTATGGCCCTACCCCTACTTCTGGGTGCGATGAAAAATAATGCAAGGTCTCAGGAAGGAGCAGCTGGTCTAAATTCTGCTTTGAACAACAACAAACACGATGGCACTTTACTGAAGAATACAGATGATCTGGATATGGATTATCTCCATTCTGAAGGTGACAAGATACTGACTCATATTCTTGGAGACAGGCAAGATGAAATAAGCTCGAATCTTGGATCTGTTTTAAATATGAATAAAGAAAATCTGAACGCTATTCTCAAAATGGCCGCGCCTATTCTTTTAAGCATCCTGGGCAGTCAGAAAAGAAAAGACAACGTTGGTGAAGACGGTTTAAGTGATCTGCTTGGCTCTGTTTTGGGAAGCAATTCCAAACACGATAATTCATTCTTAAAAACTCTGTTAGACCGCGATGGGGATGGCAGCGTTATCGACGATATTAGTGGGATGATCCTCGGCGGGGGAAAATCAGATAAGTCTGATGGTAGCATCCTTGGTGGATTCACCGGAGGAAAATAATAGGAATAATTTTTGAACTTAACCTGGAAAAATCAATCATGAAAAATATTATATATATAGCCTTACTCGCATTATTCGTTTATAGTTGCGGTTCTACCGGCGGAAAAAACTTTCCTTCAGATAAGATCGCTAATGCTGAAAATGATACGGTAAGAATTGCAAATGATAGTCTGGAATATGAAATCATAATTATTGAACCAGGCTTCAATCTTTTTATTAATTCCTATGCGAGACCACGGGGCTATTATTCTTTGCCATATCTTGAAAATAAGAACCAGTTTCTGGTTTCGGAATATAATCAAAGAGTAAGGCAACCACAGCTTTATAATCCTGACCTTTACCTAAATGAGATCAATTATGATCCCAATATAGATTACGGTTATGAGGTGAATTATTTACTATATAATTATTTCGTGTACTTCAGCCGGCATTATAACCAACGATTTAGTGTACCTACAAGAATTTGATTCTTTAATCAAATCCTTATATTTGCAGCATGAAGAAATTGAAAGATCGCTGGGGAATTGATTCTAATTGGCAATTAATTATCATTTTTATTGTTTTCGCAATTACCGGGTCTACAGCTGCTAAACTTGCAAGTCCTGTGGTAAATCTTCTGGGAATCGATCAGGAAACCAGCCACTGGTCTGTTTACTGGTTCTCTAGAATAGTACTTATTTTTCCAATTTACCAGGTATTACTTATTTGCTTTGGATGGATATTCGGCCAGTTTCAGTTTTTCTGGGCATTCGAAAAGAAAATGCTAACTAGAATGGGATTATCTAAAGTTTTCAAAATTTAGCATTTGAAAGTTCTTAAGAACATATTCTTCATTTGTTCGGCAGTATTGATCTTACTGCCGGGAATCATTAGTTTCTCACATATTTTTTCAGAACATAGCCATAAGCTATGTGATAATTATGCTGAACATCACTATCATTCTAAATCTCTAGATTGTGATCTGCATAAATTCAGTAAAAAGTCTGTCTACCACTTTACAGCGACAGAATATCTGCTGGTTTCAGAAATTACTGAAGTAAAAGAGATTTTTGATTACTACTCATTTTTAAATGAATTTGAACCTCTTCATTTTGATCTTCGAGGGCCTCCGCAATTTGCTTAGTAGTTACAGTTTATAAAAGCAAAAATTCAAATCATTTTAAAAAATAATAATGCGAAATACATTGTTAATTACACTGCTATTTGCAGTGAATACCTATATATACGGTCAAAATAAAATATCGGGAACTATCACCGATGCCGATTCTGGAGAACCTATTTTTAGCGCAAATGTCTATTTTCCAAAACTGGAGAAAGGAAGCATGACCGATGTTGATGGAAAATTCAGCATTAATAATCTGCCAGAAGGAAATTATAAAATGGTTATCTCGTCTATTGGTTACGCTACTTTAAATCAAGAGATCACCCTACCTGCAGAGAATATTCAGATAAGTCTTCAACCTTCTGCTATAGAAATGGAAGAAGTCATCGTTTCAACTCCATTTCATCAATTACAGAGTGAAAACGTAATGAAGGTGGATAGAAAAAGTATATCAGAATTGAATAAAAAAGGAGCCATAAACCTTTCCGACGGGATCACCCAAATTGCCGGAGTTGAAAGTCTAACCACCGGAATTGGAATTGGAAAGCCTGTAATTAGAGGTCTTAGTTCTAACCGCGTGCTGGTATATACACAGGGTGTAAGACTGGAAAACCAGCAATATGGTGACGAACATGGATTGGGGATTAGTTCAAAAGGAATTGGAAGTGTAGAGGTGATCAAGGGACCCGCTTCATTATTATATGGTAGTGATGCCATTGGGGGTGTTTTGTACCTAAACCCGGAAAGTTATGCTTTTGAGAATACTACCAACTCAGAGTTTGAAAGTGATTATTTTAGTAATACAAATGGTTACCAGTTTAGTGCCATGGCTAAAACCTCTGGAGAGAAATTGAAATTTCTTGCCCGCGGTAGTTATGCCGCACATAGCGATTATGAAACCGGCGATGATTACCGGGTTACCAACACGCGATTCAACGAAAAGGATTTTAAAGCCGGTATAGGTTTTCAGGATAATAAATACAAAGCCGATCTGCGATATAATTTCAACAGGAGCGAAATTGGAATCCCGGAAGAATTAGGCATTCAGTCTACAGATAAGGATCCTCTACTGCCCTACCAGAAAATTGATAATCATGTTCTAAGCCTGGATAACAGGTTTTATTTTGAAAACTCAAGCATAGATTTTAAAATCGGGTATCAATTCAACAATAGAAAAGAGTTCGAAGAGCATCACGAAGAACATGAAGGTGAGGAAGAACATGAAGGAGAGGAAGAACATGAGGAGGAGCCTGAAGAAGAGCATGAGGAAGGAGAACCGGCATTAGAAATGCATTTGGAGACCTTGAATTATAACTTTAAGTATAACCTTCCGAAATTTGGCAATTTTGAAACTATTGCCGGAGTTCAGGGAATGTATCAAACCAATGAAAACTTTGGAGAGGAGCTATTGATCCCTGATGCTACCACCACAGATTTTGGAATCTACGCAACTACCCATTACCATCTGGAAAACTGGGATTTCCAGGGAGGACTTAGATTTGATACTCGTAATCTGGAAAGTAAAGCTTTTACCGCCGAAGATGGTGATGTTATTGAAGCAGTAGATCGTAATTTTAATAGTATCAATGGTGCGATTGGAGCAAAATATCAAATAGAACAAAAATTCATCGCTAGACTTAATCTGGCAAGTGGTTTCCGGGCACCTAATTTATCTGAACTTACTTCTAACGGGGCTCATCATGGGGCGAACAGGTATGAAATAGGAAATCCAGATCTAAAGAACGAGCAGAATTTCCAGGTAGATCTCGCATTTGAATGGAGAAATAAACATTTTGAAGCCTACGTTAATGCATTTTCTAATTCGGTGAATGATTATATTTTTATAAATCCAACTGGAGAGACTATAGAGAATGATCCTGTATTTGAATATATCCAGGATAATGCGAATTTATATGGAGGAGAAATAGGTTTTCATATTCACCCGCATCCATTGGACTGGCTGCATCTGGAAAGTAGTTTTGAGACAGTAACCGGAAAACTGAATAATGGTAATTATCTACCACTAATTCCGGCAAATTCCATTACTAACACTTTTAGGGTTGAATTTGAAAAGGGAAAGTTCTTTTCAGATAAATATGCATTTATAAGGCTTAAGAACGTATTTGATCAAAACAACCCTGGGGAATTCGAAACAGAAACACCAGGCTATGGTTTATTCGGTGCCGGTCTTGGAACAAAGATCGAACTGAATAGTCTGCAAGTAGACCTGAGTCTTATAGGTAATAACCTTTTTGATAAATCCTATATTTCCCATTTATCAAGGCTTAAACCTGATGGTATTCAAAACATAGGCAGGAATATTATGCTCTCTGCTTCCATAAAGATATAAAAAAATAAAGGCTGTCATTCTCATGACAGCCTTTATTCCATTAACTAATTAAGCAAACATTAATAACTTTCAACCTCGATGACCCTGGCCTTTAAAGGCTCTTTCTTCCATACGTATGTATAGAGGTACATCAGGGTAAAAGTTGGAATAATATCGGTTCCGGGAAGTATCTCTTCCAGAAATACTAGTATAGAAGCCAGTTTTCCTTTTCTTCCAGGATACATTTCACTCATTTTCTTTGCTGCATAAGGCGCCCAGATAATATCTAGAAATGGCCCTACAACAGGAATTGCAACTGTTGCCATACCGGCAAGATCATAAGCAAGTCCTTTTATAAAAATTTTATTTCTGAATATATTCATTGCTTTGATTTTTCTTACATAAATCAAATAAGATGCCAAACAGCCTAACGCAGGTCTGAGCTAATGAGTTTTAAAAATTCGTTCCTGGTCTCGATTTCTTTAAATTGACCTCTGAAGCCTGAAGTGGTTGTAGCAGAATTTTGCTTTTGAACTCCTCGCATCATCATACAAAGGTGGACAGCTTCTATAACTACCGCAACTCCCTGAGGCTGCAGCGTTTTATTAAGACACTCTAGAATATCGTTTGTGAGTCTCTCCTGCACCTGTAACCTTCTTGCAAATACATCTACTACCCTGGGTAATTTACTTAAACCTATAATCTTCCCGTTCGGGATATAGGCTATATGAGCCTTCCCGAAAAATGGTAGCATGTGGTGTTCACAAAGGGAATAAAGTTCAATATCCTTGACCACCACCATTTCATCATAAGTTTCTTCAAACACAGCTCCTCTAAGGATCGTTTCGGCATCCATAGAATATCCCTGGGTTAGAAATTGCATCGCTTTTGCAGCTCTTTCCGGAGTTTTAATTACCCCTTCCCTATCTGGATCCTCACCAACGCCTGAAATAATCTCCCTGAAATTATTTTGCAAATTATCGGTTATATCCTGGTCGTACTCTTCGAATAATTTATATGACATTTTAATTCGTTTGTTTCAGTTTATCAGAAAATAATTTTTTCAGTTTTGTGATCTTGGGGTCTATTATAAATTGACAGTAAGGTTGCTGCCTATGTTGATTATAAAAATCCTGATGTTCGGTTTCAGCTATATAGAAGGGACCTACTTCGGTAATCTCTGTCACGATAGGATCCTGAAAAGACTCTTCCTTCTCAAGTAACCTAATTACTTCCTCGGCTGTTTCCTTTTGTTGTTCATCATGGTAAAATATAGCGCTTCTGTACTGGGTTCCCACATCATTTTGTTGCCTGTTCAGGGTAGTAGGATCATGAGTAGCGAAAAATACAACTAGTAATTCTTCAAATTTTATTTTCGTAGGATCAAATTCAATTTCTATAGCCTCGGCATGCCCTGTCCTACCGGTGATAATTTCGCGATAGGCTGGGTTTTTAATACTCCCACCTGTAAACCCGGAAACAACCTTCTCTACTCCTTCTAATCTTTGAAAAACAGCTTCAGTGCACCAAAAACATCCTCCTGCTAGAGTTGCTCTTTTCAAATTTTTATCTTCCATAGATACAAATATATATTTTTGTTTAACAAATCTAATCTTTAAGTGAACAAAATGAATTCTGTTTAACTTGATTTTATAGATTTATTTTGTCCAATCTTAATATCGGTAATACATTTACGGGGTTTTCAAGAAACAATCATAATCAATGCCCCTAAACAAAATATTATTCTTTTCCTTATTTCTAATTTCCCTAACCTCTTTTTCCCAGAAAATCCCAGATAATCGAAAGATCTACCAGACAAAGAAGGTTTCATCCCAGCCTAAGATTGATGGAATAATAGAAGAAAATGTCTGGAATGAAGCGAACGTTGCAGGTAATTTTGTGATGCTGGAACCGGGTGATGGTGATCCTATACCACATTCTCATGAAACAAGTGTGAAGATCTTATATGACAATACTGCCATTTATATCGCTGCCACCCTGCTTGAAGATGAACCTCACCGGGTAATGAGGCAGCTAACACAGAGAGATAATCTAAACCAATCTGAATATTTTCAGTTAGACCTTAATACATACGACGATGGCGAAAACCAGACTAGATTCATAGTAACCTCTGCAGGAACCCAGGCCGATGCAAGATTGACCGGATCCAATGAAGATTATGGTTATAATGTAGTTTGGGAGTCTGCTGTTTCTCAAGATAGCGATGGCTGGTATGTAGAGATGAAGATTCCCTATTCAGCCTTAAGATTTCCCGAAAAGCCTGAACAGGAATGGGGCATCCAGTTTGCCAGGAGCATTACCCATTTAAATTCTGTATACGTTTGGAACTATATTAACAAATCCCTTGGTGAATCAGCTCAATATACCGGACTTTTAAACGGCATCAAAAATATTGATCCGCCGGTTAGACTTAGCCTCTACCCCTACACTTCAGTAGCAATAGACCATTTCAATTCCAATTCAGATTTTAATTTGAACGCAGGGCTGGATCTTAAATATGGAATAAATGATTCCTTTACCTTAGATATGACTCTTGTTCCAGATTTTGGACAAACTGCCTATGATGAGGTTGAACTTAATCTTGGCCCTTTTGAGCAGGTTTTTGGAGAAAACCGGGCCTTCTTTACGGAGGGTACTGAACTGTTCAACAAAGGAGATCTATTCTATTCCCGCCGGGTTGGCAGCACTCCAATTGGATTTAATGAAGCACAATCAGAACTTCTGGAGAATGAAGAGATCATAGAAAATCCAGAGAAAGTAGACCTTTTAAATGCCATGAAGATCTCAGGAAGAACCGACCGGGGATTGGGAATTGGTTTCTTTAATGCTATCACAGGTAAAGCCGAAGCGGTATATCGCGATTCTATTACCGGAAATAGGAGAAGAAAGACCACTGAAGCTGTAGCAAACTATAATATCCTGGTACTGGACCAGAGATTTAATAAGAATAGCTCTATAACTCTCATTAACACCAATGTGACCAGGAATGGAAATTTCAGGGATGGGAATGTAACCGGTTTTCTCTTTGATGTATATAATAAATCCAATTCTTTCAATGTTGCAGGTGAAGCAAAAATGAGTAATGTGAATCTTCCAGGTCAGAATAAGACTGGATTTGCTTCTATGTTATCATTTGCAAGGACCAAGGGAAATTTCAGATATAGCGTAGATCACAGATTTTCTAATGAAACTTACGACATCAATGATTTAGGAGTAAACTTTACGAATAACTACAATAATTTCTCTGGGATTTTAACCTACCAGATCTTCGAACCAAAAGGTAATTATAATACTTACCAGTTTAATTTATACGGTCAGCATCTACGTAGATATAAGCCAGATGTTACTGTTAACAACGGTATTGGCGCAGATTTCTTTGCAATGACACGAAAAAGGTTTGCTTTTGGAGGAAACCTGGGATATAATTCAGAATTCCTTGACTTTTTTGAACCCAGAACTGAAGACACCTATATTACTTACAATGATTTCTCTGATATGTCCTTTTTCATTTCATCAGATTATCGCAAAAAAATGGCTATCGATGTAAGATTACGTTTTGAAGAATATTTCAACTCTGAGCAAAACTTTTTTAATTTAAATATTCAACCAAGATTTAGATTTAGTGATCGGTTTAATATCATCTATGATTTTCTATACAGGTTCGAGAATGACCGTCCCAGCTATGTAAATAAGGTTGATGATGATATTATATTTGGAATCAGAGACCAGAAAAGCATTGAAAATTCTATAACCGGAAATTATAATTTTAATACAAAACAGGGTTTAAACCTTAGTTTCCGAAACTTCTGGTCTACAGCCAGATTTGCTCAGAACGGATATGCAAGACTTCTGGAAAATGGGGATTTAACCAGTATTGATTATGAGATTAATGATGATAATAATCCAGATGCCAACTTCAATATCTGGAATCTTGATCTTAGTTATCGCTGGCAGTTTGCTCCGGGAAGTGAAGCCATTTTATTGTACCGGAATTCGATCTTTAACGAAGATAAATTAAGCTATCTGGAATTTGATGAAAGCCTGGATAACCTATTTGCCAGGCCGGCAAGGCATAATTTAAGTTTGCGTATAGTTTATTTCATTGATTATAATAACATAAAAAACTTATTCCGAAGCTAAGCTTGGGGAATCTGTCTAATTTGGCTATTTTCGGAGCACTTATTTTTCCTAAATGATAATTGCCAAGAATATTCATAAATACTACGGAGACCTGCATGTCCTGAAATCTGTAGATCTTCATATTAAAAAAAGTGAGATCGTTTCTATTGTTGGTGCTTCCGGTGCTGGAAAGACTACGTTATTACAGATCTTAGGTACGCTGGATAAACCCACGAAAAAGAAAAATTCTCAATTAGAAATAAACGGTACGAATATCTATGGATTAAAATCCCGTGAACTTTCCAAATTCAGAAATAAACATATTGGGTTTATTTTTCAGTTCCACCAGTTACTTCCGGAGTTTACGGCACTGGAAAATATTTGTATTCCAGCATTTATCCATAAAACTCCCAGGAAAGATGCTGAAAAAAGAGCCATGGAATTACTTAGTTTTCTTGGGCTGAAGAACAGGGCTACTCACAAACCTGGCGAATTAAGTGGTGGTGAACAGCAAAGAATTGCAGTGGCCAGAAGTCTTATTAATAATCCGGCAGTGATATTTGCCGATGAGCCTTCAGGAAATCTCGATAGTGAATCTGCAGAAAATCTGCATAAGCTATTTTTCAGGCTAAGAGACGAATTTGACCAGACTTTCGTAATCGTTACGCATAATGAGGAATTAGCAGACATGGCTGATAGAAAACTTACCATGGTAGATGGAGAGATTATCAATGATTAATTCAAATCTCGTAGCCTCAGCTTCTGGATTGAATAAAACAACTAGCCATCGTAATCAAATAAGCGACAGCGCCAAATAATATAAGTACAGTAAATCCTGCTTCTATAGCCAGGATAGTTGCCAATGATGTGCTTATTACTGAAAAACATCCATTGATCCCCCAGGCCCAGGGCACTTCTTGTTCATTCTTTTCTGAAAGGTATCGCAAGCCGAGAGGAAAAGGCATTCCCATAAAAAAAGCAGGAATACCAATCAATACTAGAGCAAACAGCATCTTTATTCCTATATCAAATCCCATCCCCGTATCAAGAATCCAGGGTAATCCAATTGTATAAGGAACCAATATTCCTGCGATCACTAAAGCGATCTTTCGAATGGAAATCAGGCTGATTTTTAAATTTGAAGAGTACCAGCTTCCTATACCTGAAATTACCAGCATAAAACTGATCACAGCTGCTACGGAATAAACCGGATGACCAAGAAAAAGAATAAACCGCTGTATAAGTACGATCTCAACGAACATAAAGCCTATACCAATCCCGGCAAAATAAAGCAGGGTCCATGATTTATTATTCATTTTTCTCTTCAGAAAAAATAAAGGCAAAACAATAAGGAGAATTGCTAGCAGAAGTGACTGTATAAAGGTCACTGCAGCTATTAGATATCCAAGTTCAAAGAACGAAGCCGACTGATCTCCAAAAAGCTTCTGCAAATGACTGAAGTTTTTCCACTTAAGAAATTGCGAAAAATATGGACGATCATCTGTAGCAGGCCTTAGATTAAAATCATAGGTTTCATAAACATCTTTGCGATCACCTGAAATCAAACGATCAGTTAACTTAAAGAGGTTTTCATCTTCCAGGCTATTATAGGTATTTCTCTCCTCTGAAGATATTCCCGGAAGAAAAAGCGGATCAAATGAAAGTCGGTCGCAAAAGTTCCTCAGCCCATCAATTTCGCTTTTAGAAAATGCTTTTCTCTTCATTAAATAGGTAATGGTATTCCAACTTCTAATTGCTATCAGGTAGTTCTCAGGGTCTTCTATTCCTTTTTGAGCTAATGTTTCTGCAAGCGTTGCAGTGATTTTTAAAGGATTTCTATATGGATAATCCATCCATACCGTGATACTTATAATTCCATTTTCATTTAGATGATCATATATCTGAGAAAAGCTATCAGTAGTAAGCAAATATTCTTCCTGGATCGCATTAAGACCAGCGGTGCCGCCAAAAGAACCAATATCTGGAATACTGATAATGTCATATAATTCTTTATTTTCAGAAAGATAAGACCGTCCATCTTTTTGATGTTGATTAACATTACTGCCAAAGTTCGAGGTTTCCGAAGAAAGTTTTGAGAGCAGAGGATTTGGTTCTACATGGTCAATTTGAGGAATATCCTGGAAACTATAATAATGAGTCCTGATCCCTGTGCCGGCTCCTAAAACCAGGACCTTCTGAGGATCCATAATCTCCAGAGCGGCTGCAGAAGTGGTATAATTAAGGATCTTACTATCTTCCTGAGAAATTAAAACAGGGCCGGCCCATTCGGCATTATTAAAGATGGCATCAATTACAGGTACTTCACCGGTATAAGACAAACTAAGACCGGGAGCATAGCGTAATACCGGCGAGGTAATATATTGAACCCAGCCATAAGGACTGTTTTCTGAAGTTTCAATAGTAGTATCCGGCAGATCAAGGCTTCGGCTAAGACTTTTATATTGGGAGATGCTTATATGGATGGGATTGTTGATCGCAAAGAATAAGAGCATCAAAGCAGTGACGATATTTATTCCCATCAACAAAGTTCTTCTATGAGATGATAAAATAACAAAAGATGCCAGCAAGGTTAATAACCCGGTTACAAAAGGAATTAGTGAAGGGGAAGCCATCCAGAATAGAGCTATTATCAAAATCCCGCCTAGACCTGATCCTACAAGGTTGCTGAAATACAACTTCCCGATCCCGTCAGCATAATTTATAAATACCATCCCTATAGCCAATGCACAAAAGAAAAATGGCAGAAAGAATAGCAGCTCGAATAATAATAATCGCCAGATCTCTTTTTGCTCTACAAAAAGTAAATAGGTGTCAAAACGGAACAAAGGCTGCCCTGATAGCCAAAGACTGAGAGGCATAAATATTCCTGAAAGGGTAATAAATAAAGGGAGTAAAACTTTTATTCTTTGGATCAATGAATTTCGGAATAATGCGAGAAAGGTACCGGCAGCACCAAATCCTAAAAGTGCAATAGCGATCACCATATAGGCAAAATGATACCACTGAACAATAGACAAATATTGCATCAGGCTTAACTGAAAAGCGATCATTGAAACAGAAAGCAATCCAATTGAAAATATAAGTCGGTTGAAGTATGAGAAGCTCATCAGTTGCGGGTAAAGGGAACAAAGCGTACAGGAAGTAAGTTTTTTGTTTTCCATTTCCCATCCTTCTTTTTTTCAACCAGCATTAAATGCTGGGCTGTAAATGGGGCTCCAACCGGAATTACCATTTTACCGCCCTCTTTTAATTGCTCTATTAATGGTGGAGGAATAAATTCTGAAGCAGCGGTAACCACTATGGCATCAAAAGGTGTATGTTCCTCCCAACCATAGAATCCATCTGCATGCTTCATTTTAATATTATTATAACCTAGATTATTGAGATTGCTTTTTGCAGTTTTATATAAAGGTTCAACGATCTCTATAGTATAGACTTCATCTACTATCTCTGCAAGCACGGCAGCCTGATAGCCAGAACCCGTACCTATTTCCAGAACCTTCATTCCCGAACGGGGGTTGATAATCTCTGTCATATAGCCTACAATAAAAGGTTGTGAAATTGTTTGTCCATGACCAATGGGTAAAGGCCTGTCCTCATATGCATTCTCTACTTGTTCTTGTGGTACCAACTGATGTCTTTGCACATTACGCATTGCTTTTAGAGTATTTTTATCATTTATGCCACGGGCTGCAATTTGGTTTGCTACCATTTGATGGCGGTCTTTCTGATACTTATCCTGCTCTGTATGGGAGATAGTGAAATACAGGAAAGTCAGTAATATGAAAACAAGATTTTTCATAACTCCGTATTTTACTCATTATCAATTAAATATACGGAAAATGAAGATCAAAAGCTGAATCTAAGGGTTTAGATAATCATGATCAATACTAACCGTAAAAAACCATGTCTTTGTAGAGAAACTATATCTTTGCACGCGCAAAAAGGAATGATAAAATATGAAATTGTCCCGATCAGAAATAAAGGAATTTTTAGACGAGAAAGTTATAAGGTATAACACGCCTAAATTCATTGAATCTGATCCTATTCAAATCCCACATCTTTTCTCTAAAAAAGAGGATATTGAAATTGCCGGATTTCTTACCGCTACTATCGCCTGGGGTAACAGAAAAAGTATCCTTAACAATTCTGAGAAGTTGATGAAACTAATGGATATGAGTCCATATGATTTTGTAGTGAATCATCAGGAAAGTGATCTTGATAACCTGGATGGTTTTGTACATAGAACATTTAATTCTACAGATCTAAAATACTTTATAAAGGCATTAAATAATATTTACCAAAATCATACGGGTCTTGAGAGAATTTTCACGGAAGGCTCTGAAATCAATAGTTTGCAGCCAGCGATCCATAATTTTAAATCAGTATTTTTTGAAATCCCCCATGAAAAGAGAACCGAAAAACATGTAAGTGATCCTTTAAAGAATTCCGCTGCAAAACGTATCAATATGTTCTTAAGATGGATGGTGAGAGATGATAGAACTGGGGTTGATTTTGGACTCTGGAAAAACCTCTCTCCTTCTCAGTTATCCTGTCCTTTGGATGTACATTCAGGAAACGTTGCCCGGAAACTAGGATTGCTAAAAAGAAAGATGAACGATGCCAAAGCCCTGGCTGAATTAGACCAGAACTTAAGAAAGATGGATCCTCAGGATCCTGTGAAATATGACTTTGCACTATTTGGCCTTGGAGTCTTTGAAAAAGGGCAATTTTAGAGCTTGGTAGTCTCATTTATTTTAGTTTTCTTTAACAAATTAAAAACTTGATTTCTTATTAATGATAAGTCCCGCAATTCCCGCTAATGAGGAAAAAAGGCTTGATTCAATCAAAAACCTTGATATCATTGGCTCGCTTCCTGAAGAAACCTATGATAGCATCACCAAACTTGCCAGTGCTATATGCGAAACGCCGATAGCGATCATTTCAATTCTGGATAGGGAGATCAATTGGTTTAAGTCTAAAGTGGGAACATCAATAGAAAGGTCTGAAAGAGAGTTTTCCTTTTGTGGGCATGCTATTTTAGAGCCTCAAAAATTATTTGAGGTTCCCAATACCTTAAAAGATATTCGTTTCAAGGATAATCCTCTTGCTATTGCCAAGGAAGGTGCTATAAGGTTTTATGCAGGTGCTCCAATCTTAGATGAAGAAGGTTTACCACTCGGCACGCTTTGCGTTTTAGACTCTAAAGAACATCATTTAACCGATGCCCAGAAAACTGCGTTAAAAGCTCTGGCCAAACAGGTCGAAGTATTATTTGAATACCGGCGAAAGAATAAAGAACTCGAGAAACTGAAAAATGATCTTGATGACAACAACCGTATTTTAAGGGGATTCGCCAGTACTGTTTCGCATGACCTTAAAATGCCGCTTGCTAATATGATCATTACTGCAGACATTCTGAAAGCAAAGTATTCTTCAAACCTGGACGAAGAAGGAATTAAATATTTAAATTATCTCAAGCAATCAGGGCTTACCCTTAGTGATTATATCAACGGACTTCTGGATCACTATTCCAGCAATGTAGATGCAGATAAAGATCAGGAATTCTTCCTTAACGATCTATTAGAAGATATTATAGACCTTCTAAACATCGCTGAAAATTGCGAAATCAATTTACCTGATAACAATCTTAAAATCTATGGTAATGGTGCGGCTGTAGGGCAAGTCTTTATGAATCTTATAAGTAACAGTCTTAAATATAATAGCAACGAAAGGATCATTATTGATATAGATTGTACAGAGAACCGTGAATTTTTCAATTTTAGCATACAGGATAACGGTATTGGTATTCCAGATAATAAACACGATGAGATCTTTGAGCTTTTCACCACAGCCGCAGAAAAGGACCGGCAGGGAAAAAAAGGTCATGGAATCGGGCTTTCTACAGTAAAAAAGATCGTAGGCAGCCTTGGTGGTTTTATTAAGGTAACCTCAATAGAAGGAGAAGGTACCCGTTTCGATTTTAGTATAAAGCGTTATATTCATTAGATTAGGATATTTTTTAGGAAAAGTTATTTTTTTTTAAATAACTTTAAATCAATATTTTATTTGGGGAAATGCAACATAAGCTAGTTCCTTTCAATGAAAAGCTACGGCAAACTGCATTGAAGGAATATAATATACTAAATTCGGGGCCAGACGAAGATTATGACAATCTTACGTTTTTAGCGGCTACTATATCCAATTCTCCAGTTGCCAAAATTAGTATCGTAGATAAAACCCGAATCTGGAATAAATCGGTATATGGCGCCGAAATCGAAGAAATAGATCGAAACAACTCTTTCTGTGACCATGCCATTCATAGTGACACACCCATTTATATTCTAAACAGGAGTAAACAACCCGAGTTGTTTGAAGCAGCTAAGGGTATTTATGATCGGGAATTTTCATTTTATGCCGGGATTCCACTTCATAATCCCCAGGGACATGCCATAGCGGTTTTTTGTGTATTTGATACGAAAGAAAAAGAACTTACCAGTGATCAGTTAAAAGCCTTAAAAGCCCTGGCCAAACAGGCAATGAATTTATTTGAATTCCGAAAGCAGAGATTAAAGCTTTATCAGGTTCAGAATAAATTGAAAGAAAAATATCATGAACTTGAAAAATTTGCGAGCCTTGTTTCCCATGATCTTAAATCGCCGTTAGCCAATATCATTTCTCTTACTGAATTACTAAAGGATGAAAATCAGGGTAAATTTGATGAGGACACCGAACAATACCTGAAATTCCTGGTAGAATCCTCTTACTCTCTACGAAATTATATTGACGGGATCTTGAGCTTTTACCGTAGTGATCATGTTATGGAAAAGGATTATACCAATGTTGATCTTCGAAAAATGCTGAAGGGAATTGTCGATCTTTACCAGGTTTCAGATGATATCAAAATCACCTACCCAGATGACATTATGCTACATAATGTCAATAAGGCTGCCCTAACCCAGGTTTTCATGAACCTTATTAGCAATGCACTGAAATACAATGATAAGGATCTACGAAAAGTTGAGATAACCTTTGACAAGAATGAAGAATTTTACTTTTTTGAAGTAAGAGACAATGGCAAAGGAATCCCACCGGAAAAACACAGCGAAATCTTTGAACTTTTTACCACTTTAGATTCCGTAGATCGCGAAGGAAGTTTAGGTAGCGGTATTGGCCTCGCCACAGTGAGAAAACTTATAGAATCTATGGGTGGATCTATTTCACTGGAATCTGAATTAGGCAAAGGCAGCAATTTTAAATTCCGTATTAAAAGGTTTTAGCGCTTAATCGACTATCATTTTCTATATTTGAGAAACCTTATTCCTTAATATGCATTTTCAACAGCCGGAATTACTGTATGCCCTTATTCTACTTATTATTCCGCTGATCGTCCATTTGTTCCGTTTAAGAAAATTCCAAAAGGAAGATTTTACCAATGTAAAGTTCCTGAAAAAAGTAATTCAGGAAACCCGAAAAAGTTCCCGGCTCAAGAAATTTCTGATCCTTGCTTCAAGATTACTGCTACTCACCTGTTTGATCCTGGCATTCGCACAACCATTTATTCCTGCGAGTGACAAAGCCCTTAACGAACCTCAGACCCTCATATATCTGGACAATTCATTTAGCATGCAGGCTGGTAATGATCAATCTTCAAGTTTTCAAAAAGCACTAAATTCATTACTGGAGAATTTAGAAGGAGAAAAAAATATCGGCTTTTTCACTAATACGAGGGAATATTTTGATCGAAATACAACCGAACTTAAAGCCGAACTTCAAAATATTGAGCTTACCGAAAAACAATTAAGTTTTAGAGAAATTAACCTGAAGGCTGAAAATTACTTCAGGGATCAGGATAATGAGGATAATGACCTGGTAATCATTTCAGATTTTCAAAGATCGATGAACCTGCCAACTGATATAAATAAAACAGAATTTGATTATCATTTCATTCAACAATTAACGCCTGAAATAAATAATGCCAGTCTGGACACTGTTTTCGTAGAAGAAACCTCTCCGGAAAGTACCACGCTTAAAATCATTACCAGTTCAAATAAATTATCTGAAGAACCGGTTACCATATCTATTTATGATCAAGAAACTTTATTAGGAAGAAATACAGTTCAGTTTGTAGAAGATAGATCAACAGAGGTAACGTTCAGACTTCAAAATAATAGCATCGCCAGAGGTCGCATAGAAATTGAAGATTTGGGACTTTCTTACGATAACCAGCTTTATTTCAATATCAACGAAAATCCTAAAATTCAAGTTGTAATAATTTCTGCTGAGGAAACAGATTTTTTAAATCGTATTTATACAGAACCGGAATTCGAAACCTTTAATTTCAGACCAAATCAAATCGATTTTAACCGATTGAACTCGGCAAACCTCATTATTTTAAATGAAATTGAACAGCTTCCCTCCTCTTTGATCAACAATCTCTCTACGGTTAAAGAGAATGGAGCCTCTGTTATTATTATTCCTTCTGAAGAGGCTCAAGGTTATGGACAATTATTAAATAGCTTTGGATTTTCAGCATTTTCAGATAATGTAAATTCTGAAAGACTGATCACAGACATTTCCTTTGACCACCCGTTGCTCGAAAATGTCTTCGAGGACCGAATAGATAATTTTGAATATCCAAAAGTGTTAACCTCGCACAATTTGTCAGCGAGCAATGCTATTCTTAGCTATCAGGATGGCAGGGCATTTCTGGCTGGAGAAGATTCGGTTTATCTTTTTAGTGCTGCTCTTAATCAGGTGAATTCTAATTTCAGGAATTCTCCTCTTATCGTTCCGGTTTTTTATCAAATAGGACTTACCTCGCTTAAAAAAAACCAGTTGTATTATCTTACTGATGAAGAACAGCAAATAGATATTCCGGTAGAACTGGAAAAAGACCTGGTTCTTCATATCGTTAACGGGGAGACAGATATAATTCCCCAACAGCAGAATTATAATAACCGCGTAGAGATAAGCACAGGAAATATAGACCTGGAAGCCGGGAATTACAGTGTTTCAAATAATAATTCGATGGTAGGAAGTATCAGTTTTAACTTTCCCAGAACAGAAAGTGATCTAAATTATACCAACCTAACAGAACTAGAGGGAATCAATATTTATAATTCTACTGAAGAATATTTTTCTGAAACAAATGCTGCCACCCAGATCACTTCTCTTTGGAAATGGTTTGTTATTTTTGCCTTAATATTTCTAGCGATCGAAATGCTACTTATAAAATTCCTTAAATGAAGCTACTTTTAAAATCGGTTATTATTCTGGATGAAAAATCTCCATTCCACAATAAAAAAACAGATATTTTCATAGATCACGGTATCATTAAGAAGATTGGTAAAAACCTGAATGAAAAAGCAGATAAGGAAATTAAAATACCAAATCTGCACGTTTCTAAAGGATGGTTTGATAGTAGTGTAAGTTTTGGAGAACCGGGTTTTGAAGACAGAGAAACCATTGCAAATGGATTAGAAACTGCCGGCAAATCAGGATTTTCTTCTGTAGCATTGAATCCTTATACCAATCCGGTGCTGGATCATAGCGGAAGTATCTCGGCGGTGAAGGCGAAAGCATCTCATCATCCCGTGTACCTTTACCCGGTTGGTGCTCTTACAATTAAAAGCCAGGGAGTTGATCTCGCTGAATTGCTTGATATGCAGGAAGCGGGCGCAGTAAGTTTCGGAGACTATAAATTACCCTTACGTAATCCAAATTTGCTAAAGATCGCTTTACAATATGCTCAGAATTTTAACGCTTTGATTCAGAGTTATCCTCAGGAGAACAGGATAGCTGGCAACGGCATGGTGAATGAACATGAAAACAGCACTTCGCTGGGTCTAAAAGGAATTCCAAATCTGGCTGAAGAACTGCAGATTACCAGAGACCTTTATTTACTGGAATACACCGGAGGAAAATTGCACATTCCAACCATTTCAACTGAGAAATCGGTTAAACTGATAAGAGACGCTAAGAAAAAAGGACTGGATGTTAGCTGCAGTGTGGCCATTCATAATCTTCTATTTACTGACGAGGAATTAAAATCATTTGATGCCAACATAAAGGTACTTCCTCCTCTCAGGACGAAAAAAGACTGTAAGGCCCTTATTAAAGGTTTAAAGGACGGAACTATAGATATGGTAACCAGCGACCATAACCCAATAGATGTTGAGCATAAGAAAGTTGAATTTGATAACGCGCTTTACGGGACTATTGGCTTAGAGTCTGCTTTTGGAGCACTTTCCACTATTTTCGAAAAAGAGGAAGCAATAAAATATCTAACCGCAGGTAAAGAACGGTTTGGGATCGAAGAGTCTGAAATAGAAAAAGAAGCACCGGTAGACCTTAGTTTGTTTATCCCTGGTGATTCTTTCGATTTTAGTGAGAAAGATATATTATCCTCATCCAAAAACAGTTTGTTCCTAAATAAGAAGTTAATAGGAAAAGCTTTTGGAGTAGTCACTCAAAAAGGATTTATTAGTATATAATTTTAAAATCATGGAAACTACAGGACAGGCGAAAACAACAGCTATTGTTGCCTATATTACCATCATTGGTACGATCATCGCATATTTCATGAATCTGGAACCTAAAGATCGATTTGCGAGTTTTCATTTAAGACAGGCTTTTGGTATAAATATCACTTTTTACCTGATCGGGGCTTTAATGGGTTTATTTGATCAGGGTTTTATAGTAGGAGCATTTTATTTATTCTTTATCGTTTTATGGGGCTATGGTCTGGTAATGGCGATAAAAGGAGAAGAACGCGAGGTTCCGATATTGGGACCTTTATTTCAAAAATGGTTTAGTACAATTTCATAATGACAAAAGATTTTTCACTTCAACATATTATTAAAGAACCAAAAATAAAATCGGATAAATCCCCGGTTTTAATAATGCTTCACGGCTATGGAAGCGATGAAAATGATCTAATTTCTTTCGCAGGAGAATTGCCCGATGATCTTTTTATTATCTCGGCCAAAGCACCCTATTCCATGCAGCCATATGGAAATGCATGGTATGAAATTCACTGGGATAACAATGACGGGAAATTCAGCGATGATGTGCAGGCGATTACCTCCAGAGAGACCATCAGGGATTTTATAGATGAAGTGATCAAGAATTACCCGGTAGATGCTAAAAATGTAAATCTTCTGGGTTTTAGTCAGGGAAGTATCTTAAGCTATGCGGTGGCACTCTCATACCCTGAAAAAATTAAGAATGTCGTTGCACTTAGCGGTTACGTTAACCAGGGAATCCTGAAAGAAGGCTATGAGAAGAACGACTTTTCCGGACTTGACTTTTACTGCTCTCATGGTAGCGTTGACCAGGTAATTCCAGTGGATTGGGCCAGAAAAACAAAACCTTTCCTGGATAACCTGGGAATTAAAAATTCGTATTCAGAATTTCCCGTGGGTCACGGTGTGGCTCCCCAGAACTTCTTTGAATTAAAAGAATGGCTAAAGACCAGGATCTAGTATAAAGGGTAAAGAAAAGATTTTTCCGGATAGAATTTGATCTCTCCGTCTTCAGCGACTTCATAACTCAGAAAAACCTCTCCCCAGTATGTGCCGTCTGTAAAATCTGCGATGATCCACTTATGGTTCAAAACCTTGATCTTATTAATCCGCATATTTCCTTCCATCCCGGCTTGTGGAACTAAAGGATTATCTTCTTCAGCAGAATTTTTACTGATAATGGCATCCTCTATTTTCAAAATAAGGTCCTGTGTATCTATTCCTTTATTTTCAAAATAAGTAATGGCATCCTCATTATTCTGTAGGTTAAAATAATCTTCAACTTCAGATATTTCAGAAAAAGTATCCGCATCTGGAACTTCTTCCATATCAGCCAGAAGATCTTCGAGGCGTTCAATTTTTTCCTGCTTTGAATCCAGTATCCTCTTATCATTCACGTATATAAAAAGCGTGAATAACACTGAAAATATAAAAAGGTACATTAAGATCTTATTGCGCATTCTAAACGGTAATTTTTAAATTATCATAAGCCAGATGAACATTCTCTGGTAATTCCTTCTCTACTTCATCATGGAAACCCAGCATATGGCTAATATGGGTAAAATAGGTGGTTTGTGGTTTAACCCTTTCTACGAATTCCAAAGCTTCTTTGAGATTGAAATGAGAATGGTGTGGTTGAATTCTAAGAGCGCTAACCACAAGGACCTCAAGGTCCTGAAGCTTCTCTAGCTCCTGGTCTTCTATAGATTTGATATCAGTCAAATATGCAAAATCTTCCATCCTGAAACCGAAAACCTGTAAACGGTTATGCATGAATTCTATGGGAGTAACAGTTAAACCGTGAAAATTGAACGGTCTATTCTCGATGATATTTTCCTTAACACCAGGAGCTCCAGGATATTTATCTTTAGTAGTAAAGATATAATCAAAGCGCTTTTGCAAGGCATTTAAAACCCTTTCGTGTCCATAAACCGGAATATCGCCCTGCCTGAAAAAGAAAGGCCTTATATCGTCCAGACCGGCCGTATGATCATTATGTTCATGGGTATAAAAAATAGCATCCAGTTTTCTAACATTATTGGCAAGCATTTGCTGCCTGAAATCTGGTCCGCAATCAATTAAAATATTCAAGTTATTCCAGTTTACAAGTATGGAAACCCTCAAACGCTTGTCTTTTGGATTATCACTAAGGCAGACCGGATGATCGCTTCCAATGATTGGTATTCCCTGAGATGTACCTGTTCCTAAAAATGTTACTTCCAAAAGGTGTTATTTTTGACACAAAAGTAAATATATTTTTTCGTATGCCTACCGCTTTTAGTACTTTTGAAGTACACAAAGAAATTGTTTACTAAAAAGAAAAACTATGCCAATTACTATAATGGGCGATAAGGAATTTGAGAATGTTCCGTCAATAAATAGTAAAGCCCTTCGCATCAATTTGAATGAAAACATCTATGGGACGTTTTCAGAGATTGGTGCTGGCCAGGAAACCGTTCGTAACTTTTTTCGGGCTGGAGGCGCTTCAGGTACCATTGCAAAAGCGATGAGTGCCTATGACAAGGACTTTAGTGATGCGATATATGGAGTTGAGAATGACCGTCGTTACGTTACTGAAGCTCGTTTAAAGAAAATGCTTTCTCACGAAACAAGGCTCATCGAAGAAAGAATTTCAAGAGAAAAACATCCCAATAAATTATTTTTCACCTATGCCAATACTGTAGCAACTATAGATTTTGCTAAAAAATATAAAGGTCATGGTTGGGTTGGAATCAGATACCAGGTTGAACCAGGTGAAGATTACAATGAGATTCTACTACATGTTCGATTTCATGAAAATGATGCGAGACACCAACAAAACACACTTGGGATCCTTGGTGTAAACCTTATTTACGGTGCTTATTATAAATATGATAATCCTAAGAAACTTCTTAGATATCTATACGATCATATAGATAAGGATCAAATCGAGATCGATACAATTAACTTCTCCGGTCCAAAATTCGAAAAGGTAGATAACAGATTAATGAGTCTCCAGCTGGTAAAGAATGGAATGACCGAGGCGGTAATGTTTGGGCCAGATGGAAATAATGTTCTTCCCGCTAAGATCCTTTATAAAAAGAATATTCTCGCTTTAAGAGGTAGCTTTAGACCAGTAACGAAAGTTAATATGGATATGTATGAGCGGTCTAAAGAAATGTTCTTTAATGAAAGTAAGGTAAATAGAGAAAATACTGAGATCATTTTTGAGATCACCCTTTCCAACCTTAGGGCGGAAGGAGAGATCGATGAAAGAGATTTCATGGACCGTGCAGAACTGTTATGTTCTCTTGGACAAACCGTAATGATCTCAAATTTCCAGGAGTATTACAGGGTTGTTGAATACTTCTCTCGTTATTCCAAGCAAAGAATGGGTCTGACTATGGGTGTTCAAAACCTGGTAGATGTATTCGATGAGAAATACTATCGTCACCTAAGCGGTGGAATTCTTGAAGCTTTTGGTAAACTGTTCTTTAAAGATCTTAAGGTTTATCTATATCCATTGAAAGATCCTGAAACCGGTGAGATCACTACCAGTGAAAATGTAAAAGTACATCCTCGTATGAAGGAACTTTACAAATTCTTCAAATATAATGGACGTGTAGAAGACATCACCAATTACAATCCAGATATCATGGATATCTACTCTCGTGAAGTACTTAAAATGATTAGCGAAGGAAAAGATGGATGGGAAGATATGCTGCCTGAAAAAACTACGAAAATGATCAAGGAAAAGAATCTTTTCCATTATCAGGAACGTAAAGAAAAAGCTAAGACCGAGGAGGTTTAAGTCTAAAGAAATAAATGCATAAAAAAAGCTGTTCAATCGAACAGCTTTTTTTTATTCCTTAAGTTTAAAAGATTATTCCAGCCTGGTGATCTTGGCACCTATTCCCTGAAGTCTTTCAACTATATGTTCATAACCTCGATCTATCTGCTCAATATTATGAATGGTAGAAGTTCCTTTTGCTGACAGTGCCGCAATTAATAAAGAAATTCCAGCTCTAATATCTGGAGAGGTCATCGTAGTAGCTTTCAGTTGAGAGGTAAAATCATGCCCAATTACCGTAGCGCGATGAGGATCGCAAAGGATGATCTTTGCTCCCATATCGATCAATTTATCCACGAAGAACAATCTACTCTCAAACATTTTCTGATGAATAAGTACACTTCCTCTTGCCTGAGTTGCAGTCACCAAAATGATACTTAAAAGATCTGGTGTAAATCCAGGCCATGGAGCATCACTAATATTCATGATAGAACCATCAATAAAACTTTGCACTTCATATCCATTTTCATGTGCAGGAATATGAATATCGTCCCCTTTCTTCTCAACAGTAATTCCAAGTTTCCTGAAAGTAGTTGGAATAATGCCCAGCATCTCCCAGTTTACATTTTTAATGGTGATATCACTTTTTGTCATCGCTGCCAGACCTATCCATGATCCTATTTCAATCATATCTGGTAGAACAGTATGCTCACAACCTCCCAGTTTTTCAACACCTTCTATAGTAAGTAAATTAGACCCAACTCCGCTAATATTAGCACCCATTGAGTTCAACATCTTACAAAGTTGCTGCAGGTAAGGCTCACATGCCGCATTATAAATTGTAGTAGTTCCCTTTGCAAGGACTGCTGCCATCACAATATTAGCAGTACCTGTAACTGAAGCTTCTTCCAAAAGCATGAAATCACCTTTCAGGCCTTTTGGAGCTTCCACACCATAAAATCTTTCCTCTTTATTATATCTGAAATCGGCTCCCAATTTCATAAAACCTTCAAAATGGGTATCAAGCCTTCGTCTTCCAATTTTATCCCCTCCCGGTTTCGGAATGAAACCTTTTCCAAATCTTCCCAGCATAGGACCAACGATCATGATAGATCCTCTTAATCCACCGCCATCAATTTTAAATTGCTCACTGTTGAGATAATCCATATTTAGATCATCACTCTGGAAAGTATAGCTTCCTTTACCGATCTTTTCAATTTTTACACCTAAATTGCGCAAAAGATTGATAAGTTTATTTACATCAAGTATATCTGGAATATTATGTATTGTTACTTTTTCATCGGTTAACAATACAGCACACAGAATCTGCAGTGCCTCGTTTTTTGCTCCCTGGGGTTGAATTTCCCCGCTCAAACGATGACCACCTTCAATTTGAAAAGTTCCCATTAAAAGTTGTTGAATTTAGTAGCGTTTGCGACCACCTTTACTACGGCCGCCTTTTTTTGTGTTCTTGGTATATTTTTTCTTTCCTCCACTGCCTCTTATAAGTTCTGAAGCTTGACTTAGATCTTCATCAAGAAGATTTTTAGGATTGATCTTCCCATTGCTAAGATCCTTAAGATGTTCGAAGATCACATCATCATCAACTGAATCTCTATTCCAGTTCAGGTAAGATTTTTTCATATGATTGGCTATGGTAAGAACCAAAGCTTCTTTGAATTCGCCTTCTTCGTAATCTTTTGCCGCATCTATCATCCTTTTAATATTGTTTCCGTAGAAACGATACTTGGGATTATTCTCAGGATATTGCAGCATGTCTGGCCTTTCTGCCAGCATTTCCCTTGTTGGCTTTGGAAAAGGTGAGTCAACGTTAAGTTTAAAATCACTTATAATAAATAACTGATCCCAAAGTTTATGCTGAAAATCTGGTACATCCCTCAAGTGAGGATTCATGTTTCCCATTACTGCTATAATTGAATTCGCGACCTTATTTCTTTCATCGTCGTCTTCAATGCTCACAGCATGCTCCACCATTTTTTGAAGATGTCTGCCGTATTCGGGAATTATCAATTTACTCCTTTCAGAGTTATATTCTAATGCGTTTGTCAAAATTGAAGTTTAATTAGGTAATTACTGAAGTTATACTCCTGCCTGCAAAATACTAAATATTACCAAAGAACCACAATAAAAAGGATTCTTTTATAGCGTGGTTAAAGAGATATTACGCCTTCCACTTTTATGGCAACTTCTTTATATTTTTCAATCACATGATCTGGATTTTTCATTCTAACGTTGATGGAAACACTGGTATACTTTCCCTTTTTAGATTGCTTCGTTTCAATCACAGCTCCCATATTGTTAAAAATGCCCTGCACCTGTGAAATTTGATCTCCTTTGGTTGGGACAATAAATTTATAAAGATATTCAGAAGGCCACATAGCCGTATCCTGAAGTTGCTTTTTCAATTTGGCGTAAAATTCTTCCGGATTCTTGGATTCACTCATAATTTTTCTCCTTCGTTTAATTGCAAAGATACAAGTAATGATAGCATTTTTATAATCAAATTCAAATGTCGAAATTTGCGCCGTGAAAAATAGAAAAATTGTAATTACCGGTGGTCCGGGAACAGGTAAATCTTCCATCATTCATAAACTGGAAGAAAAAGGAGAAAAATGTCTGCATGAAATCTCCAGGCAGGTAACCCTTGAGGCTCAGAAGGAAGGTATAGACCAGCTTTTCCTAAAAAAACCATTGTTATTCAGTGAAAAGCTTCTTGAAGGCAGGCTTAATCAGTTCAATGAGGCAAAAGAGCACCAATCTGATCATATATTTATAGACCGGGGTCTACCAGATGTAGTTGCCTACATGGATTATTTCGACACGAATTACCCGGATTTTTTCCATAGAACCTGCGAGATCAATCGTTACGATATCATTTTTATCCTGCCTCCCTGGAAGGAAATCTACACCAGTGATAACGAACGATATGAGAGTTATGAGGAAGCCTTAAAAATTTCGTCTTATCTTTATTCTACTTATAGGAGGTATGGATACGATCCAATTGAAGTTCCAAAACTCAGTGTGGAAGAGCGTACAACCTTTATATTAGATAAGATCTAAAGTAATTTGCAGGAGGAGGCTTTAAAAATATTAGAAAAATACTGGGGCTTCCGGGAATTCAGGCCGCAACAGCTCGAGGTCATCCAATCTATTCTCGCGGGAAAGGACAGCTTAACCCTTTTCCCTACCGGAGGAGGAAAATCCATTTGCTTTCAGGTGCCGGCCTTAATAAAAGACGGTATATGTATTGTTGTCTCACCATTGATCTCATTAATGGAAGATCAGGTAAATGGCTTACAACAAAAGAACATCAAAGCAATGGCAATTACTGGTGGGATCTCCTATGCTGACCTGGATAGGAACCTTGACAATTGTATTTTCGGAAATTATAAATTTCTTTATTTATCCCCTGAAAGATTACAGCAGGAACTCGTAAGAGAACGATTAAAACAAATGAACATCAGCCTTATTGCTATAGATGAGGCCCATTGTATTTCACAATGGGGCCATGATTTCAGACCCGCCTATAGAAATATTGCTGAACTTAGAGAACTGCTTCCGGAAACTGTTTTTGCTGCTTTTACCGCGACTGCCACCAAAACAGTAGTAAAAGATATTTGTGAACAATTGAAACTGGAAGACCCGGTAATTCATCAAAAATCATTTGAAAGATCGAACCTTCAGTATGAAGTCATAAAAACTGAGGACAAATATTTTAGGTTGACCCAGATCCTCAATGAGGATTCAGCAATAATATATGTAAGAAGCCGGAACGCCACACAGGAGATAAGTCAGTTTTTAAACAAACACGGGATTACCGCTGCGGCCTACCACGGCGGATTAAAGAAAGAGGATAAGTCGAAAAAATTTGAGCAGTGGCTTGCCAATAAAGTAAGTGTCATGGTAGCCACAACGGCATTCGGCATGGGAATAGACAAGCCCGATGTAAGAACGGTAATTCATATTGACCTCCCTGAAAGTATGGAAAGCTATTTTCAGGAGGCTGGAAGGGCCGGAAGGGATGGTAAACCAGCAAAGGCAATTATACTTACAAATTCCGGTGATATCCCGGTTTTGAAGAATCAATTCCTCAACAATCTTGCTTCTGTCGAAGACGTAAAACTCCTATATCGTAAACTGAATGCTTATTTCAGGATCGCTTATGGAGAAGGTGAAAACACAGAACATGATTTTAATTTCTCCAGTTTTTGTCATCATTACCAGTTCAATTCTCACAAAGCATTCAATGCTTTACAGCTTCTAGACAGGTGCAGTATTTTGAGACTTTCTCAGAATTACCAAAAGAAAACAGAGATCCAGGTATTATTATCTGGTCATCATCTGGACAATTACCTGGAAGAAAATCCAAGGTACGCACATCTCCTTAGGACGGTTCTGAGAAATTACGGTGGAGTTTTCGAAAACCTGATCCCGTTTAATCTTAATTCAGTTTGCGACAAGGCGAATATGCCTGAAAAAGAATGTATCAGTATATTAGAGGAATTAGCTAAAAAAGAGATCATAGAATTCAATTTATCTAAACATGATGCCAGCATTACTTTCCTGGTGCCACGGGAAGATGACTCCACTATAAACCCGGTCGCTTCTTTTATTAAAGAATATAATAAGACAAAAAGAGATAAAATTGAGGCTGTTCTGGATTTTGTACAGAACGATTCTATTTGCAAACAGGTACAACTCCTGAAATATTTTGGAGAGAAAGATCCTCCCGCCTGTGGAAAATGCTCCGTATGTAAAAAGGAGAAAAAGGAATTAAGCAGGGATGATATGAATGAAATCTATTTAAGTATCCTAAGACTATTGCGGAAAGGTCCTATGGATTCAAGAGAAATAATTTCACACCTGGATTATACTGAAACTGCCATTTTAAAAATATTAAGTCTGCTTTGCGAAAAAGGAATTCTGGACCGCAGTGCGAATAATAAGTATAAAATTATAAATAAATGAAAGACCTTAGAGTAGTATTTATGGGAACTCCTGAATTTGCAGTCGCAAGCCTGGAAGCCATCATAAATGCCGGATATAATGTAGTTGGTGTAATTACAGCCCCAGACAGGCCTGCCGGAAGAGGCAGGAAATTAAGAGAGAGCGCGGTAAAAACCTATTCAAAATCTAAAGATCTAAAAGTTCTACAGCCAACGAATCTCAAATCTGAAGATTTCCAGAAGGAACTTGAATCCCTCAATCCCAATGTACAGGTAGTAGTAGCTTTTAGAATGTTGCCGAAATCCGTATGGAATTTTCCGGAATATGGCACTTTTAACCTTCACGCTTCCCTCCTACCTCAATATAGAGGTGCCGCGCCTATTAACTGGGCCATCATTAATGGCGAGGAAAAAACCGGAGTTTCAACCTTCTTTCTAGATGAGAAGATCGATACTGGTGCGATGATACTTCAGCAAGAAATTAACATCAACAAGGATGAGAATTTAGAGTCTTTGCACGACCGTTTAATGAAAACCGGCTCTAAGCTAGTCGTTAAAACGCTTGACAAAATTGCAAAAGGGGAAGTAGAATCTAGGGCTCAACTTGATTCTAGCGACCTAAGGGATGCGCCTAAACTTACACGGGATAATACTAAAATAGACTGGAACAATTCACTCGATAATATATACAATCTTATTAGAGGTTTGAATCCATATCCTGCAGCCTGGTGTTACCTGGATAATTTTTCAGAAGAAATGCAGGTAAAGATCTATGATGTCGAGAAATTAAACCGTGAACATCATTTGCCAAACGGAACAGTTACCATTGTTGATAATAAAATAAAAGTCGCCGCAATTGGCGGTTATATTATTGTGAAAGAAATTCAGCTTCCGGGCAAGAGAAAAATGGATGCAAAATCACTTTTAAATGGTTTCGATTTTGCTCCGGAAGCAAAAATGCGCTGAAGCCTTATTAACACTGAATCGGTTGCATTTTAATAAAAAACAATTATCTTTATTAACAAAACAACCAAGTTATTAACAAATACGGGCTTTTCCCCTGTCATTACTTGCGTGGACAAGAAATCCGTATAAATTTGTATACCAGTTTAACAGAATGTTTAACCAACAATTAATTTAAAATTCAAATTATGAACAAAACAGATTTAATCGATGCAATGGCTGAAAACGCTGGAATTTCTAAAGCAGCAGCAAAAAAAGCATTAGAGTCTTTCCTTGAGAACGTAGAGAAGTCTCTTAAAAAAGGAGATAGAGTTTCATTAGTAGGATTCGGATCTTGGTCTGTATCTAAAAGAGCTGCTCGTGAAGGAAGAAACCCACAAACCGGAAAAACTATTAAGATTGCTGCTAAAAATGTAGTGAAATTTAAAGCCGGAGCTGATTTACAAAAAGCTGTGAACTAATAATTTGCATTAGTAATTATTAAAAGCCTTCCTTAAGGAAGGCTTTTTTATTTAAAAATTTTGCCAAGGAATTGCATTATTTATAGGAAATAATTAGTTTAGATAAAAAGACTGCTACAATGATCGCGTTAAAACCAACCAAAGGCCATCTTTTAGTTGCAGAACCATCTATAATTGGAGATGTGTCTTTTAATCGCTCTGTGGTTCTACTAGCTGACCATTCAGACAATGGATCGGTTGGGTTTATATTGAATAAAATTCTCGATTTCACTCTAAAAGATCTTATTCCTGAAATTAAAGGAGATTTTAAGGTCTACAATGGAGGGCCTGTAGAGCAGGATAATCTTTATTTTATTCATAAGATCCCAGACCTAATCCCCGATAGTATTGAGATAGCTCATGGAATTTACTGGGGCGGTAACTTTGAAGTCGTGATGGAACTTATCTCCAAGGAGTTAATCGACGACAAGCAAATTAAATTTTTCCTGGGTTATTCCGGTTGGGATGCTAACCAGTTAGATGAAGAATTAAATTCTCATTCCTGGGTTGTTACCGTGAACGAAGACAACAGAGATTTGCTAGAAAAACCTTACAATTCTTTTTGGAAAGATAAAATGTTAGAATTAGGCGGCGAATATATGCTTTGGTCTAATTCTCCCGAAAACCCAACTTATAATTAACCCAATCTTGCCTTTACGTTAAGCTTGCTCAATAGATCTTTTGAAACCTTATTTTCAAAGTCTTTTTTACGATATTTACTAACCGGTTGAATACCCTGAGCCACGTTCGTAATGAATAATTCATCTGCCTTCTGAAGTTCGAATGGTGATATAGAAGTTTCTTCGAGGTTATATTCTTCAGTCTTCTTTAGAATATTCACCAGTTGCTTCCTTATGATACCATTGAGAGCTCCATCTGAAATCGGCGGAGTTTTTATTGTTTTTCCTTTTACTAAGAACACATTCCCATTTAAAGCTTCCACTACACTCTTCTTTTCATTTAACAAAAGACAATTATCATAGTCATTCTCTCGGGCATAAATACTTCCCAGAACATTCACCGCTCGGTTATTAGATTTGATCGTAGAAAGTAAGCCACTATTTACATAATGGTCCTTAAATAATTCTATCTCGTAAGGATTATCATTGAAGAGATAAAATGAATTTTCCATGGCTTCAGCACTAATAACATAGCCAATATCTCTAGTAGCCGGAGTATAATACCCTCCCTGAAGCCTGTACACTGCAAATCTTATTCTGGCAGGAGAGGTCGCCAGGTCATTTGCCTCAATGATCTCTTTGATCTCTTTTTCCAGGAATTCAGGGGAAAAACTTGATGGAATTTCCATTCTCATAATTCGCATAGAAGCCATTAACCTGAAATAATGATCCTCCCAGAACATTATTTTCCCGCTAATCACTCTTATCGTTTCGAATACTGAATCTCCATAAGCAAAGCCCCGGTTAAGTACCGATAATTTTGCATTTTTTTCCTTTACTATTGTTCCGTCTAAATTGATCATAAAAAAACCCCGTTTAAAAACGGGGCAAAGTTACTATTTATAATAGAATTCTAGGCTGATCCCAGAATCTGTTTAAGATCTGAAACCATATTTTCCCAAAGCATTTTGCCTTCATCTACTTCGTCTTCTTCAGCAAAATCTGTAATCATAAGGGATACATCTTTGGTTATGTCGTCAACCTGTATACGTAATTCGAAAAAATAAGGAGTATCTTCATCATCTATCCATTTGAATTTTATACGCTCGTCACTTTTCTTACTTACGAGCTTTGCCTTCTCTTCACTACCTTCCCATATAAAAGTAAAAAATTCCCCTCGGGAATTAACGTTATCGGCATACCACTCACTTAAACCTGAGGGCGTTGAAATATATTGGAATAATAATGAAGGAGAAGCTTGAATAGGAAACTCCATTTCGTACTTTATCTTTTCTTCCATTCTTGATTAATTAGTTTCGGGCAATATAGATATTAATTGGTAACATTAAAAGAAATCAAAATAAATATTTTAGAAAATAAAGTTTGCGTCAAAACAAATTGTTTTTATATTTGCACCCGCATTAAAGAAATCCTGCGAAGCCAATTATGACAAGGCATTTAGCGAGATTTAAATAATGAGAATTATATACGGCGAGGTAGCTCAGTTGGTTAGAGCGTCGGATTCATAACCCGGAGGTCCCGAGTTCAAATCTCGGTCTCGCTACAAGTAAAATCAAGGCTTTCGAGAAATCGAGAGCCTTTTGTTTTTTCATCTAGTACAGAATAAGTACAGAATCTCATTTTTTTTTAATAAATAAATAAGAGCCATATAGAAAATCTCCGTTTAATATCAATTAAAACGGAATTTTATATTTATTCCGGAAATTAACTCTATAAAGTAACCATTAATTTTCCATCGTTAATAAGATTCAAAATTTTAGTAATTAAGATCCAATCTTGAATTACTGCCCATTACTTCCCTGGAATAGCTCAGCATGCCTGAAACCTAATAGCTATGAAATACATCCTCTTCCCTATCGTAAAAAGTTCTCATATATATCCCTTAGAGATGCAGCTTTAAAAAATTCCTAAAAGTAAAGCAGTGAAGAAATGCGAAACGTTAGATCCATAAAATGTCGAAATCACACAGAATAAAAAGTCGATTTTTTAAATAGCGAATAAATATCCATCTGTAAAATTAAATTTCAGGTAAAAACATAACCTATGATACTGACTTATAACTTTTAAAAAAGACTAAAAAAGCTTTCTAAAGAAAGCTGAATTACAAGTAATTGGCGCTATTATTTTAAGGCTATTAGGATAATTGTCTAAAAGGAGTCATCATTTAAAGGAATGCTATAAAGCATAGTAACTCATTTACACCGCTCTATTTTTCTTAAAATTCTCCGCTTGTTCAAATATTTCTTCATAAACTTCATCCCGTTCCACCGGCGGATAACCGTGTTCATCGAGTAATAGAATAAGTCCAACCTTTAGGGCAGATTTAATGTCATTTCTTTTGCTCCAGTCTGGAAATTTCGCTTGTTCGTCCACTAAATCTTTTATTGACTTTGAGAGCTCGATGAGCTTATGTTCGGGATATTGAAAATCATATTTGATACAAAGCTCTTTTAAAATATCATAGAAGGCTTTTTCTTCAAAATCAATTCCCAACTTTTCCCCGGCCGAAAACTCTTTTTGTACCTGCCAAATAAGATCTGTGAGCTGCTCTGCCATCTCTTCGTAGACCTCTCCGCGTAACACATCACCTTTTCTTTCATTGTATCGGAAAACCAGGCCTTCCATCTTTTTAGAAAAATCTACTCCTTTTACCTTGTTCACTTTTTTAATCTCTCCAATAGCCCTGGCCAGTAATTGCTGTAAAAGTTTGATTTTAGTATTGGGCAATTTGATCTTATCGATTTTTGCCAGATAATCCTCATCAAATATATCCTGCTGACTATTGGTTTGATCACCCATTTTAAAGATCTCCTCCACGCCTTCACTTGCCAAAGCATTTCTGATCATTTCCCTTACTTTGGCATTCATCTGGGCGGTATCCGGTGCATTTCCCCTGGTGAGTTTAAAAACTATAGATTTTACAGCTAAATAAAAATGTGTATAATCCCGTTCTTCGTGTGTTAACTTTTCACTTCCAGCACAAATATCATAAGCAGCTTTCAGGCGTTTCACCAAATCCATAAAACGTGTTTCCAGCTCCTTGGTATGCTGTACGTATTCAACAGCCAGGTTAAGGTTGTTCAATTGGCTTAAAGGATCTCCCTGGAAATAATCTGTACTATCAAATTTGTGAAAAATCCTGGCCAGTAAATCCAGGTGGTCCCTAACTATCTTCAGGGACTTTTCAATATCTTCGAAATTCTGACGCTCACCCTTATTATATTTGGCAAGAGCTAAGTTCATTTGTTTCTTAATACCAATATAATCTACTACCAGTCCTTTGTTCTTGCCCTGGAACTTCCGGTTTACCCGGGAAATCGTCTGGATAAGGTTATGCTGCTGGATGGGTTTATCGATATAGATACTATCCAGAAACGGCACATCAAAACCTGTAAGCCACATATCGACGACAATGGCAATTTTAAAATTCGATTTCTCATTTTTAAATTGACGGTCCAGCTCTTTCCGGTACTCTTTGGTTCCTAAAAGATCATACATTTCTTTAGGATCGTCTTTTCCCCTTGTCATGATCATCTTTATCCTCTCAATAGGCTTGAGTTGCTTCCTGTCTTTTTCAGTTAAATCGGCACCTTCTTCTGCCTTTCTAATCTTTGCCCATTCCGGTCTTAATTCGATGATGTTCTTATAAAGCTCGTAAGCTATTTCACGATTGCTACAAACGAAAATTGCTTTTCCTTTTACGGTAGCACCTTCCTCCAGCCTTTTTTCATAATGATTGACAAAATCATCTGCTATGGCCTGTAAACGATCCGGATCACTCAAAATGGCATTAATGTTAGCCGACTGCTTTTTACTCTCTTCTACCTGGTACTCATTCGCACCTTCTTCCTCAGCTACCCGGTAATATTCCTCAATTTTCTTTAATTCTCTGTTTTCAAGGGCCACTTTCGCTGCCCTTCCTTCATATACAATACGTACTGTAATTTCATCTATTACAGATTCTGTCATTGTATATTCATCTACTACCTTCCCAAATACATCTAAAGTAGCATCGATTGGCGTCCCGGTAAAACCTACAAAAGTAGCATTAGGCAAAGAATCGTGAAGGTACTTAGCAAAGCCAAAAGTTTTCTTTACCCCTTTTTCTGTGATTTTTATTTTCTGGTCAAGATTGGTCTGGCTCCGGTGAGCCTCATCAGATATACAAATAACATTGCTTCTATTCGTAAGTAACTCGGTATCTTCTGTAAACTTATGTATAGTGGTAAGGAACACGCCACCACTTTCCCTTCCTCTAATCCGTTTGCGTAAGTCTGCACGGCTTTCTGCACTTACGATAGCATCATCCCCAATAAAGGCTTTGGCATTGGTAAATTGCCCTGCAAGCTGATCATCCAAATCGGTTCGATCTGTAATCAAAATAATAGTAGGACTTTCAAAATGATCACTTTTCATTAAAAGCCGGGTTAGGAAAAGCATGGTAAAACTTTTACCGGAACCGGTTGCTCCAAAATAGGTGCCTCCTTTTCCGTTACCGTTAGGTTTTTGGACTTTCTGAATATTGTCAAATAGAGCCCTTGCCGCATAATACTGGGGATAGCGGCACACGATCTTTTCATCCTTTTTGGAGCTATCCGGTAAATAAATAAAGTTTTTAATGATGTCCCGCAGCCTGTATTGATGCAACATTCCCTGGATAAGGGTGAACATACTATCAATACCGTCAACCTCTTGTGCCAATCCTGCGATCCTGCGCCAGGCATAAAAGAATTCATAAGGCGCAAAAAATGAACCTGCTTTGGTATTTACACCATCACTAATTACACAAAATGCATTGTACTTAAAAAGTTCAGGTATGTCCCTTTGGTAACGCACTGTTAATTGAATATAAGCGTCATAAATGGTGGTATTTTCCTGAATCGCCGTTTTGAATTCGAAAACAATTACCGGAATTCCATTAATATAAAGAATCCCGTCAGGAATACGTTTTTGGGTTCCGGTAATTTCCAGCTGATTAACGAACTTATAAGTATTTTGGTTGTCTTCTGAATAATCAATTAAATAGATCCAAATATCTTTTTGGGAACGGTCTTCCCGCTTTAGCGAAAAACCATCAGAAAGCATTTGCATAAACTCCTTGTTGCTTTCATAGAGGTCTGATGCCGGAAGAGTTTTAAGTCTAAGGATAATGGAATCTATTTCATTTTTAGTAATCCCGTTTTTCCGGTACCTTGTCAATAGAAATTCCCGAAGATCACTTTCAATGAGCACTTCATCTTCCTTTCGTGAGATAGTGCCTCCTAATTGATGCTTATAACCTTCCTGTTCCAGCTGGTTGGCAAAAACACTTTCCAGTTGTGCTTCGGTAAATTTCATTCCTGTCTGGCTTTTCTTCCCTTCTCAGTTAACCTATACTTCTGTTTACTGCTTTTGGGTTTGTCCGGTATTGTTAATTCTACCAAACCCTCTTCTAAAGCGGGGTTTAAGTAATTGATTCTAAAATTTTTTCTGTCCACAAGCCCTAATGATTTTTGCAATTCGATTCTACTTTCTTCGCCCTTAAAAACAATAAGAAGATCCCATACTTGGGGGGTGACTTGTGGGGTAACTTGGGGGGAGACTTGCGGGGTCTCCCTATAAACTTCATCTCCGGCAGGAAATATCATCCTGAGGAAATTATCAGAAAAACGGAAACATTCTTTGCTGTACGCTTCCAGTATTCTGGGAATTCCCGAACCTAATTGCTCTACCAGGTCCAGATCTTTATAAATACGCATCAGCACCTTGTTCCGGGGAATTGAAAAGCCTTCGAAAAACTCATTTTTACTTAAGCCATCAGGTAAAGAACCTGCGGAAGTTATTTCGATGCGATCATTAAAGATCTCAAATTTTGGTGCTATTTCGCGGGTATAGTCATTATGGACAAAGGCATTTATAATTGCTTCCCTAAGTGCAATGGCATTCCATAGACGATGTTCCTTTCGTTCTTTCTGAGTTATTTGTGTGATGGTGCGGTTTTCCAGGCTTATTTTATCCAGTACACTCTTAGTAGCTTTCACAAGGGAACAATAACCGTATTCGTTACTTTCCATTAAATCTACTCGCGTGTCACCCTTATATTTTGCGACCTTTACGGAAAGGTTATTTTCATCGGCCAGCAAATAAGCGGCGTAATTCAAATCACCCTCGGTGGTTGTAAGCTCTAAATTCTTCCTGAACTGTTTATTAAGGGGTTTTTGTTTTTCCTGGTAATAAATATGAAGCTGCTCAAAGTTTAGATCCTGGCGATGGGCTTTTATTTTCCCTATGGAATTCCGGGTACGAGAGGCAAAAAGTTCTTCAATTTGTTTCTGCGACATCGGTTCTGCAGCAGAACCCAGGCGTATAAAACAGCCTTTTTCACTCATCCCGTATTTTTTGAGATGGTATGGTTTCTCAGAACCGCTGGCTACAATAATCTTTAAAATTTCTTTCCCATCCCTTTCTTCGCTTACAATATCAAACAGTCCGAGGGCTGAAGGACGAATGTTGTTTTTTAACCGGTCTTTTATTTTTAACTGGTCGCTATCGGCATCTTGAACGCCAACTGTCCTACCTTCTTTATCTATGCCTATATAAATTATGCCACCTTCTCTGTAATTCAAAAAAGCCACAACTTCTTTCTCCAGTCCTTCGGAAAGTTCACGCTTATATTCTATGCGATTGGTTTCGGGCATTATTACATTATAATTTTAAATTATTTAATTAGACATATATTATGAATCCTGAATTCTTGTTGAAGTAGCTATTCTTTTCTCTTCATAAATATCTGCAAAATAGTACCTCTGATCCATTGCATAAAGTAAGTTTTTTAAATCAACATCGTTTTTAATTTCTAACTTATCATTCGATATATCTATTCCAGCATTCTCTTTTGCATACTTTATTAATAAGCTTCTTTTTCTTTTTGAGAGGCTATCATACTTTACTTTTACATCGGCAATTCTTTTTCTGTTGAGAGTACCAACTTTTTTATCATCAAATCCATTTAGCAATATAAACGGAATAGCTAAAAATTGTGAGACTTCTTCCTCCGTGGCTTCGCGATGGAGCTCTGAGATGCCTCTAAAAATTGGTTTTATTTTACCCAAATCTCTAAAAATAAGCTGATCTTCTTTTTGAAAATAAATAGCGTCTGATGTTTCTCTTATTTCTATCTGTTGTTTTTGTTCGGTAATAACAGGTTGTCCCGAATAATCTAAAAAAGTCTTGCGATTTATAAACTTTGAAGAGGTAATACGTTGAATATGTATTTGATTGCCTTGGAACATTAATAAGAAATTAATATCGTTGTATTGAGTGTTATGAATCTGATTTAATGAAGATTGGGAGAAAGATGATTTTAATTCCTCAATAAAATAGTCCTTTTCCGAAAAATTATTTAAAAGGAACCATTCGTCCTCATTTAAATTATGATTCGGATCATAAATAACTTTCTCATCTGAATTTCCAGTAATATTATCTACGATCGCATTATTCTTAGAAAGGATACTTTTGAACTCAGTTTTTAATTTAGCTATTAGGTAATTCATATCTTAAATTTCAATAAATGTATAATCGTTAATTCTTCGGGCTAGAATTTCATCAATTGTTTTAGGCGATTTAATCTTTTGTTTACTGATTAGCATTATTTTTACATTATCCTTAATAGTTACATAATAAAATGTATAACCGAATATTAAAAAGACTGGATTAAAATAGGAAACCCTGGAAACGAAAGTAAAAACAAGAGTAATTCCAAAAACCACAAAAAAAGTAAGACTGTCATTTACACTCAGTGCAACGAAGAAGAAAGCTAAATAATTGGCTAAAAAATCATTATTCGAGACTTCAATCGTTTTTATGGATTTAATATTGGATACCGATAATTTTCCAGATAGAAACAAGGCAATTAGAGCCAATAGGAATGGAATAATCAAATAAACCAAGCTCATTAATACTTGAAAATGGTCAATATTCCGGCATATATTTGGAAATATTTTATTCTTTATAAGAAAAATAATTACAAAAAATGAAACCGAGCTGAAGGTTAAGAAAAGTCTTAGTATAAAATTCAAAATGCTGATAATTTAAAAACTTTGGTTTCTTTAAATGTTTTGAACAAGAAAATTGTCATTGACCCTGCTAAATTGACTGCTAATTCACTATGTCTTTCTGATGGTTTAACACTTTTTTTACTTTTCCCGTGAGCATCTCCTAGTTTATTTCTCAACGCTCCTAAACCACTAACAACACCACTTGCACTACCAAGTATTTGCTTAAAAATTTGCTCCTGATGTTTTTCTGGTGCTAAATTCAAAGATTTTGCAACTTCTTTATACAAGTCGGGTAATTCAGCGCCATCGTTATATTCTATACCTTGCTCGTCTAAAATATATTTTAAAATACTTTCAATTAATGTTCGAGCTGAAGTTATCGCACCTTCAGGTTCTGTTTGCATTCGTTTAAGAGCTTTTTGCCATTGAATATGAATATGTGCTTCATCAAACACAATGCTTTCTTCTAAAGGTGAGGTAGATTTCTTTTCTAAATAATTTAATATTGGGGAGAATTCATCCCATAAAAAATCTCTGCGTTCTTGATAAGTACTAAACCTTCCCTTGATGAAAGTCCAAAACTGGTCTATTGTTCTTTTTGTTTTAATCCATTCAGGTAGCAAATTTTCTAATGCTTTATTCCTAATGAGCTTGGTTCTTACTGTTGTATATAATTGATTATCAAAATCACTTCCTGTAGCCCGAGCAATTACACCATCTTGAAAATATTCAACAAGTTGAAATTCACTTAATTTTTTTATTCGTTCTAATTCTTCTGTCATGCTTCAATAAGTTCTGTTTCCACCCCATGCACAACCCCCTTCATTAGCACAGGACAAAGGGGCTTAATACTGGCTTTTAATTGCTCATTAATACGCTTGCGAGTTTCTAAAGTATGATAAATGGTAACAATGGCTTCTTGAATTTTTATATCTGGAATAGGTAATTGCACTCTACACATTTCACCCCAATCAAAAGTTTCTCTTGCACTTCCCCAAGAGTTAAAGCGTGCATAACGGTCAAACTCACTTCGCTTAAAAAATAAAAACAGATACTCAGGAAGCAATACTCTTTTATCTATCACTTCAAAAACTGTGTAAATTGCAGATACAATACAGTCTTCAGCATTATTCATTGCTAAAGCAATTTTATCTCCTCTTCGAGAAGTATCGGCTACATATACAAATTGTCCATTTTTAACAATTTTGTAATTCCTGAAATTCACACCTGTTGTGTTCGCTTTAGTATTAATTAGAATTTTAGAAGTCGATACACCTTGTAAAAAATCAATTTCTAAATCAGTATTTCGTTCATCAGATTGTTGAATGTAAGCACCTAATGTTTTAGGTTCTTTGGTTTTGATTAAATCTTCAATGTAGGTATCACAAATCAGCTGTAAATCATCTAAGCTATTTTCGTAAGTCTTTTGATTATTAAGCAATCCTTTATAGAGGTTTACATATTTGCGTTGCTCATTTATATGCGGTATGGGCATTTCTATTTCGCAAAGGCGGTTCCACTCCAAACCACCTCTAACGCTACTATCGCAATAATTCCAAGCTAATCGATGAAATTCTGGTCTTTGAAATTCTATCATCAAAAATTCTGGAAGTAATTCATTCTCATCAATCACTTCAAATACTTTATAAGCTGGAGAAACTAATGCGGGATCATCATTAGTATATAATGCTATAGGAAGTCTTTCATCTCTACCAACGTGCATAATGTTAGTTGCAAACTGACCTTTTTGAACCAACTTATATTTAGATAAATCTAAACCTGATTGGTTCGCAACAGATGGCATAAAATTGTTGGTAATGTTAATACCCAATAGATTGGTAACAGCTAAATCTTTGTTTCGGTTATCTACCAATTGTATATATTTTCCAATCGATTTATAACTCATATCCTAAAGTTTTGAAAGCGTTTATGAGTTGTTCCTGGCTTTGTTTTTCTTCTTTCAATAATTCTTTAAAATTTCCTTGAATACGTTTCATCTCGGTATCAAAGTCAATACCGCTATCGCCATCTATAAATTCAATGTATTTACTAGGAACTAAAGAAAAGTCGTTTTTGGCTATAGTATCAAAATGCACTGATTGGCAGTATTCAGGAATATTCTTGTAAGTGGTTTCCCAATCTGGCTCTTGCCAATGGTGATAGTTCTCGGCTACTTTTTCTATATCATTAGAAGTTAGTTCAATAAATTTTTTTTCATACTCACTTCCCCAACGTCTTAAATCCATAAATAACACTTCCTCTTCTCGATTCCTATAATGGCGTTCTTTATCGCCGATAGAACGAGTATGTGCTGTTTTGTTTTTATTGAGGATCCAAACGGTTACGCTTATATCAGTAGTGTAAAACATATTCCTAGGTAAAATTATTATAGCTTCCACCAGGTTGTTTTCCACCAATTTTCTCCTAATTTTATATTCTTCGCCACCCCCGGAAAGAGCTCCGTTAGCCAAAATAAAACCGGCAACCCCATCATCTGATAGTTTGGAAACCATGTTTAATATCCATCCGTAATTGGCATTGCTTTTAGGAGGCACTTCATAACCCTGCCATCGGGGATCATCTATTAACTCCTGCGGCCCACGCCAGTCCTTTTGATTAAAGGGCGGGTTGGCCATAATATAATCGGCTTTCAAATCCTTATGCTGATCATTGCTAAAGGTATCGGCCGCTTTTTCACCCAGATTAGCAGATATCCCCCGAATGGCAAGGTTCATTTTTGCCAGTTTGTAAGTAGTATTGGTGTACTCCTGTCCGTAAATTGAAATTTCCCGTTTGCTCCCGTGGTGGCTTTCAATAAACTTGATAGACTGCACGAACATTCCACCTGAACCACAAGCCGGGTCATAAATTATTCCTTTATAGGGTTCTATCATTTCGGCAATAAGATTTACAATACTCTTTGGTGTATAGAATTCTCCCTTTCCTTTTCCTTCCGCCAAAGCGAATTTGGACAAAAAGTATTCATATACACGCCCCACGATATCCTGGGATTTGTCTTTTTGAGTATCTATTTTATTAATGGTGTCCAAAAGAGACGATAATTTACTTTTGTCCAGTCCTAAGCGGGAAAAATAATTGTCCGGCAATGCACCCTTTAGAGATGGGTTGTTCTTTTCGATCTGGTTTAACGCGGTATCAATCTTTAGCGCAATATCGTCTTGCTTCGCATTTTTAATAAGATAGTTCCATCGAGAAGTCTCTGCTAAGAAAAAGACGTTCTTCATATTGTAGAAGTCTTTCATTTCAAGGTACTTTTCTTTGCCTTCGGCAACAAGTTCCTCACGGCGCACTTCAAATTTATCACTGGCAAATTTCAGGAAGATAAGCCCGAGCACCACATGTTTGTATTCTGAAGGTTCGATGGAGCCACGTAATTTATTCGCAGCATCCCACAGGCTTTCTTCAATAGATTTTTCTTTGGTAGTTTTCTTTTTTGCCATTATTAAGATTCGGGTATGTAGTAAATAATTATGCTTCCGAGGTAGGGTAGAGTAGCTGGAGCAATTTAGTAAAAATCTTTCTAATGTTAAAGGATTCTAAAGATGAGAAAATGAGTATTTGAATTGCCAAATATTGTTTGTTCGACATACGATTGATAGGTTAAAGTAGTAAGGACATCGACTTGTACACTTAACTGTTTTCTTTCCTGGTTCCCAAAAATTAAATTTTTTATCAATACATTATTTGCGATCACAAGTCTTATATACGCAATTTAATGGTTATTTTCCACTCCGATTTAGCGGGATAAAGCAAATTAATTGTAGTCAAATAACTCTGTAACTGAAACCTCTAAAACTATTGCCAGGGCTATTAATGTTTCAAAAGTAGGATTAGCCTCCCCCCTCTCTATTTCACCTATAGTTTTTTTAGATAAAAGGCCCCTTCGATCACTCAGCTCTTGCTGTGAAATATTTCTATTTGGATATTCAAGACTAACAATTCTTTCTCTTAATGACCTTATATGCTTGCCAAATCTTATTTTATGTTCACTGAATTTTAAGGTATTCTCAATCATACTATAAAATTCTAGGTTAAAAACAAAAATTATGGTAACCTATAAGGTACCATAAAATAATTTTTATTATATTTGGTTCATTATAATATATTTGCGAAACTTCTTTAAGTAAAATATTAGAAGCATTCGCTTTGAATCTCGAATCGAAAACTGGTAATTTTTAGTACACGAGATGATAGGTGAAGTGCTCACGACCCGGGCGTGGGCTCACTTATTGTGTACAAGGTATACCAGTACCGCGATTCGATAAGTTGAGCTTTCACGCCTTTTTTGTATTTAGGTATTTTCTGCTCAATTATTTTTAAAGCATTTGTTTCTTCACTTAAAAAATCGTCGCTACGAATTAACCCTACATTTTAAACAAAGGTCAAAGCGGCCGGCATTCCTGTGGAGTGTTTTTATCAAGCTTGTGTACGGGAACAGGAAAACCTTATAAATAATCCCGTGGGTTGTTATTACCTCATATAGGTAATGGCAGTTGGGTGGGAAGTCTGCTATTCTTAATAGAAAAGTAGACGGGCAAACTCGGCTTAAGGTCAGATGGCCTTTAGTTATTATACGGCAACCTTTTTTTGCGCCAATTTTACAGATTGTTTTAGCCAATAAAAAAATGCATATGGAAAAAAGAAAAGTGAACACTCGTTTTGACGGGTAAAAGCAAAAAAGCCTTCCCTTGAGATTGCAGTCGTACAGGGAAGGCCTAAGCTTTAATAAAACAAATGTTTCATTTAACTAATGTAAAATTATGAAAAATTTTTACAAGCGGGGCATGCTTATCATCATGTTCCTCTTAGCCATGGCCTTATTGGTCATGTTGGCGATGGGTCAAGCCAAAGCGGCAACACCCTCAACTCCTATTTATTTTTACCAACAGGAAATTACTGGCAAAGTCTCAGAGCCCAAAGGGGAACCATTAGAAGGCGTAACTGTTTTTATTAAAAATAAACGAGTTGGTGAGGTTACCGCAGCAGACGGATCTTATGCTATCCAGGCTAGCCAAGGGGACACCCTGATATTCTCATTTATAGGTTTTAAATCAAGGGAGGTTGCAGTTGGTAATCAATCTACCATAAATGTTGTCCTAAAGGAAGATATTGCCTCCTTAAACGAAGTGCTTATCAATGCCGGATACTATACCGTAAAAAGACGTGAACGAACCGGTAATATCTCCCGTGTCACGGCTGAGGAAATAGAAAAACAGCCAGTGATAAGTCCATTACAAGCATTACAAGGAAGAATGGCGGGTGTACAGATCACCTCTGGAGGAACCAATCCGGGAGCGGCTTCCACCATACAGATTAGGGGAGTTAATAGTCTAAGGAGTGAAGGTAATTATCCTTTATATATTATTGATGGGGTACCAATTAGTTCAATTCCCGTAGAAAGTAATTCTCTTCTAGGAAATTCGGGTCTTGACCCTTTAAATAACCTAAACCCTGCAAATATTGAAAGTATTGAGGTTCTTAAAGATGCCGATGCCACAGCTATTTACGGTTCTCGTGGAGCCAACGGGGTGGTTCTTATCACTACAAAAACTGGCTTAAAGTCTAGTAAAGGACTTGAGATGAGGGCCTATACCGGCATATCTTATGTACCTGGAAAAATGGATTTGCTTGAAACACCGCGATATCTTGAATTAAGAAAAGCAGCTTATGATAATGACGGTATTGAACCTAATGCCAGCAATGCCTATGATCTTTTGGTATGGGATCAGCAACGTTATACGGACTGGCAGGAATATGCATTTGGTAAAAATGCAGAGGTAACTAATGCTAACCTAGCCTTTACTGGAGGAAAAGACCTAACCTCATTTAGAGTAGGCGGCTCTTGGTTTAGCCAGGGCACCGTATATCCCGGTGATTATAATTATCGCAAGCTTACCGGTAATTTAAGTCTAAACCACTCCTCCCAGAACAGAAAATTAAATTTACAGGTTTCCCTGAATTATGGCCTTGATAAGAACCAACTTACCGGAGATCTCAACGTTGGTGCCTTAAATTTTCTACCTCCTAACGCACCGGCATTATTGAATGATGATGACTCCCTGAACTGGACCGAATGGGCTGAGGCCGGTATAAAGAATCCTCTGGAAGGCTTTTTTAATAGTAATGACATCCAGACGAATAATTTTATCACGAATGCAGGTATTTCTTATGAAATTGCAAAAGGCTTAACTCTGAAATCGAGTCTTGGATACACACGGTATGACAGTGACGAATTCTGGAAGTTGCCCGCACGGTCATATAACCCGGCGGGTAATCCCATAAACCGATCAGTACATCTAAACTCCGTTAGGAAATCATGGATTGTAGAACCACAGTTGGTTTACAATGTCCGTTTTGGAAAGTTAAATATGGATCTACTACTGGGCGGTACCATTCAGGAAAATACCAGCTCACGTCAAAGTCTGCAAGGTATAGGTTATGCTTCTGAGGCACTTATTGGCAATCTGGCGGCCGCAGAGAGTATATTGAATGCACAAAACTCCACGGTTGAGTATAGATATGCTGCGCTATTCTCACGATTGGGATTGAATTGGGATAAAAAATATTATCTCAACCTAACCGGCCGAAGGGACGGATCCAGCAGGTTCGGACCTAATAAACGCTTTGCCAATTTCGGAGCTATTGGGACAGCCTGGATCTTCTCTGAAGAAAGTTTTATGAAAGATCATCTCAACTTTCTCTCCTTAGGTAAACTTCGCGCAAGTTACGGCAGCACGGGGAATGACCAAATTGGTGATTATGGATACCTCGACGCTTATGGAGCTACCAGAGGACCAGGAGGTCTTTTTCCTACCGGATTGGCCAATCCCGATTATTCCTGGGAGATTAATAAAAAATTGGAAGTGGGACTTGAGTTGGCTTTTTGGAATAACCGGGTCAATTTAGGAGGAAGCTGGTATCAAAACCGTTCCTCCAATCAGCTGGTAGGATATACGCTTCCTGCAATCACTGGTTTCGGATCTGTCCAGGCCAATTTACCTGCAACAGTCGAGAACCGGGGAACTGAGATAGAATTTAGTAGTATTAATATTGATAATTTGAATTTCAAATGGCAGACTTCTTTGAATATAAGTTTTCCAAAAAATGAACTCGTGCGTTATCCAGGTATTGAGGAGTCTTCATACGCCAATACTTACCGCGTTGGTGAGCCTTTAAATATTTCGCTGAATTATAACTATACAGGGATAGATCCGGAAAGTGGTTATTATTCTTTCCAAGATGTGAATGGTGATAGCAGACTGGATTACCAGGACAGAATCATTGTAGAAGATCGAACCAGCGAATTCTTTGGCGGTTTAAACAATAGCCTTAGCTACCAAAATTTTCATTTGCAGTTTTTATGGCAATTCGTCAGGCAAAATGGAAAACTGATATATTATAACGCAGGAAGGCCGGTAAATATCCTCTCAGGATATAATACCGATGACTTTCAACAGCCAACTCAGTCTTATCAGGGAGCCCTGGCTTATTCAAATGCTATTAACAGCTCACTCTTTACGAGTGACGGTTCTTTTCTCCGTTTAAAAACCCTCTCTCTGAGCTATGATCTTCCAAAGCAATTTCTTCAGCGTATAGGCATAAACAAATTTCAGTTGTTTTTTAACGGGCAAAACCTCTGGACAATCACGTCTTATAAGGGTATGGATCCTGAAAATTCTTATGACGGTAATTTTATAGGTAACCTGCGAAGCCTTACCGCAGGAGCTCAAGTAAACTTTTAAAACTATATAGTAATGAATATAAAAACATTAATAAACCGAACTCTTTTTTTATTGTTTTTGGCCAGTAATTACTCTTGTGAGAAACTGGTAGAGATCGATTCTCCTACCGATAAATTGGTAAGAGAAGAGGTGTTCAATAACGATCAAACAGCAATTAGCGCCATGGACGGTATCTATAATGAACTTTTCCAGGCTGATTTCTCAAGTGGTTCAAGATCGAGTGTTACCGTACTGGGAGGTTTATCGTCGGATAATGTTCAGTATCTCAATTCAGGAAATATCAATATGATGCAGTTCCAGGAGCATGAAATCGATCCAAGCAATCCGGGTAACTTACAACTATGGACCAGTGCTTATAATATCATCTATTTATGTAATTCTTTGATCGAAGGTTTAGAAAATTCTTCTTCCATTGATGCAGCGCTGCAGCAGCAGCTTGAAGGAGAAGCAAGGTTCGTTCGGGCTTTCAGTTATTTTCAATTGGTAAATCTTTATGGAGAGGTACCGTTGATACTAAACACCGACTATCGGGAAAACGCATTAAAACCGAGGGTAGAAGTCGATGAAATCTACAATTTAATAGAAGAAGACCTACTGATTTCATCAGAAACTCTGAGTTCTTCATACAGAAATAGCGAAAGAACCAGCGGGAATAAGTTTGGGGCAAATGCTCTTCTGGCCAGAGTATATCTCTATCAGGAAGATTGGCAGAAAGCTGAAGATTATAGCAGCCAGGTAATTAATGAAACTGCTTCTTACGAAATACTAGATAACCTGGATGATGTTTTTCTGGCAAATAGCCGGGAGGCTATATGGCAAATTTCTCCAATCGGTGGTGGCGGAATAGCCTCTAATACGAATGATGGTAGTATGTTTATTATCGATCCTTTCTTCTCTTTTTTTGCCACATTAAAATTAGATGCATCCATAATTCCTGAGTTTATTGAAAGTGATATTCGCCGTCAGAATTGGGTTGGATATAATTCATCAAAAGATGCTTTCTTCAGTCATAAATATAAGATTGATGCCAGTTCAGAATTTCCCATTAAGGAATATTCTATGGTTTTACGTTTAGCTGAGCAATATCTAATTCGGGCAGAAGCAAGAGCAAATTTGGGTAAGATCAACGATGCACTAAATGATCTTGACGTGATTCGTAAGCGAGCGGGGTTACCTGCTTTAACGGAGAGTACACCAGGTATAGCTGAGGAAGAATTAATGGAAAAGATATTTCGCCAGCGAAGGCTTGAACTATTTACAGAATGGGGACATCGCTGGTTTGATCTTAAAAGAACCGACCGAACTACAAATGTTTTTGGGAATAACTCAACCTGGCAGAATACAGATATACTTTATCCAATTCCAGCCGAAGAAATTTCAAAAAACCCAAACTTAATTCAGAATGATGGCTATTAAAAAACATTATGCTTTTATCCTACTCTTTGGTTTTAGCACCTTCCTCTCCTATTCTCAAATTTTTCAGCAAAGTTTGTCTGAAAAAGCTATCCCTCTGGATAGTACAGTAAGATTTGGAGTACTAGATAATGGTTTTACATACTATTTGAAGAATAATAACAATCCTAAAGGCGAAGTGGTTTTAAAAATGTTGGTGAAATCCGGAAGTTTCCATACCGACGAAGACCAGATTGAATATGCGCACCTTTTGGAACACGTAGCAGTAAAGGATCTTGAAAAGTTCAAAGATCTGGATGTAATCCTTACTGTAAATGGTATTCATCTTACGGCGTTTACACGAAGACTTTCTACCGGTTATACTCTACGAATACCTAACTATAATCAGGAGAAACTCAACCTTGGACTGAATGTTTTAGAACAATGGGCAGAAGGTATTGTAATTGATTCCTCCCGGCTGGATATGCATGCAGGAAGTATTCTTGGCGAAATGCGACCTAATGATACATACGCGAGCAATCTTTATGATAAAAAATTAAAAATCATTCTTAAAAATATAGAATTTCCGTTTAAGGATAGCAAGAAAAGTATTGAAAGTATAAAAACGCTGAATATTAATCGTTTAAGAAATTTTTATAAAGACTGGTATAGACCAAATCTACAAGCGGCCATTGTGGTAGGTCCTATCAACCTGGACAGCATAGAAAATGTCATCCGTAGTAAGTTTTCACGGTTATCAAGGCCAAAGATCGAAAGGGATCCTTCGCCAGCCATTAAAAAGTTCAATTATCAGTTAACCGGAAAAAATCAATATGAATCCATAAAGGATACCCTAAATACTAATTGGAGGTTAAATATAATTTCCAAAAGACCTAACCATGAGTTTAAAATTAAATCAGAGAAAGATTTTTATATCGCTGTCCTTCAAAATTTATATGAACACATAATAACAGAAAGAAACAGAAATTATTTAAGTCAATATGATCCAAAATTCTCGGGTAATGCAGTTAGTTACCACGGGAATGGAGCTGCCAGTAGTCAAGTTAGTATAGGGTTAATGAATATTGAACTGGGATCTGAACCCTCAAAAATAGGAATTAAGATTGCTGATGCGGTTGAAGCTGATAAAATCATTCATTCCAATTTTACCCTGGAAGAATTGAACGAAGCTAAGGAGAAGCTTATATCAGCATGGAAGGACGAATCTTTAAGTTCCATCAATTTAGCAAATCAATATGAAAATCATTTTGTTTATCAGAATTCAGCACCTTCTGAAAACAGACTTAAAAATCTGCAAAAACTGCTACAGGAATTGACTCTTTCCGAGCTACAGAACTTTTCAGATAACCGAAAGAATTTACTCAAAGACACGGATTTTATTTTTATTAATGTTCCCGAGGCTTTCATTCCGGGAGAGAAAAAAATCGAAAGGATTATTTCAAAGGTATATAAGTCTAATACACCGGAAAATCATTCTCCAATTAACAAGATAGATGAGATTAAGGAAGTAATTAAGGTAGAAGAGATATCCGAACTTAGTCTGAATGAAGACGTAATAGGTGTTACTACTCTAAAATTAAAAAATAATATTAAGGTATTATTCAAACCAACAGCCCCACAATCCTCACAATTCAAGAACCGGATTGAGTTTTTGGGCTTTCAACCTATACGATTTGATGGTGATTCAATTAATTATGAACTTGAGTTATTAGCACATAATTATGCTACATTCACAGGTACCGATCACCATAATCATTTTCAGATAGAAGAATTTAAGCGTAATCATAATATGAAATTGAATTTTGGTTTCGACCATGCTAATTTTCTCATAGAGGCTCAGTTTTATAAAAAAAACTTACACGATTTTTTCAACCTATTATATCAGTATATTCAATCCCCTGAGGATCACGACCAGGCTTTTCAATATTGGAAAAAGAAAAGGATTCAACGAAAAAGTCCCTATGCAAATAAAGGAGGGTCTAATTTTTTCAAGGAAGGAATAGAAACAATTTGGAACCCTTTGTATCCAAATCTTGACAAGATCTCCTACGATGATATTAATAAGAAAGCTTTAATGAAAGCTTACAAAGATCATTTCTCTAATTTCAACGAATATACTTTTATCGTTACTGGAGATTTCAAAACTAAGGAGTTGGTTAAAGAAATATCACTCTATCTGTCAGAGTTTCCAGTATCCGGTCGTAGAGAAGGAAAAAAAATTACTGAATGGAGTAACAGGAGTGAAAATATAAATGACACCTTAATATATCCCGGAATTGGTCAATCATTTTCTGAAATATTCTTGCCCATAAAAATAGAGCCAAGCATAAAGAATCAAGTGTTACTGAATCTTGTTAATACTGCCTTCTATGAAAGACTGGTAAAGGTTCTGCATGAGGATTGTTATGCACCAGGGGCTGGCGGACAATGGATCGATTTGAACGATAGTTTATATGCTTTTAACATTAGATTCAATAGTGAGCTTGGTAACGAACACAATATGTTTTTAAATTCAATGAATGAAATCAAAAAACTGAAGAAAGACGGGATTGATAATGAGTGGTTGGAAGCTCATATCAAACATGCGAGTCAACTTTTTAAATCCCGAATCAATTCTTTTGGATATTTCAATTTTTGGCCACAATTTTTAAAAAAAAGTCTGGAACAAGAAAGGAATTATGAAGAGTACATTTTACAATATACTGGAATATTGGAAAATTTTGTAACCCAGGAAGATGCAAATAAGGCTATTAATAACTATATTAAAACAGATAATTTACAGAAGTTTCTTGTATTGCCTGAATAAACCAGAAAGGGGAAAAATAAATAAAAGCCTACCGGCTAAATAACCGATAGGCTTTTTTATCAATTTCTATTGAAGAATTATTATGGTGCCATCACTTTGTTCCTTTTTGGTAGACAGATCCATCTCGTCATAAAGATCATAGATCGGTCCACCGGCACCAAACTGAACTCGACAAACTTCGTTGCCGCCGGTACAGTTTTGTTCAGGAACAGCTCTCCAGGTACCGTTATCATTCACATAGTCATTGGCAACAACTTCAGGTTGCTCTTCAATTTCGCCTCCCAAGTTTGTAAAGGACATGCCTAATACTACCAGAAACGCCATAATCGGAATTAAAAATAACTTTTTCATAATATTAAAGTTTAAATTCACCTACTCTTTCAAGGATTTTCGGCTTCTCCTACTTTCTGCGCAAAAAGATTTTATAATTTCTTTCATTGGGTGTAAAAGCCAGCATGGTACTGAAAAGTAAAGAAGTAATAAAAATCTTAGTATTTCAATTTTTATAACTCTGTCATTTTACAATAGTAAATTTCACCAAATCCTGTCAAAGAAAATGGTTGCTAAAGCCGTTAAACTATTCTATTATAAAATCGACCGTTGATAATCCCTTCTATATTGAGAAGGTGTCTGCCCGAATTGTTTGCGGAAATTCTTGGAAAAATGAGAATGATCCTTAAAACCGCATTTTTGAGTAATTATGGAAATTGGTAATTCCGTAGTTCTAATCAAGAGTGCTCCTTTGTCAAGCCTTTTTTCCATATGAAACCTATGGATGGTAGTGCCATACATTTTTTTAAATCCTTCTTTGAGTTTCGTTTTATTAGTACGATGAATAAGACCTAATTCTCTAAGAGATGGAAGATCGGTATGAAGATTTTTAAGGATATAAAGACGTACTTGTTTCAGTAAAATTTTTGTTGCAGCGCTTTCCTTTTTTCCTGATTTTAATGAATGTCTTATACTACTTACTTTTCTCAGAGGTTCTTCACCATTCGTAAAACGAAAAGCTGTAATGACATATGCACAGGAGGGATCTACTCCCACCATCCTTTGAATAGTGCAAGGACATCTATGTAATGCTTTATTTTCAACAATGAAGTCAACAGGAATAAATTGCTGATACATTTTTCCAGTAGCTGAATCAAGTTCGTCCGTCAGCGCTTTCTCCGAGTTTTTTGAAAGAATTTCAGAAACCGGGCAGTCAAATTTGTCCTGATTTCATTTCAAAATTTCAGGAGTGTTGGAAGAATATGACGTGATGTAAAAATCCTTATCTAAAAAGATTGAAAATTGTATTTCCGGTTGCTTTATTTCCTGATTTGATCCAAAACAAAAATTATATATTTCCTCTGACATCATATTCAGCAGTACGGTAACTGTATCAATGGGATCTCTTCTGCCGGAAGGCTCCTGACGAAACATGAAGTTACCACAGGCAATTTCTATGATTTGCTGATATAAAGAATTGAATCTCATTTTATCCTCATTGTTGAATGCATATTCCATAATTCTTATATTAAAGATTACTATTTAAAGTCCTGCAGAAACAAAAGCGCCTTCTTTTTATCTTTAAATACCCGGATAGGGTAATCGGGGGTGCTTGTTTTTATAAAGAGTTGAGTAATAGCCATCGCATGATCATCTTTCACCAGAAGAGCCAGAGCTGTCGTCATAAAGGCACCTTCTATTGCGAGATAATCCCTGGCTTCCTTCTGTGCATTGGTAATGGCCCTTAGATCACAAAATATAGGATACGAATTTTCATTTTGCAGCTGCAAACGTTGACTAACGATCTCTCTGGCCATACTCCTATTGATCTCATAAATTTCTTTATAGACAAAGAATAAGATCCCCTCAGAGATCCACATTTTCGCGTAGGTTCCATCCACCACCATCCCGTAAAGTTTTGGATATCACTAATATATAATAAAAAATAAATAGTCTTATCAGAACACCTTAAATGATTTCATTTAACATGTTTTAAAATTATAAACATAGATTTTACCTGCATTTGGATGAAAAGCCGTATGACTGTTCTGAAAAGACTTTTACCAATAACGGTTAGATTTATAATAATTTTTTGTCATAGTTTAATATGAGAATTTTTAAATCTATAGTTATGGCAAAAATAAAACACAACAATTTTCTGGATACCGTAGATGAAGTAATTACCAATGCAACTAAAGCAGGAGTTTTACATTTGCATGCTGAGGGATCAGGATTGAATGGACGGAAAATAAAAGTTAATGGAATAGAATCCTTTCATTTTGGAACCACGGGCTACCTGGGTCTGGAACAAGACCAGCGTCTTAAAAATGCTGCTATAGATGCCATTCAAAAATATGGTACTCAATTTCCACTTTCAAAGACTTATATCTCACATCCATTGTATGCGAGGTTAGAAGAAAAAATAAAAGAGATCTACAACAATCCAATTCTTATAACCAAGAACAGTACGCTAGGTCATATCGCAGTTTTACCGACGGCAGTTAGAGATGAGGACGCGGTAATTTTAGATCACCAGGTGCATTGGAGTGTTCAAAACGCTGCCCAATTACTTAAGATAAGAGGTATTCCCGTGAGTTTGATACGTCATAACTCGCTGGACATGCTGGAAGACCGAATAAAGAGATTATCAGGAAAGGTTAAAAAAATATGGTATATGGCAGATGGGGTTTATTCCATGTATGGTGATTATGCCCCCATAGAAGATCTTATCTCCCTTTGTGAAAAATATCCTCAGCTGCATTTGTATTTTGATGATGTGCATGGAATGAGCTGGAAGGGCCATAATGGTGGTGGCTATGTAATGGAAGTCCTAAAAGAACTCCCTGAAAATATTTTATTATTTGGCACCCTAAGCAAAACCTTTGGAGCCTCGGGTGCGGTCTTGGTCTGTCCAGATCGAAAACTCTTTAGAAAAATTAAAAATTTTGGTGGCCCCCTCACCTTCTCTGCCCAACTGGAACCCAGCGCTGTTGCCGCGGCAAGTGCTTCGGCAGACATTCATCTTTCTTCGGAGATTTATTCACTACAAAAAGCTCTTCAGATGCGGATAAATTATTTTAATGAATTGCTTTCAAAAACCAACCTGCCCTTAATTTCAAAGAACGACTCCCCGGTTTTTTATATTGGTACGGGCTTACCCGCCACCGGCTATGATTTTGTGAAACGAATGCTGGATGAAGGATTCTTTGTAAACCTGGGATTATTTCCAGCGGTTCCTGTGAAAAATACCGGGGTAAGAATTACGATTTCCTGCCACAATGAATTAGAAGATATTAAAGCCCTGGTGGATGCCTTGGAGAATCATTACGAAAAAGCGCTAAAGGCAACTAATAATACTTTGGAAAGGGTTGGCAAAGCTTTTAATATAAGCGTGAACCCAACTACGATAAAAGAAAAATCAGACTCAGATGTATCGGTGATTTATGCGGAAAGCATCGAAGACATCGATACAGATCTATGGAATAAATTACTTGGAAATCATAATATGCTTAATAAAGAAGGACTTCAATTTCTGGAAAAATGCTTTTCCCATAACGATCAAAAAGAGCATAACTGGAACTTCCATTATTTTATAATTACAGATCAGAAGGATGATCCAATTTTAGCTACATTTTTAACCAGCGGCTTATGGAAGAATGATATGCTTGCACCGGAATCGGTATCTAAAGCCATAGAGCAAGACAGGGAATCCAATCCCTATGCGATGACTACTAAAGTACTGTCTATGGGATGTCTCTTTACCGAAGGGAGTCATTTGTATTTAGACCACAAGCATTCACAATCTGAGGAAGCTATCAAAGAACTCTTATTAAGAATCGAAGCGCTGGGAGAAAGACTAAGAACTGGAATGTGCGTTCTGCGCGATTTTAAGAAATCTACAGCCTTAGCAGAAGTTTTCCAAAAGGAAGGTTATATTCCCGTCTCCATGCCAGATTCCTGTGTAATTAATAATTTAGAATGGAACAGTGAAGAAGAATTTCTGGAAACATTAAGCTCCCGGTCTCGAAAACATTTCAGAAAAGAGGTACTGCCGTTTGAAGATAAGTTCCATATATCAATTTTAGACTCCCCTACTCCTGAAAAAATTGATATCTATCATGAACTCTATAAAAATGTGAAATCAAAAAATTTCGGATTAAACACTTTTACCTATCCAAAGAAAGTATTTCAAAATATGGCATCCGATTCAAACTGGGAGTTCATCGAATTAAAGCTTAAGAAGGAAAAGCAGATAGCCGGCGTCATGTTCTGTTACAAAAATAAAGGAGGTATATACGTCCCCAATTTAATCGGAATGGATTATGAATATTCCAGGGAATATCAGGTATATCGTCAGTTATTATATCAGACCATAAAAAGGGCTAAGAACTCAAACTTTCAGAAAATAGATTTAGGTTTTAGCGCCTCCTTTGAAAAACGAAAATTTGGTGCAACCATAATTGAGAAACAGGCTTTTATTCAAACTTCCGATAATTTCCTGTTAGAACAATTGGACATGATGAGAAATGAGATTTCATAATTGATATTGTAATCGCGGTCCTTACCTAGTCTTTATAAAAACAAACAATTTGAAGATCCCGTTACCACACTATTTTTTAATGATTCAAGGTAATAATAAGATGTTTGATGACGTAATACATGAGTTTCACAATAGTTTGAACACTAAGGTGGTACCAATCCCTCATCCCTTAAAAAAAGCGGATAAAGGGATTGATATTTCAAATCACACCCTTTCTAAATTAAAAGAGATTGTGGAAAAAGAGGATTTTGAAAACACCCCGGACGAGATCGAATTCTTTAAAAAAATCAAACCCTGTCCTATGAGCTATCTCATCTATTTCTCAGAAGTACGATCCTGTGAGACTCGTAAACCTAAAGCAGGTAAGAATTTTCAATTTCGATTTTTTGAGAAGGAACTACGTAAGATCAATAAGTTCTTTTATAAGAATAATGATTTTGTCCAATATATGGAACAAGGGCATGAATACCTGGATCACCAGCTTTTTACCAGGAACCATCGTAAGAACTATCCTTTCACTCCCATGATCAATTACTACCAGTATCCTGAGTTTTCAAGCTCTCATGATATGCTATGGGCAAAGATCCAGGCTATGTATCGGCTTATCCATTTCATTAGAGAAGCAATGGAAACTCTACGACCAGGAAAACAAAGTGGTTTGATGGATAAAAAACATAAGGTCATGTTGTGGTCAGGTTCAAAAACTTCATTGGTAGAACTTATCTATGCCTTATACGCCAATGGAGATCTTAACCATGGTACTGTAGATATCAGCACAATCACTTCTTCTTTTGAGGATTTCTTCAATATCAAACTGGAGAACATCTACAAAACCTACTCTGAAATAAAGTCCCGAAAAGGTCCCAGAGCAAAATATCTTCATAATCTTATCCTGCGTTTGGAAGCTAAGATGAACCAGGATGATGAAAAATGAACTTTTCGTAGTTACGAGTTACTACGAAAAGTTCAAGAACTGCCGTACAAAATCAATTTTCTAATAGTTTGGTTTATAATTCTAAGCAATACTTCCCCAAAAAAGACCATACTATAGCAATAGATATTAAATGTTAAATGTTATCGTAACTACGAAACCCATAGGGAAAGATATCCACCAAACAGTACCAATTTAGTAGAACGAAAGTCAAACTATGATAGGGGCTATCAATTAAAAAGCTTTAACCGTTTGGTAGTCCCTTTCTATTAAAAATGTTCTATTATGCCAACAAGTATTATTACCACAGACGATCTTCGAGAATTCAAAATGGAATTGCTCGCAGAATTAAAAACCCTCTTTACCAAACAAAATTCCGGGACACTGAAACGCTATCTTAAATCCTCAGAGGTTATGGATCTGCTTCAAATAAGTCCGGGTACTTTACAAAATCTTCGAATAAATGGTACCCTGCCATATACCAAGGTAGGTGGGATTATTTACTATGATGTCCAGGAGATTCACCGGGTGATGGATGAAAACAGAGTAAAACACAATTTTGACCTATAAAGGATGAATTATATTAAGCAACTCAACGCAGCTTTTGAAAAGTTCTTTTTTGACGAGCGCCTAAACCCAACCCACATTAGCCTGTATATGGCCTTATTTCAGGAATGGAATAGTAGCCGGTTTGCAGATGTATTTTTTGTAAACCGTAGGGAACTGATGCGCGTGGCTAAGATAGGCTCTAAATCTACCTATCATCGTTGTATCACAGACCTTGATTCATGGAATTATCTCTCGTATTTTCCATCCAATAATCCTTACAAGGGAAGTAAAATTAAGATGGCCATTATCGGGACTACTGATGAACCGGTTACGGGCGACTACGATCCCATATTGGAACAGCTTGCGGAACAGTACTATCCCAAAGATGAACCAGTTGTGTACCAGCACCATCCCAGAAATGGACAAGCTGTGGACCCACACCGTCCCGCCAGTGGACAAGCATTAGTACCTTATATAAACAATACTAAACAAATAAACATTAATAAACAGCCAAAGGGCAGGCAGGCCGTTTTAATTTTTTTTAAAGAAAAAGGATTTAATGCTGACGAAGGAAAAAAATTCTTTGATCATTACCACTCCAATAATTGGAAAACAAGTGATGGAAACGAGGTAAGGGACTGGCAAGCCTTAGCGATCCACTGGATGGATAGAACAGAATTATTCAACGAAGATAACAAGGAAATAAAAGAGGAAGCGTCTCATCATCAGGACAACCTCAAGACCACTAAAACCAAGAATTATGCACAACCCCTCTAAAATAATCGAAGGCGGCGTAGAATATTCTTTAGGCAGGTTTGATGGAAAATCCGTGCAGTATGATTTTCCGAAAATCCTGGTGTATTTGAATGCGAAAGGTAAGATCCTCTTTGGAGAAAAGTTTAAAATTTACAAAAAGGATAAAGAGATCTTATTAAAGCTATGCTCCTACTTCATCAAAGATAAGGAAAATTGCAAAAAATTTGATATTGACCTAGATAAAGGACTCTTACTTACCGGACCCGTGGGATGCGGTAAAACAAGTCTTATGAAACTCTTACATTTTTTAGTGCCACATCAACGAAAATATGTTGTGATGCCCTGCCGGAATATTGTTTTTGCCTTCAATCATTTAGGATATAAAACCATAGAAGATTATGGAGAAAGTAGTTTTTTCTGTTTCGATGATATGGGTGTAGAACCTATGGGGCGGCATTATGGAAAAGATTGCAACGTGATCGGGGAAATCCTGCTCTCCCGTTATGATCTTTTTCTTGAAACCAAGCTAAAAACTCATGCTACTACTAATTTAAATGCAGAGGAGTTGGAAGAACGCTATGGAAATAGAGTACGCAGCAGGATGCGGGAATTGTTTAATTTGATTGCTTTTGACGAGAAGGCTGGGGATAAGAGGAAGTAGGTGTTTATTATGTAAATCTTAATTTGAAACTAATTTTTATAAGGATTACAAGTTTTCACATCTAAACATTTTTTAATTTCACTACTTTTGTTAAAAACAATTTGGCAGCAGCAGAAAAAATAAAGGCATTATTACAGAGCTATGGTGACGAAGACGATAACCGTTTTTACACCACTGCAATGCAGATTGCGGCTGCTGAAGCCAGACAAGGGCACACCAAACTTGCTGAGGAACTGAAACATTTGATTGAGAAAATCAAGACCAAAAGAAAGGTAGATTCAGTTTCAAAAACAAGAATTCTTCCTGTTAATGAAGCCCAAAGAGAATTAAAAGATTTACTTGAAGTTTTTCGGCCTCATATCAAAACCAAAGATATGGTTTTGACTAAAGAGGTATCTGAGGCTATTAAGCGTATTTTATCTGAACAAAGAAAATTCGACCAACTCTTACAGCATAATTTACAACCAAGACGTAAACTAATGCTAGTTGGTCCACCTGGTTGTGGAAAGACTATGACGGCCAAGGCTCTCGCAGGCGATTTGGAAATTCCATTGTTTATTATCCGATTGGATGGTTTGATTAGTCGTTATATGGGTGAATCTATTGCTAAACTCAAATTAATTTTCGATTCTATGTATCAACATAGAGCTGTGTATCTTTTTGATGAATTTGATTCCATAGGTTCTAATCGTAGTTACGGCAACGACGTTGGGGAAATTAAAAGAGTATTGAACAGCTTCTTGATGAATATTGAGAAAGATGAATCGAATAGCTTGTTGATAGCCGCAACCAATATACCGGAAGCTCTGGACAAAGCTTTATTCAGACGCTTTGATGACATTATACAATATCCTTTACCAAGCGATAAAGAAATTGCAGAACTTATTAAAGTTCAGCTTAAAGGGTATTCACTCACTAAAGGCAAGACCATAAATGCTTTGGCAAAGGAAGCAGTTGGATTGAGCTTTGCAGATATTTCCAATGCCTGTAAAGATGCTATTAAGGAAATGATTGTGAACAATTCCGATAAAGTTTCATCAGCCACACTTCATAAATTTATTCAAAACAAAAAGACCCAGTTTTAAATCGTAGATGCCTAGAAACTTAGAACACATAATTCTTTCTGGGTATGTATCTACCGAGTCTTACACAAGCCCAGGTACTGGACGAAACCAAGTGAATCCTATTGATAGAAATAGAGGTGCTCACGGTAATTCTCTACGTGCTCAACTTGGTATGGCAGTAAGGTCCTTCAGAGATGATTCCAATACTGATTTTGTATATCTAGAATTCATTTCCGAAAAAAATTGTTTGTTGGCATTTGATAGTTTTGAGGATGGAAGAGCCGGCGACCATCGCTTTGTTTCATCAAAATTGGAAAAAGTTGTAATAGATGGTCATGAATATGAGCAATATCGAGCTTGTGTATTTTTAAACACAAAAGGAATATCGAAATTTCTAAATAAAATTGAAGTATATCTTAATCCTGATAAAGATACCCCAAAGGGGAATCCTAAAAATGCTCCTCTACTCAACAACATCAGCAACATTCAGCAAGCCACATTGGTCAGTTTTTGGCAAGAAGATGAAATTGAATTTCCCCACCTGGATGAAGAAATCTGGTGGGAAGTCTGGTTACATCGTGAAGATACTCAGAACGATGCCCGTGAAGATGACGATGTAATGAATATGCTTACAGATAATGTCATCGTTGTAGCTGAACGAAGGTTACTGTTCCCAGAACACATTGTGCGTTTGGTAAGATGCACAGCTAGGGAATTATCGACTACTATTTTATACACTGATAAATTAGCAGAGTTAAGGAAGCCTAAAGAAGCTGCCGATTTTTTTACAGGTCTTAACAGTGATGATGCTAATGACTGGATAGAAGACCTAAAAAACCGGACAATCAATAGAACTACAGATAATTCCGTAATTATCTGCATTATGGACACTGGGGTTAACCGAGGACACCCTCTTTTGCAAGACTTTTTACCAGATGGAAATATGGACTCGGTAAATCCTGAATGGGGAAATGCCGACACCGATAGTCTCGGACACGGAACACCAATGGCCGGAACAGCATTATATGGTGACCTAACAGATTTACTACAAGACACCTCAAACATTGAAATTTTCCATCGTCTTGAATCCATAAAACTAATTCATCCGAACAATCCTCATCAACCAGAATTATATGGTGCGGTAACTGAAGAAGCAGTTGCCAGAGCGATTATCTTAAATTCAGAAAATAAACGGATTCTTACTATGGCCGTTACTGCTACGGATGGGCGAGACAAGGGAAAACCTTCTTCTTGGTCAAGTTCAGTAGATAAAATAGCATTTGGAGAATCGGGAACATCAAATGGTAAATCTCTATTCTGTATTTCCAGTGGCAATACTTCTATATTCAACCCTAACGAATATCCCCAAAGAAATTTTGAAGAATCCATTCACGACCCAGCCCAAGCCTTTAATGTTTTGACAATTGGCTCATTTACCCAAAAGACCGTTATTGACCAAGTCCAATTTATAGGGGCAACCCCACTTGTTCCAACTGGCGGAATGTCGCCAAGCAATAGCACTTCCCTGATGTGGGAAAACAGTTGGGCTTTAAAACCTGAATTGGTTATGGAAGGTGGTAATTATGGGATTCATAATGATGGACTCATAGATCCAGATTCATTAAGAGTGCTTTCGGTTGGAAAAAACTTTAGAACTGAACCATTGCATAGCTTTGGCGATACAAGCGGTGCCACTGCACTAGCATCTAGATATGCTGCAATGTTAACCTCGCAATATCCGACACTATGGCCTGAAACTATTAAAGGGCTTCTAGTACATTCGGCAGACTGGACAAATGAAATGCTTAGCAATAGAAAAATCCAAGAGTTAAATAACGCAGAGCAACGAGATTTACTACGAACTTTTGGCTATGGCGTACCTGATTTTCAGAAGGCGGTTCGAAGCGCCAACAACTCACTTACGCTAATTGCTCAGGAAACTTTAAGCCCGTACATTCTTGATAAGGGAACAGTCAAAACTAATGAAATGCACTTGCATGATTTGCCTTGGCCCTCAGAAGTATTGACTGGTCTTTTTGATAGTGAAGTAACTCTTACCGCCACGCTATGTTATTTTATAGAACCTAATCCCGGAAACAAACAATATAGCAAATCATACTACTATCAATCCTACGGTTTGAGGTTTAAAATGATTGATTCCGGTGAATCTGTTGGGCATTTTCGTGAAAGAGTAAACAGAGAAGCGAGATTGGAAGACCAAGGTGGCTCGTATTCTGGTGAAAGTTGGATTATCGGCAATAAAGTTCGAGACAAAGGTTCAATCCATAAAGACATTTGGAAAGGAACTGCTGCCGACCTAGCCACAAGAAACGTGATTGCTATTTTTCCGGTTAATGGATGGTGGCGAACACGAAAAAAACTAATGAGGTACAACAATCAAGTTCGCTACAGCTTAATTTTATCGATAGAGTCCCCGGATGACACAGTTGACCTTTACAATCCTATTCTCAATCAAATAGACATTCTGATATAGGTAGGTATAGGGTTAACAGTCGCTATCAAAATCTCTTTTAATATTTCTCATATAACTCTCTAGTAACCTTTGAATTTTTAATTAAAAATTCCCATACAGCTAAAGCCATCGCCGTAATAGCTTCTGCCTTTTGGGAAAATTATTCTCATCCCCAATATTAAAAAACCCCAATTCTAACAGCACAGAAGGACAATAATCTACCGTTTCCCGTTTTACCTGAAAATTCGAAAACTTCACTCCCCTACTCTCAAAACCCAAATTATTATTTAATTCAACTTGTATTAGAAACGCAAGCCAGATAGATTCATCTGAATACTTAGATATAGCATTAGCTACATAAACTTCTATACCTCTGGCATTTGGATTGTCCGAATGATTACAATGCAGCGAAATAAATAGATCAGCGTTTAGTGCTCTGGCCAGGTTAGTTCTATCAGATAGAGAAATGAGTGTATCGCTATATCGAGTTAAATAAATATCTAAAGGCGCATCCTTCTTCTCATTTAACTCCAAAATTTTCTTTGCAATTTTCAACACCGCGTCCTTTTCCTGAATACCGTTTATTCCAATAGCAACTGAATCTTTCCCGTCGTGTCCCGGATCAATGACAATTAGTTTTTGATTCTGAGATCCCTATTAGAAAATGACACACATTTTCAAGAGCAAAATCATAAAACTGACGTTTTGAGTGTTTTCTAAATTTTCAATTTTCAGGTTATCAACAACTTACCCATTGATATTCATAGAATTTAATGCCAAATAATAATAACGGAATTCAAATAAAACCAAATAATATTTTATTCACAAATATCTGATTTTCAATTATTTGAAACTATTTATATGTAATTTTTCTTTAACGAAAACAACATCAAAAATCTAAACTTTTCCGTTATGAAAAAATCAATCTTTTTGGCAACGTTTGCTTCCCTACTTTCAACATCACTTTTTGCACAAATTGGGGGAATTGAAGATTCCGTAAATGATGTTTCTGATACTATTAGGAGCATCTTCCCTATTATCCTGGGGGTCATCTTCCTTATTGGGTTTCTATTTAATGCTGGTCATTTCTTTGGAGAAAATTCTGATCTCAAAAAAGGAATCACCAGGGTCCTGGTCTTTGTTCTCATTGCCGGCGCTGTCGTAGGTATTTTTTCCTATCTGATCACCATTGTAGTATAAGATCCTGAAGTAATAATGAACTAAACGTTATGAAAAAATTTGAGATCTATAGAAATATGAGAAAGAAGGCAATCATTTTTGGATTGCCTTTATCCCTGTTCGCACTGATGATGGTATCCATCATAGCTTCTCTTCTGGTCGTCATCTTTTCTTTCAGTTTTGGGATTATTAGTGGTGTATTCCTTTTCAATTCGGTTTTATATATCGCTTTGATCAGGTCAGTAAATAATCCTCAAATATTTCATGTGGCCAAAGTATTCCCAAAAATCATCAGTAATAAAAAAAATTCCGGCTTCTACTATGAAAAAGATTAACCTATCAGCCCATAATCCTATTGTAGATATTCGAGACAATATCATTTTTGCCAATAATGGTAATGTGGTTTTGTGTTATGAAGTGACCTTACCAGAGATATATTCCCTATCTGAAAAAGATTTTGAAGATATACATGGAGCATGGTTTCAGGCACTGAAATCGCTACCGGTAGGAACTGTTGTCCATAAGCAGGATATTTATTTAAAGACAGCCTATTCGTGTGAGAAACTACCACGCGAATCCTTTTTAGAAAAAGCCACCCATGATCATTTCAAAGGAAGAGGATATATGCAGCATCGCAGTTTTCTCTTTTTTAACCTGCCCAAAAATAAAGCTCTTAATAACTCCAAATATGTCAATCCGTTTCGAAATATCTCCAAAGCAATTGTTAGGGAATTAGATGATACTGTACAAAGCTTTACAGCTGCAGTGAGCGATTCGGTTTCATTTATCAATAACAGTCGTAAAATAGATCTCATCCCACTGGAAAAAAAAGGTATAGAACACCTGACTAACAGCTATTTCAATGGTTTCAATGAAGGTTTTGATACCGATATTCTATTAGAAAAAGGGGAAGTAAATATTGGTGAAAATTATTTTGACACCCTGGCCATCAACAGTGAACTATGTTTTGGCGAAAGTGCTCAAAGTAGCAAGACCAATGAAAAATTCACTTCGGATGATTTTGTATTCCATCAGGGATTTATCGATGGTTTAGGGCTCACCCTGAATGAGAATCATATGATAAACCAGATCATATATCTGGACGATAAACATAAATGGCGCAGGCTTCTGGATAAAAAAGTTGAGGAATTAAAAAAGAGTTCCAATTTCGGATCTCAAAACAAAATAGTACTGGGAAAAATACAGGATACTCTGGATCGGATCAATGCGGATGAAAATTCCCGAATCATACGCGGTCATCTAAACATCATCTATTGGGATCGGAAATCCAAAAATCTGGATAGGATTGCTTCCAAAATAAAGACCGAATTCAAAGAGCTGGACATTCTGCCCTACTACCCCGGAGGTGAAGAACGTAAAAATTATATACTAAACAGTTATTGCTGTTTTTCGTCTAATTTTTCCAATGAAGATCTCTATGTAACCGATCTAAAACATGCCCTGTGCCTGTTTATTAATAATACGAATTATAAGTCGGATTCGACTGGCATCATCTTCAATGATCGGGAACATAATATCCCTGTGCTTAAAGATGTCTGGGACGAGAATAAGAAACGGATCAAAGCTCGGAATTTTGCCATTTTTGCTCCCACTGGTGAAGGCAAGTCTTTTTTGGCTAACAACATCCTGAGACAATATTTTGAAAGTGGGGTACGCCTGGTCATTATTGACCTGGGAGGATCATACACCAAATTCGCTAAACTATATCCCGGACAATATACTGTCCTCCGCTATGAGAGTGGAAAGAGTTTAGGCATCAATCCTTTCTATATCAATAATTTAAATGACCTAAGCCCGGAACGTCTGGAAGATTTGTCGGTGTTCCTATTCGAATTATTTGCCTCAGACCTGAAAGTAACCAAGGCTCAGTCGGTTTCCATCAAAAAGATATTACGCCACTATTATGTAAACACACCTGAGAATCATTCTCTAGATAGCTTTTACCACTTCATCGAAAGCAACCAAAAAGAGTTGTTGAGCAAACTCAAAATCCATCCCGACTACTTCAACATTACGAATTTCTTACATATCATGTCGGAGTATGTTGGCGATGGTCTATATAGTTTTCTATTTGAAGTCAACGAAGATCAGACCTATAAAATCGAGGATAAACGTCTGATCGTTTTTGAACTGGATGAAGTAAAGGATAACAAGGAAATCCTTTCGGTGATGTTGAAGCTGATCAAGTCGGCTATACAAAGAACCATATGGAAGAATCGTTCGGAAAAAGGAATTATCCTTTTTGATGAATTTGCCAAACAGCTAAAATTTGAAAACGTACTAGAGAGCGTAGAATTTTACTATCAGGCTATTCGTAAACAGAACGGTGCTATCGGAATCATTTTACAATCGATCAACCAGCTTCCCAATAATTCCACTTCAGCGAGTATTCTGGAGAACACACAGGTGATTTACAGCCTCCATAACGAAAAAGGATATGAAGAGCTGGTAAGACGCTTAAGTCTTTCTAAACATGATCTTAACCAGTTAAGATCTATAAAGAACAACCTTACCGGATCCAGAAAATACACAGAGATCTTTATAAAGATTGGAAAACAAAGCAATGTGTTCCGTCTCGAAGTACCCATGGAAGTTTATGCGGCATATCTGACTGACGGGTCAGAAAATGATAAAATAATGGCGCTTTATGACCAACATAACTCCATGGAAAAAGCAATTACAGAATTTATTAATCCTAAAAACAAGAAATCATGAAAAAGCAAACTCAAACTTTGATTGTAGTAATGGCTATAGCGTTATTATTGCCTGCACGCGCTGCGTGCCAGGGAATGCCCGTTTATGATAATACCAATTTTATCAGTCTGGTAAAATCCCTTGTAGAATCAGCAAAACAGACAGCCAACCTGGTAAAGACGGTTAATTTTCTAAAAGCTCAAAAAGAGAATATAGAAAAGGTCAATAGTGTCATTCAGGATCTGAAGGCTGTTCGGGAGATCGGACGAAATAATCAGCGATTGATCAGCGTCATGCAGAATGACCTTCGAGACATTCTGGATTCTCCGTATATCGAACCCGATGAAGTAACCAGGGTCACAGAATCCTTTGATGCCGTGGTGGAAAACTCCCTGGCAACCATGGATTTTATCGATGAGATCTTATCCAGTGACCATTTAAAAATGAGTGATGCAGAGCGGGCCGAGGTATTAAAACAAAAAGAACTGGAAAGCCAGGAAATGGTGAATGATGTGCGCTTGAAAACCAGGCGTTACCAGGAGATCATATCATTTCGGAAGATGCAGGACAGGATCAATAACCGGGAAACTGCTTTTTAATGACAGCTGTTGCCATCATATCCGCAGTAGGTCTGGAATATATTGATACTGTATTCCAGACGATTCAGAGTAGTGAGTTCTCGCAATACACTATAGTAGGAATGAAAACCTTAGCTGTTTTATTTTTCCTGGTCAACATTCTGAAGAAATATAATGAGGGTGTAGCGGAAAAAGATGGATATACCTGGGGTCTTAGTCCAGGTGAACTGGCAAAGAATTTTGCCGTGGTATTGCTGGTTATTTTCTCTACTCAGATATTGGGATTTTTTGATGGGATCCTTGTAGCCATAGAGAATCAATACCGTGAAACTGCTCCTGCCCTCCTCCCCCTACAGATGCAGGAGATCCCGATCGAAGAAGATGTATCCGCACTGGACGCGATGCGCAAAGCCATGGCCTTATTATATGAAGCACTGGTCACTCCATTATATGGTTTTAAAACTTTTGCATTTCTGATCAGCCTGTTTTTATGGATCCTGGATTTGTTTATTTATCCTCTTTTCCTTGCGGAGCGCTATTTTATCCTGGGAATCATGCAGGCTTTCTTCCCTTTGATCCTTAGTCTTTCGGTATTTGAGAAATTCCGTTCGATGGCCTATAGCTTTTTCAGATTATATGCGGGAGTATATATGCTTGTTCCTGCTTTTTTTCTGGTCAATGTATTTATTAACGCGCTATATACGGAGATCAACACCAACTTCTGGCAGAACCTTTTCGGTACCGATTTCGGGAGTAATTTCTTTGCTCCGGTGGTGGAACTTGGATCAATTGGTTTTATCGTCTTTTTAAAATTCAAATTATACCGCCGCGCCATCTCCTTTACCCTGAGATTATTTACCAGCTAAAACCTTTGCCAGTTATGGAAAAGATAGATCAGAATAAGCAGATGTATAAACACTAAACACAAAAACTATGAAAACTCCTTATAAAGATATTTATACCGTCTTAAAACTCAACCGATTTATTGTATTAGCAATTGTTATAAGCGCACAAATATTTAGTGCTTTTGCCCTCTGGGTCACCTTCACAACGAATAAAAAAGCGTTGAACTCTACTTTTGCCATTAACAATGACGGGAGTATTATTCCTTTAAAACTAGTCACCCAAAAAGAAAATTTTCAGGTGGAAGCATTAGCACATTTAGACCTGTTCCACACTTACTTCTACAACATTCACGCCACCAATTATGAGAAAAACCTTGAAAAGGCATTATGGTTGGGTAATGGTTCTGTTGCCGATCTATATCGCCAGAAAAAAGCCGAAGGTGTTTATAATCGTCTGCTTCAATATTCATTGGTACAAAAGGTCATCAGTATCGAATCGGACATCGAAGAAATGGATGATCATTATAGGTTTAGAACAACTACCGTTTTTGAAATCAACCGAGGCTCTATTGTAGACACTTATGAACTTATTTCCACGGGAAAACTTATAACGGTAGACCGGCATTTTCCAAATAATCCTCATGGCCTCCTGATTACGGATTACTTTGAAAACAGTCTGAGAAAAATCGTTCCTGAATCTTAAAACATATTATGATGAAAATAGAAAAGAATAAGATCGTGGTTGGGAGTATCATCGCTATCACCATCATTTTTTTGATCTCTTATACGATCATGATCACAGGTGATGATCAAGATGAGGACAAGAACCTAAAACAAACAACGGTTCCAGAGCTGCAGGAAGATCCACCTTCCTATGATTCGAAACTGGATGCCATCAACGATTTAAAAGAGGTAAGGGAGACCAATGTCCCCAGTATTTATGATGAAAAACTGATGGATTCTCTGGGTTATTACGATGCAGAACTTCCCGAAAAGGAAAAACAGCACATCATCGATAGTATATATTTTTTGGGAGAAAGAAGGTATGCGGAAGTAAGTGCGGTGGCTGCCCGGTCTAAAAAATCAATTCCCAGGAAAATTCAAAGGACAGATACTTCAGCAATTCGGGAGGAAGTGAAGATCCAGGCTAAAGAGATGGGACTGGAGCACCAGCTTTTCTTTGCATCCAATCCTAAATCAAACAACATTGCTGCTTCTGAAACTACCGATTCGGAAATTTTAGCTGTAGTCGATGGTACCCAGGTAGTCAGGTCTAATTCCCGGCTCCGTTTACGGCTGGAACAGGATGCGATTATTGGCAATAAGCCGGTCCCAAAGAATACCCCCATTTTTGGTTTTGTAAGTTTTCGGCCTAACCGGGTGCTTATCGAAATAGAGAATTTAAAACATCAACCAACCGCATTAAAAGCTTTTGATCTACAGGATGGAAGTGAAGGTATTTATGTGGAAAATAATTTTCGTGAGGAAGCCACTACCGAAGTCCTGGATGATCTTTTAGGAGAGATCAATATTCCCAGTGTGCCACAGGTAAGTGGTATAGGCAAGCTCTTAAAAACCAAAAATCGTAATGTAAAAGTTACGGTCCTGAATAACTATAAACTCATATTAAAACCAGGCTTATAAATTTCTGGTATAATTTAAACTCTTGGTCATGAAAACATATCTTCTTATTTCCGCGATCCTTTTAACAGGCATCCAACTTTATTCTCAAAAGGCAGAACGCTTGGACACGATTTTTGCCAATGAACACAAAAACGTGGCCTTATTTTTTCCGCAGCCTATCAGCCAGGGTATTACAGGTGCCAGCCATTTTGTTTTCACCCATAACAGGGAAAGACAACAATATTTCGGCTTATTACAGGCTAAACCAGGGACTGAGAGTAATCTTCTGGTAATAGATGCTGGAGGTTCGGTGTACTCTTATATCCTTAAGTATAGGAAGGACCTCTCCAGATTAAACTATTTTATCCAGGGTACAGAACGTATAGGCACTGAAAAGCGTGATCTGCCAGCCCCTTTTAAGGATATAGAACCAAAACCAAACCAGCTCGACAGAGAAACCCATTATCGAAATTTTTGTTTCTATCTACTGAATAAAAAGGAACGGATTGGTAGGGTAAAGAAAAGAAACCAGGGCATCATATTAAGTGTTGAAAATATAGTTTTTAACCAGAACGAACTGTATTTTGTAATTCAGATTGAAAACCAATCCAGCCTGGATTATGATGTCAATTTTCTAAATCTGTCTGTGACTACCAGGCAAAAGGGAAAGAAAAAATCGATGCAATCACTTAAAAAAGACCCTGTATTCGCCTATAAAGCTCCTACGAAAATTAAAAAAGGTCACACTGCTCGATTGGTGTATGTATTTCCTAAGTTTTCTCTGAGTAACGACCGGCAGGTATTACTGGAGCTCAACGAAGGAAAGGGTGAAAGGGATGTGGTATTAAAAATTTCTCATCGATTTATAAATAATCCTAATTGAAAACCAACTGACTATCCGAAATCAGGATTTTCAGATAGACCACTTTATATCTTTTAGTCTGGATCCGATATTCATCAAAGATTGCAATACTTCTTTTTCGTCTGGTAGTTCTCCGGTTAGTAATTCCCTAAATTGACCATTATAAGTTGGGCTTAAACTTTCCCAAACCTTCTCGGTATTTTTAAAAAACAAGGATTCTAACGGGTGTTTGGACAACCATTCTTTATCTGTGGGAATAGCTTTATCATCATCTTTCCCTACCTGCAAAAGCATTACTTCAAAATCATCTGATTTTAGGAATAACGAAATTTTATACTCCTGCAGTAACTGGTGTAAATCGTAGGTATGTCGGATCTTATTTTTTAAATCCTCTAAAGGATTCTCCGTATATGAAAATCTTACCAGGCTAATGATTTTTTCGCAAAAGGTTCGTTCGATGCTTATTGCCGTTAAATTAAAAGGTTCAAGTTGATATTCTTTTATAAGGTCCTGATTGTTTGTGGTCGCAATAAACTGTGTGATCATTGAGTGCACGCTGACTTTTTGCGACGGGTAAGATCTGCCTAAGCTGGAAACTTCCAAAACAATCTGGTCCCGAACCTGCCCATATATACCTTTTACCCCTACTTTATCATAACCGTACACCAACTTTCTAATCTTGCCTTTTTTATTTTCCAGGGGGTGATCAGGAACAAGCTTCATTTCTGATTCCAACACACTGGTGACCTTCTTAAGTTTTCTTTTTATAGAGTTATCTGTTTCTCCATTTTCTTTTATGACAACGAGATCAATATCCTCGGAAAACCGTTGAATGATACCATAGCATTTAGATAGCGAAGTTCCTCCCTTGAAAACGGCAATATCTTTGGAGTTGGGATCCGTAAAGATAATTTTAAGGGCAAAGGTCACCCAATAATCTTTTTCTACATAGATTTCAGAAATTCCGAAATGGTGGGCAGTGGCCACGATGGCACCTTCAAAAGCGGCTTTATAGTGATGTAATTTCATTAAGAAATATTCCAGTTTGAGATTGTAGGTAAGATGCTTTTGGATAAGCCAAATTTATAAGTACTCAGATAATTGATACTGCCTTTAAGTGATGTACTGAAGGAATTTAAAGAAAGAGCTTCAAGGATGGCACCTAACAGTGCTCTCACTTTTGGAGGATATGCTTTGGCAATAGCAATCAGATTATTTTTCTCTACATCAGTAAGCTCCTGAATTTTTTTTCTTAAAAAGGTGATTCCCCTTTTTTTATCCATATCCGGAATATTTTTAAAATCTTTTATAACGTCTAATAATTGAAGTAACGATACATTGTTTTCTTCAACGGGCACATACGCTTTTGCAGGTTTAATGACAAGATTACCTATTTTGGCTTTGATCTCTTTGTTACCTGCTACCCTTACCACATTCGATATTTGAGTAGTCAATCCCAGTTCATTATATAGTCGCAATCCGGTAACGTATGCAATCTGTTTGTCCTTTTCAAAGAGATACAAGTCAAGTAATGTGGTTTCTCTGGGCTTTAATTCCCCAAAAGCAGTTTGTTTAGGTCTGTAATATACCCCATTTTTATATCTCCTGATTACATTATCCTCCACTAATCGGCTTAATGCCTTTGCAGCAGCCAGGAATTCATTTGGAGGAATTCCAAGGGTATCATAGGTAAAAACCTCTCCTGAATCTAACTTATTAATTTTACTTTTAATGGATGCTGCAATATTCATAGTACCGCAAAGATAATCTTAAAACTGAATTAGGTCAAGTTTTTTCTGGTTTTTACTTGACAAAGTATAATATTATTGTAATTATTTAAAAATTGATTTAGCTTCCTGATAAATTCTTTCAAAATTCATTTCCAAATCGGTTGAAGAGAACTCTTTAGCTGCTCCAGGAAGCTCCCTTAAAATCCTTTGTAATTTAAACTGTACTTTTTTATCCTTCCCATCAGCATAGGTAATGAACTCACCCTGTTTCAATCGAAAAAAAGCATCTGCTCTAATTTTCGGAATTTCATTTTCCCCGGTAATCACTCGTGTATCGAAATTCAGATTATGGCCACTACTCACACTCTTAGTAGGATCCTTTATAATCTCGAAGAAACGTTCATAATATTTAGCGGTGTCAGGATCATTAACCTTCCCAAAGAACTGGTAAGACAGATTGCTTAGTATAGCTTTACTGGCCTTATCTCCGTACATCATGTCATTCTGGATCTTATCCTGCATCACATATATCGTGGCAATATCATAACTTCTCAAAGTAGCCGGAATGCGGTGCATATTCAGTAAGCGTAAGGTAGGTGCTTCTTCCATCAATAGAAATGACGGATTGGAATTACGTACACTCATTTGTTTGGTAATGGTATGGATGATGGCTGCAATTACCGCAGAATAGGAAGATTCAAATTTAGGGTTATTCACAACGGAAATTACTGCGGGGTTTTCGGGATTATTTATATTTAAAGGAACGTCATCTGCAGACAGGGCCATAAATATACTTTGGGTACTGATCCGTTTTAGGGCATTAGCCAGGGTACTCTTTACCCCTGCAGTCTGTCTTTCTGAATCTTTACCGCTAATAAAGGCATCTGCCATCGCCCTGGAGGTCCTGTTCGAATCCAGGAAAGCTATAAGGCTCTCTGTGTCCAGAAACTGATATATTGCGATTAAATGGGGCAATGAACAATATTGTGGATAGGATGTTTTCAATTTCCAGATCATCCCTCCTATTAAACCTTCTGCAGCATCATTAAAGAATTTTGTGGTTCCGCTTGTGCCTGACTCCTTCTGTTCTAATAGATTCTCAATGAGAACTCTGGAAATTTCATTGACGCTCTCTTCATTTTCCAGATAGCGGGGTGCAATCGGATTGACCCGGTGGATAATCTTATCAAAGGAAATGATCTTAAAAGGAATATCTGAATCCTTAAAAAGCGGATAAGCCATTTCGGTAAGTTCAAAATCCTTATAATCATGGATTACTCCACAAAAAGTGTATTGCTGAAAATGCTTTAGAAAACCATAGACCACACTTTCCGTTTTTCCACTACCGGCAGAACCGATGACGGATGCCCCGCGTTTGATATTAGCAATCTTAAAATCTTTACTACTGGTTTTAAAATTTACCTGATACTTCCTCGCAACCTTATCCTTTATTTCAGTGGAATGACAGAAAACATAGAAAACCGTATTGATTAATAACAAGGGGCTACCCACATACAATAGGCCTTCTATAATCAGCTGGGGATAAAAGCAGTAAAGAATAAATCCTATTAGCAAAAGTGAATTGATCAAAAATGCATATCTGGAAATACGGTATAAACCGTAGAAAAGCAGACTACAAAAAATGACGATTATGGTGGTATTTACAATGTTGAATTCTTCCATATCATTTATATTATTTCATTTAAATTCCGATAGAGCTTGATTTAACTGCTATATCCACTCCCCTTCTCAACCGGTTAAGAACTTTTAAAGCCAACTGGGCTTTATTGGTTGGGATGTTTGGCATCATAGGCATTCCGGTTTCTTTTAGCATTTTCATGGCAATTGCTTTTTCACTGGTTGGCAGTTTCATCAAATTTGAAAAATAACTTCTAGGGTTTTTAATGAACTCTTTCCTGGCAGTATAGGTTTCCACAAAATTTCGTTGATATCCGAAGTTCTTATCGAATGTTTTTTCAGCTTTTCCAAAGAATTTATCACGATCAAAACCCCGTTTGACTGTTTTCCCATTCAACTCAACCTTCGATGCTTTGTATTTGCTACCGGGAGATAAGCTATACTTATTCGAAGCATCCCTGCGGCTCACTATAATATGGATATGGCTTTGGTTCCCTTCTTTGGGCATTCCCTGTACAATTCGTTGCCCCTCTTGTTTATGGGGAGCTGCTTTTTCCAGTTTATTGATCTCCCGTTTCATCTGAGCAATATTCCCAGGTTGTTCTCCGCGCTCCACTTTTTGGATATCATTTTTTAGTTGAAGTATTTTGGTAGCAAAGGGCTGATTTTCCCGTACCTGTGTATCGGTGCCTTTAAAAAATCGTTGATGTTCAATTTTGGCGTAGTATTTTATATCATCAATATTGACCGGTCGGCCATTGAGTTCACGATTAAAAGAAGCCACATAATCTTTCATCACTGCACGAGTATATTTTTTTAGATCTTCGCTGTTGTTTTTCAACCTGTTCAACTCGTATTTTGAAGGGCTTATCGTAATAGAATAAAACCTTGGTTCCGTTTTTTCCAGTTTAGCGGTATTGGCATCAATTTCCCGGACTACTTCCTCCGCTGAAACTTGGTCCCCATATTGATTAAAGAAGTATTCCCTATCCTGCGAATCCAGTCCCTGGTTTTCCTTTTCCAGGTAGTCCACAAAGTCGGCTGAACCCTGAGAATAATTCCCTCCTAATTTTTGTGCTGTGATGGTGATATACATCTTTAATAATTTATGAGTCTTGTTGATTTCGTTCTTGATATTTGGGTTGTTTTTCTTCCGTATTTTTCTTCTCCAGGATCAGGGGTTGTTTTTTAGGTTCAGCTTCCTGGAACAAAGATTGCATCATGGCTACCGTTGGTTTGGTTTGTCCTTTCTCAATATCTTTTAAGATAGCGATGACTCCATTGATCCTTTTCTTGATCAGGTTTTCCAGGGTTTGCATTTTAGGGCCCATAGATTCCGTTGGAGAAATTCCATTATCCTCAAAAAACTCCAGCATTAAAAGCAAGGTCATGGATTTTGACATAGAAAGTTTTTTGCAATAGCTGTTGAATTTCTTTGCAACGGAAGCCTTCAGACTTATGCTCTTAAACCGTTCATATTCATATCCTTTATCCATTTTTCCGTGAAAATTTTGTTGATTTTACTGGGCTGTGAAGTTTTTTCCGTGAAAAAATGACTTCAAAAAGCTCTAAACCTAAATTAATTTAACTTTAATTGATTGATTATCAATTAATTAGTGTTGTAAGCCAGATATATAACGCGGCTTTGCCCGTTATCCTCTTGCTATTCCTTTTCGTCCCGCCAGGCGGGACGAAAATCTCATACAAATTGGACCAATGTCCAGTTGCATTTTGAGGAATAAAATTCCATTATGTAAAAAATTATGATTGGTAAGGATATCAGCGAAAGTCAAAAATTGGGATACCTTACATAAAATTATTTGCTGAAGTTCAGCTAATTAAATATACCATATTTTTTTTCAAAAAGAAATTAATATGCTATAGAATGGTGAAAATTTTAATTTTATTATTCATTTATTTCCATACTTGGAAAGTAAAAAGGAAGATTCAGGTAAAAGCGAAAGTTCTTTTTTTTAATTCCAGACTACCGGTAGCCAATAAAAAATCCAGAGATTAGAATAAAAAAAATACCCCTAAAGTTTTTAGAGGTATTTTATAAGGGATTAAAAAATAGTTTACAGGATACCTTCATCCGCAAAGCTTACATAATCACCATCTGGTGTCAGTATTAAATGATCCAGGACTTTAATATCTAACAGTTCCGCTGCTTTGGTAATTTTTAGTGTCAGGCGTTTATCTGCTTCGCTCGGTTTTAAAGTCCCTGACGGATGATTATGAGCAAGGATCACAGAACAGCTAAGGCTCTTGAGAATAACCGCAAACAAGATTCGTAAGTCTACGAGTGTCCCCGTAATTCCACCGGTGGAAACTTCAAAAATGCCTTTCACTTTATTTGCGTTATTAAGCAGCATTACTTTAAAAGTTTCCTGCAGGCCGATCTGGTCTTTGTTCCAGGTATTGTATAATAGTTCAGCAGCATTAACAGATGAACTTATTTTAGGCGCCTGAGAGATCTTAAAATTCCCCTGATATTTTATCGATATTTCATTAACTTTAGTTTTCATAATTAATCATTTTAAAGAGTTTTCAATGAAAAGAGGGCGTTACCGTGAGCAAGTACCCGCCCTCTTTTAATTAACTACTGCTGGCTTTCCGCCTTAGCAGTTCCATTGCCTAAAAGAAGAATTTCACTGGCTATCACTTCAGTAACATATCGCTTCTCTCCTTCTTTGGACTCATAGGATCGAGTGGTCAATTTACCTTCAATGGCAATTTCTTTTCCGGTGCCCACATAATTCTCTACGATTTCAGCGGTTTTCCCCCATGCCACAACATTGTGCCATTGTGTATCCTGTACTTTTTCTCCTTTTGAACTTTTATAAAATTCATTGGTTGCAATTGAAAAGCTGGCTACTTTTTTACCACTTTCAAGATTTTTGATTTCCGGGGTTTGCCCCACATTTCCGATTAACTGAACTTTGTTTCTAAGCGTACTCATAATTAAAAAATTTAAAAATTAATAATTGATTTACTTATTATATCCGGGGCGTTTTCCTGTTTTTGATTTTTTTACTTCGCTTCTGGGTATGTTGTTTTGAAATGATTTCATGAGATTTTTATTTGATTTACTTCCTATAGAGCCGTGTGCTGTTACCTTTTTTGATGCTGATACATTTTCAAGAATTAGAATTAGGGAAGACTTATAAAAAGGAGTATGCGACTGGCTTATGCAGTCTGGACTAACTTCTAAATATTGGTATTTTGCATTACAAAAAAGGTAGGAACAGCAACGGCCGGGAAGGAAATGGAAATGCTGAAATTAAAAAACAACCGGAAGTGAAGTAAATGAATAAATGGAATTCCTATTAAGCGGGCATCCTTTGTTACTTAGTTTATAGAATAAGGCTATAGAATTAGCACAACTTGTTATTTATCGAATACATCAAGAGAAAAAATTAAAAGGATGCTCAAGATATTCTTAAGAAAGCTCTTTACCCAAAATGGAGCATTTCGCTGAATGAAGCGGTAATGTGCTGACTGCTATACAACTCCTAGAATCATTGAAATTAATGGTCATAATCTCTTAAATGTATGAAGCAGAATATTTGTACTAACTATTATTTAAGTATTTGCTTAAATACGTATTTTATTATACCTTTGAAATCTAAATAATACATTCACCATGGAAATTACTTGTACAAGAGCCCAAGCTGATCATCAACAACTTCTCAATTGTAAAAATGTTCTTGAAAGAATGGATGATAATTTTCAGGATATGACCAAACTGTTATCGATTGCTGGTAGTGAGGTACGTTTAAAAATTTTATTCCTTTTGAACATGGAAGACGAATTGTGCCCTTGTGATATTGCTGATATTTTAGAAATGAGTGTACCTGCAATATCCCAACACATCCGTAAAATTAAAGATGCAGGTTTTATCTCCTCCAGAAGAGATGGGCAAACATTGTATTATTCATTAGTGAAGGATAAAACAGCTGTACTTAATACTATTTTCACTACTATCAAAATGGTTAAAAAAACTGCCTAAAATGAAAACTTCCAAAAAATCAAACAGTCCGGCATATTTGAGCATAGTTACTGCGATAACTGCTTCCGTATGTTGTATTACTCCCCTTTTGGCAATTTTAGCAGGTAGTAGTGGACTTGTCACCACATTTTCCTGGATAGAACCTTTTCGTCCCTATTTGGTTGCACTTACTATAGGAATTCTTGGTTTGGCCTGGTATTTAAAATTGAAACCTAAAACACAAGAAGAAATAGATTGTGCCTGTGACAAAGAAGCAAAACCATCTTTTTGGCAGTCCAAAAATTTTCTATTCATAGTTACAGCATTTGCCGGATTGATGCTGACTTTCCCTTATTATTCCAATATATTTTATGCACAGCCCAGCAAGGATATAGTGTATGTTTCTCAATCAAACATAATAAAGCACACCTTTGAAGTTGAGGGAATGACCTGCGCAGGCTGTGAAGCCCATGTAGAAAGCGAGGTGAACAAACTAGATGGCATTTTATCCGTAAAAGCGAGTTACAAAAATTCTAATACTGTGGTGGAATATGATAAAACTAAAGTTGATTTGGTCGTAATTCGAGAAGCAATAAATAAAACTGGTTATAAAGTAATCGATACAGAAAATAAAGAAGAGAAGTAGATGAAAAAATATGATGTATTTGTAATAGGTTCCGGGATGTCGGGTATGACCGTTGCTAATAAATGTGCCTCCAAAGGCCTTAAGGTGGGCATTACCGATGAACTTCCCTACGGTGGAACCTGTGCCCTAAGAGGCTGTGATCCTAAAAAGGTGATTATAGGAGCAACTGAAGTACGTGATTTTGCGCAAAGGCTTAAAGGAAATGGAATAGATACCGTACCAGAAGTCAATTGGGAAGATATTATGGCTTTTAAGCAATCTTTTGTGGATGCCATGCCTCCTAAAATTGAAAAAGGATATAAGAATAAGAACATAGACACTTATCACACTTCAGCTAAATTTGTATCTGATAACACCTTACAGGTAGGAGATGAAGTTATTGAAGCTGATAAATTCGTAATCGCAACAGGAGCAAAACCCCGGGTACTGGGTTTTGAAGGTGGAAATTTGGCCCTTTCAAGTACAGATTTCCTTAACCTGAAAAAGCTACCTGAATCACTTTTATTTATTGGAGGTGGCTACATTGCCTTTGAATTTGCCCATATCGCTGCGCGGGCCGGTGCCGATGTAACCATATTACATAGTGGAGAATTTCCTTTGGAAAACTTTGATCGTGACATTGTACAACATCTTGTGGAGGCAACCCAAAACCTGGGCATTAAATTGGTTTTGAAAACCGAAGTTTCTAAAATTAAAAAGAAAGAAGACCATTATGTAGTAGTAGGAAAATCAAATGGAAAAGAGGTCAATTATAAGACTGACTCTGTCTTTAACTCGGCCGGTCGTCCTCCCGCCATATTTGATTTAGATTTGGAAAAAGCAGGGATATCTTTTTCAAAAAAAGGAATCACGGTCAACGATTACCTCCAAAGCACCTCTAATCCTAATATTTATGCAGCGGGAGATTCAGCAGATTCTAAAAGCTTGCCCCTTACCCCTGTTGCGGTGATGGAAGGGCATATCGTGGCATCAAACATCATCAAAGGGAACAAGAAAAAAGTTAATTATCCACCAATGCCTTCCGTAGTTTTTACTTTACCTACCCTGGCATCAGTAGGATTAACCGAAGCAGAAGCCAAATCAAAACAGATAGAATATCAGGTCAATTATAACCATGCGGAAAGCTGGTTCAATGCAAAAAGACTGAATGTTAAAGAATATGCTTATAAAACGATTATTGATAAAGAGAATCAGACTATTCTTGGGGCACATTTAATAGGTCCTAACACAGAGGAAACCATCAATTTATTCGCCATGGCGATAAAAACCAAAATGAAAATCAATGAGTTAAGGACGATGATCTTTACGTATCCAACTTTGTCATCGGATATTCCTCATATGCTCTAAACAAAAATAATAGATTATGAAAATACAGCTAGTATCTACCATTACGTGTCCTGATTGCGGACATACGAAAGAAGAAGAAATGCCTACAACCGCCTGTCAGTTTTTTTACCAATGTGAAAATTGCAGTCAATTATTGAAACCAAAGGAAGGTGATTGCTGCGTTTATTGTTCTTATGGTACTGTTGCCTGTCCACCCATTCAGGAAGGAACAAATTGCTGCTAAAAACTTAAAATACTTTTGGTGACCTCCCCCACTCCAGATGTATCTTGCTGAAAATTAAAAGTATGATTCCTAGAGATCTAAGTAAAGATATAAAAACCCGCTTGCAGAGCATCAGCGGCCAGCTTAACGGGCTTATAAAAATGCTGGATGAAAATAAAGATCCAGAAAAGATCCTGATCCAGTTCAAAGCTGCGCAAAAAGGACTGGATAAGGCGCATTTTCTTCTTTTAGATGAAGTGTACCGCAAAGCTCTGGCGATCACAATTTCAGAAACGGTGGAAGCCTGTCCCGGTAATTGCGGTAATGAAGAGCGAATTGAATTCATAAGAAAACAATTCCCTGATCTTGAGCTTAACAGCCTTACCGATAAAATGAAGGAGGTTGATGAACTTAAACGAAGACTAGAATCTTATATTTCTGAAAATAGACCAGAGTAAAATATTCTTCTATTTAATTTAATACTATTTAAAATCTGTTTTACAAAAGCAGGTTTTTTTATTTGGAGACCACCCTGGTTCCGCTCTTATCTTTGAACTGTTCTTTGAAAATAAGGATAAAACTGATTGTTAAATTAAATTCATATAAATGAAAAGACAAGTAGAAATATTTACGGCAAATTGTCCGGTATGCGATCCGGTAGTGAAAATGGTAAAAGAATTATCCTGCGATAGTTGCGAAATTACCACCTATAATATGGTGGACCAATGTGATGATAAATCTTGTTTAACCAAGATGCAGGAATATGGAGTTAAAAGAATCCCCTCGGTGGCAGTTGATGGTAAATTGCTTGAATGCTGTACAAACAATGAGATCAGTAAAGAAAAGCTTATCGAAGCAGGAATAGGAAAAGCTTAATAAATATTCCATACTTAAAAAACCTGATAATTTATGGCAGCCAAAAATGGTTGCCTTTTTTGTTTGTAATCCAATTAAGATGTTAAATTTTTATTAATCAGCTTGCCTCCCCCCCAGGCTATGACCCGATCTTTGAATAGAGGTTCGGCTCTTAATCCTTTATTTCTGATTTTCGAACAGATCAGGAAGTAACTAAAACCATTTTAAATTATGAAACCATTAAGTTCAGAAATGCAAAAATGTATTGATGATTGCAACGCCTGTATCACGGCAGCCAGGATCTGCCTGGATCAACACCTGGGGGAACCCGACATGAAAGAATGCCACAAATTTTGTCTGGATTGTATTGCATTATGCACAGCCTGTGTTCAACTACTTGCAAGCCAGTCTGATTATTCAAAACGCCTATGTGCTATTTGTGCGGACTTATGTAAGGCCTGTGCGGATGAATGTGCAAAGTTTGACAGTGAAGTTTGCCAGCAATGCGCAGAAAAATGTCGAACCTGTGCCGAAAGCTGTAAAGAAATGGCAGCTTAAAAAAAATGTGAAATTTTTTTTAAAAGGAGCGGCTAAAAAGTTGCTCCTTTTTTATAAATGGGATTATAAAGTAGGGAAAAATACTATCCAATCTCTCATCCACAACCACCTATAAAAAAAAGCCTCTAGAAGTTTGGATACCACCCGGGCTTCCGGGGTACATTTAATCCCTTGTTTAAAAAAATAAAGATGTTTGCCAAAATAAAAGAAGATTTTGTAAGTATAGGATCGCTATTCACCTCCGTTTCCACACTCTTATGTTGCGCGTTACCATCATTATTGGTAGCTCTGGGAATGGGAGCTGTGGTGGCCGGCCTGGCTTCAGATATTCCCTGGTTGTTTAGCCTGAGCCGCTATAAAAACTGGACTTTTTTGATTGCCGGGGTAATGATTGGCTTTAACTTTTGGCTTTTCTACGGAAGAAAACGGCAGCAGAGTTGTGAAATAGATGAAGACGGAAATGAAACGGCCTGTGATACAGCAGCTAAATGGAGCAAAGGGATCTTATGGTTTTCCTTTGTGTTATATCTTTTTGGACTTTTTGCAGCCTATTTACTTTTTCCCATTCAAAAATTTTTAGAATTATAATATAATTAAAATGAAAAAATATTTTTTGATCCTGGGTATAGGATTATTGACACTGTATCAAGTAAAAGCCCAGGGACATGGCCCTATTTATGGTTTGCAGACGCCCACCCTGGCGAAAGGCGGTATAAACATGAACGCTGCCGGAATGAGCATAGCGACCGAAGACGAAGCCTCTTATATGCTTCGGTATACATTTTTCTATGGCATTACGGAAGATTTACAGGTTACTTTTACCACTCCTACTGTGATTGAGCGTCTGGAAAATGCTCCACGAACGCGTGGAAATAGTATGATGCCTTCCAATGGAGATATCGAGGCTGCTTTGTGGTATCGTTTTTTTTCAAATGCTTTTGGGGTAGGAAAGAGGTTTGAATCCACAGCAATTTTAGGGGTATCTGCCCCTACTGAGGATGTTCGCGGACAGGTAAATGTAGGGAACTCTATTCATGGCGCCATTTCTACGGGATATGCCTCACGTACGTGGTACGCCTGGTTAGGTGGCGGTTACCAATATTATTTTGAAAAGGACAACCAGCAATTAGGCGATTTACCCTATGCAAGCATGGTGATAGGTTATCGTCCCAATATCTTTATGGGGGATTACCCTAAACCTGACTGGCGGATATTTGTAGAATCATTGGCCGAATTTCCCGGAGATAATAAAGTTAACGGACAATTTTTTTCTACGGATGAACGAAGTAAAAAAGTATTGGTTGGTCCTTCTATTTTAGGACTTGCCGGGCCCTGGGGAATTTCCTTCGGGGCATTGTTCCCGGTGGTTCAGGATCTAATACCGAATACGCCCCGTGAAAAGTACCGGGTATCATTGAACATAAGTTATTGGCTATAACGGATATTAAAGGAGAATTTTAAACATAAAAAAAGAGTAAAATGAAAAGAATAGCATTAATTATGGTAGTGGCAGTGTTTGGGACCATAAGTTCCGATGCCCAAATCACCAAAGTAGATCAGGAAGTTTTTGGAATGGATTGTGCACCTTGTGCCTATGGCCTTGAACGCGGGCTTAAAAAAATGGATGGGCTGGAAAAGGTAAGGGTGAGTTTAAATGATGGTAAAGCTTATCTTGAACTTTCGGAAAATAATAGTTTAAGTCTTAAACAAATCCAGGAGGAAGTCAAGAAAAATGGTTTTTCCGCCAAAAAAGCTGAAGTAGTCATAGAGGGAAAATTAATTAAGAAGAATAATAATTTTCAACTCCATACTGAAACTGAAACTTACAGTCTTTCTGGCGATCTGGTATCAGAACTAAAACCTGGAAAGATGAAACTTAAAGGAATTGTTCAGGACGAGGAAGATGACGATTTACCCAGTCATTGGAAAATAAATATCATCTGGATTTTTTAGCAATTTATAGCTAACCTATAGAAATATAATTAATGGTAGACTCTTTTTACAGCCCCTACATTTTTTAGGTATAGAAGAAGAAGAAGAAGAAGATTCCTTCAAGGCAACCATCACATGCACACACGAAATTTTTCAAGCTCACTTTATATAGAGCTGTTTGATATATGATCATGAAAACTTTTAAATAAGGATTTTTTGAAATTACTTCCCTAGAATTTACATAAAGAACTGGATCTTAATATCGTCCATAAACCTTATTAAGAGGTAATTGCAAAGTTTATGTATTTTTGCAGGGAACCTTATAAATTCACTCCCATGAAATCAATGAAATTTGTAATTCCTATTCTATTTTTAACAACCCTTTTTATTGGTTGTTCAAATAATGATGACCAGGAAGATCTGGTAGTCGCTGAAGTTAGTGTCAACAATTCTGTATTATTTGATGACACCAGTGATTTTGATGGTGACATTGATGGAGATTTTACCGGCAATGGAGGATCTACTACCAGAACCTTTACCTGGAATAATTCTGAACCTACGGCAGATTATAATGCCGATATCACCGCTACTGCCAATGGTTCTTTTAGAATGGTTGTTAGGGACGCCAACAATAATTCTGTTCTTGACCGGTCTTTATCAGGTGCATCTGAGCCAGATTCATTTTCAGGTGTTACTCAAACTGGAACATCCGGCCTGTGGTCTGTAACTATCACCTTAACCAATTTTAAAGGAGATGGAAGCTTTTCTTTGAGTGAAGGAAATTAATTTGCTTTTTTAAAAAGATCTCTTGAAACTTCAAGAGGTCTATTTGGTTATAATTGTGAGCAACCACATATTTCTTTTAATCATTCAACCTTTGCTTCAAATTATCAATATCTGAGGATATTTTGGAATCAATTACCTGGGCATAAATCTGGGTAGTGGAAATTTTATGAGGTCCTAGCAACTTGGAAACTGTTTCTAAAGGTACGCCATTGGCCAAGGTTACTGTAGCACCAAAAGTATCTCTAGCAGTATGAAAGCCTAAATTTTTTCTGATTTTTACTTCTTTAGCGATTTCCTTGAAATAAATAGGCAAGCCCGGTATAACAAGCAAAACAAATATATACCCATTCAATTGCAAGCTTGGCTTTTTCAGTTCGTAGTTTAATTCTTGAGGGTTCCCAATTTTAGAACCTTGCTTAGTTTAATATGACCTTTAAATCAAAATTTATTCGAAAATAAAGAGTTTAAAAAAAATCAAACTAAACACTTTTCGACGTTATCTTACCCTTCTAAAATAATAAAATCTGAGACCAGAAATAAATAATATTAAGGGGACAAACCCAGAGATAAAAACAAAAATTCTCCCCATCATGCCTGCCATTTCTCCAATATGGATCGGATAAAATTGTGCTGCTATTTTTTCACTAATGGGATCACTGTCAAAAGAGGTTACATAATTAACTTTACCATTTTGATCTACTTTTAATTCCTTGGTTTTTCTAAGACCCGGTTTTATAAATCGGTTTTTAATATATCTAAATCGATACTCTTCATTTCCGTCTTGTGGAAAATAAATTGCCCGGAGTGCATATTGGTTGTCTGGAGTCTTCAATAAATGTAATATATTAAACTTGGTATCTACTAGGATCTCTTTTTTAGGTTCTATATTACCCATAAAACTATCCATTAACTTTAAACCGTCCTTATAGTAGCTGTGGTAAGTAAAATATCCACCAGAAAAAGCCATTACAACCAAAGGAAGGAAAAAAATTATTCCAAGTGACTTATGTACATCGTAGTTAAATATTTTTTTATTTCGTTTCCATTTAATTTTGACTCCCTTTTTAAAATTTGATTTATACTTTTTCCACCATAGAAATAAACCGGAGGTAAGAAGAAATAAGCAAAATATAATGGCACTACCACCCACAATGTATTTGCCAATCTTTGGAATTCCAAGAGTTCGATGGATCTTCAGTAAATCTTCAAAAAATTTTATGGAAGCTGATTTTTTTCCTAAAGGTACTCCCGTCTCCGGATGATAATAAAGGGTTTGACTATTCTTATAAAGAATGGAAACCGTCTCCTGCTCTCGATAAGGTAGGAGTATCTTTGCTATAGTATCTTTCTGACTCCTATAAAGTTCTGAGGTAGTTTTTAATAATGTCTTTTCCGAAAGAGTATTAGTGGATTCCGTTAGTAGTAAGCGTTGATTTAAGGCCGCCGTTATTTCCGGCTGCCATACATACATCGAACCAGTGAGTCCTGAAATCGAGGCCAAAACCCCACAAGTTAATCCTAAAAAAAGATGTATTTTCTTAACTATTTTTGAAAATGCTTTCAAGCAATAAATTTTAGTGTAAAATGGTAGTCGCTACTTCTGAATATCCATTCTTAATAACGACTACCACGATTTTAAAAATTATAAGTTACACCTAGACGAGCATTCGCTCCCTCCCCAGCTGTAGTAAAAGACCTTAATGGCGCCGCCCATTGAGATCTTGCCGGTAAATAATACTCATTAAGAAGGTTATTGATACCCAAGAAAACATCAATATTACTTTTAATTTGGTAGGTGGCCGTTAGATTTACCAGGGTATATCCATTTACAGGAAATTCCGTATGCCTAAAAGCATAATTTCCTTCCCCATCCTGAAAAGGAGAAAACCTGTTTCGATCTCCTAAACTCATAACATTCAATGAAGTATTAAACTGTTCTGTTGGCTTCCAGGTAACATAGGCCGTTAATTTTGGAGCAGAAATGACATCACCACCAACATAACTTAAATTATTTTCATCATCGTTTGGGTTTTTAAGCCCTTCCACATACGAATAAGAAGTCCCAATAAGTAGTTTATTGCTTGGGAGAGCATAATCTATTGCTACCTCTCCACCGAATATTTTCTGAGGTTGTTCAGAAGGTATAAACGAGTTTAGTTCATCACTAAATACAACACCAGTACCTAAATTAGAGGTGCTGTAATATCCTACCGCCTCTAAACGAAGATTATTAAATTTTGAAATAAACCCGAATTCATAATTATTGGTAACCGCGGGCTCCAGTTGAATGTTGTCTATACTTTCAGCTCTTGCAGATCTTAAAATAGAACCTAAATCAGCTATGGAGAAACCCTGGGAATAGCTAATGTAGGGAATGAATTCCTGATGTTCAATATACCGGACTCCCATATTAAATGCCAGATTATCGAACGCTAGCTCTCCGCCCTGAACGGAGACCGAAGGATTAAAGTTACCATCTCCTTTAGGTGAATAGGGAAGTGTATTATAATTGGCAATATCCATTTTCAAATCATCGTATCGTAATCCAGCTTTAAGCGTCCATTTTTTATCTAGTTTTAAAGTGGTTTGTAAATACGGTGCTACACCCATAAGTTCAATATTTGGAACCCAGAGCCTTCCATCCAACAGCCCCTGATTAGTCTTATCTCGTAAAAGATCCAGTCCATAGATCAGAGATATATTCATATCGCCAGACGGGCTGAACTGAGTATTAAAATTAGGTCTTAAGCCATACTTTTCTGAATTGATCACGGATTGCCCTCCTCCTTCGAATTTATCGGAATAAAAGAAAATACTTTTGGCTTTGGAATAATATAGATCAGTTTCAAAATCTGTAGTACCGGAGAAAATATTATTTAGATTATATTTTAACCTCCCATTTACCAATTCGGAACCAGTTGGCTTCTGTCCAGGAATTGATCCTTCGATACCATAACCGGGTTCCAACGAGTAGTCTCCTTCTTCATTAAACACCTGAATATTTGCAAGAACTGGAATAAAGGGAGAATCCTGAAGGGATTTATAAAGATTCCCGTTCATAGTTATTTTTTGATTAGAAGAAAGGAGATATTCCAGTTTACCATACGTACTGTAAATATCGGTATTATCAAATCCATAGGTGGGTAGTAATGGTGTGCCCTCCGCATCGTATTTATTCCCGGTATGTTCTATACTTCCGCTTACATAGTAACTAAGCTTATTAAGTTGTCCGGAAAATGATTGGTATACTCCGTATCCCAGAGCATCTTCGGTACTTGAAAGTTGGGATGTTCCCCAAATATTAGTAGTGCCACTCAAATTTTCTGAAGTGGTAGGATTCTTAGTGATGTAATTGATAAAGCCGCCATTCCCGCCATTTCCAAATATTGAAGTAGCTCCTTTGATTACTTCGACTCTGCTTATATCGTTAGGATTAATACTTTTAATTCCCAATTGTCCGTTTCGTAGCGGTGTTGATTGAGGGATTCCATCAACCATAACGAGTAATGATCTACCCCTTAATGTTTGTCCCCAATTCGAAAATGTTCCTGTACTTACAGCAAGACCGGGCACTGTATATGCTAGAATCTCATTAATATTGGAGGATATTTTAGTGAATTCCCGAAGCTTTTCTGAGTTCACCACCGTAACAGAAGCTGGGATTTCTGAAAGATATTCCGGGTTCCGGCTCGCAGAAATTACCACTTCATCCAAACTGCCGTATGTTTCCTGCAGGTTTACATTATAGGTTGTTAAGGAATCTGGTTTAACTTCTATCATTTGCTCTATAGTTTGGTACCCCAACATTTTGACCGCTACCCTCCAGTTTCCAGGGGGAATCTCTTGGAGTTTATATAACCCGTCAAAATTTGTAGTAGTTCCTTTTTGTAATTCCTCGATATAAACGGAGGCACCTGCCATAGGTCCATTTGTTTCATTTTTAATTTCACCTTTTAATCCAGATTGGGAGAAAGCAGAGAGGCTAAAGGCCATTAAAGCCAGAAAAGTAAAGTATTTCATTATTCTTATTTAGATTTATTAAAAATAATTACAAATATAGAAGCCCCTTTTAATTACACAAAGAAAATTTGATTTTTTTAAATGGCGTGGAGTGGAGTGATCACAGCCCTCTTAAAGATCATTAATAGATTATTTTTTGATTTAATCTGATGTTTAAAGCAGTTTTTTATTCAAAAAAAGATTGCTTTAAAAAATATGATGCTAAGAAACAACTAAAGTTAAAATGCTATCCCTTTGTCCGTTTTTAATCGTTTCATTATGAAATGCTAAAATCCTATTATTTACCAATACCTGTTATCTGCGATGGATTTGTGGGCGGATGTATTTTTAATTATGATTTACAAATAGAGCAATTGGATTCACCAATTAATTTGCCATCTTTATCAAACTCGTATTTACAACAATCATTGAATTTTTGTTTTAAAATATCTTTAGCTCTTCGTATTCTAGCCTTGACATTTGTATGACTTATTTCTAAGATTTCTGCTGCTTCCTTTTGTTTTAGTCCTTTGATATAAACCAGTTCAATTATTTTTTTATAAATATCTGGTAATTCATATACGAATTTATCAAAACAGCATATAGTCTGATATTTTTCTGAAGCAGTTTCATTCTGTGAATTAACACTCGGTAAATAAACAGATTCTTTATTGAAGTAGTTTGCTATCTCGTTTCGAGCAATTTGAAAAATCCAAGCTTTTACTTTTTCATCATTCTCAAGTTGATGTAATTTTTTATGGATTTTTAAAAATGTATTTTGAAAAATATCATTTGTAGCACTTTCATTTTTGACTTTTTTGAGAATAAAGAAGAATAGCTCTTCATTGAAATTGTTCCAAACTTTTTGAGTCTCCATAGTTCAAAAATAAATAAAGGTTAGCTTTTAACCAACCTTTATTCAATTCAGCAACAATCGCATTTACCACATTCACATTTTGTACAAGGGCAATTTTTTTCTAAACAATTTATGCAATTACATTTAGTGCAATCACAATTAGTGCATTTACAATCATTCATGCTTATAAATTTTACAATTTACTATGGAGACCTTTAAATTTCTAAAAAGATACATTTTAATTGATTTTTTTTTAGAATATGGACGCAGACTCATTTTGTCCATGATATATTTTACGCAAGTCATGAAAGAAGGAAAAGAAATATAAAACTGAATAAGAAGCATTTTATTGATTAAGCTTTGCACCTGGAAACATTTTCTCAACTTGTCTAAAAACTGAGATAATTTTAAGCCTTCTGATTCGAAATATTGTAATTAGCAATAAAATAAAACTAATCATGCTAACCCAAGCAGCCTACTCCATTTGTTAAAATTGCATATCATTCTTAAAAATAGGTACTAAAACCTAGGTACCAGGTGGCCGTTTTGGTGGCAGGATTATTTAAAATGTCTTTCTGCCACTGATAACGATAATTCAACCTTAAAACCGTTGCAGGAGACGGTCTAAAACTAATAGAAGGGGTAACCGCAATTAAATCATCCCCTATATTTGTATTAGTTTGAGTGAAGTTACCAATATTAAAATCTACATAATCTGTCCTTGCGGAGACGTTTAAGGATGCATTTTCCCAACCGAACATTTTCTTTTGCAACACTGGTTGAACTACATCCAGAAAAAATCCTGCTTGTTTATCTCCAAACTGTTGCGTAAATGTTTTTGGCACATCCACCCACACATAAGCGCCTTCTCCAACAATATAAGTGCCGGTTGATTCAATAGTAGTGCTAAGATCAATAGCCAAGACATCCACCCTCCTATTCTTTTCATCTATCTGTAGTCCATCTTCCATTACACGATTGTATGTACCGCCCATATAAGAAAAACCAACCTCACCTATATTTCTATTTCCTATAGCAAGTTTTGTAGTAATTAAAGGGTCACCGCTGAAATTTTCTTCAAAACGCTCTTCATTTTCTTTAACGGATGAAAGAGAGGTTCGATCTTTTGAATTATTAATTATACTATTGTCAAATCCATTTGAGAGGTATGCTTCATATCCGATAATCCAATCTCCAGTATTTGTTTTACCATACATTCCAAAACCTGCATTAGAAAAAGTGACGGGTAGTAATTTTACTGCCACATCAGGTCTTTCTACAAACTCCCATTTAGGACCATCGTGATTTTGATTAAAAGCACCGATTGGATTCAAGATTATTCCACCTCGTAAATTGAGAAGAGGATCAAAGGAGATATCCATAGCAGCAAATTCTATGGCAATCTCTTTACCTCCCTCTTCAAACTCTACTTCCGTTAAAAATTTAATTCTTTTGTTAATTGAAGCAGACAGAAATAATGTTAAACGTCGTGCTTGAAAAGATAATCCTTCTGTCAATCCATCTTCCACTGCATATATCGAATTGGCTTCAAGATATCCCCCAATAGATACCGGAGCTTTATTTATTGTTAGAGCTGGTCGATTGTATACCGCATCCATGTTAAGTTGAGTATCTGTTGTATCTGACTTCGTTCTTTTAAGTATATCATCCTCGTTTTGGGCTATTAAATTTCCACTGAGGGTGAACAATATTAAGGTAATGATCAAATAATTAGGAGAATAAAATATAGATGTTTTCATCGTCTGTTTTCGTTGGAAATGTTTTTAGTTTTTGTTCAGCAGGTCCTTGTAATACGGTTCCTTCATTGGAAAATTGGCTTCCATGGCAAGGACAACTATAGATACCCCCACCAACATTAAGCTCACACCCTCGATGAGTGCATTTTAGTAAGGAAGCTATATAGTCTTCACCAACTTTATATAGACAAATAGGGAATCTGTATTTGTTATTTTGTATAAGGACAAACTCTCTTTTAGACACCTTGTTATTTTTTTCAAGAATAAACTCATGCTTCGCTATGGTTATCTTATCTACCTCTTCCTTTGCTGTAGCATAGTAAATTCCACTGCATGAATGTAAAAAACCTAAACTTGGTATTGTTATAGCAACAGAGGAAAGGGTTTGGATAAATTTTTTTCTTTTCATCATAATGAATTTATAAATTCAAGTAGTTGCTTTTTTTCCTGATCCGATAGGGCATTGAACTCATCCCTTGAATTTTTGGCTTCACCGCCATGCATCAAAATGGCTTCCTCAATACTTCTTGCCCTGCCATCATGTAAAAGAAACAAACCTCCTCCTTGTGAGTTTTCAGAAAGGCCAATTCCCCATAGCGGAGGGGTTCTCCATTCGGATGTTTCAGCAAAACCTTCGGTATATCCATCGTCCAGACCAGGACCCATATCATGAAGTAGTAAATCTGTATAGGGATGAAATTCTTTATTAGATAGTGCTTCGATAAGCGAATATCCTGTTTTCATGCTTGGGGTATGGCAGGCAGCACATTGAATTCGGGAAAAAATTTGTTTGCCAGATACAACATCAGGATCATTTTGATTTCGAGGTATCGGAGCTTTTAAGGTTTTTAAATAAAAAACCACCTCGTTAACTACCTGAGTACTGATTTCCGGGTCCTCTTCCAGCCCGCTATAAGGATCTATAGGTTCAAATAACGATGTAATACCTATATCTTGATTATACGCACCTACTGTTTGATGCAATAAGTCATAACTAATTGCCTTTTTACCAAACCTAAAAATATATTTACCTCCACGTGAAATACTATTCGGCCGAATTTGAACATATTCAGGAGGATATGCGAAATGAGCTCTACCACTTATTCCGTCGCCATTCTCATCATAAGGATCGGCTAGAGAAAGTATACTTTCATCTGGAACAGCATCCAAAAAACCTAATCCTGTGACCGCAGGCGCAACCAAGGTTGTGAAGGGTGCTCCTGGAGGTAGCTTTTCAGGCTGAAACCCCTGAATTGCTTTATTCTGTAATTGATTTTTACCATCCCCAAAGTCTGCAAAAGGATTTCCTAAAGTATCACTTTGACCGAATCTTATAAATTGATTAAACGGGTGACCTTTACCATCCCCAGAATGACAACTAACACAGCTAGTACCTACGAAAACGGGGCCGAGTCCAGTTTCTGCAGTAAATACTTCATCATTGAACGCTATATCCCCATTCAAGAACTGAATCTGTTCTTCGATTGATAATCCTTCTACAGGCCCATCAAGAAGTTCATTTTCCTTTGGAGGAACAGGACCATATTCATCAGCCAATTTTTCGCAGGATGTAAAAAAAGCGATAGAAATAATCAGACAAAACCATTGTTTTTTCATTACCTAAAATATTATTTAGGCAAATCTAAATTTTATTTTTAACATATACCGTATAAAAACCAGGTTAATCTAAATATAAATTTTTCGCTGTTATAAATAATCTTATTGAGAAAAGGAGAGTGAGCTTCAGGATGTCTTTATAAAATTAGCTAATAGATCACCTATTTCTTAGCAAAAAGTGCTACCTAGACATCGTGAAAAGAGAGGAATTATTCGATAATGCCATCTGTGATTTTTACTTTGCCTACCCTTGCATCAGTAGGATTGACCGAAGCAGAAGCCAAATAACAACAGATTGAATATCAAGTTAATTATAACACTGCGGAAAGCTGGTTTAATGCAAAACGATTATTGATAAAGAAAATCAGACTATTCTTGGCGCACATTTAATAGGCCCTAACGAGGAGGAAACCATCAATTTATTCGCCATGGTGATAAAGACCAAAATAAAAATCAATGAGTTAAAGACGATGATATTTACGTATCCAACATTGTCATCAGATATCCCTCATATGATTAAAAAATAAATAGATTATGGAAATAGAACTAGTTTCTACCATTACGTGTCCTGATTGCGGACATACGAAAGAAGAAGAAATGCCTACAACCGCCTGTCAGTTTTTTTACCAATGTGAAAATTGCAGTCAATTATTGAAACCAAAGGAAGGTGATTGCTGCGTTTATTGTTCTTATGGTACTGTTGCCTGTCCACCCATTCAGGAAGGAACAAATTGCTGCTAAAAATGAAAAGCGGACTCTATATCGAGCCCGCCAATTTTTTTTTAAAATTTTAGAAGTCGATTAATCTTTCCTCGTAACTAATTCATACACACAAGGTATTACTACCAGGTTCAGTACCGTTGCTGAAAGCAATCCACCCAGGATTACAACAGCCATTGGGCTTTGGATCTCACTTCCCGGTTCGCCTCCTTTTAAGGCAAGTGGAATAAGTGCTAATCCAGTTGTAAACGCTGTCATTAAAATTGGATTTAATCTGTCGAGCGCACCAGATTTAATGAGCTCATATCCTCTAAGGCCTTCCTTCCGCAGATCTTCATATCTCGAAACCAGCAAGATTCCATTTCGTGTCGCGATCCCAAATAAACTGATAAAACCTATCGTGGAAGCTATACTTACAATTCCTGAAGTAAAGTATACGATTAAGATTCCACCAATCAAAGCCAGGGGTAAATTGATAAGCACAACAAAAGCGAGTTTCACATTGTTGAATTCAAAATACAATAAGAGAAAGATCACGAAGATTGCAATAATTGCAGTGATCAACAGCATTTGTGAAGCTCTCGATTCACTTTCAAATTGCCCACCGTATTGTACCCTATAGCCTTCGGGAATATTCACCGAAGAATTCACGGTTTCTTGAATTTCTTCTACCGCACTTCTCAAATCCCGACCCTGCACATTCGCAGCAACCACGATCTTCCTTTGCACATCTTCCCGGCTAATGGTATTCGGACTGCTTACGGACGAAACATTAGCGAGCTGTTCCAATGGAACCTGTGAACCATTTGGCAATCCAATCAAAGCGGTTTTGATTTTCTCAATGCTGTTTCTCACATCCTCCTTATAACGAACCACCAGGTCAAAATACTTCTGACCTTCATAAATTTCACCCACTTCGTGACCGGCAAAGGCGATATCTACCTGCTCCATTAACTGTCCTACGGTCATTCCATAAGCTGAAAGGATCTGTCGTTTTGGGCTTATTTTGATCTGAGGTACTTCGATCTGCTGATCAACAGCTACATCGGCAAGCCCATCGATAGGAGTAATATTCTCCTCCACGTTTTTACCTATTTCATATAGCTGTTGTAAATCGGGTCCAAAGATCTTGATCGCGATATTGGCTCTCGTACCTGAAAGCATATGGTCGATACGGTGGGCAATTGGCTGTCCCAGCGTAATATTAACCCCCGGAACGATACTTAATTTCTCCCGTACCTCTTCAAAAAACTCCTCCTTCGATTTATCTTCAAGGGTGAATGGTACATCGATCTCGGCGGCATTTACTCCCTGGGCATGCTCGTCCAGTTCAGCTCTACCGGTCCTTCTGGTAACCACATCCACTTCAGGCATTTCAAGCAATAATTGCTCTACCTGGTTTCCAGTCTTATTACTTTCTTCTAGCGACATGGATGGAGGCCCCACCACACTTATCACTAGTGATCCCTCGTTGAATTCAGGAAGAAAACTTCTTCCTAATTGCGTAAATAACGCAATACTCAGTAAAAAAGCAACCACTGTTACCGCGATCACGGTCTTAGGGATCTTTAAGGCTCGATTTAGAATATCGGCGTAAGCCTTCTGTAACCATCTTTCCACTTTTGTTCCTTCGGACTGCTTTTTCAGCATTTTCTCCTTTTTCAAAAGATAGCTACACAGCACCGGAGTAACGGTTACCGCTACAATCAGCGACGTCAATACAGAAGTGATAAAAGCAATTCCCAGCGGTTTGAGCAATCGACCTTCCATTCCGCCAAGGAAAAACAGTGGCACAAAAGAGACAATAATGATAAGGGTTGCTATGATAATAGAACTTCTAATTTCCACCGATGCATCCCTTACCACGGTGATCACCGACTGCCTTTCAGCTTTTGGTTTTCGAATATTTTCGCGCAGGCGTTTATAAACATTCTCCACATCAATGATAGCATCATCTACCAGTGCTCCAATTGCAATTGCCATCCCTCCCAAACTCATAGTATTGATGGTATAGCCCAGCATTTTTAATACGATAATCGATACCAATAACGAAATTGGGATCGCCAGTAGTGAAATTAGGGTAGTACGCCAATTCATCAGGAAAATGAATAACACAATGACCACAAAAAAAGCTCCTTCAAGCAAGGTCATATTCAGGTTACTGATGGAAGCATCAATAAAATCTGCCTGTCGGAAGATCTGACTTTTGATCTCGACGCTTTCCGGCAGACTGGTTTCCAGTTCGGCAATGGCTTCATCCAGTCTTTCCGTAAGCTCGAGGGTATTTACATCGGGCTGCTTGGAAATTGTTAGGATAACCGCCGGTTCCGCATTCAGCGAACCATCACCTATCTTATCAGCAGCTCCTATTTTCACTTCTGCCACATCCTTGATCTTGATACTCTGGCCGTTCACCTGTTTTACCACAGCTTCTTCCAGATCATCTATCGCATAAGCCCTACCACTTCCTTTGATGATGTATTGATTTCCGTATTGATTAAGAAAACCACCGGGAGCATTCGTATTCGCCTCTTTAACCTTCTCGGTTAATTCGTCGAGACTTACATCGTAATATTTCATTTTTCCGGGATCGGCAAAAACCTGGTATTGTTTATAGTCTCCTCCAATCACCACCACGTTTGCAATCCCTCCGATGGCTTTAATCCGTGGACGGATCTGCCAGTCAGATAATGTTCTTAGTTCCATTGGGCTAAGACTATCTGAAGTGACTCCCAATAGCATTACTTCTCCCATAATCGAGGAGATGGGTGCCATGGTAGGCGCTCCTATTCCTGTAGGCAGGTTTTCACGAACCATTGGAATACGTTCACTTACGATCTGTCTTGCCTTGTAAATATCAGTACCCCAGTCGAATTCAACCCAAACGATGGAGATCCCCGCGGCTGAGGAAGAACGAATCCTTCTTACATTCGGCGAACCGTTCATCGCGGTTTCGAGCTGGTAAGTTACTAGTTTCTCTACCTCTTCACTCTCCATTCCGTGAGCTTCCGTAAGTATGGTCACGGTAGGCGCGGTAAGGTCTGGGAATACATCCACGTTCATAGTACGTGCGAGGTAAAACCCGGTGACGCTCAGTACCACAGCCGCCAGAAGGACCAGAAGCCTGTTTTTAAGTGAAATTGATAATATTTTATTTAACATCTAATTTCTATTTCAATATTAATGATCATGCCCATGAGCAGGTGTTTGTCCGGACATTGAAGCCATCTTAACCTGGTAATTTCCGGTGGTCACGACAACGTCTCTGGCCTCAAGTCCGCTAAGTACCTGTGCATTCTTTCCGTTTCGTTTCCCGATCTTTACAGGTCTTCTTTCAAAATTTTCTCCGCCGGTTTGTACGATCACAGAATAATTACCATAATCCTCGAGCAGTGCAGCTTCAGGCACCACAATTCCGGTTTCAGCTTCTCCAAGTGCAATTTGGACTTCAGTAAAACTGCCTTCGGGCATTTCAACTACATCGTTCACTTTAATAAAGACAGGGATCATTGGTTTGCGATCTTCCACTTCCTTCCCTACGGAAACAATCGATCCATCTTCTACTTCACTCCAGGTCCCTTCATCATTTCTGTACCATACACTCGCAATAGCTTCTTTACTTGGATTATGAGAGGCACTTAATTGCGTTTTAAGCAAACGTGATTTGTCAGTTCCAATGCTAACAAGATTAGCTCCCTGTTCTACGTAATCCCCGTTTGAGGTGCTTATGGATTTTATAAATCCGCCAAAAGGAGCCCTGATCTGCTTCCCGCCAGCTCCGTAATTGGAGGCAAGTGCACGGTAATTAGATTCGGCTACCCGAAAGTCGCTTTCCACCCTTTCAAATTCCGCTTTGGGCACAATTTTATCCTCATAAAGTTCCTTTTTTCGTTCATATTCAGCTTTCGCTTGATCGTACCTGGCTTTGGCCTGAGCGATTTCTGCCTGGATATTATTGGAAGAAAGTCCTTCGCTGCTCAAAGTCATCAACAGCTGACCTTTTTTCACCTCGGTACCTTCCGTTAAGTTATCTAAAGCAAAATTCACTATTCCATTAGCTCCTGCTGCAAGGGACTTATATGTTCCCGGAGCGGCTTGCCATACTCCTGATGTATGCACAATGTCATAAACTTCACCATCTGTAACAGGCTCTGTTTGAAAATCGATCTTCCAGGCCTGCTCCTTTAAAAAGCTAATGCCGGCATCTTCAGCTTCCGTTACATTTTCTGAAGCTTCCGCAGCCGAGGCATACACCTGAACATCTTCAATTACGATCCTGTCTGAATACTCAGGAGTTTTCAGATCAAAAACCAGGTCGTAAGTCCCAGGTCTTTTTGGCTGTAAAGCGGGTGAAAAAATTCCGGGTGAAGACGGCGATTCCACCTTATGCCGAATTCCGCTATCTCCTTGAATGAGACTTACCGTAACCGAACCCTTCCGAACCGGCTGGTGTTTATCCAGAACAGTAAAATGGGCGGCAAATTTGCTGGTTTTTCCTTCCACTAAAGCCGGAAACTCCACGAAAAGCTCCGTCTGATCTGTCCAGATAGTTTTGCTGATCGCAGGAACTTCTGAGCCTACGTGATTTCCTTCTGCATCGTGCGCATGGCCTTCCTCCTCGTTATTTCCGCAGGAAAAAAGGAAAAGCGAGATACATACTATATAAATATATTTCATGTCTAATATTGTTTTTTAATGATCCTTATGCTCCGTCCCGTCATCATGTGAATGATGATCAGACTCTTCATGCATATCAAGTGAGTCTTCACCAACCTTGAACTCTTCCTGTTCCATATGATCTTCGTCCATATGACTACCGTCTTCATTATGTGGATGACCATGCTCTTCCTCCTCATGGGGATGAGCTTCAGCTCCTTCCTCATGTTCATGTCCATGATCTTCTTTTGCAGTATCTCTACAAGCTGAAAACCCTAATACTAATATTGCCGCGAAAAATAAATTCTTGAAATTCATATTATTTAATTTTAATTATAATTGATGTTTTAAAAGTGTTGCTTTAAGCTGAAGAAGTTCTTTTTCCATCTCCAGCATATTGTTATAAGCCTGACGGTAGAACTCTACTTCCCGGTAATAATCCAGAAATGAAAATTCCCCAAGTTCGTAGGCTTTAAATAAAAGTTCTTCGGAATTCAGATCCTGAAAAGTTTCCTGATATTCCTCGTATTTTCTCTTTAATAATTGATATTGCTGATAGTCTTCCTGAAATCGGGTGTATAGTTCAGCCGTTTCAGCGCCAGTGTTCGCCTGGTTATATTCCAAATTTGCCTCTGCCGCTTTTACCTTATTCTTGCTGTTCCAAAGCGGAATTGATAGTCCGCCTAAGAAACCGGAATAATTGCTAGAATTCACTCCCTGGTAATTATACCCAATGCTTAGATCTGGAAGAATCTTATTCTTTTCCAGTTTTACCTGCTGCTGGGCAAGATTCTCTCGAGCTTTTAACTGCTTAATTTCGGCATCTTCGGAAAGTTTTTCTTCCCAAAGCGTCTGCATTTCGGCCAATTCAGGATCTTCGAAAAATTGGACCTCTTCAGCCTCAATTGTATTTCCACCGTTCAATTTCTGAAGTTCTAGAAGTGTATTCCTGATCCTGATGTTAATCCGATCCAGTTCAAACTGCTCCTGTAACCAGGCTACTTTGGCTTTATTCAATTCCAGGATACCGATTTGTTCTGCATTGAATAAACGCTGAATTTGATCATACACCTGTTTGGACTGCTCCACTCTTTTTTCCTCCAGCTCTTTTCGTTTTTGCAAAGTCTGTAATTCCAAAAGCTGCTTTTTGGCATTCAGTAATATTTTCTGACTTAGCGTCTCGTACTCCAGTTCCAGCAATTCCTTTTGCTTTTCAATTCGCTTACTTCGCGCTCCATAAACTGTAGGAAACTCGAATTGCTGAGAAACCTGATATTCTGTATAATCACCAGTTTGATGCTCGCCGAAAGGAAGGTAAAAGGCTGAAACCTCGGGATCCTGCAAGTTATTCTCTGACTTATTAGCAAGATTCTGACTAGCCATATAAGACTGATATGCCTTGAGTTGTCTGTTATTCTGGCTAATCTGCTCCAAAATGCCATTCATACCGGTATCTTGGGCAAATGAGCCCATAGATATTAGTATTCCGCATACAGCGGAAACTATATTTCTGTACATAAATTTTGATTTTAGTTTAATCTATACGATAAGGTCAGCCAGCTATTTTAAATAGTGGCCTGACTAGTTGATCAAACTAAGTCGGGAGGTCCCCGAAGTGAGAGTAAAGATAAATAGGGATTAAAATAATCGTTGGGAGGCTGATAAATTTCAAAATTTTCTGAATCCTGATCAGCTAAAACCCAATTACCTAAATAGTATTTATTTGAAGCTTTCTTTTTAGCTTCGGTATTTTGAACCCTGACGTCCTCGGAATATTCCTTAATAACCGGAATTTCGTTGGAAGCACTCGTATGAGAATGAATAGCCAGCAAATAAGACAAGAATCCGCCTTGCTTATCTTCCTGCTTCTTTTCGTGGTGATGAGCTTCACCGGAATGATGATGTGCAACCTCGTTATTCTCCTCCTGATGTTCATGGTGTGCATGCGGTATGACCTGATGAAAAGACATCAGCATAAAAACGCCAAGAAGAAATAGGGACTTTATTTGATTTTTTGTTTGCACTGATTACAAAAGTAATAATTTATCACAGAGATTTGAGGAAAATTGTATAAACCATAAGAACCTTAGCTCTTATGGTTTATACTTCAACTAATTAACTTACTGACTACTTAGAGTTCTATACTCAAATAACCTTTTTTCTGCAGCTGAAAATCATGCAGGATACCATTGTCCACAACTTCAAGTTCCTCTGGGATATCTTCTTTATTAACTTTAAACTTTTTTAAGGAGAACCCACATACCACAATTTTCACGTGAGCTTTTTCAGCTTTTTCAATAAAGTCCATCATCACTTCTTTGTTTGTAAGTTCCTCTACGGTTTTTCCACAGATAATCGCTTGGAAATCCCCGAAACTCTTCCCATCTTCTTCCGCCAGCGCTTCAGCGGTTAAAATAATTGGCTGAAGTTGGGGGATCTTTTTCGTAAGCACCACATAATTATGTGAATGATCCTCTTGTTTGGATGTTTGTGCGTTTAGAGTATTCGAAAATGTGAGTGTTAAAAGAAATACTCCTAGAATTAGCTTTCTCATAATTATTGTTTTTTAAATGTTTGAATATCGTTTAATATAAAAAATAGAAGTCCTCCTAATATGGCTATATTTTTAAAAAGAGGACCTAAAGTGTGAATTTGTCCTACCTGGACAGTTAAAGTAATTGGTATTATCACTGACGCCAGAGCTATTGCCGCCAATCGGGTTTTATAGCCGATAAGTAGGCAAAATCCGGCGATCATCATAACAATTCCCGATATGATCACTAAATATTCAGGATTACCAAAGAAGTAGGCAATGCCTTTAAACCTCGCCTGGTCAATTCGATTTAGCGTTTTTTCCAGATTCAAAATATGGTTAAAACTCGCCACTAAAAATATTCCGCTAAGTAAAATGCGAAATAGCTGTACCGATCTATAGGATACAGAAATAGTTGCTTTCATATAATTCAATAAAATTCGTGAATAAATAAGCCTGAAAAATATAATTTTCCAAACCATCTTAATGCTAAGACATTATTGAATATTTTGGAGGGGGATATAATTTTCTGGGATGTATGCTTATAACCAATGGCCTTACATATACAAATTCCCTAAAATCCAAATCCCTGATTTCAGGAATTTCTTTTTCTGCAATAAGTTGATAATTATTAGAACAGGTCCTAGCCAGTTTTAGTAACTGAACCGGAGAAGAGGATTTAAAATGTTCACCTGTTTCCTTAATATCATTATTTTTCTTTTCACAGAGAGGATTTAAAACTACTACCCTATCAGTACTGAGTAAAAAACTAAAAATATCAGTATCTACGGTGATCAATTTTCCCGAAAAAACCATCACCAGAAATATCGCTATGTATTGCTTTGCTAGCATAGAAGTTTTCAAATATATAGGAATTAAATACTACTCCATGTAACCTTTGTTACACTTGAAAATTCCTTGATTTTATGTAACAATCGTTACGTTAAGAGTTTTTATATCTTCTTATCTTTATGGGGAATAAAAAAATATCAGTTATGGAATATTATTTTAACAAGACTATTACGGGAGAATTTGAAGAAGTAATTGAAAAAGTTACCGAGGAATTGGAAAAGGAAGGTTTTGGGGTACTAACTGAAATAAATGTCACCGAAACCCTTAAGAAAAAACTTGATGTAGATTTTAAAAAGTATCGCATTCTAGGTGCCTGTAACGCTCCTTATGCCCACAAAGCCTTGAAAGCAGAAGATAAAATTGGCACCATGTTACCTTGTAATGTAATTGTCCAGGAAATAGAAAAAGAAAAAATTGAAGTCACCGCAGTAAATCCAATGGCTTCTATGCAGGCGGTAAAGAATAAAGACTTAAAACAGATCGCTACAGAAATTGGAGATAAATTAAAGCAAGTAATAGCAAAAATATAATTTTTCAATTATATAAAGATTGAAAGAAAAAATCCAGCCAAAAAGAAAGATGAAAAACCAGAATTATACTGAAAGTCAACATACCGCATAATGTATAAGTCGGCGGGTATGGTTCTCAACCATTTTCTGAAATTTTAGATAACGTAAGGGGAGCCTTAAAAAAAAGAGAGTTTAATATTCTTTTTACACAGAATCTGCAAATCGATTATTTTTAGACCTGAAGTTGGAAAACATAAGAATATTAAAAATTTCTGTTTCAAAATATTAGCACGAATTTTTCTTCCAAGTTAATCATGTGAAGTCTAGAAAGAATCACTAACCCTCCAAATCATAAAACCATTCATCGGCCTTCATGATTCCCTCTTTTATGGCGTTCTGCCTAGTATAATCTATTTCTATAACCAGTTTTTTGGCAATTTTTATTGCTTTTCCTTTTACTTCAGGATGGAGGTCATCTAAACTTGTTTTAAATTCTACGAAAGTCCATTCCATAATTTCATTTAATTCTAAAGAAGTCATAATTTTCTATTGGCTATTTCAGCCTTAGTTATTCCACGCTCAATAGCCTCTTCTTTGGAACAATTTTTATTCAAATGGAAATCCCTTGCATGTTTCAATGCTACCGCTCTAATATTTTCATCTAGCGAATTGAGCCTCTCCTGGTAATCCTTAAATATATCCTCCTTCATTTTTTAAAATAGTTTTAGAACTAAAAAGACCATAGTTAATATATATACTCTGCATCACACACAAAAAATTGCCAGCGGAGAAACCGGCTTATCCAAATTACTGCTATTATTTCCGTGCAAATTCCTAAATCTACCATGGTTTCAACTTTATGATACGTAAGACGAAGTGTGCACATTGATTTCTTAATTTTGCCATTGTAACTAATAAGAAGATTCCTGGAACCATCTATCTCTGTATGCAACAAGCAGGCACGAGGCAAGCCGTAGAGGAATTTTATAGATTAAATATTTTACAGATTTTTTCTTTCTGTTTGCACCATTTTTAATTCGTATTATATTCAATGTTTCTGGCTTTATTGAAAGCTTCCCAACCTTCTTTGGCTGCATAGGGAACAATAAGCAGTGCTGCAACCGGGTCTGCCCACCACCAGCCTAGCCAATTGACCAGCAGTAATCCTGCAAGTACTACCACAGTTTGGTACAAACAAATAAAAGTGTCTTTAGCATCGGCCAGCATAGCCGGACTGTCCAATTTATTTCCGTATTTTCTTTTGTAATAGATTAAAATAGGATTAACTACCAATGAAACAAGCAAGATGATTAAACCCAATGTACTCCAACGTGCCGTTTCTTGATTGACTAGCTTTGTGATTGAATCATAGGAAATAAAAAGGCAAACCAGTGTAAAAGATGCTGCAATAACATATAATGTAATTTTCTTACGACGCTTAACCTTTTTCTCTTCTATGCCGTTAAGCTCGCCGTGCAACCGCCAGCCCAAAGTTGCTGCGCTTATTACTTCTATGGTGCTATCCAGTGCCCATCCTATGAGTGCAGAACTATTTGCAGTTATTCCAGCAATAAGTGAAATGACCACTTCTATCGTGTCGTAAATGACATTCCATATTTGAAGTGTTCTTGCTTGTTTAAGATTCTTTTTTCTTGATGATTCCATATTTAATTCGTCTGTATAGTTCCCACTTTTTTCATTTTTTTCATTAAGTAATAGGCATTTTGATAGATGATTTTTTTTCCGGATTTACCTTGATAATTTCAATATTTTAATCGCCCCACGCATCACAAATGTGAAGACAATAGCGCCAATGATCAAATCTGGCCATTTACTTCCTAAAAAATAAACCAAAACACCCGCCAAAATTACTCCGCCGTTCACGATAATATCATTTGAAGTAAAAATGGCACTGGCTTGCATGTGGACTTCGTTACTTTTAGCCTTGTTGATTAGCCATAATGAGATTAAGTTTCCAGCAAGTGCCAAAGAAGAAATAATAATCATCCACTGGAATAAAGGAGTTTCACTACTCATAAAAAACCTGCGCAAGACTTCTGTAAATCCAAGAGTCGCCAGTAACATTTGAAAGTACCCACTAAATTTTGCGACCTTCTTTTTTCTTGAAACTGCACCACCTACTGCAAATAAACTCAGCGCATATACTATCGAATCTGCCAGCATATCAAGAGAATCTGCAATAAGGCCCATCGAAAAAGATATCCAACCCGTAATCATTTCAACAAGAAAAAACCCAAAATTAATACCCAACACCCACCAAAGAATATTTTTTTGATTGGTTTCGTTTTCCCTAACTGGAACTTCCGCCTCTTCTGATCCTATAAATTTATCGCCTAATTTTAATTCTGAAATCGAGGAATGAATAGCCTCAATCCCTTCTCGATGATACACTTCAAGTTTTCGATTGGGAATATCAAAGTCTAGATGTTTTATCTGTTCATAAGATTCCAGTTTCATCCTAATCATCTGTTCCTCGGAAGGGCAGTCCATTTGACTGACTATAAAAGTGCTTTTGTTCATTTTTTATAGGCTAAAAGTCTTAAAGCGTTGAAAACTACCAGAAGTGTGGAACCTTCATGTATAACTACCGCCACTCCAATGTTAGCGAAACCAAAAATGGTAGCAGGGATAAGCAGAGCTACAATTCCCAGACTTACCCAAAGGTTCTGCTTGATTATAGCCTTTGCCTTTCTACTCAGTCCAATGGCAAAGGGCAGGGTTTCCAATTTATCGGCCATTAGGGCAATATCTGCGGTTTCCAGGGCAACATCGCTACCAGCAGCTCCCATAGCTATTCCTACGGTGCTATTTGCCATGGCAGGGGCATCGTTCACACCATCACCTACCATTGCTACCTTAGATTCTTTTTCTTTTAGTTTTTTTATGGCTTCCACCTTTTCTTCCGGCAGTAAACTACCCCAGGCATCGGTCAATCCTATTTCTTCTGCTACTGCGTCTGCTACCTTCTGGTTATCACCGGTAAGCATGATCATTCGTTTAATTCCTATTTTCTTCAATTCAGAAAGGGTCCTTTTGGCTGCCTCCCGGGGGGTATCCATTAAAGCAAGGATGCCTATATATTCTTCATTCTTACGAAGAAGCATCGTTGTGTTTCCACCACCTTCAAGATCTCGTACTTTAGTAGTTATTTCTTCTGATGGAATAGTATCATTTAGTTCTTCGTATAGATCCAAATTACCAACATAGATCTTATCATTTCCCAATGTTGCTTTAATACCTTTTCCTAACACGGCTTCCAGATTGGAGGCATCCGGGATTTCCTCGCCTTCCATCCGCTCCTTTCCATCGCGAACTACAGCTTTTGCCAGGGGATGATCACTCAAACTTTCCACAGCTACTGCAATTTTGAGAAGTTCATTTTCTGAAATATCCCCAAGTGGTACTACTTGCGTAAGTTTTGGCTTTCCTTCCGTTAGAGTCCCGGTCTTATCAAAGGCGAGGGCGGTCAATTCTCCCAGATCCTCTAGTGGTCGGCCTCCTTTAATTAATACCCCACCACGGGCCGCTCTGGCCACTCCACTTAATACAGCACTCGGGGTCGAGATTGCCAACGCACAGGGACTTGCAGCTACCAGTACCGCCATTGCCCTGTAAAAGCTGGCGCTAAAGGGTTCGTCAATAACTAAGAAAGCGAATAAAAGAGCTCCGACCAAAATAAGGACGGACGGCACAAAATATTTTTCGAATTTATCGGTCAGCAACTGGGTAGGTGATTTTTGGGTCTGGGCTTCATTAACCAATTTGACCAGCCTTGACAATGTAGAATCCTTGGCTGCTTTGATCACTTTAATTTCCAAAGTATTGTTCCCATTGATAGTTCCGGCAAAAACGCGGTTTTCATCTTTGATATCATCTACCTCTGAGTAATCCTTCTCAACATCTTCTACGGGAATTTTATCTACCGGTACACTCTCCCCGGTTATTGGAGCCTGGTTTACACTACTCTGCCCATCTACAACTACGCCATCTGCGGATATTTTACTATTAGGTTTCACCACAATGATATCCCCAATATTGAGTTTTTCGATACCAACTTCTTCCGTTTTACCATTTTTTTTAACCAAAGCTGTTTTAGGTGCCAATTCTGCCAATGCGGCTATAGATTTTCGTGCTTTGTTCATCGCATAATGCTCCAGGGCATGTCCCAGGCTAAAGAGAAATAATAACAAAGCACCTTCAGCCCATTCCCCTAGTATAGCTGCTCCAATAGCAGCGACCAGCATTAGAAAATCAATTTCAAAACCACCTTTGGCCACTGTTTCCACAGCTTCTTTCGCGGTATAAAAGCCACCAAAGAAATAGGCTCCAATATAAAGTGCAAGGCTAACCCATTGGGGAACTGAATCTACAAAGGATAATCCAAAACCTATCCCTAGTAAAACACCACAAATAATGGCAAATATAAGTTCTGTATTTTTTCCAAAAATACCTCCGTGGGAGTGTAAATGTTCTTCCCCGGCTCCGTGACTATCACCCTCTTTATGATTCAGTTCATCTTCATCTTCATGTTGGTGTTTCTGACTCATCTTATTTTTTTCATTTAATTCGTCAGAGGTTTTTTCCGAGGATTTAAAACCGTTCTTATGGCCAGAGGAGCTTTTTTTAACTTGTAGGTTTTCCTTTTCAAGCCTTGTATTTATGGCTTCAAAACTGGTCTCACGCTTATCATATTCTAAACGGATCATTCCTCCGGCATTGGCGGAAGCTTCCAAAACGCCTTCGATATTCAGCAGACTCTTTTCTATAGTTCTTGCATGGCGGGTATGTCTAATCCCCTCAACCTCTAAAAGAAAGTGGCCATATTTTTCCGTAATTTCTGCCCCGGCATTTTCAGCCAAAGATTGAATTCGGTCAATAGAGATAATGTCCGGATCATAATGAAAGCACAGTTGTGGCACCGTATCTTCCTGATCATCTACTATATGTACTTTTTCAAGACCCTCTTTAGCCTCTAATCCAGCAATGAGCCTTTGCACACAAGTATCTTTTTCATTTGGCACCTGAGGTAGCAATACCGGAATTTTTAGTTGTAGCTTTTTCATATCCCTATTGGTTTAATATCCAACTTTTAGCTTCTTCCTTTTCATTAAGGTCGAAATATTTAACTTCCGAGCTTGTAAAAAAATCAGTGGCTTTAGCAGCCCATTGCTGCCATTCTTTTTCACCCACAAAGGCCATTTTTCCATAATCTGAAATATGGGCGGTATCAACTTTTAAATCTTCCCATAAGCCTTTGAGATCGTAGCCCTTAAAGTTAACTAGTTCAAAAAAGAAATCCACCTTATTTCCATTTTTGACAATATTATGTATCAAAGGATGGATTTTCTCTACATCCTCTTTAGTAATCTTACCGCTTATTGAAGCGGATATCAAATTGCTTTTTTCGACATTTTTGATTCGTATCATTGTTTTAACTTTTTATGAGCAGATTGGTCTATGTTATATTTCAGCTTCTTTGCTTTGAGGCAATTTGCACATGCCCCCTTCAAAACTAAATTTACTTCGGTTATTTCGTATTTGTCAGGTAAATTTTCCTGTGGAACTTTATTGGGTAAACAGAAGGTTTTGCTGCAATTCATACAGTGAAGGTGTAAGTGTAGATCCAGCGAATTCTTATCAGAATATGCATATTTTGCGATAGCCGTACCGTCATCAATTTGATGTATAATCCCTTTCTTTTGAAATAATTTTATACTCCGATAAATTGTTGTTCTATCCCCAGTATGTTCGCTTTTTTTTATGAAAGCCGTTTCTATTTCTCTTAATGTTACAGCATAAAACTTCCTCTTAAGATATTTATATATAAATAATCTCATTTTGGTAGGTCTAATCCCGTTGTTTTTAAGTGTTATTTCGGCCTTGGTCATTTTTATAAAATTAAACACCACTACATTTCTCACATATTCCCTTTACTACCAGGTTTACATTTTCTGGCATATATCCCTCTGGCAGATTAATATGTGGAATCTTATGATCGGTCAAACAAACAGTCTCATCACAATTATTACAATGAAAGTGGATGTGTAAGTCCTGTTCTACTTCGCAATTACAGTCACTTTCACAGAGCGCATATTTTGGTATGCCTGTGCCATCATCTATTTGATGTACAATGTCCTTTGCTTCAAATGTGCGTATTGTTCGAGATAATGTAGCCCGATCTGCTTTTCCAAAGGCATTTTCAATTTCGGTAAGGGTTACAGCCCGATCTTTTTTCGCCATAAATTTATAGATCAAGATACGCATGGCTGTTGGCCGAACTTCATGTGCCTCTAAAATTTTTTCGATATCACTCATTTTCATCATTATTTAATCCAGTTTCAAAGATTCTCCAGTTTTAATTCGGAAGGCATCTTCAATACCGGAAAGGTAAATGATTCCGTCACCGGGTTCAGTTGTTTTAGCATTCTCAAGGATAATATCTATTGCTGATTGTGCTTCTTCGTTTTGACATACCAGTTCTAACTTTACCACAGGGCTGTCGGTGACACGGAAATCCAAAGAAGGCGACGCACCTTTTGCTTTAAATGCCCCGGTACCTTCCCCCTGGGAAAGCGTCATACTTTTGAATCCGCTTTCGCTAAGGGATTCTATCACTTTTTGAACCCGTTTTGGTTTTATAAATGCTTTTACTTCTTTCATCGCTGTTTTATTAATTCTTTATTAAGGATGAACCCTCTGGAATTTTTATTAAGACAAACCTTTTACAGAGAGCCCATCCGTCTAAATTTTTAAAGCTCTATTTAATGACCATGAGAGGTTTGGCTTTTCTGCATTTCAGATACCAGGTAATAGGCATTGTTATAAGCAACTAACGTACCTTCTGGAAGGGGCTCCAGCAGCTTAATTTCAATCCATCCATCTTCAATTATCCCAGTCCTTATCTGCACCGGTTTTAATTCCCATTGTGTTTTACCTTCTTCCTGATGTTTTTGAGCCGTAAAGATGTAAGGATTTCCCTCTTCTTCTATCACTGCCGCTTCTGGTAATGCAGGTACTGCCGCTTCTCCTGTCCTGATTTTACCTTTGATATACATTCCTGGAATGAGGTAACCTTCCTTATTATCTATCTCTGCGTGTACATGTACCGCTTTAGGATTTTGTTCAAATTGCTTCCCTACAGAATATATTTTTCCTGTAAGATTACTTCCGGGGACTGACTCTAGCCTTAAAGAAATCTTTTGGCCTTCCTTCACCTTATAAATATCTTTTTCAAAAACCATTAAATCGGCATGCACGTGTTCATTATCCACTACCATAAACATGCTCGTTTGTGGTTCTACATATTGGCCAATTTGCACCTTAACTTTTTCAATATAGCCTTCTATAGGGCTTACTACTGGAATATATTCATACAGGTTACCATTTCTTACCTGGGAGGCACCCAAGTTTAACTGTCTTAATTGGGATTCGTAACCACTTACCTCTCCCTTTACCGACTGAAAATCTGCCTGGGTTTGTTGAAACGACTTTCCTGAACCAACTTCTGCCTCGTACAATCGCTTCTGTCTTTCAAATTCCTTTTCTAAAAACTGCATCCGGTTATAAGCATTTATATAGTCCGTTTGTATTTTCGTCAAGTTAGGATGGGATAGATACGCCAGTACCTGACCTTTATTTACCTTATCACCTTCAATAACTTTTATTGAATTAATATTCCCGCCTAAGACAGCCGTTACGGTAGCTTCATATTGAGGAGGAACCTCTAATTGTCCATTTGCTTCTACTATTCCTGATAATGCTTTACTTGGTAAGGTATCCACTTTGACCCCTAAACTATTGAATTTCATTTCTGAAAGATGAACCGAGCGCATCCCGCCTTCTTCTCCTTCAGGTTCTTCTTCATTCGTAGTTGAATCTTCAGTTTCGTGAGAAGTTGTTTCTGATGTATCAGAATTTTCTTTACACCCAAAGAACAGGCTGAATGATAGGGCAAGCATTAGAATATTTATTGATCTTTTATTCATATCGTTTTTCTTTCTAATTTTAGTTTGATTTTTCGAGGTAATATTCTAGTTGATAACGGCTATCGAGATAATTATCAAAAGCACTCCAAGCATTTACCTCGATTCTAATGGCATCTCTTATATTTTGAAGGAAGGTTACATAATCTATAGCACCTTCCTTAAAAGCCAATACAGATCCTTCCTGTTGCTCTTTAGCCAAGGGAAGCGCTTCATCCTTATAATAATTCCATGAATTTCTCCATTTGATGAATTCTTCCCGCATATTTTTATAGGCAGTTTCCAATTCGAGTTTATCCTGATAAAAATTTTGTTCTGCAATCTTTCGATTCACTTGTGCTTCCTGAGTACGGCCTAATTCAGGTCCAAAGAATAACGGAATTTGAATTCCTATTTGATATTGGAAGAAACCCGATTGTCCATTAATTTCCTGCCTGGCATATTGTCCCTGAAATTTTGGTAGAAATTCAGATTTCCGTTCTCTGGTTAAAGCTTTTGCAACATTAACTCTCTGTTCTGAAACCTCAAGAGCCGGGTGGGTTTTGAGTGACTCTGTCAGAAAATTTAAAGGTTCATCTAATGCTTCGGCAGGTAAATCTTGTACATCATAGATCGAATCACTAACAAACCATAAATTTAAACGCTGCAATGATTTCAGGTAATTTCGATAAGCTTGTTCCAGTTGTATTTTTACTTCGTTTCCCTGATTGGACGTAGCAAGATACTCCAGTTTAGAAGTAGCTTCTGTCTCATATCGGATTCTTGCAGCCCTTTCAATGTCTTCAAAAATTGAATCCATTTTCTTATATACCTGATACCTCTTTCTACTAGTATAAACTGAAGTCCAGGCCCTGCTTACTTCACGTTCCACTTCTAAGATATTTAGTTCTAAAGCATTTTCAGCAAGTGCCATCCGTTCTTTTTGCAATTTTAACCGGGGGGCAATTCCAAAAACATCTATACCTTGTTGTTGAACACCAATTTGAGTATAAATCCCATCTGAACCATTTCCTACCTCTTCTTTTCCAGTAAAGATTTGGGTATTCCCAAAATCATAAGCGGTTTTACGCAGTACTTCTTCACTTTCAATTTCGAGTTGAGCAGCTTTAAGCTGAGGAAAGTTTTTGATGGCTTTTTCCCTGGCTTTTTCCAAACTTATAGTCTGTAAAGTATCCTGTTGTGGATATTCAGATGAAACAACATCAGATTGTGCATTTACGGATAAGGTTCCGCCTAACATCAAGCCAATTATCAAAATCGTAGCTAAAGAGCGCATATTGGAAGAACCTAATTTATTCTGTTCTTTTTTCTCTCGCTTTCTTTCCACGAATGTATATAATACTGGTAATACAACGAGGGTAAGCAGTGTAGCCGTAAGCATACCACCTATTACAACCGTAGCAAGTGGTTGTTGAACTTCTGCACCGGCAGATGTGGAAAATGCCATTGGTAAAAAACCGAAAATATCTGTGGTTGCTGTTAACATAATAGGTCGTATTCGTTCTTTGGTTCCTGTAAAAATTCTATCTTTTATACTAGTTACTCCTTCTTCTTTTAAAGAATTGAATCTATTTATTAGTACCAGTCCGTTTAAAACTGCAACCCCAAACAGTACAATGAAGCCTACACCAGCGGAAATGCTAAATGGCATACCTCTTAACCAAAGGGCAAAAACACCTCCGATAGCAGCCAATGGTATCGCCATATAGATCATGATAGATTGGGAAAAAGATTTTAAGGCAAAATATAGAAGCACGAAAATCAGAAATAAGGCTATCGGTACCACAATCACTAATCGATCTTTGGCACTCTGAAGGTTTTCGAACTCCCCTCCATAAGTAATATAATAACCGGGTGGCAATTCTAATTCCTCATCTAATTTTTGCTGGATGTCGTTAACCACTGACTCTACATCCCTTCCCCGTGCATTTACACCCACATAGGTTCTTCTGTAGGTGTCATCTCTCGAAATTTGCATAGGTCCCGGAACGTATTCAATATCTGCTATTTCTTTGATTGGTACCTGGGTTCCATCTGGAAGGTCGATATACATTCCTCGTAAGTCATCAATATTCTTTCTATGGTCTTCATCAAATCTTACAACTAAATCGAATCGTTTTTCACCTTCAAAGATGACCCCGGCCGTTCCTCCAGCAAAAGCAGTACTTATATAATCATTGACTTTCTGAATATCCAGTCCATACTGGGCAATTTTATCACGGTTAAATCTAACTGTCATTTGTGGGAGGCCAGATGTTCTCTCCGCGTTTACATCACCAGCTCCAGGGACGGTTTGGATAATATTGGCCATTTCCTGTACCTTTTCTGACAATACTTCTAAATCTTCACCATATAACTTTACCGCAATATCTTCTCTAACCCCTTCTAATAACTCATTAAACCTCAATTCTACAGGTTGGGTAAACACTAAATTAACACCCGTAAGATCTTCATTTAGTTTTTCCTTGATCTGTTCAATAAGTCCTTCCTTGGTTTCAGAAGTTTCCCATTTGTCCTTATCCTTTTCCAAGATTAGATACATATCTGCGATATCCATGGGCATTGGATCGGTAGGAATATCAGCCACTCCAATACGTGCCGTAGCCGTTTTAATTTCTGGAAAGTTTTCTAAAAGTATATTTTCAATTTTTTTTGAAACTTCTATAGACTCTGTTAATGAACTACCTGGTCTAATCAAAGCCTGCATGGCAATATCCCCTTCATCAAGTTGAGGCACAAATTCTCCTCCCATTCTCGAAAAAAGAAAACCGGCTATCACAAGTAAAACAGCGGCAGATCCAATTACAATCAGTTTCAATTTTAATGCTCCTTTTAATAAAGGCATGTATACTTTTTGTATTCCGCCAATTATTCTGTCACTTATTTTCTCCAGCCATCGTTCAAACTTTCCAAACCAGTTCTTTTTATTCTGAATTGGTTTCATAAATAAGGCAGACATCATAGGGACATAAGTAAGGCATAAGAAGATAGCACCTATCATGGCAAATCCAAAAGTGTACGCCATTGGCTTAAACATTTTACCTTCTACCCCGGTAAGAAAAAGAATGGGTGTAAATACGATAAGTATAATAATTTGTCCAAAAAATGCAGAGCTCATCATCGTGCTCCCAGCATCATAGGCTACTTCATCCATTTTAGCCTGATTGAATTTCACCTTGCCAGATCTTATCCGTTTTTGTATTTCATATACGGTTCCCTCGATGATAATCACTGCACCGTCTATAATGATTCCAAAATCGATTGCCCCCAAACTCATTAGATTGGCCCAGACATTGAATTGCTTCATTAAAATAAAAGCAAAAAGCAGTGATAAGGGAATAGTGGTAGCAGTAATAAGTCCACCTCTTAGACTACCTAATAACAATACCAGGGCAAAAATCACTATCAATGCACCTTCCAGTAAATTTGTTTTAACAGTATCGGTTGTTCGTGCTATTAACTCACTTCGATCAATAATTGGCTCTATGGTCAAACCTTCAGGAAGTGACTTCTCGACTTCAGCCATACGATCCTTGACATCCTGAATGACCGCGTTGGGATTAGCACCTTTCAGCATCATAATAATTCCTCCAACGGCTTCTTCCCCATCCTGGGTAAAAGCTCCGTATCGTACCTGATTTCCAAACTGAACATTTTCCGCAACATCACCAATCGTGATCGGGATTGCATTTTCTGTAGTAATGGCAATTTTCTTGATGTCCTCCAGTGAACGGATTAAGCCCTCACCTCTAATAAAATTTGACATTTTATTTTTCTCGATATAAGCCCCACCGGTATTCACATTGTTTCGTGCCAGCGCCTCATAAACTTCAGAGATGCTTGTACCCATACTGTTTAATTTCTCTGGGTTGATTGCAACCTCATATTGTTTTATGGAGCCTCCAAAAGAATTTACTTCAACCACGCCCTCCAGTAAGGTAAGTTGCCTTTTTACTATCCAGTCCTGAATAGTTCGAAGTTCCATGGGGGAATATTCAGTTTCGTATCCTTCTTTTGGTTTAATGGTATATTCATAAATTTGACCTAATCCGGTTGAAATAGGTCCCATAGCAGGACTTCCAAATTTGTCGGGAATAGTTTCACCCAATTCGTTAAGTTTTTCCTGTACAAGTTGTCGAGGGAGGTATGTCCCCATATCATCTTTGAAGACAATAGTAACTACAGAAAGGCCAAAGCGTGAAATAGAGCGAATCTCTGTAACCCCAGGTAAATTACCCATCGAAAGTTCTACGGGATAGGTTACAAATTGTTCTATATCTTCTGTGGCAAGATTTGGTGACTGGGTGATCACCTGAACTTGATTGTTAGTAATATCTGGTACCGATCCCAGATTTACGGTAGACATGGACCAAATACCAGTACCTATAAGTGCTAAGGTGAGTAGCCCAATAATAAATTTATTATTAATGGAAAATGAAATGATTCTATTGATCATATAAAAAAATTAATTCAGTTAAACATCTCGATAATCCCTGGGTAAAGAGAATCGATATCGCCGTGCGCTCTGGAAGAACCAGGACTTTAGCAAAAAAGGATATAACTATCCTATAAAAAAACTGAATTAAACTTTTGGAGGATCTAAAAAGGAAAGTATAGGTTCTTCCACTGAACTATCAAAATGAAGAAAAGCTTTTGATGGAATTTCCGCAATTAAAGGTTTGAAGTGTGAGGAACCAAAGTCAACTGTGTGCACATGACAGCAATGGCAACTACAAAAAGGAGGGCATAAATCCGCTACTTGGTCATGTGAATGATCTATATCTAAATTCTGGGTAGCAACCATAGTTACTTCTGAGCCAGAATTAACTTGGGAAGTATCACTGTCATTACAGGCTAATAAATTAAGCCCCAGTACATATAAAGATAATATGAATGCCATTATTTTCACATTACAAAGATAATTAAATAGGCATGCACAGGGTGTGCAAAAAAATAGCTGAGGCAATTATTGTGCAAAAATCATAACAATAAATGGATGTAATCTCAAAGTAATTTTTAAGGTTCTATTCGGATATACCTTGTACCATTTAAGAATGTATAATATTTCTGACATTAAATGCAAAACTATCTTGAACAATATGAAACAATTGATTTTTAATACTATAGTGAAATTTTTTTTGTTAAATACATAAAAACCTGGTTATATTTTTAATTTTTATATAGGTCTTGTTATCCTGTGGATTAATATGCATTATGTTTTAATTTTACAAACTCTTTAGTCCGTTATTCTTAGTTCTTAAATTTATAAAAAAAGGCTGCCTCAATTGAAGCAGCCCATTTTTGGCTAATTATTTATTTAAGATTTAAAACCTAATGAGAAGCTACTGCCTTCTTCTTTTTGTTTTTTTTCTTCTTTTTATTAGTGAATTTCCTAATTGTTGGAGATGAGGTATACCACAGCAAGAATCCACTTAAAACCGTAATAAGACCGAGTAAAGAAAATGCTCTTAAAATTATATTATTAAAATCATCTCTACCTTCGTAATCCATGGTATGAGTCATCCATAAAAAATCGAACCAGCGCCAATCTCGGTGCCTAAGCGTTCTAAAAGCTCCATCAGCTTCAGAGACATAAGCCTTAATGTTTTCAGAAGTGTTATATGAAATAACATAAGCTGGAAGTGGTCTTCCGCGATATTCATGATGTTCTCCGGTAGAGGTTATTCTTTCAATTCCAGTCACCTCTAACTCATCAATCATATGTTGATTGGCAACTTGAACTGCTTCTGTTTCGGATAAACTCTCTTTAATCTCTCCTGTCCTAGCATTCTGAAGAATTTCTTCGTTAATCCAGTAATAAGGTTCCCCAGCAACTTCTTTTAATTGTAAAGAATTAATCTCAATTTCAGGACTAAATTCTGCGGGACTTCCAAGCCCTGAAAAATTGGGATGTTTCATTTCTGTTTTAAGAAATTGATCTCCGTGTATTTCATCTATATCGGTCCAGCTGAAGTATAAACCACTTACCGTCCACATTATAAATTGTATACCTATAAAAATACCCAGGTATCTATGTGCCTGTCTTATTTTCAGGGCTGTTTTTCTTTTTACCATAATTATTTGATAATAAAGAGATAGTCATTGAATTCTAAGACTATCTCATTTTAGATTTTTATTTATTTTTTTAGTATCCTTCTGTTTGTTCCATTCCGGATGCCTCTACTTCACTGGCAGGAATTGGGCAGATTGTCCTGTAATCTGTAGCTTGAATATCTAAATTCGACACATCGACACCTGTATTTACGTGCTCTTCCACAGGACGTGCAATATCTTTGCCTCTTCGTATATAGTCATAAATTCCATGGCCTTCCAATGCCAACTCTCTTCTTCTTTCTTGTGCAATTCGCTCTTTTAGCAAATCACCAGTTTCATTAACCATGTTAGAGGAAAAATCGGTAGTTCTGTTTTCTATAAGCGTATTAAGGAAGTCCTGTGCTTCTGTCTCGCCACCGCCGGCACCATTTACTGCTGATTCAGCCGCAATTAAATACATTTCAGATAATCTAATAACCGGAATATTGTGGGCACTTAATCCGCCTCCATCACTACGATTAATGTACTTAATAAATGCTTGCTGGGTACCTTCCTTATCTTCTTCAAGCAATGCGGCTCTTGGATCACCTTCATAGGCACTTAATAATTCAATAAAAGTTTTAGTAGCGATTATATCTCCCTGACCTCCATTCTTAAAATCAAATTGGGCTCCCAGCCCGTTACTACCCAAAGAATTCTGGCTTGTAATGCTTAATTCGAAGATAGATTCGGAATTATAATCTTCAAATGCATAAGAATCCACTCCCATAAGATTTTCTGCCCCTCTGGTAGCAATTACTTCTTTTGCATATTTAAGAGCGTTTTCCCAATCTTGCTGATACAGGTATACCCTTGCCAATAAGGCCGTAACTCCGGTTTTTGTTAAATACTGGGTGCTTCCTTGTGACCAACTATTTTCCTCTAATAAACTAAGCGAATTTTGCATATCACTAATAATCTGCTCATAAGTCTCTCCAAGACTACTTCTTTCTGTTACTATCTCATCCGAAGAAAGTTTCAAAGGTAATCCCTGTGCTGCTGCGCCCTCCCTTATCCATGGGTAGGAGAAAGTTCTTGCCAGATCAAAATATATCATACCTCTTAAACCCAAAGCTTCACCTAAGATCTCTTGCTTTTGCGCTTCGTTCCCTTCAGCTGCTTCAATATTATTAATAATAAGGTTTAGGTTATTTATAGATTTAAAGGATTGAATCCACAAATCTTCGCAGCTTCCGCTACTATTACTACTTTCTTCATACTTATAAGCAATCAACTCATAATTCCTGGGGTTGAAAGTAGTTTTCACAAATCTAAAATCTGTACCTTTTACGGCCGCCCTTTTGTATAAAACCCTTCCCAGATAAGTATTACGTGAAATCTCGTTGTAAGTTCCGGTTAATAGTTTATCGAGTTTTTCTACTGAATTCAGTACCAGGTTCTCTGAGATAACATGATCTGGTCTTTGGTCCAGCAGATCTTCGCTGCAGCCTTGGAACATTACTAATCCTAAGATTAGAATACTGTTTTTAAATATTTTCATTTGAATGCGTTTTAAGTTCTAAAATTGTAATTGAAGTCCTAATAATATAGTTCTTGCTGTTGGTACCTGGAAAAAGTTTACCCCATCTACCACAGCTTCCGGATCGTAACCATCCAATTCGGTCCATAAGAATAAATTATCCCCCTGCACGTAAACTGAACCTCCTTTTAGAGTATTTCCGAAAGATGGCAGATTATAGGTTAATTTGGCATTTCTAAGTTTTAGGTAATCGGAATCATATAAATGCCTGGTAGAAACATCATTCGAAAAAGTTGGATTCCCATTAATTCTTATAGGCACTGTAGCGTCCAGATTATTAGGATTCCAGGGATTAAGCTGGGCAATTGTGTTAGTATACTGGGGAGCAAAACCATCGTCATCGCGCTTAAATGCGGTACGATCATACACTTTCCCTCCCATACCAAATGTAAATTGAAAATCTAATGTAAAATTTTTATAGTTGAACTGATTGAAAACTCCACCTTGAAAATCTTGTAAAGCGTCTCCAAAAATTCCAAATCCGGCCTCCTGAGCATTTGTAGTCAACTCTCCAGTTCTTTCACCATTTTCAAGTACATGATATTGAGCATATCCATTTGATGGATTTACGCCTGCATAATCCCGTAAATAAAATGAATAAATACTTTCACCTTCTTTAATAATTAAGGGATCCTGACCATATCTAGAACTATATGTAGGTACTATATCATTCTTTAATTTAGTTATTTTGTTATCAAGAAGAGTAAGGTTTGCGCTGGTACTCCACGAAAAGTCTTCTGTTGCTATAGGATTATATCCTACTTCAAACTCCCAACCTTTATTGATCATTTCTCCAAAGTTCTGTAATTGAGTCATAAAACCTGTGGTAGGTGAAACCGGAACATTCAGCAATAAATCTTCAGTTTTTTTACGGAAGTAATTTACTGTAAGATCTAATTCTCCGAATATATTGATATCCATTCCCACATTGAAATTTTTACTTAATTCCCAAGAAAGATCTGGGTTCTGTAGTTGACCATAGGACAGTCCTGAATTTCCACCATAACCTTTTCCATCAGTTTCAAAAAACGCCAGGGCTGCATAATATTGTGGAGGTAAATTTCCATTTGTACCGTAGCTACCTCGGAATTTCAGGTAATCCAAATCATCTATATCCAGAAAATCTTCTTCGGTCGCGACCCAGGATCCCGAGACAGACCAAAATGTTCCCCAACGAGAATCCTTTCCAAATCTTGAGGAACCATCCCTTCTGAAACTTGTAGATAAGTAATATTTCTGATCAAAATTATAAGCAACCTGAGAGAAGTAAGAGAGTAACGAGTAATTTTCCGCATAGCCGGTATGTGACCATAAACTTCCTATACTACTGGCAGATAACAACTCACTGTCTAAGACATCATATCCATAGACATTGATAGAATTCATGTTGGAAACCTGAGATTCTTGTCCCAATAAAACATCCAAACCATGATTTCCATAGTTTTCATTATAATTTAAAATATTGGTTACAGTATATTGAAAAACTTCACTTTTTACTCGATTAAGTACTCCATTCCATATTCCACCTCCAGCACCAAACTCTTTGTTATCATATAACGTTTCATCTATTGCTTGTTGGTCTACCCCAAACGTGGTTTTAAAGCTGAGCGGTTCCAAAACCTGGAACTTTGCATAGGCATCTCCTCTAACACGGAATTCAGCATTCTCATATTCACCGACTTTTAATACCCCAATAGGATTGGCATTTTTCTCTATATCGTTAGGCAGGTTTGCAAAACCTCCATAACCTTCCGGATCGTAAATAGGTGCAGCCGGAGGAAGTACGCGAGCCATATATAATGGGTTTAGACCTCCTGCATAAGAACCATCAAAGTTTGCTGCATTTCTTTCAGTTTTTGCCACCGAAAGATTTACTCCAAGTGTTAACCATTCTTTTGCCTCATTCTCTAAGTTTACTCTCCCGGAATATCGTTTCAATCCCGTTTCTATAATTGTTCCTGTTTGTTCCAAATAATTTCCTGAAATGAAAAAGGTAGTTTTTTCATTTCCACCTCTAGCCGACAGATTATATTTTTGCGTTAATCCATTTTGATATAATGCATTCAGCCAATCCGCATTCGCATTAGTAGTTCCGTACACATCTTCATAATCACTGATAGCCTGATCTTCGTAGCCATTATAAAGATCATTGTTAGCATAAACTCTGGAGAATTCAGCGTTCTCATTATTTTGGATGTATTGATTTATTTGACCTTCGATCCAAAGATCTTTAAACTGTTCATTATTGATAAGATTTTCTTCAGTTAAGTTTTGACTCCATCCTGTTTCAAGACCTAAAGTAATTTCGGTTTCCCCTTTTTTACCATCTTTTGTAGTGATAATAATTACACCATTTGAAGCTCGTGAGCCGTATAAAGAAGATGCAGCTGCATCTTTTAATACAGTTATGCTTTCGATATCTTCTGAATTGATAGTAGAGAGAGGGTTATAACCGGTGGATCCTTCCATGAAATCACCTGCTCGAAGATTTGAGTTAGTATTGATCACCACTCCATCAAGAACATATAAAGGTTGAGTATTACCGCTAATAGAACTAATCCCTCTTATTTGGACATTTGATTTACCTCCAGGCTGACCTGAGGTAGAAATATTCATACCTGAAACTTTACCCTGAAGTGCAGTTTCAAAACTAGCCGTGGAACTTCGGGTTAGGGCTTCACTGTTTACGGTCTCTGCGGCACCTGTAAAACTTCGTTTATCTGAAGATCCATAAGCGACAACCATCACTTCATTCAGCGATTCTGCGCTCTTTTCCATATTAATATTGATCTCCGTTCCAGAGCCTACGGTAATATTTACAGGCTTTTTCCCAACAAATGTGAAACTTAGTACGTGACCGGAGTTAGCCTTTATAGAATATTTTCCGTCAAAATCGGTTTGTGTCCCGATTTGAGAATCTTTGATAGTAACGTTTACCCCTGGCATTGGAATTCCGTTCTCATTTAAAACAGTACCTGTAATGGTCTTTTCCTGTGCAGTGGTCAATTGCACTAATAACACTATTAAAAGTGTGAAAATAGTTTTTAATTTAATTTTCATAAATATTTGATTTTAGATAAAAATGATTGTCCGGAAAAAATTGGTGTAATACCAATGCTTCCCTATGGAAATAAAATTTATACTTCCATTAGAACGTAGCTCTATAGCTATCTTTTTAAATAAAAATCAAATAAGGAATACTTGGTAAAAAACCTGCACATCTGCGAATAGCAAAGGAGGTTTATAGTATTTATGAGGAATTTCCTGAAAAGGTAATTCATAGAGAAAATTCTCTGAAATAAATATAAGCGGAATTATATAATTGAATTGAAGAAAATCAAATGAGAATGAAGATGTTTTTAATTCATCCTGACCATCTATATTCTCTTTTTTATTTGAGCAGCAAGAATCCTTTTTGGTGTTCATATGGCCGCGATCTTCTGCAGCACAGATGTGCATTTCACTGCTACATTTTTTAGCGGAAGAAAAAACTGCTTTTCCAACCAAAGTTTTCCCACAAAAATGTTTTTCTACAGTAAAAGATAAAGTAGAAAATACCACTAATAATGCCAGGCTAAGGGAAATAATATTTCTAAAGCTGTTCTTCATTCATTTCAAATATAAACATATGTTAATACAATTAACAATATTTTTACAAGTCCATTATTAAACCACTGCTTTTCAGCTACTTAATAAAAATTTTTATTAAAAAACGAAAAATATTCTAAATTTTACATAAAAACTGAATAATATTAAATTATTTTGGGGATTGTGAAAATTATTCTTAAAACTAATCGAATTACACCTAATTTAAACTTATGTCATTTCACATAGTATCATCTTCAAACCTTGAAATAGAGATAATTGAAAAAATTATAACTGAAAAGAAAAAGTTAAAGCTAAGTGATGAAGCAAGATTAAAAATAACCAGATCGAGAGAATATCTAGATCAAAAATTGGAGAAAAGTCAAGCTCCTGTTTATGGAATAAATACTGGGTTTGGATCATTGTGCAACGTTAAAATTTCTCCTAATAAATTAATAGAATTGCAGGAGAATTTGGTGATGTCACATGCATGTGGAACAGGCAATGTAGTTCCAAAATCTATTATCCGATTAATGCTTTTATTTAAAATACAATCTCTTAGTTATGGCCATTCCGGCGTAACAATTGAGACCGTTAGCAGGCTAATTGATTTTTATAATAATGACGTGCTTCCAGTAGTATATGAACAAGGCTCATTGGGGGCCTCTGGGGATTTGGCCCCACTTGCTCATCTGGCGCTTCCGTTACTGGGAAAAGGAGAAGTATATTTCAAGGGGGTTAAGCAGGAATCGGCCGAAGTATTAAGGAAATTTGGATGGAACCCTATAAAATTAAGATCTAAAGAGGGATTGGCTTTATTGAATGGAACTCAATTTATGAGTGCTTATGGTATTTTCAATTTAATGAAGGGCAGGAAATTATATGAGTTGTCCAATATAATTGGAGCCGTATCTATAGATGCTTTTGATTGTAATTTATCGCCGTTTGATGAGTTAGTTCATCTAGTACGACCACACAGAGGTCAGATTAAAACTGCAGAAAGAATACGAAAGATTTTAGAAGGAAGCGAAATTGGAAAAAGGGAAAAAAATAACGTTCAGGATCCATATTCTTTCAGGTGTATTCCTCAAGTACATGGTGCAACTAAAGATACCCTTTCCTTTGTTGAAAATACTTTTATAACCGAGATAAATTCGGTAACTGATAATCCTAATATTTTTGTTGAAGAAGATAAAATAATATCGGGTGGAAATTTTCATGGCCAGCCATTGGCTTTGGCCTTAGATTATCTTAGTATTTCTATAGCTGAATTAGGCAATATTTCAGAACGTAGGATATACCAGTTAATCTCTGGATTAAGAGATCTTCCTCCATTTTTAGTAAATAACCCAGGTTTAAATAACGGTTTTATGATTACCCAATATACCGCTGCTAGTATTGTAAGTCAAAATAAACAATATGCTTCTCCTGCCAGTATAGATTCTATTGTTTCTTCTAACGGGCAGGAAGATCATGTGAGTATGGGAGCAAATGCAGCTACGAAAGCTCTAAAAGTGACTAATAATGTATTGACGATTCTGGCAATAGAATTATTTAATTCGTCGCAGGCACTTTATTTTAGGGAAGAAGATACCTCGCCTTTCTTAAAGGATTTTATAGAAAATTTCAGATCTAAGGTGCCAATAGTAAAAGAAGATCAAATTATGTCTTACCACATTCAAAATTCAAAGGATTTTATTTCCGCTTTTAAGGTTTAAAGTACATGTTTATATAATAATCAGAATTTTATAATAAAAATTTATTTCCAATGGATTTTAAAATGCAGATTTTAGAGGGTATCCCAAATAACATACCTGCACAAAAAATATACGCCTTAGATATTAATCATGCGCCAAAACGAAAGGAGATTTTAAACAATCAAGAAAAGAAACTCGCATTGCAAAATGCTCTAAGATATTTTGAACCTAAAGATCATGCCGCATTACTTCCAGAGTTTCTGGATGAATTGAACACCTATGGTAGAATTTACATGTATCGATATCGTCCTGATTATAAAATATACGCCAGACCTGTAGATGATTATCCGGGCAAAAGTATACAAGCCAAAGCTATTATGCATATGATTCATAATAATTTGGACCATAAAGTAGCCCAGCATCCACATGAATTAATAACTTACGGGGGGAATGGTGCTGTGTTTCAAAACTGGGCGCAATATAGGCTGGTAATGAAATATTTGGCTGAAATGTCTAATGAACAAACTTTAGTTATTAATTCTGGTCATCCTTTAGGGCTCTTCCCCTCCCACTCCAATGCGCCAAGAGTGGTCGTAACGAATGGTATGGTGATACCTAACTATTCCAAACCAGATTATTGGGAGAAATTTAATGCCCTGGGAGTATCACAATATGGACAAATGACAGCAGGGAGTTATATGTATATTGGACCTCAAGGAATAGTTCACGGAACAACGATCACAGTGCTAAATGGATTACGCATGGTGGCCAAAAAATTTAACTTATCAACTGGAGCCAATCTTGGCAAGGGATCTCTATTTGTAACTTCTGGATTAGGAGGCATGAGCGGAGCTCAGCCTAAAGCTGGAAATATTGCTGGATGCATTACTGTATGTGCTGAAGTCAACCCTAAAGCGGTAGAAGTAAGACACTCTCAGGGATGGGTAGATGAAGTAGTAAAAGATATTAAAAGCTTAATTCTCAAAGTAAGAAAGGCAAAAGAAGAGAAAAAAATAATCTCCTTTGCTTATGAGGGAAATGTGGTCGAAGTATGGGAAGAATTTGATAAAGAAAATATTCATATAGATTTGGGCAGTGATCAGACATCCCTTCATAATCCTTGGTCCGGAGGATACTATCCAGTAGGTTTATCATTTGAAGAATCAAATCAACTTATGGCTAAAAATCCGGGTGAATTCCAAACAAAGGTGCAAGAAAGTTTGCGGAGGCATGCCGAGGCAATTAACAATCACTCAAAAAAGGGAACTTACTTTTTTGATTACGGAAATGCCTTTTTACTGGAAGCCTCTAGAGCAGGTGCTAAGGTTCATAGAGATAAAAGTGGAAATTTAGTTGCGGCTTCTGAGGCTATAAACAAGGAAGAATTTGCCTATCCTAGTTATGTACAAGATATCATGGGACCTATGTGTTTCGATTACGGTTTTGGACCTTTTCGGTGGGTGTGTGCATCGGGTAAACCAGAGGATCTTGAAAAAACCGATTTGATTGCAACGAATGTTCTTAACAAATTAAAAGAGAGCTCCCCTGTTGAAATACAACAGCAGATGCAGGATAACATCAAATGGATTAAAGAAGCACAACAAAATAATCTAGTGGTTGGTTCACAAGCTAGAATTTTGTACGCAGATGCTATTGGAAGAATAGAGATTGCAAAAGCTTTTAATGATGCTATCGCTAAAGGAGAAATTGGGCCGGTTGTCCTTGGGCGTGATCATCATGATGTGTCGGGAACTGATTCGCCTTATCGCGAAACTTCGAATATCTATGACGGTTCTAAATTTACCGCAGACATGGCTATTCAAAATGTTATAGGCGATGCTTTTAGAGGAGCTACGTGGGTAAGTATCCACAACGGTGGCGGTGTAGGTTGGGGAGAAGTAATTAATGGTGGATTCGGAATGCTTTTGGAGGGTGATGAAGCATCAGAAAAAAGACTACGCTCTATGTTGCATTGGGATGTGAATAATGGAATCACTAGAAGATCATGGGCACGAAATAAGGGGGCTATGTTTGCGATCAAACGAGCAATGGAAATTGAACCTAAATTAAAAGTCACCATTCCAAATTTAGTTAAGGAAGAATACTTTAAAGATCTTGATATCTAATTTTATAAAACCTATTTATCTTTTTTTATTAAAAATAAAAAAGGATCCTACCGGAGGGAGATTAGTATCCTTTAATTTAGACATAACATAAGTGAAGCATTCACTATACTTTTATAAATTACTTATTTTATCCAAAATAGTGGTATACAACATACACGGCAAGCACCACACTTAAAGCTAAAATAATATCTCGATAAATATGTGAATAATCTTGTATCAATTATGAAATCTTTTTCGGACTATTAAGATAAATATTCAATGAATTTGTGCAAGGTAGGGTTTTCCCTTGTTTTTCAAAATTGTGTCATTTTAGTTTTTTTCTCAAAATTTCGAAATCATTTGAAGGGTACAGTGACATCAAAAGTATGCCTGGCAGAAGAAAAGTAATGGTCTTTTTTATTTTCAATTGCACGTACTTCCTAATGCGGTAATGAATTTCTTATTTCTCATTAATTTTAAGGTTATAACATAAAGAAAGAAATGAGTCAAAACCCATACTTATAAATTGTGCTAAGATCTTTCAGTTTTAAATGAATTTGACTTGCCATTTAAGAATTTCTTGTGTCTACCTTGCTCCAGGTCCATCCATCCTGCTGTACAAGGTTTAAAAAAATTTTACGATGATCTTTAGATTTAGTATCTAACAATTGACATCCCTTAGATTGGTCAATTAGACTAAGTTCCTTTAATCTTTGTAGGGTTGAATAGGCTGGAGTTTCATTACTGGTATTTCTAAGAGTAACCTCTTTTAATACTTCAAAATAATTCTCGAATGCAATTTCTAACGGACGTAAGTCTCCTAGCTTTGGTTTTACCCTATCATTTAAGTTAAATGCCAGAATAAGATAGGCTTCGTAAAGTCTAGCAAGTTGTAAAATAATGGCATTCTTCTCCTTATGATTATGGAAATAGTGAATTACTGGATAAGCCCTATGTTGCTGGCTATATTTTATAATTGATCCAGATAGTTCGTCAACTTTAGAAGTAAAGGATTGAAAGCTTTTGCCATCCCAGAAGTTTAGGATTATTTTTTCAGGACTGCTCCCTAATATGCTAAGTCTTATTCCCAGTCTTCGTTGCTCTATAACTGCTGATAGTACCGGGATGAAATATGTAACCGACATAGTTAATAGAATGAGGCCGGTAAAAGAATAAAAGCTGGTGAGAATCCTGCCCCCATTTCCGGCAGCTATAAAATCTCCCATGCCCAGGGTAGATAAGGTATATCCACTGTAGTAAATAATTTCCAAAAGATCTGCAGAAATTTGCGTGCTACTGTTAACAATAATTCCAGGTTGCGATATCAAAATAAGGACAAAACTAATCCACAATAAAAATACCCAGATTAAAACAATTGAAATTAACAATATATAACCTGCATGAGATAAGATTTTTGATTTACCATTACCACCGGAAACAAAAAGGAAAAATTTCCAGAAAAGATGAGAATACCTGCTTGTTAACCAACCTCCTCCTTGCATAGACAGTGTCGTTTGAAGTATATCCAGTACTGTAGCCATATAAGCGATGATCCCTAAAGCCAGAAATATTTCCATATCATAAATTATTAGTCTGGTCAGCTGAAATAGAATTTAACCCTGTCATCTAAAAAAATATTCGAGTAACGGTGAACTTTTTATCTAATCCTACCTGTTTTCTACACTCATATATAGGCAGATTTAATAATCGCTATACTGAATAATATCCATAAAATTTTAGTGGCTATGATTTTCAGATTCCAGATATTTACCCTGTGGGCCAACTCCTTCCAGATACACCAATTGAGCTCCATAATGTCCTGCTTCAGAAACTGAATATGCTGAAAAAGCCAGCACTAAAAAAACTACAATTTCAAAGATTCTGTTCCTTTTTAATAAAAACAAACTCACCAATTTTAAGGTAGCAGCGACTGCGCTGGAATAAATGGTCCATTCGGCAAATTTATCGTGCTGTTCCAATACACTTTTAGCCATTGAGGTTAAATCATGCGCATGTGGATGGGCATACACCCCGGCGATATAGGCACCGATAAACCCTCCCCCTACGGTTAAAAGGATCACCCAATCTAAGTTTCTTTTTAAAACAAATAATTGAATTAACTGCAATATAGCTCCCAGCAATAGCAACACTATGGGAAAATGAACCACCAAAGGATGCAGATTGGGAAAATCATCAAATTCAGCTTTTACTTCATTCGTATGATTCCCTAATTCTCCCTTTTCAGGATGGTCTGCATCCTCATTAGGGTTTAATTCAGGAGTTGAAATACTATCTGCTTCCAATTGCTGCTCCTGATTGTTCGACGAGCGATCATGGTCTTCATGAGTATCCTGCGCCTGTGTAGCAAGCGTCATACTTATAAAAATGAATAAAAAGAGTATTTTTTTCATGACATTACTTTACATTTTTTCATCCCTAAAAAGAGAGAATCCGGTTTTTAAGATGATTTAAATTTTATAATAAAGGGAAATGGAGGATAATTAAGAAATTCAACTAATCACTATTAAAACAAACCCCTCCATTTCCCTGGATTTTAATGCGAATGCTCATGTTCATCGTCGTGGTTCATCTTCTCATCATGTTCCATTTCCATACCGTCATTTTCCATCTCCTCATGTTGCATTTCCATGTCGTCGTGATCTTCTTCTGTAGTTTCTCTACATGAGATCATCGAAAAGTTAAGCCCTGCTACTAACAAAAAGATCATTAAGGCTCTTATATTTTTCATCTGTTTATAGTTTTAGAATTGTAACGAAATTGTTTAAAACCTTAAGGATAATCCGCCACCGGCGCCAAACCTATTATCGTAACTTCCCATCAACGAAAAGTTTTTTGACAGAAAATATTCCAGACCCGCACTCCAGGTTTCTTCTTTTTTAAAATTATCGCCTTCCGGCAAATCATCTACCCATCCAAAATCTGCCTGGAATTCATACTCGCCAAACACCGCAAGTCTTGGAAAAATCATGATTTCCCTGGCCAGGCTTATTTGAGGCCTTAATTTATTATCTAATCGAACATCCAGGCTAAACATATAAGGTGTGAAATACCTAATCCCCCCAATAGCTGTGGTACTAAGTTCTTCCATACTGTTCTCCATCTCATTTTCCACATTAACACCTGCAAACAGGCGTAGCCAGTCATTTAAATAATATTCATAGGAGAGTTCTGCTTCAATATTTTCATTCCAGCCATATTCTGCCAGAGCAGTAAACTGGTTTCTAACATTGGAACTAACCACATTCAACTCTGTCATATGTGAAGCGGCATCTAACATCCCCCAGGTGTAAAATTTATTTGTTTCATTTATCAAATTACTTACGGGGTAAGCTTTCATACGTTCATCCCTGGGAGTATCATAGCTAACTACACGGGCCATTCCCGCATCCATATGATATAATATATGGCAGTGCAAGAACCAGTCTCCATATTCGTTCCCATAAAACTCAATAGTAACCTTTTGCATTGGTGGTACATTTACCGTATGCTTTAAAGGAGAATATTCCCCATTTTCATTAATCACCCTAAAGAAATGACCGTGAAGGTGCATAGGATGGTGCATCATCGTAAGGTTATTGAAGGTAATTCTTGTTACCTCGTCTCCCTTGATTGCTATCTTATCAGCTTCATCAAGTACCACCCCGTTCATACTCCATACGTAACGAGACATATTACCTGTAAGGTTTAAAAGGACTTCTGTAACAGGATATTCTTTATCAAAATTTGTTTTCTCTGGAGACCTGAGGTAGTCATAATTATATTCTGAAAACATATCCATTCCATTATCTTTCATATTTTCCTTTTCATCCATTTTCATAGATCCTTCGGCCATATTCATTTTATCGTGCTTCATCTTAGAATGATCCATTTCCATTTGGGTAGTATCCTTCTTCATATTCATTTTGGAATGGTCCATGCCATCCATACCATCGTCTTTCTTCATTTCCATTTGCCCATGGTCCATTTCATCCATCTGCATTCCCCATTCATCCATCATCTCATAAGGATCTACATTTTTAGACCTAAACTTTAAAGCCGGTGCTCCCATTTTCATATCCATTTTTGCCATTTTCTGCATCATGCCAATCTTGTCTGGACTGGGAACATTTGGCGCGGGTAAAACATCTCCCTGACCTAAAAATGCTGAAGCAGTTCCTGAACCATCCTGAGCAGTAATCTTAAATTCAAGTTTTCTATTTTCAGGAATTTCCACAATAAAATCATAGGTTTCTGCTACGGCTATAAATGTTTTATTTCGTTTAACAGGCACCACATTTTTTCCATCGGCTGAAACTAAAGTGGGCGTCTCCCCTCCAAAAGTCATCCAGAAAGAAGTGGATGCTGAACCATCTACTATTCGTAATCTTACCTTTTCTCCAGGTTTAAATTGAGGATATTCTATTTTCTCTTCCCCGTTAATCAAAAACGCAGGATAGTAAATATCTGCAATATCGGCTCCTTCCATTCGCTGTTTCCAGAAATTTAGCTGTGCGCCGAAGGCTCCTCTCTTAATCACCTGATTTAGGGGTGTTGCTGTTCCTTTCTTAATATTATACCATTCAGTCCCCCTTTTTAAGAACCTTAAAACATCTTTAGGTTTTTCATTGGTCCAGTCTGAAAGCACCAAAACAAGATCCTTATCATATTCCATCTCTTTCTCCTTAGGGTGTATCAGTAAAGATCCAAACACACCACTTTGTTCCTGCAACATCGTATGCGAATGATACCAGTAAGTCCCATTTTGTTTTATTTCAAACTCATATTTAAAGGTGGTACCAGGCTTTATTGGCGGGGTAGTTAAATAAGGCACCCCATCAAAAAAGTTTGGAAGTAACATTCCATGCCAGTGAATGGAAGTTTCCACATCCATCTTATTCTCCACATAAATCACTGCATACTCCCCTTCAGTAAATTCCAGGGTTGGGCCGGGAATACCTCCGTTCACGGTCATTCCCATCACTTCCTTTCCGGCTTTGTTTACTTTTTCCTGATTTATGGTTAGCATATATTCCCTTACCGGAAGATTATTGACATTCCCTTCAATCGAAGCCTCTAATTCTTCCTGACTATAACCTGTGATGCCCAGTAAAAAGGCTAGTATTATTAAGTAATTTTTCATTTTCATTATGGTATTATCAAAAAGAGAGGGTTTCCCCTCTCCAATCTAAAATCAATTTTCATTTTCCAGACGATAGATTATCTTTTTCATCTGGGCGATCTCCCTTTTCTGAGCTTCAATAATTTCTTTAGCAAGTTTTTTAGTTTCCGGATCTTTTAAATCGGCTCTTTTACTGGTTAAAACAGCAATAGAATGGTGAGGTATCATAGCCTTCATATAAAGTACATCTCCAATAATAGGTCTCTGTGCTCTTACCAGGCCTAAAGCACTAACAAACAGCACCAGACTGCCCACATAAATAGCAATATTTTTTTTCTTATTCTTATACATATTGAGCATGAGAGACAACATGATTACGGCCATGGCAGCAATACCCAGACAGGTCATATAAAATCTAGTTAGGCTGAAATAAACATGGTCAAATTCATACGTATTCAAGTACATGGTGATATACATGGCTACAAATGATAATCCCAGCATTGAGAAAAATCTTCCATAATTGGTACCACTCATTTTGTGCTGGTTGTTTTCTTCTGAATTCATATTTTTGGTTTTAAAGTTAGTTGAGAGGTATTTACTTTTTAATTGTCTTTTTTACTGAACCACAATTCAGCATCTTTTCCCCGAAATACGGATTATTTATTTCTTCAACATCAGCATACCAGTAAGCACCTTTATTATTAAAGGCCATTGGGCAGAATTTTTTATAAATAGTTCCGCCAGAAAGGGCTTCCTCAAACATGGATCCTGCTTTTTCAGTAAATTTTGAAAATAGTTCACGCTGCTTCTCAATATCATCTGTAGAGGCAATTTGCCCTGCTAAAGATTTCATCTCTGCTCTCTCTTCAGTAAAAGATTCTTCCATGCTTTTAGCTACATCTTTAACCTGACTGGCATCTTCATTGGTTAAGGCTATTTTCATTTCAAGATAGTTATGCCAAATTTTCCCAGTCATACCATCTTTAAAATCCTGATCGGCAACATCTGGCGTTTCTTTTTCAGCCTTCTTAACTTCCTCAGGGGTATTAATTTCTACCGACTGCTTGCCTTTATCATCCATACAGGAAGTTAATAGTAACACTACTATAGCGACTACACTCGTTTTAATAATAAATCTCATAATATTAGTTGTTTGGATAATTGGTTAAACTGTAATTCCCTCCACCTTTTTTTGTTTTAAAAAATTAAAAAATATCCTATTCTTTATAACTCATATATTTCTATAATTTTTCAAAATTAACTCGATCTTCAATTATTATAATCGTCTAACTTCGAGATATATAAAATTTTAATAAAGTATAGAATTTTAGTGGAGTTACTATTTTTTAAAAAGCTAAATTAGAAATTGAAGAAGTCAATTCCTTTTGTTTTAATAGAGAAAACTTTCAAAATTATTTTTTTAACAAAAAAATGAATCTTCGATTTCATATAGAAAATCAAGCAAAGATTACGTAATGAAACATCATAATAAGATTAAACCTAAAATGATAATCTCAAGTTAAAAGTTAATGACACTATCCAAAGCCTCATCAGCATCTCTGTGGATAAAATTTGCCTGATAATTTAAAGTGGTTTTTAAATCACTATGTCTATATAATTTTTGCAGCATTAAAGGGTGAATTCTATCACCTGCAATATTTCCAAAGCTATGACGGGCTATATGATTCGATAATGTTTTATCAATGCCACAGAGTTTAGCTATTCTTTTTAAATATTTATTGAGAAGTTTAGTGGTACTCTTTGTCCGCGTATAAATTTGTTCGGCTTGAGTTTGATCTACTTCCCGTAAAAAAGGGAATAAATATCCGTTATTGAATTTCTTATCTGGGCGATAGTAATCAATTATAATCCTAGCTTTATCAGGAATTTTTAAACTTAAAGGTTTACCATTTTTTTCCATGACATAGTATAAACGGTTATCCTTGAAATCAGACCATTTTAATTTAATTACATCTGAGATTCGCATCCCGGCAAAATAAAAAGAAAACAACCATATGTTGTGAGTATGCCATATAGTTGAGTACTTCTCTAATTCGAGTGATTCTATCTTCTCAATTTCTTCTACATTCAATCCAATTTTATTACCTGAGGATATTCTAATTTTCTCTTTCTCACCAGCAAAAGGATAATATTTCTGGGCAATTACTCCTTCTTTAATTGCAATATTATAAAGAGTTCTAATGAAAATAAGCTGATTGGTTATTGTCCTTGGATTTTGATTCAAGTAAGAAGAACAGAATGTCTTATATTTTCTAATAAAAGACTCGTCAATATCGCGGAATCTTAGGTTATCATTTTTTTTAAAATATGCAACGCCATCCATCCAGTGATATTTAGATCTTCTTGCATCGCTCACTCGCTTTAACCGTCTTTGTTTAATTTCTTGGATGATTTTTGCCTTACTTCTCGAATTCTTTAGTTGTATAAATTCTTCAATATTATATAGTATTGATAACTGCGACTTAGCAACTGAAAAAACTCCCGTGTCATATTTACTTTGAATATGTTCAGTGGCAACAGTAAAGAATGATTTAGAGCCATCTGGCCCTTTTAATTTTTGTTTTATCTGCCTTGGCGTAATTTTTTTCTCTGCATTGAAATAGATATCATTGACTTCAATCATCCTTTTCATCAAAAAGTTATTTAACTGCTTAAAGTTTGGATGAGTCTTTTTAACCTTACAAGCAACATCATCCCATTCTTTTTCAAATACAGAATGTCCCAGCCAAACATAATTCGTTTTATAATTTTCGCTAATTCTTAAGGCCAGAGGTATCCTTCCATCCTTCTTTTTCATGTTTTTTCTCAAAACAATCTTTAAATTTGCCATACAGTTAGGATTTAAAACCTTGTAATATAATAATTTACATCTAAAAACTAGTACAGAATAAGTACAGAATCGGTTGATTTTAGGCCATATTATATAATATCAAAATTTATCAAAATCACATTAACTAATTGATTTTCAGGTGTTTTAGGTAAATTTGACTTCTAGCAGAATATTTTCATAACCCGGAGGTCCCGAGTTCAAATCTCGGTCTCGCTACAAGTAAAAAAGGCTTTCGAGAAATCGAAAGCCTTTAATTTTTTCTCCAGGTACAACATAGGTACAACAACCCAGGTTTTTCGTTATTTGATTACTATCTAATATCAAATAATATCAATTACTTACAGTTAAAGTTTTGAGATGCTTTTACCTTTAGCACATTAATTCTTGAATATTTATCTTATTTACATATTTATTTTAATTTAGAAGTCTGAAATTATCTTATAAACGATACCCAAACCTGCGCTTATCCCGGAACATACTCGAATAAAAATGTATATTGCCGTGGATATAACGAGTTGTAACGCATTATGAGAAAAATTCTACTGATTACATTTCTACTGACTATTTCATGTCAGGAAAAAGATGAAAAATTTACAGATAAAGAAATTTGTCAGTACTTGGAAAAAATGGTAGAAAATGATCAGAGATATAGATTTGAAATAATGGATTCTACCATTTCCAGTATTAAAAAAGATTCGCTTTTAAAACTGCAGAAAAAATTAGATAATCAAAACACAGAATTGTTAATTGAAATAATTAACCAAAAAGGATGGCCACAACCAGATAGTTTAAATTGTGAGGATAACTACCCTACTTTTTTAGTTTTTAGGCACGCTGATAAAAAGTATTTCGATACAATTCAAAAATTAATTAATCACGAAATGGAAAAAGGAAAAATGAATGAATCCAATTATATGTTTATTGAGAATCATTTAAAAGGAAGGCCAGATTTTCAAATTAAAGAAGGGAAATAAAATATTCAAAAGTCTATAAAGAAAAATTCAACTGCTTAACGCGTTACAACAACGGTTAATCGCCAATAAGCGGCACCGTTAGTAAGAATATAATTAACTTGACCAACAAACTAATACTAAGCCGACAAATCCGCGTCCCTTACTCCGCCAACTGGCGATAACCGAGACCGTTGGCAACAAGGCTAAGAAAAATTAGAATTTAATGTTTGAAATATTTAATACCAGAGAAATTGCACTATTCTTTTGGTCAATAATTATTCTGACTTGGATTTTAAGCAAAATGGAAAGTTGGGGTAGTTTTAAAAAAGTTCTCTCCACATTTTTTAGCGATAAAATTATAACTCCAATTTTACTTTCAATTATTTATGCCGAAACTATAATATTGATTTTAGCTCTATTTGATTATTGGGATCTTAAATTCTTAAAAGATACTTTATTCTGGTTTATCGGATCCGCAATTATTTCGATCTTTAATGCTAATAAAGCAACAGAAAATCCAGATTATTTCAAGAAGAATATTCTCGACAATATTAAATTCATTATAGTCTTTGAGTTCATAATAAACTTCTACACTTTACCCTTATTTTGGGAAATTATCTTAATCCCGTTTTTATTGATAATTAGCTTAGCAGATAAAATATTTCAAGACAGAAAAGAAATTGCTACTAAAAAATTCACTACTGGAATACTGACAATATTTGGAATATTCTTACTCTCTTTTTCAATTACGAATCTTGTAAAAAACTTCGAAGCATTTGCATCATTAAACACTTTGAAAATATTTCTTCTTCCAATTATTCTTACAGTTTTATTTATTCCTTTTACATATTTACTTGCAGTCTATATGAAGTATGAAAATATGTTCATCTTCGTGGGCTTCCGGTTTAAGAATAAACAACAAGAGTTTAATAAAATAAAATGGAGAATATTTAAATTCTGTCTGTTCAATCTAAACAAACAAATAAAGTTAAGGAGATTGCAAAGTTTCTCTTATATAATGTCTCTAGATGATTTAAATAAAACAATAAATGAGTATAAAAGCCCAGTTGCCAACAACGGTTAATCGCCAATAAGCGGCACCGTTAGAAAGAAAATAATTAACTTGATCAACAAACCAATACTAAGCCGACAAATCCGCGTCCCCTACTCCGCCAACTGGCGATAACCGAGACCGTTACATGCCATTCGCCAGCCCTGGGCGAGCTCTCAGCATCAAGCAAACAGGAAGAAGCTTAGGAATAAAAAATCGTGGAACCGCTAGTCTAGCGAGTTTGCTTGCGGCTAACGAAGAAAAGCGTGCTTTTTAAAGTGATAGCTGCAAACTCGCTGTAAAGGAAGAAGAAAAAAAGAAATTAAGAAATTAGGGATTCCACTCCTTTTTAGTGATCCTGCTGTTTGCTCCCCGTTCCAGAACGTCGCCTATCCTAAGGATAAACGCAATTCTAAACGGTTGAAGCGGGATGGCCCGAGGGTCAGGTCCGTCGAACGACGCTCGCAGCATTTCTGCAAAATGCCGCAACGACTGCACGTAACAACGAATAAGAAGAATAGGGGGCACTAAATAAATATGTATATATTTAAATCATCAAAACAGATAATTTAAAACAGAATTCAGAAGCCCCCTACTCTTCCTATTCGTAAACGTTAGCTAACATTTTTTAGAAAGAGTGAAATTAGGAGAAATAATATTCTATTTAGCAGTTTCATTAATTGGAATAAACCTTTTATATCAACTTTTAAAGATTATGCTTAAGGGAACTAAAGCAGAAAGGGAATATGAAAAAAGAATTAATGAAAGTCTTGCAGATGAATATATCATCGATCCAGAAACTGGTGCTAAACTTACTTTAGAAGAAGCAGAATCTGGACATTGGATTAACCATGACAACGAGTATATCACTATCCCAGAAAAAGAAATAGAAAATTACATACTGAAGAACAAAAGGACGCCGAAAGAGCAATAAATCTTCTTAGAAAAAGTAGAGAATATAAAAGATATAGGTTCTCCAAATCAGAATTACAAATTTTAGAAAGTACAAAGATTCTATCAAAATATGATGATTGGAGTTATTCTGATTGCTTTAAAATTGAATACTGTGATGGTTTTATTTTTATGCCTGCTGTTGTACTAATTGATAAAGTACCAGGATACTTTGAAACTACTTATAATGAATCACAAATAATGATATGGTTGAGATTGGAAAGTAATATGGGACACTATTACTTAAGAGAAAAAACTGCAACCGAAAAGTTTTTAGATATATTCAAAAACGACGATGATATAAAAATGAGAGGTTACGAATCATTTACATTTAAAAAATCAGAAAACATTTTTAAAGTCAATCAAACTCTGAAAAAAATAAAAGGTGGTAAGGGATTAGAAATAGAAATCATTGAAAACAATCTATTCCTAAAAACAATGAAATTCATAAATGTAGAAGAACTACTTCTGATAGAAAGCCTAGTAAAAAACATTAGCTAACAACGGTTAATCGCCAATAGCCGGTAGCGTTAGAAAAAAAATAATTAACTTGACCAATAAGCCAATACTAAGCCGACCAATCCGCGTCCCGCACTCCGCCAACTGGCGATAACCGAGACCGTTGTAGTGCAATTAACAATTGAATTGATTAAATTTCTAATCTAAAATCAGACGAACTTGTTTTTCAGTAAAAGAATATTGGTCTTTTTCATATTTATACTTCAATTAAGTATAATGCAATCTCAAATAAATGTTGAGGGATATAATAGTGAAACAATTACTGTTGATGGATTACGAACACATTATCTAGATTTCGGAGGTGAAGGTTTAAATGTGATATTAATACATTCGGAGGCTTGGGATGCATATACATATAAGAATTTCGGTCCTCTCTTGACTGATAATAACAGAGTTTTAGCCATAACTAGACCTGGATATGGTAAATCTGAGAAAGGAGCTTATGATGTTAAAAAACAAGGCGATCATATAATCAAATTCGCAAATTCGTTAAATATAAAAAGAGCTGTATTCATAGGTAATGCTTCAGCTTCAGCAGAATTAACTTATCTAGCGGAGAATTATCCTCAAAAAGTTGCAGGGGTTGTTTATTTAAATGGATTATCAGTGCCTTGGTTAGAAGAATATTATACGGATCCGTTCAAGAGTTCTGAAATGTTCCTGCGATCAAGTCCTAGTTCCAATCCAGAAACTAGTTTTATCGACATTAGCAGAGCTAGGAAAAACTATCGCCCTAACCATTATAAATCTGATTCGATAAAAATTAATGTTCCTGCTTTAGCCATTGTAAATAAAAATGGTCGACAAGGATCTGAAAAAGGACTTGGTATTCTAGTATTTGTCGGTTCATCTTTTATGGAAGAAGTCCGTAACGAGATTCCGCCTTCACCAACAAAGGATTTTTTAAACAGAATTGCCGATGACCCTCAATTTAGAGGTGAGTTAATTAATAATATTCAGGATTCTGTTGCACGTCAATATTATCTTAAACTGGCCAGCGACACAATAATGCAAAGAAAAGTGTATATGTATCATACTCAATCAACCTATCCTGCAATGCTTGAAGCACAAGAAAAATTGAAAAATGCATTTGGTGAAAATTTACAACTTGAAAAAATTAATGTAAATCAGATTGTAGGATATGAATACAGAGATTCTCCAGAACTCATTATTGAGCCAATAAAAGAATTCCTAAAACAAATAAATTCGAACTAAGTTAAACGCACTACAACAAAGAACTAAGGTAAAATCCAAGTACTTCTAAGCTAATTTCGATATATAATTTTCCTGGTAAGAAGTTCCTGATTTAGCTATGGCAAATGCCTGTTTCAGGAGCTTATTGCACACAGCTATAAGTGCCAGTTTCTTACTCTTACCCTTCTCAACTATTCGTTCATAAATTTCCCTGCAAGCTTTATTAGTTTTGCAAGCAGTGAAACTACACATGAATAGTAAATTCCGAAGCTTTCGATTGCCTACTTTACTAATTCGACTGCGTCCTCTTACACTGGTTCCGGATTGCCTGATCGTTGGGGTGATCCCGGTAAAACAGCAAAGCTGCCTGGCATTCTCAAAACTGGTAAATCCGTCTGTAAGCACAATTAACAACATCGCTGTCTTCTTACCCATCCCTGGAATACTAGTTAATTGCTCCAGTTGATCTTCCTGGGTTTGCCTGACTAAGAATTCCAGCTTGGTTTCAATCTGATCTAATTCCTTCTCTAATTGCTTTAGCATTCGGACGAGTGATCTACTAACAGTCTTTGAAGGTGTACCGAGAGCTTTCTCTCCGTGTATCTTATTCTTCACCGCAGTGCGTTGTTTCAAATAAAGATCCTGAAGACTTAGTAGCTGCAAACACTCTGCCTGCATGGCGTTTCTGGCTGTGTACAAAGGAACTTTTGTAGCCTGTGCATATTCACAGATCGCTTTGGCATCACTTTTATCGGTCTTGATCTTGGAGAGTTTCATCTGAATAAAACGCTTCACCGAAAGTGGATTCACAACCGATACCGTTATACCTTTCTCATATAAATACTGGGCTAATCTGTAATGATAATAACCAGTAGCTTCCATAACTACCAGGCTGTCATTCTTAATTAACTTCAGCAAGCCTTTAAAGCCTTTTACATCATTAGAGAACTGGTCATGCCTTCCATTTTGATCAACCACATCAAAGAATGATTTACTAATGTCTACTCCGTAAAAATGTTTAAATTTATCCATATGAGAATGATTGGAAAGAACAGCTACTTTGGTTTTCATCGACTTAAAAACGAGATCTAGGTCTCACAGAACTAAACGAAATTAAAGTAGAAAAGAGAGGGGATTATCATTGTTGACGGAATCTCAAGTTCCCACGGTTCATGTAATCTTATTCCTCTCTTTTGTTCTTTCTGGTTATACAATCAAAATTTAGAGAAATTAAACTTAAGACGGTTCATCGCCAATAGCCGGCACCGTTAGAAAGAAAATAATTAACTTGACCAACGAACCATTACAAAGCCGACAAATCGGCGTCCCGTACTCCGCCAACTGGCGATAACCGAGACCGTTGTAGTGCATTTATAATATGAAAATTCTAAGATTCTTTTTTCTTTTATCATTATTTCAAGTTGGTTGTAAAAATCAAAAGGGTAACCAAATAGAATCAGAAAAACCTATTTGCTCTACTGCCGCAAAACTTGAACAAATAAAATTTATTAGGTATCACAAATGGGATGGTTTAAGACCTAATAAGATAAAATTCACTTTTAACTTCACATCAGATAATCTTGTAAGGCTTCAGATAGTAGATTCTACTAAAAAACATCATGGTTCTGATGTAAATTTTTCCTGTTGGAAAATGGTTATCAATGATTCTTTGAATGCTCCATTATTTACGCTTAGGCAAGAAAATGAAATAATAGAGATTAATAAGTCAAAAAAAGAGCAAGTATTTTACCTGGATTTTTACGAAATGATAGGTCTAACTTTAAAAGAAATGGATGATTTGATTCCACCTATAAATAACATTAATCTAGTAAACAATTGCAATTCCACTTGTGTATCATTAAATCAAGATTTTTCGCAAATCAAGATGCTCTATGAACTTGATACAAAAATCATCCAAAAATCTGATTCAATTAATATGAACTTAGATCATAATTACGGTTTATAAACGCACAACAACAACGGTTAATCGCCATTAAGCGGCAGCTTTAGAAAGAAAATAATTAACTTAACCAACAAACCAATACTTAGCCGACAACTCCGCGTCCCTTACTCCGCCAACTGGCGATAACCGAGACCGTTAGTGACAAGTTTTACACGAGATTATCATCTAATAATTTTTCAATAAGAAAATGCCTAAGAGTAGAAAACGAAAAATAAAAAAGAAGAAGAAAAAGCAACAATCAAGGAAAAAAGAATACCAACCATATGAGGTTGTAAAGCAAAGATTTGTAAAATTTGAAAATCCTGTAACTGAGAATATTTCATTCCAAGAAAGAAAGGAAAAACTACTTGAGATTGCAAATAAGGCTTCTATTGAATTTGAAGATGAATTCAAAGAATTGCTAAGTTTTTTTCGAAATTATGATGCTCTATATTTATGCTCTTTTGCCGCATACTATTTTGCTAAACAAGAAGAGGGAATTGATGAAGAAGCAATTAATGGCTATTTGGATTTCCCTCCTTTTTATTTAGAAATTCTACAATGTTTAGCTTTAATTCAAAAGAGAACAATTAATCCTAAACCGCTACATGAAAATGTCGAAAATTTTAAAACTTTAATTCAGACGGTAAACCAAAGTCAGTCCGCTCGATACTTTAAACTAGCAGAAAATGCAAAAGATGAAAAAGATATTGGTGCAATAATGCTACGAACCGATATGATGGTTCAAACTTTAGCCGTTAGAAACTGGGCCTATGTACAACAAATGGAAGAGGTTTCTTATGAACTCGCTAATCTTATAAAAGATGATTTCAAAGATGAAATTGGTTTTAACCCAATATCATTATTAGAAATTTTATTTGGATTAGTTTCTTTAACCGAAAGAAAAATCAACGCGCACCATAAGAAGATATTCAGCTTTGTCAAAGAAAAGTCTTACGACAAGGTTTTCACTAAATATGAAGAAGCTTTTAAAGACGTACAAAAAACAACCTCCTCAGAAAGGAAAACAATTTGGGAGAAAACAGGAAAAAACATAAAACTTCTGAAAGCTTCCATCATGGAACATTCTGACTATAATTTACAAGGTGTTTTCACCCACGACATACATGAAATATATGAACATTTCGAAGGTAAATTTTTAGAAGAAGAAATTACTCAGATAATGAATAGTTTATGTCTAAAATTTCAGAGTCTATCAGAAATTAATAAAGATCATATATTCTTAAATAATCCTATCCACACTAAACCTTTTATAAAGGTATCGGACAACAGCTATTTTTCAATAATAGCTCATATGTTTACTCATTTAGGAATAGAAATTCTTGAAACTTTTATATCTAAAAACGATAAATTAAGAGAAAAATATGCTTTAAGGAAGGGACATTTTTTAGAAAATAAGGTTGAAACTTTATTCAGAGAATCATTCCCCAATGCAAAAATTTATATAGGTAGCCAATGGGAATGTAGAAAAGAGAATAAAGTTTTTGAAAACGACCTGATTATGGTCTTAGAAGAGTTCGTAATAATAGTTGAATCAAAATCGGGAACTGTCACACCTCCTGCAAAACGTGGAGCTCCAAAAAGACTATTTAGAACTATGGAAGACTTGGTCGTTGATCCATCGGAGCAAGCAATTCGTTTTGAAAATTATTTAAAAGAAAACGTACAAATTAATGAATTCAAGACCAGATCGGGTGAAATTAATACAATAGATAATACAAAAGTTAAATATTATGTCCCTCTCGGGATAACTCTCTCAAATCTTGGGTCGGTAGGTTGTAATCTGAAAAAATTAATAAAAGCAAATATAATTCCACATTCAATTGATGAATTAGCTCCATCTATTAGTTATACTGATCTAGAAATTATTTTTGAAATACTCACATTTCAGTCGGAGAAAATTCATTATTTATCAAGGAGAAGAGAATTTGAAGCTCATCTAAACTTTCAAGGTGATGAGATGGATCTTTTCGGGTTCTATTTAGATAATGGATTTAATATTGGAGAAACGGAATACGAGGGAAATATGTATTTTAATCTAACATTAAAATCAAAAGAACTAGACCCTTATTTTATAGGCAAGTATAGAGGAATAAAAGTAAAAAAACCTGCGCTCGAAAAATCTAAATATTGGGTGGATCTTCTTTCCATGATTGAAAAAAGGGCTAAAAATTGGCTTTTGGCTGGCTATATATTGTTGAATTTACCAAAGGAAGATCAAATAAAATATGAGAAAAATTTGAAAGAACTCTCTACAAGATTAGTTCAAGGTAAATGTCCTAAAAAATACAATTATATGCTTATGGGGGTGGGACCGAAAAGAAGGCAATATGTAATAGCAGGCTTCCCATATATCAATACAGATAGAGCAACGAGAAATGCACTAGTGAATGATATCGTCAATGATATCAAAAAAAATAACAATATTAGAGGTTATATTATTTTAGGATATGATCTTGACAATTACAATTATCCATACACTATGATGGCAGGTAGTATCAATACAGAGTTTTTTGATAGTCTGGAATTGGATTAAAACCTGTCACTAACAGCGGTTCATCTCAAATTCCGGGTTTTACAAAAAAGAATTAAATTAGATTCCTAACAAACTAAAGCGTTAGCCGACAAGTCCGCGTCCCTACTCCCGCAACTTGCGATAACCGCAAACCGTTGGCGGTCATTCTACCTAACGACACCTTAGAATCTAATGAAGTACAAAAAAGTAAAACCTTTCAAAGAATTAGAACCCTATATTCATTTCTATTGGGAACTGAAAGGAAACGAAGTTGAAAGACAATGGGAACGGGTTTTTCCAGATGGCTGTGCCGGTATTGTAATGAATTTGGGAGACACTTGTTTGACTGACAACGGATCGACTAAAATGGAATTTGGGAAAACTTATGTTGTAGGAGCAATGACTTCATTTAAAGACAGTTTTATTGAGAACGATACGCACCTAATAGGTGTTTGTTTAAAACCTGCAACTTTTTCAAATTTTTATTGCTATACTTCACAAAATGAACTGACTAACGACACCGTTGAATTTGAAAAATCTAATTCATTTAATGTTGATAAAACAATAGAGAATCCATTTAATTATTTTGACCTTTTTTATTCCGAAAGGTTAATTACCAAAGCCAATGAATTACAAAACGTTATTGATGATATTCATTTAACAAACGGACAAATGAGTATTTATGAACTTTCAAAAAGACATTTCATAACGACAAGACAATTGGAGCGAAACTTTAAAAGGTTCATTGGACTGTCACCAAAGGAATATTCGAACATTATTCGCTTTCAAAATGCTTTGAACGTAATCAAAAATTCAAGTGAAAATCGCAGTCTTTTAGATATTGCATTTGAGTGTGGTTATTATGACCATTCACATCTTAATAATGAAATCAAGCGAAATACAGGACTTCCACCATCACAGCTTGAAATGTCGTATTTATACAAAGCGCAATTGGTTGTCTAAAATTAATTTTGCCAAAACATTAAAAATTTAAAACAGATGCGAAAAATATCACTTTTCATTGCCACAAGTTTAGACGGCTACATTGCAAAACCTAATGACGATTTGAGTTTCTTAAAACTCGTAGAAAAAGAAGGTGAAGACTATGGTTATAAAGAATTTACGGATACCATTGACACTTTAATTATTGGTAGAAAAACTTATGATTATGTCCTTAAGGAAATTGGTTCATCATTTTACGACAATGGACAAAGGGACGTGTATGTGATAACAAGAACTCCTAGACCAAGTGTTGGTAGAACAACTTTTCACACAGGAAAATTGACCGATTTGGTAGAACAACTCAAATCTGAAAACGGAAAAAACATTTATTGTGATGGTGGTGCAGAAGTAATTAATGAACTATTAAAAGATGACTTGATTGATGAATTTATTATCTCTGTCGTTCCAGTTTTGTTAGGTAATGGTACAAGATTATTTAAAGACGAACGACCCGAACAGTCACTAGAATTTGTAAAAGCAAAAACATTTGAAACAGGATTAGCACAACTGCATTACAAACGAAAAGAATAAAAAACGAACCGCCAACAGCGGTTCATCTCAAATTACGGGTTTAATCGAAAAATTGTAATTTTAGAAACCAACAAACTAATGGTTAATCCGACAAGCCCGGGTCCCTACTCCCGCAACTTGTGATAACCGTAAACCGTTGGCCACAAGCAAGAAAATGAAATTAACTAAGAAGAAAAACTACTTAAAAGGAAAAACCGTCTTTATAGTTTCAATGATTGTAATTCTAGCAACATTCTTAACGGTTTGGCTGACTGGAGTAAATTACAACAGAGAAATAACATCTAATTTATATTTATCACTCTCCATAATAGGTGTAATTCTATTTCTATTCATGACATACGGACTATACAAAGGAGTTGGAATAGAAGATAATTTTCCAAAATACAGAAGTTTTAAAAAAGAAGATCTTATTGGAAGTACTCATCCAGGAACGATAGAAACACCAGATGCAGATGTGGGAGATGGAATTGCAGGATTAATCCTATCCATCGTATTATGGATATTGATGACAATCGCAATGATTGTATTATTAATCTTATTAGAAGCAATTTTCTGGTTCTCTTTATTTATAATTATCATGATGCTCTATTGGATATTTTTTAGAGCTCTAAAATTAGTTTTTAGCAAATCAGACAAAACTTTCGGAGACATATTTTCGTCTATCTCATATTCTTTGACATATACAATTCTATATTTAGGATGGATATATGGAATAGTTTATCTGACAGAAATTTTATAGACAAGCCAGTGGCCAACAAAGAACTAAAGGAAATATCTCAAACTGATTTAAAAAGTTTATTTGATACCTTAAGCAAATTAATCTATCAACTCAACAAAAACGGCATCCTAACGGTTCAACGTACTTGTTATGCATGTAAGTTTTATAAAAGAAAAGAAAATAAAGATCATTGTAATTTGTTGAATAAAGAATTACTCAATACTGATATTCGATTAGATTGTCCCGAATTTGTGGAAAATAAATGAAGGTATTAATCCGAAATTCCTTCAATATGAGATAAATGGAAAATGAAAGCAGTTATAATGAGTGATTAAATTTTTATTTACTTCGCTTTCATTTCAAAACTTTTGCAGCGTGTTGAAAAAGAACATATTTTAAAAAATATGTTAACGTAGACAAAAACTACTATGATTTTTTAAGTTGTACGGAAAACTCTCCGGAAAAACTTAGTTAAAGCCAAAGTCCTCCGGTACTTTTCTCCCCTACCGGGTCTTTTCTCCTCGATAAAAAATTCCTAAAATATTTTTTACACTGACTCAATCAACTGTATACAAGGGTTTTACATTATTACAACCAATTTATTCTTATTAGCGGGCATAGCATTTGACTTTCTGTAACCAAAGAAGTTAAATCTAATCCAAATGAATTTGATTAAGGATAAAACACGAACCACCTTTTCCCAAAAAGAATATCATAATGGTCTAACCCAAGAAATACTCAAGGGACTCTGTTTTAATTGCGATCATCGTAAAACCTGTACCTGGAAAGAGAATAGAAAAATTTATTGTGAACACTTTGAATAAGATAAAATGATAAACACTAAAAAAGTAATCAAACAATCGATGTATGAGACCGTAATGAACCAATTCAATAAAACGGCAGATATTATACATCTAAACCCTAACATTCGTAAGATCTTAGGGATAACTAATAATGAAATTATCGTGCATTTTCCGGTAAAAATGGACAATGGCAAGGTAGAAATTTTTACAGGATACCGGGTTCAGCACAACAATGCTTTGGGACCTTATAAGGGTGGTTTACGCTATCATGATACGGTAGATATTGATGCCGCCAAAGCATTGGCGATGTGGATGACCTGGAAAACTTCCCTGGCTGGTCTTCCGTTTGGTGGGGCTAAAGGCGGAATAAAAATCGATCCACGAAATTATTCCGATTCAGAATTAGAACGTATAACAAGACGTTTTACTTATGCTTTAGGTGAAAACATAGGACCCGAACATGATATTCCTGCTCCCGATATAAACACTAATTCGCAGACAATGGCATGGATCGTAGACACTTATATGTCTACTATTTCTTCTTCAGAAAGATCACACAATCAACATGTCGTCACTGGAAAACCGGTTGGTGCCGGAGGGCTGGAAGGTAGAGATAGGGCTACAGGATTTGGAGTCTATCTAAGTATCAAATTGTTATTAAAAACAAAAAATGAGGAATTAAAAGATAAAAAATTTATAGTCCAGGGCTTTGGGAATGTTGGATATTGGGCATCTCACTTTTTAACTCAAGATGGCGCTAAGTTAATAGCAGTGCAGGATGCTCACGCCACATTATACAATGCTAAGGGAATAGACACTAAAGCCCTGGCACAACATTGCGAACCCAGAAAGGGTTCGATTAAAGGATTTGACGGAGCAGATGAAATGCAGGCAAATGATTTCTTTGGATTGGACTGTGATTTTGTCATCCCTGCTGCCCTAGGAAATCAAATAACTGCAGAAAATGCATTTAAGATCAAAGCTTCGATAGTTGCCGAGGGAGCTAATGGTCCTACAGATAAAGAAGGAGAACAAATATTGCTTGAAAAAGGGATCACTATTATCCCTGATATCTTTTGTAATTCAGGAGGAGTAATTGGTAGTTATTTTGAGTGGCTACAAAATAGAAATGGTGAATTGTGGCAACTGGACGAAGTGATGTCAAAAATTGAGAAAAAGCTTACTGAAAATTTTCACAAAATTAATGCTGAAGTAAATAAACGCAAAGTGGATTGGAGAACAGCAGCTTTTATACTTGCTATATCCAGAGTAGAGACCGCTTATGTTCAAAGAGGAATCTTCCCTTAATCATAATTAATTAAAGAGAAATGAAATGAAATACGGAGAATTGATTATAGAAAAGAAAGAATATGATTTTTTAAAACAAATCATGTCGCTGGCAAAATATTATAAGGACACTTCTTATAAAGCGTCAATATATAAACTTAATGAGGAACTAAAAGATGCAAGAATTGTAACTAATAAAAAGATGCCGGCAGATGTCATTAGGTTGAATTCAATTGTTACCATAGAAACACTTAATGAAGTAGAGAAGACATATCAAATCGTCACTCCAGAAAAAGGGGATATCAGAAAAGATAAAATTTCTGTATTGGCCCCTATGGGCTTGGCTCTCTTCGGTTATGCTAAGGGAGATCATATCACCTGGACATTTCCTCTGGGCGAGAGCCACATTAAGATTAAAGATGTAAAACAAATTGAACCTGAATTAATGAAAATGAATCATGATAAAAAACATTCAAGAACATCACACTAGTGAGGAAATAGAAATTATTAGACTTCAACATGAAATAAAACAATGGAAATTAGAATTAAATTTTCTAACTCATGAGATTGAATTCTACCTTAATATTTTTGAGTCTTTTTTAAATAAAAAAATTAATATTAATCAGGCAGACGCTAAATATATACATGAACAGTTTTCCAATCTGAGAGAAACAAATGGTACAATTCTTCAAGGATGTGAAACATTTCATCCAAAATTAGAGGAAATGAATGAATGCGAAGATGTTCAATGTGACCATGTTTATCTTACTACTCATCTATCCTTACGGTCAAAAATTGAAAACCACATAAGTGAGTTAAGAGATATAAAGTATTCTGCATTCAATTATTTGAAAAACAGTATAGAAAAGTTTTCAATATCAAATAATGACTTGTCTTAGTTGATCCAGATAGGTCCAGATACAATCTTCTCATACATCTATGTAGAGGGAGTTAAAATTTCAGCAAAAGTATCAGGCCTGTCTGGTTTTTAAACCTAAAAATTATGAAAAATAAATTTATTAAAACCTTAATTATTGTACTCACAATAATTTTCTTCAGATCTTTCTATTTTAATCAAGAATTTTATGGCAGACTGTGGGAAGAAAATCAAATAACAATTTTATTTCTAGGATTTCTATTTGCCATACTAATTTTCGTAGTAATCAGGTTTCAAAAATTTACTGAAATTGATAATGATTAAAAGATTTATTCTATAGTTATAATATCTGTAGAAATACAATTGTATGAATATAATAACCTAAATCCATTCCATCCAGGTTGAATAATTTCATATACAATTTAATACCACAAGCATTGAATTTATCCATCTTAAAAAAAATGATGTCATCTGAATTCTGGAATCTTTTAAGCACAAAAAGTTTAAAGCAAATTCCTAAACCAGAAGAAGGAAATATAAAACTACTATCAGGAAATAAAGAGACGATCACACTTTTGTGGTTAGATGATAGAATTAACCCTCTGGAACGAAGAATGGATTGGTTGGCTTACAGTCCTATTGGCAGAAATGTAAATGTGGTATGGGTGAAAAATTATGTTGATTTTAAAAACTGGATTCAGAATAATGGACTGCCCGGTGCCATATGTTTTGATTATGATTTAGGAGAAAAAACACCAACGGGATATGATTGTGCGAAATGGCTCGTAGACTATTGTCAGAAGAATCATTTACCTCCCCCACCATGGGCATCTCAAAGTACTAATCCTGAAGGAAAGGCTAATATTAATAGACTCCTTAAGAATTATTTAAATAGCTTTTAAATAATTAACTGTTACTGTTTTTCTTCATTTTGAGGATCTCTTAACTCATTTCAATATCTAAAGTCTATCTTGATATTGATAACTCATTTAATTTTTCCAACTGAATTATAAATAATTATAGAAAAATAAAATATTAATCTTTCGATAAAAGGGACATGACTTGGCTTAAGAACTATAAAATCTAATTTAACCTAAAAAACTAAGCCAATAGATAAAAAATGTTGAGCATATCACAACCACACCCTTTTAATTTACTATCACTATAAAAATTGCTAAACCTCCTAAAATTAAAAAGCCGAATAAAGAAAAATTGCTTCAAAAAATAAATGATTACAAATAAAATATTATAAAAAGCAACTGGAATGAAAAATAAAATATTTGCACTGGTGCTTCTAATGATAACCGCATTAGGCTGCAATTCAACTAAAAAGAATACCGAATCAAACAAAAAAAATCAAAACGCAATTGTCGGAGAAAAATGGACACTTATAAAACTGGAAAAACGGTAAGTGCCTCAACAAGATAAGTCGGTTTATTTTATGCTAAACCCTGAAGACAAGAAATTAAACGGTTTTTCAGGTTGTAATAATATGATGGGGACTTATTCTCTAAAACACGGAAACCAAATCCGTTTTACAAAAATCGCCACTACTCGAATGGCTTGTCCAAAAACAGATATTGATGAATCCAAGGTTTTAAAAATCTTTGAAATTACCGATAATTATACAATTACCGGAGACACATTAAGGCTACATATTGGCCGGCGGGCAACTTTGGTAGTTTTTATAAAAAACACACCCCAGATTACCGAAAAGCACTGGAAATTAGTAGAATTGGAAGGACAACCAGTAAAAATGGTCGAAAATCAGGAGAAAGAAGTTTATTTCCGACTTAAAACTGAAGAAAACAGAGTTCAGGGTTTTGCTGGCTGTAATTCTTTTAATGGAACCTATTCTATAGAAAAAGAAAATCGAATCCGTTTTTCACAAATGGCAGCTACTCTAAAAGTCTGTCCAAATGTTGATATAAATGAGACTGAATTTCTTAAAGTATTTCAAACGGCAGATAATTACACCGTCAATGAAGATACCTTAAGGCTAAATGTTGGCAAAAGAGCATCTTTAGCTGTTTTTGAAGCGGTATATTTTGAATAAAAATAAGATTAACTTTAAATTAAAGGAATATGAATACCTCAAAATTATTTGACTTGCAAGGTAAAACTGCCATTTTAACCGGTGGTGCAAACGGAATTGGCAAAGCCAGTTGTAGAATACTCGCCGCATACGGTGCTAACGTTGTGGTTTCAGATTATAACCTGGAAGACGCTAAAAAAACTGCCAAAGAAATTAATGATGAAGGTGGAAAAGCCATCGCCATAGATTGCGATGTGACTAAAGATGATGCACTGGTGAGTTTGGTCGAAAAAACGATCGACAAATTCAGTGGGATTCACATTCTGGTAAATAACGTAGGTGGCGGCGGTGCCGGAAAAGAAAGTCCGTTTGAAATGAATGTGGAGCAATTCAAAAAAGTGTACGAAATGAACGTTTTTAGTATGTGGCGATTATGCCAATTGGTGGCACCACATATGAAAATTGCCGGTTATGGTGGCATTATTAACATGTCCTCCATGGCTTCTATCAATAAGAGTCCGGCGATTAGTGCTTACGCTTCTTCCAAAGCCGCAATTAACCACATGACACGTAACCTCGCCTTCGATTATGGCCCGGCTGAAATTCGTATCAACGCCATTGGACCCGGAGCAGTAAAGACCCACGCTCTTAGTACGGTGCTCACCCCAGAAATTGAAAGGAAAATGTTGGAGCATACACCTATTAAACGATTAGGCGAACCCGAAGATATTGCCGGAGCGGTATTATATTTTGCCGCGCCCATTTCCAGCTGGACCAGCGGACAAGTGATTTTTGTTAATGGTGGCGGCGTGCAGACTTTAGATTGATTATTGGTTATGTTCGCTTTATAGAACCCAGCTATTTTGACCTAAAGCTAGTTTGTATTTAAAAACATATAAATTTTAAAAATAAGAAATGGAAGATTTTCTTGAAGCTTATAAACCGCATATTATCTACGCAACTATAATAATTGCTGCAGTTGTAATATTGCATCTTCTAACTAACTTATTTCATAAATGGTTGGTAAGGCAGGAACATAAAAATTTTCCTGGTGAGAAAACAGCACCGGTAAATTTGGTAAAACGTGTGCTGAATACATTATGGCTAGTTCTTGGCCTTATAGCTTTAAGCTTCATTTTTGTTGAGCAAGAAAAATATGATTCTTTAATATCAAATTTCAAACTTGTCCTCTATTTAGGTTTTTTAGCGGTCTTTACTATTGTTGCAGCTACTTCAACCAATTTGTGGTTTAAAAAAAGTATCAATAAAAAAATACAAAACAAATACGATCCTACCAGTTTTAAATTTCTAAGGTATGTGGCTGTATTTACTATCTATTTTACTGGAATTTTATTTGGATTACTCGCATTTCCCTCACTTCGTGGTGTTGCCCAAACCGCACTTGGAGGCGCAGGGGTTGTTGCAATCGTGATTGGTGTAGCTTCCCAAGAGGCTTTGGCAAACCTGGTTGGGGGCGTTTTTATAATTTCCTTTAAACCGTTTAGAGTAGGTGATCTTATAAAAGTCACGGACACCATGGTGGGCACCGTAACCGATATCACTTTGCGCCATACCGTAATTCGTAACTTTGAAAACAAGATGATCGTAATCCCGAATTCGATCATCAATAAAGAAAAACTGATCAATTATGATCTTGGCGAACTCAAATGTTGTGAGCGTATAGAAATTGGAATTTCCTACGACAGTGATATTGATTTAGCAAAAAAAATTATGCAAGAAGAATGTGAAAATCATCCGCTCATTTATGACAATAGATCTGCACTGGATAAAAAAGATGATCACCCAATTGTTAAAACCGCCGTCCTTTCCTTAAATGATTTTTCCATAACTATACGCGCCTGGGCTTGGGGAAAAACTTTTGATGACTGTTTTGAACTTAAAATTTCGGTATTAGAAAGTATCAAAAAACGATTTGATAAAGAAGGTATTGAAATACCGTTTCCTTACCGAACCATCGTAATGAAAGATAAGAAAGAAATTAATGGGACAAGGAAAAATTAAAATTCAGCTTAGAAAACTATCAAAAATAAATAATTATGGCAAGAATAGAGCGCGAAGCCAATGGTAAAAAAGGTCGATTTATCATTTATGCAGATAATGAATATGCAGGCGAAATGACCTTTACCTGGGCAGGAAAGAAGAAGTTTATCATTGACCATACCGGCGTGGAAGACAAGTTTGGCGGGAAAGGCATGGCAAAACAACTAGTTATGGAAGGTGTGGAATATGCCCGAAAAAATGACTTGAAAATCATTCCGCTATGTCCGTATGCAAAAAGTAGGTTTAATAAAGATGAAAGCATAAAAGACGTATTGGCATAAATTCAATGCTAAAACCAGTTATTAAAATTTAAAATTCATGATATGTCAAATACCCAATTGATTAAAGAAGAACACGCCGCCGATATTGGGAACTTTATGGTGGGAAGATTATTTCCTTTTAGACAAAAAAGGTCTGTTGGCCCATTCTCATTTATCGATCATATGGGACCGGCGGAAATGGACGAGGAAATCAATCTGGATGTGGCGCCGCATCCACCTATTGGATTATCTACCCTCACCTATTTATTTGAAGGCTCCATTCAGCACAAAGATAGCCTGGGCTCCGATATTGAAATTAAACCCGAAGCTGTTAATTGGATGACTGCAGGAAAAGGAGTGGTTCATTCGGAAAGAACACCAGAATATTTGCGGGGCAAAGAAAAGTCGCTACACGGATTACAGATTTGGGTAGCATTGCCAAAACATTTAGAACAATCAGAACCAGCTTAGCACATATTAAAGAAAAAGAAGTTCCACATTGGAAAGAACAAGGAGCAAAATTCAAATTAATAGCCGGCAAGGCTTTTAATAAAACATCCCCTGCTCCTGTACATAGTGAATTGTATTTTATTGAAAGAAAAAGCAGCAAAAAACAGCAAATCAATATAGAAAAAGACCTTTATGGAGAAAGTGCTTTGTATATTTTAGAGGTTAGTATTAAAGCCGATGAATATAATTACGATCTCAAACAAATTCTCGTAGCCAAAGATAGTAGCCTTTGTTCTTTTGAAATGGAGGCTGAAACTACCATTTATATTTTTGGGGGGGCACTCTCTTTGAGGAGGAACGTAATATCCATTGAAATTTTGTGATTTTTGATAAGGAGGTTATTGAAAAATTCAAAAAAGATTAGGAAAATAAGGATTTGGATGCTTTTCCAAAAGTAGTTGGAGACGAGGTTGATTATGTGCCGCAACCAAAAACGGCGCATTCGATGAAAACAGGTATATTGAAAGCCCTTAGCAATGGCGTACTTGCTATCATCATAACCATTATGGTTTTGGGCATGAGCGCGCCAGACGGTTATACTTTTGATGCTTTAAAACTCATACTCCTCATTTTTCTTACCTATGTGTTAAGCTTTATATATCTCGGAATTTATTGGAATAATCATCATCATTTACTGCAAGCCGTAAATAAGGTAAATGAAAAAATTTTGTGGGCCAACCTGAATTTGCTGGTTTGGCTTTCACTTTTTCCGTTTGAAACAGATTGGATGGGGAAAAATCAATTCGAAGAAAACCCGACGGCAATCTAAGGAACAGTGTTGTGTATGGACGCTGTGACATATAAAATTATGGTGTATTGCGTTATACAGATTGAAGGCAAAAATTTCAGTACTGGAAAGGTTTATAGCAAGGATAAAAGATTGAATATATTACTGATACTGTATTTTTCAGGGATTGTGATTTCTTTTTTTCTACCAATTTTAAGTCTTGTGATCTATTCTATACTGGCCCGTAATATGGACCATGCCAGACCCTAGAATCGATTAGACATTAAAAGACCAAACCCATTAAGTGAAAATATAAATAATTGAATATCAAACTCTTTAAACCAGAAAATGAAAACTATATATCATAAAGCAAATAGCTAGAGGAGATGCCAATCATGGATGGTTATATTCAAAACACAGCTTCAGCTTTGCCAAATACCATAACCCGGAACGTATGAATTTTGGAGTGGTACGCGTTCTTAATGACGATACTGTTTCAGAAGATACGGGATTTGGCAGCCATCCGTATAGAGATATGGAAATCGTATCCATTCAGTTGGGGGTGATTTGAAACACCAGGATAATATGGTGAATTAAACCATTATCAAGGAAGGAGATATCAAGGTGATGAGTGCTAGAACGGGCGTAATGCATTCTGAATCAAACAACAATCCGGATAAACCTGTAAAGTTCTTACAGATTTGGATAATCCCCAATAAAATGAATGTAAAGCCTCGTTACGACCAGATAACAGTATTCATATATTAAAAGATTTCATATGTCTTAAGATCCTCGGATTACCACCTATTGAGTGCGTAAGCTTACTTATAAACCTTTTAGTTAAGACAAACAGATTCTAATCTAAAACAATCCTTTATTTCATCAATCTTGTATGTTGAAAAAACTTTGTATAATTTTTAGGCACTGTATCTATATTAACCAGACATCTTTCTCTGTATAGGGGTATATTTCGTCATAGGTCTGTACATTATACATCCCTACCCTTTTGCTAATATGGCTACGATTTAATTCTTCCGGACCATTGAGCCCCGCTGCCGCAATTAATTCTAAAAAGCTATGAATTGTAGCTTCATGATATCTTTTAACCCTTGGCGCTTTATCATCTACCACCAATCCCTTAACTAAGGCCTTATTTTGAGTGGTCACCCCCACGGGACAGGTATTATTGTTACATTGTAAAGCCTGAATACAACCTACAGAAAGCATCATTGCACGAGCGCTATTACACCCATCTGCACCCAGTGCAATAGCTCTGGCCATATGAAATCCTGTTATAATTTTTCCGGCCACTATCACTTTAATTTCTTTTCTTAATCCAAAACCCACCAGGCTATCGTGTACAAAAATGAGACCTTCGAGCAGGGGCATTCCCATAGAGTTTGAAAATTCTACAGGTGCAGCACCAGTACCACCTTCTCCCCCATCTACAGTAATGAAATCAGGTTTTATATTCGTAAACAGCATTGCTTCACAGAAGTCCATAAATTCTTGTTTACGCCCCAAACACAGTTTAAAACCTATAGGTTTTCCCTCTGAAAGGTTCCGCAGCTTTTTAATAAAATGCATAAACTGAATAGGATCGGAAAAAACAGAGTGAGATGGAGGAGAATGTACCGCAATTCCAGGTTTAATGTGTCTTATTCTCGCAATTTCTTCTGTATTTTTCACAGCTGGTAATATACCTCCATGACCAGGCTTGGCTCCTTGAGACAATTTTATTTCTATCATTTTCACCTGAGGCCTAAGGGCATTTTCCCTGAAGGTTTCCTCATTGAAACTTCCATCTTCTTTTCGGCAACCAAAATATCCAGTCCCAATTTGCCATATAAGGTCCCCACCGTGTTCTAAATGATAGTCACTAATACCACCTTCACCGGTATTTTGGGCAAAATTGCCCATTTTAGCTCCTTTATTCATTGCCAAAACTGCATTCTTACTTGAAGAACCAAAACTCATCGCCGAAATATTTAATAAACTTGAGAAATACGTTTGTTTACAATCTTTACCTCCAATTTTTAACCTTGGAAATTCACCAATATTCTTAGGATTATTTTTTGCATACATAGAATGTTCCATCCATTCATATCCAGAATGATAAATGTCCATTAGAGTACCAAATGGCTCCGTATCATTCTCCCCTTTTGCCCTCCTATATACCAATGAACGCAAAATACGATTGAGTGGTCTTCCCTCAGTGCCGGTTTCAACAAAATACTGCATTATCTCAGGTCTGATTGACTCTAACATATATCTAAAACGACCAATCACAGGGTAGTTTCTACGTATAGTATGAGACTTTTGAAAAATATCAAATACCCCCATTAATATTATTGGAACAACCAATAGAAAAAGCCATATAACTGGTTGCCAGAATATAGTGATGCTTATAATGCTAATAACAACGATTACTGAAATCAAAATAAACTGTTCACGGACTTTAATAAGCTAATTTTTGAAAACATTAAATATACCTAACCCCAAAGTGATTAAAAAAAGAAACCTAATATTTAGTTTTGATCAGGATAAGTTTTTCAATAAAAATTATAGAGTTTTGCTTGAGGAATTTAATTAAAAGACTTAAAGACATTACCTTTATTTGCAGAAAAACCGTTTTAAAGATTTTGAGTGTATAGTATCTTTAAAATTATTGATAATGTAAATGAAAAATACGGGAAAAGAGCTCGAAGAACGAATTAAAGAACTTACCTGTTTATACGAAGTATCTTCTATAATTGGAAATACAGAGGTTAGTCAGTTGCATGAAAGTTTTAATGCAATAGCCCTGAGCCTAAAAAAAGGATTTCAATATCCTGATCAAACTGAAATAGCCATTGAAACTCCTATTTGTTCAGTCGAAGCAAAGCAAATAAACGACACCTTTCAATTGACTTCTGAAATTCAGGTTTTCAATGAACAGAAGGGTTGCATTATCGCATATTTAAATGGAGAAACTTCATTCTTAATAGAGGAAAAGCAACTCCTGGATAATGTTGCTTTAAAAATTGGAAACCTCTTAGAACGGATAGAAATTCAGCAAAATGAAGCTTCCTTAAAACGACAGATGGAACGTGTTGACCGCTTAGGAATATTAGGCGAAATTACCGCGGGCATAGCACACGAACTCAATACTCCTCTGGCGAATATACTCGGTTTTGCTGAATTATTAAAAGATGAATTTCATGAGGATAAACATATTTTACAAGATCTAGATAAAATCATTGAAAATGCCATTTTTTCTCGTGAGGTGGTAAAAAAATTAATGTTTTTTGCGTGCGAAATGCCTCAGGAAATGCAAATGGTAAACTTGGTTCCCAGCATAAAAAACTCGCTTTCATTATTAGATGCATCGTTTAAAAAGGCGGGTGTAAAATACATTGTGAAATTAGACGATGATAAACTTATTCTGCGGGCAGACACCATACAGCTTACCCAAATCATTTTTAATTTAATAATCAACGCAATCTATTTCTCACCTAAAGATGGCCTGGTGACCATTGAGGCTTCGCAAACTAAAAATCATATCATTTTAAAAATTTCTGACGAAGGACCTGGTTTATCCGAAGAAGCATTGGAAAAAGTTTTCCAACCATTTTTTACTACAAAACCTACCGGTGATGGTTCCGGGCTGGGTTTAAGTGTCGTGCATGGAATTATATCCAGTCATAAAGGGCTTATTGCTGTAGAAAACAATAAAAGTAAAGGTGCCACTTTCACGGTAACTTTGCCTAAATCTTAATAATTTGAATCACTCCATGAAATTTAAAAAAGAAAATATATTAATTGTAGATGATGACATCCAAATCCTTGAATTATTGCAGCGTCATTTGCACTCATGGAGTTATCATACCTACAAAGCAGTATCGGTTAAAGAAGCTGTTCAAATATTGCGCGATACACAGATTGACTTACTGATTACCGATCTTAAAATGCCCGAAATAGACGGTATGGAGCTTATCAAATTTGTATCAGAACATTATCCACACTTGCCCAAACTAGTGGTGACTGGCTATCCATCACTTCAGGATTCATTGGTTGCCATTAAGTCTGGCGTGGTAGATTATTTAACCAAGCCTTTTACAAAAAATGAGTTAAAACAAGCGGTCGATAAATCTTTAGGAATTAATAATGAGACTAATGGTACTAGATTAAATTCGGAAATCAAAACTGACAAAGCCTATGGTGAAATTATTGGAAACTCAGAAAAGATAAATGATATTATCCAGATTATTGAGCGGGTAAAAGATAACAAAGCAACCATATTCATTAAGGGCGAGAGTGGAACGGGGAAAGAACTTGTAGCACGTGCTATACATTATCAAGGGAAATTTTCCAGAGCACCATTTATTGCAGTCAACTGCGGCGGTATTCCGGAAAACTTATTGGAAGCGGAATTATTTGGTTATACTAAAGGTGCCTTTACAGGAGCAGAAAAGAACCGGGATGGATTCTTCCAGGCGGCTAAAGGGGGTACGATTTTTCTCGATGAAATAGGAAACGCATCCACTACCGTTCAATCCCGTTTACTACGAGTACTACAAGAAAAAGAAGTTGTTAAGGTAGGAGCTCAGAAAGCAGAAAAAATAGATTTGCGCATCATTGCAGCAACCAATAGTAACCTGAAGGAGTTAATTAAAAAAGGTAGTTTTAGAGAAGACCTTTATTATCGTTTGACTGTAGTGGAAATTGAGGTAGCACCTTTGCGGGAACGTAAAGATGATATTCCTTTATTAACTGAAAAATTTCTTTTTAAATATGGTGTGGAATATAAAGACCGCTTTATAAAAATAGATCCGGAAGCTTCAGCTATTTTGTTTCGATATGATTGGCCAGGTAATATACGTGAACTGGAAAATGTGATTCAGCGAGCTGTTATTATGTGCGATAAAATTGTAACGGTCGAACATCTTCCTGATTCTTTAAAATACAATATAGACTTCCCTGAGCAGGAACTTCATCCTTTAAAAGAAATGGAAAAACGATATATCCAAAAAGTTTTGAATGCAACCAATAATAATAAAACAAAAGCAGCCGAAATTTTAGGAATTGATAGAAAAACCATCAGGCAAAAACTTTCAGGTTAAGTCTATTTTCAATGATACCTATTTACCCTTCCGGGTAAATTAGTCCCACCCTATAATTCTCTCTAAAATCTATTAATAAAACACGAAGCTTTGTATAACAAGGTTTTTTCAGCTTCTTTAACTATATAGCTCAGAGCTCTCTCTAAGTGGCATATGGATTGTCTTTAGTATATAAAATTAATGTATACTATGAAATCCAATCACTTCAATATATGCCCTACCTGTATTCATAAGAATTCCTGTGTACTTACCTCTCAGAAAAGCAAGGTATGGTCCTGTAGTGAATATGAGGAAAATATCCGGGATCCAACTTCTTCAATTAATTCATCAAGGGTTTTGATTCAATAACATTAAATAATTCTATTAAAACAATAATATAATAAAAATGATTTTACACGATTTAACCACGTTTCTTACAGGAAAAAATGAAAAGCAAACCAAACTTAGTTTTTCTACTGTACGTAATAGTCCTTTTAGGCTAGCAAATAAACGTCACCTCAGAAATAGAGGTTTACTTAAAAATCCATTTTAAAATAACAATATGTATTTAATCTCACTCCTGTAACTTCTAAGGGAAAAATTCCAATGAAGAAATAAAGCTGAGTTGGTTAATTATAGAAATCTAAAAAACTGTGGATGTGATGTCACGAAATTTAAAAAGCTTAATTACAATTTGGGGTTTTCCCTTAAATTAAATAACAATAATAATTTATATAATGAAGTATGGTAGTTTAATAATAGAAAAAAAAGAGTATGTGTATTTAAAGCGTATACTCAATATTTCAGGATATGTTGAAGATTTTGAAACTCAGAAATCGTTGCAGCTGTTAATCAATGAATTAAAAAATGCTCAAATAGTAGATGAAACCGATATGCCAGATGATGTAATTCGGTTTAATAGCAAAATCAGAATATCCTCTGAAAAAGCGTGTAAAAAAAACTTAGAACTTGTGATTCCATCCCAACAGGACAGAAAGAAAGGAAAAATATCCGTTCTTACTCAATTGGGAGCTGCTCTTTTTGGTCATTCTAAAGGAGATATTATGGAATATAACTTTCCTTCGGGCAGTCAGAAACTAAAAATTACTGATGTAAAACAAGAAAAAAGCGAAAAAAAAATTTCTATAAAAATTTAAATAATGAAAAATTTAGAACCAGAAATATATCAATATGATACAGAAATTGAGGTGACGCATAAATTAAACACTATAGAACTGGACTACTGGATTGGTCATTTAAAATATGTAAAAAAGGAAATGATCAATCTTATAGGGATTTGCAACAAAGATTTAGACAAAGATTTTGATGATGAAGGACTGCTCCAGAAACTTCAAAAAAAATATATAGAAAGCGAAACTTTATTAAATGCGCTTCTAAAATATAAGGATTCAAGAGAAAGTATTTTAGAATGTGAAGATGCTCAATGTGATATGGATTTTGTCGTTGAACACGAGAACTATAGACGAAGTTACCTCTATCATCTGGATAAATATCGCAGGTTAAAATATAATTTTTTTCAAAAGGCGAAAGATAGGTTCACTTTACTCAACAAAATAGCCTAGGAAGTAAGGTTATGGAATGTTGAGCGTTAAAGAAAGATTAATTAATAAAAAAGATAATTGAGCAAACGGCTTAATTATTCGAATAGTATAAATAATAAATTAAATGAATACAAATATTGGAATTACAAAAGAAAATAGAGAAATAGTAGCAGAAATACTGAGCGTACTTTTGGCTGATGAATTCGTGCTTTACACAAAAACTCTAGGTGCACATTGGAACCTTGAAGGACACGACTTCCATACGAAACATTTGTTTTTCGAAGAGCATTATAACAGCATCAAGAAAACCATCGATGGTGTTGCTGAACGAATCCGTAAAATCGGATCTTACGCTCCTGCCACTTTACAGCAGTTTCTGGACTTGACTCATTTAAACGAAAACTCTATAAATGGCAATTCTAGCCAGGATTATATTAAGACACTCTTAAAAGATCATTACACTATTATTCAATTCGTTAGGGGGATAATTTCTGAGATAGAAGAAAAACACAATGATGCAGGTACAGCCGATTTCCTTACCGGATTAATGATGGAACATGAAGAAATGGCCTGGATGCTTAGAGCAAGTATATCAATAAAAAGCACTATTAAAAACGGATAATGTAACACCTAAGTTTTTTTTTAATATAAAGAAAAAAACGAGTGTGTTTCGTTAAACCTATTTTGGAATTCGGTCAAGTTCCAGCGTTAATTTAGAAAAAAGTAAAATATCTAATGGACATAATTAATAAAGCGAATAAATTCGAAAGGAAAAAAATGAGTAATATGTCGATGAGCGACCGTGTTGCTGCTTCCCGTGAAGCAAAGGAACTAATTTTGGGAATAAATGAAATTTACAAAGAAAACAGCGATCCCAAATTAATGGATTTAATGAAAAGGCTAACTGTTAAAAAAAAGAAAATTGAAGTTAGATTAAAAGGCAGATCATAATTAATCTTTTTCAAATAATAAAGTTTATTAAAAATTATGAAATTCATCCAGTAAAACTTAGAGACCGGAAAATTTCGAATAAAATAAGTGTAGAGCTTCGCTACGACCGTATAACAATAATATCGGATAGTTCGACGCAAGATGAATTTCAACAAATTTTTTTACTTAATAGATATGATGAAGGCGTTTGAATATACCAGGACGCTTGTTTGCACATGGCTAATTTCGATAAAAGAACCATAAAGAAATATATCTAAAAAAAAGATTGAAATGGCGTATATATTTTTTTCTTTGAGAGCATGGCTAAAATCGGGGATCAAATTTTGGATAAGAGAAATGCATTAGGATTATCGGAGACCACTTCTATTAAATTTGAAACTCTTGAAATTCAAAAAATACTTTTTATGGAAGCACCTATGGAGGTATACCTGAGTAAAATCTAAAGTTCTGAGACTATATTTTATACCAGTTACCTACAAGGTGGGGAAGAATTAAATGGAAATGATACTTTCCTGTTTAAAGGCATTCATTTTAGAACTAAAAATCCTTTTATTTCTTCTTCTTTTTCTTATCCCAGTAAACATAGACTCCAAAAATTACCAGACTTACCAGGGAACCCCACAATAATCCGCTTTTTAAAGCATCGGTGCTTTCGCCAATTATCGCAATAAAAACTGTTAGCGGAGCAATCCCAACCAAAGTGGCGCCAATAAAACGCCAATATCCCATTTTTAATATCCCCCCAACAAAACTAATCGCGTCATTTGACAGGAATGGGTTAAGCCTTGTAACAATCACTGCCCAAAACCCGTAATCTTGGAGAAAACCGGCAATTTTCCTTTCTGATTTTTGTCCTATCAGCTTTTGTACAATCACCGGCCCAAAATAACGGCCTATCCAGTATCCGATAGAAGAAGCGGTAAAAATAGACACCAACAATATAAAACTTCCCCAAACAGGACCATAGGCCAAAATCGAAACCACCATCAGGGCTATGGATGGAATCACCAGTAGAAACATTTGCGCGACCATACAAACAACAAGCAGAAGTGGCCCAAACCAGCCAAATCCATCCACCCAATTCTGGATTTTTTGGTTATCATTACTGGTGAGCACATTCCAGCTTTCATTTAGAAATTCTTGAACGTTGGGTATAAAGAAATAAGAACCAATAATCAGGATCACAATAGAAATTGAAATGTAAAGTGGAGTTTTGCTTTTTTCTACCGAAGCAGTTTCCAGGGAGGTAGTATTCATATTCTATTTATTTTTCAATTCAATTTCTAAAATATTCGCAGGGTCGCTCCCAGCTTCATTCGAAATATAGAGGCTGCCTTCTGGTTTAAAAGTGAGACCTTCCGGCTGATTAAATTCATCTTTACTTAAGGCATACACACTTTTAAATTTTCCGCCTGC